>DFWH01000014.1 GCA_002380805.1 Clostridiales bacterium UBA4139 | reverse complement strand
GTCTAGTGGATTCGCCGATCAGCTCAAGGCCTACGTTCTGTACCTTGCCGCTTCTTTGCTCAATAACTACAAAAATACCCTTGCTCATAGGTGTTCCTCCTCTATTCTAAACCCCATCTAAAATTAGATGATGAATTTTTCTTCTAACTTTTTAACAATTGCTTCTACTGCCTGTTCAGGTGTAAGGTCATTCAATATTGTACCAGCACCCTTCATTTCCTTTGTGAAGGATTTGAACACGTTTGTAGGGGATCCCTTCAAACCGATCATATCCAACTCCAATCCAGCCTTCAAATCTTCAAAACCAATGGTTTTGATTTCTTTCTTATATGCTTCGAAAACGCCACCAACGGACATATATCTAGGCTCAGCCAATTCAGCAATTGCTGTCAAAAGACAAGGTGTTTTAACCTTTACAATGTGGTAACCATCTTCAAACTGTCTTTTTACCACAACAAAGTCTGCACCTGCATCAATAACTTCTTCAACATAAGAAACCTGAGGCAAGTGTAATTTTTCTGCAATCTGAGGACCAACCTGAGCTGTGTCACCATCGATTGCCTGACGGCCAGTGATAATTAAATCATAACCAACTTTATCTAAAGCTGCAGCCAAAATACCGGATGTAGCATATGTATCGGAACCACCAAACTCTCTAGCGGAAACCAAGAAAGCTTCATCGCAACCCATAGCCAATGCTTCTCTTAAAGCAACATCCGCCTGAGGAGGTCCCATGGATACTACGGTTACAGTGCCACCTAATTTTTCTTTTAATGCCAAAGCAGCTTCAATACCTGTTTTGTCATCATGGTTAATAATAGAAGGAACACCGTCACGGATCAGTGTGCCTGTTTTAGGATCAATCTTAACTTCTACGGTATCAGGTACCTGCTTGATACAAACAACTATTTTCATAGGGATAGTTTCTCCTTTCAAATTTTCGAATCTTTTCATTTCGTTTTAGCAAACGAAAACATATTTAAAATGGATTACTTCAAGCCTAACCAGCTAGAGATAACAATCTTCTGTACTTCAGAAGTACCTTCGTAGATTTCTGTGATCTTAGCATCACGCATCATTCTTTCGATAGGGTAATCTCTGGTGTAACCATAACCACCGAAAAGCTGTACACATCTTCTAGTTACATCACTTGCTGTGGAACCAGCCAAATATTTAGCCATTGCGGACAAGTGTGAATAGCTTCTGTGTGCATCTTTTTCACAAGCTGCTTCGTAAACCAACAGTTTAACAGCCTCAACTTTTGCAGCCATATCAGCCAATTCAAACTGAGTGTTCTGGAACTGACCAATTCTCTTCTTGAACTGCTTTCTTTCCATTACGTATCTTACGCATTCTTCAATTGCGCCTTCAGCGATACCCAATGCCTGGGAAGCGATACCAATACGACCGCCATCCAATGTCTGCATTGCAATTTTGAAACCCTGACCTTCTTTGCCCAAAAGATTTTCCTTTGGAATACGGCAGTTTTCAAAAATCAATTCGCAAGTTGCAGAACCACGGATACCCATTTTTCTTTCTTTCTTACCAATTTCAAATCCAGGTGTATCTTTTTCTACGATGAATGCAGAAATACCACGATTTCCTTTGGATTTGTCGGTCATAGCAATAATTACATATGTATCAGAATAACCTGCATTTGTGATAAATACTTTTGTACCATTCAGTACATATTCATCGCCATCCAACTTAGCTGTTGTTTGCTGCATAGAGGAGTCTGTACCTGCACTTGGTTCAGTTAAACCGAAAGCGCCCAATTTTTCTCCCTTTGCCAAGGGTACCAAATACTTCTGTTTCTGTTCCTCTGTACCAAACATATAGATAGGACCTGCGCACAAAGATGTATGTGCAGACACAACTACCGCTGTTGTTGCACAAACCTTAGCAAGTTCTTCTACTGCCATAGAATATGCCAAATAGTCACCACCAGCACCGCCGTATTCTTTGGGGAATGGAATACCCATAAAACCGAATCTTGCCAGCTTGCCTAATGTTTCCACAGGAAATCTTTCTTCTTCATCCAGTTCTTCTGCCAAAGGTTTTACCTCTGTCTCGGCAAACTTTCTGTAAAGATCTCGTAATAAAACGTGCTCCTTAGAATAGCCAAACTCCATAATTTGTTCCTCCTTAGATCAATTTTCATGCTTTTGCATAATTGTTATTTCTGTAACGATTATATTTTATCAGCAATTACCGTGCCAAACAAGTCTTTTGTTGATTTCCCGTACAAATTTTAAATAATATATAGATAATCGTTGGAAAAAATGTTAGAATGTAACAAAAGCATTGTTATAAAATGAAATTCTCACAAAATTGAGGTGTGAAACCCTATGAAACTGACAAAAGAACTTTTTTTATCCCTAAATTTTCTCCCCGAAGTATTAGATAATATCAATGATGGGGTAAATGTTGTAGATACAGATGGTATTTTGGTTTATGTCAATGAAATTAGTGCTAACTATACAGGCAAAAAGAAGGAAGAGATGTTAGGGAATCCTATAACCGATTTTTATCCTGCTGCGGTTCTGCTCACTGTTTTACAGGACCGCCAACCAGTCTTAGACAAAAAAATTCACTTTGTTCCACCAAAAAAGTATATCGTCAACTCTTACCCTATCTTTCACAAAGGTGAATTTTTGGGGGCTTTTTCTGTCTTTCAAGATATTCAAGAGTTGGATCAATTGAATAGCAAAATCAAACAACTAGAAATACAAATCAACCTAAATAAGCCAGAAGGTGACTTTAACCATGTCGTTCACCTTGGTACCATGCAAAGTGTGTTTAAACAAGCAAAAAAAATTGTTGGCTCTTTAGGTGGCCCCCGCCACTCCATCATCACTGGAGCATCGGGTACTGGAAAAACCATGTTGGCCAATTTGATTTATAATTACGCCAAAGAAATTGGCGTCATCAGCAAAACCGCACCATTTATCGAAATCAATTGTGCCCAGTTCACCAACCCTGACATAGCAGCTATGGAAATTTTCGGATCCGTCGAGGGTGCCTACACTGGCTCAAAAAAGAAAAAAGGACTCTTTGAACAGGCAAACGGCGGAATTTTATTCTTAGATGAAGCCCACACCATAGAAAACTACCAGAGCCTACTTTTAAAGGCCATCGAATCCGGCAAAATCCGTCGTATTGGCGATACCAAAGAAATCGATATTAACGTCATTGTAATCGCTGCCTCAACAAAAAATCTTCATGACGTGTTTTTACCAGAGCTTTATCAACGACTTGGTCAATATGAAATGTATCTCCCCTCATTGCAAGAACGTTCTCTCAGGGAAAAAGAGCAGCTTTTTCTACATTTTGTTCATAAGTATGAAAATGCGGTATGGGAAGCAAGAAGAATTCAATACCATGTTGAATTTACACCTCAAGCCAAACATGCTCTTTTAAATGCCGTCTATCCAAGAAATATCCGTCAAATGCGGGATGTAATCAATTATAGCATTGACGCCTCTTCCCCCTTGATTGAGGATATTGGAGAGAAAACAGACATTACAACTATCGTTGGGCTAGAGCACATACCTTTTGATGTTTCTGAAAAATTGGAAATGGAAAAAAATGACGCGTTACACCCTACAAATAAAATAACCGAGGATGTTGCAGATTTTATCTTTGAACGCCACAAAGATGGCGATGGTCCCAGAAAAATCTCCCATCGTCTGGCTGATATGGGCTATGACGTTCCCTATTATAAAGTTGCTTATTATTTAAAAAAAGAAATATCCAATTAAAAAGGTTTGGAGGAGAAAAATGAGTACAAAACGAAAAGGACGAAGAAAAAAGAAATCTAACAAGTTGATTAAGTTTATGAGTATCTTTACAATTTGTTGTCTTTTTATGGCAGTTGTCTATGCCTATTCATCCTCAACAGCAATCTATATCAACAATGAAAAAGTGGCTTTTTCTTCACAAAGTGGATATCCCTTCACCGATTCCCAGGGCCGCATGCAGGTACCTTTAAGGGCAACCATGGATGCCTATGGTTGCGAAATCAGTTGGAGTGATGCGGAACAAACTGTCACCCTAAAAAAACAAGATATGACCGTAAAAGTTCCAATCGGAAAATCATATATCCTAGTTAACGGAAACCAGAAAAAAACAGACACCGCCGCCCTTCTGGAAAATGGCAGAACATACCTCCCAATCCGCCCAGTGTTGGAGGCATTTGGCGCAAATGTAAAGTGGGATGAGAAAAAAAATGCAGTTTTAATTACCGAAAGTGTCGATGGCGAGCTGAAAGTACATTTTATAGATGTAGACCAAGCCGATGCCATCCTCATTGATAATCAAGACTTTGAGGTGCTTATTGATGGGGGAAATAACAAAGATGGAAGAACCATTGTTTCCTACATAAAAAATTATGTTGATGGTCCCTTAGATCTGGTAATTGCAACACATCCTGATGCAGACCATATTGGCGGGCTGGATGATGTAATCGAAGCCTATACCGTATCAAAAATCATTGACAGTGGTGCAAAAAAAGACACCAAAACATACAACGAATATTGGCAGGCAGCCCAGAATGAACCTAATTGCAAAGTATTATTTGATGACGAAATGACTTTGGACTTAGGCTATGGAGCAAACCTTAAAGTAATAGAAACCGGAGATGGTTATAAAGATGCCAACGATAATAGTGTTGTAGCACAATTGAACTATGGTGATGTTTCACTTTTATTAACGGGAGACATGGAAAAAGAAGCAGAAAAAACCTCCCTTACTAAATTCGGAAAGGTAACAGTCTTAAAGGCTGGCCACCATGGTTCCGCTACCTCATCATCCCAAGGTCTTCTGGATATTCTACAACCAGAATATGTCGTTATTTCCGCCGGAAAAGAAAACAGCTATGGCCACCCACACAGAGCAGTCTTGGAGCGCTACTTCAACTGCGGGGCAACTGTTTATGGTACATTCCGTAGCGGCAATATTATCATGTCAACAGACGGGAAGGGGGTATCCTTCAATACCAACGACCCCGTCCTTCTAAGCGATGCCGGTGACTAAATTAAATAAGGATATAAAAAACGGCAGTTGGAAAATTCCAACTGCCGTTTTTTATTTTAAGCTTCCGCTTCACGTTCTTCTTCCACAACTTTTTCAACCTTATTACCGTTTAAAATTTTCATGAATTCATCTCCAGTAATGGTTTCTTTCTCCAGTAAATATGCAGCAATTTCGTCCATTTTCTCCCTGTTTTCAGAGATAATGCGTAAAGCTGTATCATGGGCCTCCTTTATCATTTGGATAACCGCCACATCAATTTTTGCAGCTGTTTCATGGGAGCAAGCCAAGGTTGCATCTCCACCCAGATATTGATTGCTTACTGTTTCTAAGGCAACCATACCAAACTCCTCACTCATACCATATCTAGTAATCATGGCCCGTGCCATTCTGGTCGCTTGCTCAATATCGTTGGAGGCTCCTGTGGTAATAGAATTAAACTGAACTTCCTCGGCAACACGGCCACCTGTGAGCGTCACAATTTTATTAAATGCTTTTTCTCGATCCATCAAGAAGTATTCTGCCTCATCTACCTGCATGGTATAACCAAGGGCACCAGAAGTTCTGGGAATAATGGTAATTTTATGAACAGGCGCACAATTTTTTTGCATTGCGGCTACCAGGGCATGACCAACCTCATGATAAGCAATAATCTCTTTCTCATGCTTGGAAACAACGGTTCCTTTTCTCTGATAACCCGCCAAAATAACCTCAACACTTTCCTCTAAATCATTCTGACTTACCAAAGAACGGCCCATTCTTACGGCACGCAATGCACCTTCATTTATAATATTTGCAAGCTCAGCACCAGACGCACCTGATGTAGCTCTTGCAATTGGGCCAAAGTCGATGTTATCTTCCATCTTAATCTTAGTGGCATGAACCTTTAATATAGATTCTCTACCCTTCATATCTGGCAGCTCCACTGGAATACGTCTATCAAAACGACCAGGACGGAGTAACGCCTTATCCAAAGTTTCAGGCCTATTTGTTGCCGCTAAAATAACAACACCCTTTTGTCCATCAAACCCATCCATTTCTGTCAAAAGCTGATTCAGCGTTTGCTCCCTTTCATCGTTACCACTCATGCCACCGCCATCTCTTTTCTTACCGATGGTATCAATTTCATCAATAAAAACGATACAAGGAGCCTTTTCATTGGCTTGCTTAAACAAATCTCTCACCTTTGCAGCACCCATACCAACAAACATTTCTACAAATTCAGAACCAGAAATAGAGAAAAACGGTACGCTTGCTTCGCCAGCAACAGCCTGTGCCAAAAGGGTTTTACCTGTTCCTGGAGGGCCTACCAAAAGGGCGCCCTTGGGCATCTTTGCCCCTACCTCCGTATATTTTACAGGGTTATGCAAAAAGTCCACAATTTCTCCCAAGGCTTCCTTGGCTTCATCTTGTCCCGCTACGTCAACAAAGGTCTTGCCTGTTTGGGCCTTGACGTATACCTTAGCATTAGATTTGCCAAAAGACATAGCATTACCACCCATGCCACCGCCCATTTTACCCATCATCTTGCTCATAACAAAACGCCAGAATAAGCTAAAAACAATCAGCATAATAAAAGTACTCACCCAAGGTGAAATTTCTTTTGGTTTTACCTCATTAAACTTTACCCCCGCTTTATCCAAGCGATCAACCAGCATACTGTCATCCATACGGCCTGTGATATACACCTTTTCTGGAGCAACCTCTGTTTCTCCGTCAGTGGTACCTCTTAAAACAAAGTAAATGTCATCTTCATTAACCTGAACTTCACTTATATTCTCGCTCTTTAATTCACCTAAAAAAACATCATACGAGACTTTTTCCACCGAATCTTTTGTAAACAGTGGCAAGAAAAAAATATTAAAAATCCCCATCAATAGCAAAACCATTAGCCAGTAATAAATAAACGGCTTTTTTTTACCTTCCATAAATTTCCTCTCTTTCTGCTTTCCCCAATCATATGTATTGCTGTCTAAATTCCTGTCTTAGATCATTACTTCAGATTTTTCTTAATCTTGTCTAAGACCTTATAAAATGCAATCCATTCCTCCTCAGAAATATTTTCTGTCATTTTCTCTTCCATTATTGCTACTTTTTGCAGCATATCCTTATGAACCAAAATAGCATCTTTGGTAAGGCTAATCTTTTTTAACCTGGCATCCTGATTTACACTCTCTCTGATAATCAAACCTTTTTTTTCTAAATTTTGCAGAATCCCTGAAACTGTGGATCTTCTCACGTTAAAATCCGCTTCTAAATCCCTCTGAAAAATATCCCTATGCTGATTTTCATAAAGATACTCAATTACCCATACTTGCATAGAGGACAAAGTATCTTCCCCGTTGCAGGCAGGTTGTTGTGCCATCTCTCGACAAATTAAATTAACAACTGATTTTAGTTCGACACAGAACTTTAATTTATAATCCATTTTTTGTTTTCACCCCCGATTGTTAGGTTGCTAACAGTATAGCACCCTAACAATCCTCGGTCAACGTCATAATTCTTAAAAATTCGCTATAATTCCTTAATTTTCTTCTTTGCGTTGAATGTCTGCCCCTAGGGCTCTCAACTTTTCATCTATTTTATAATATCCTCGTTCTATGTGATGAATGTCTCCTATTTCCGTCTCACCTTTGGCCGCTAAAGCGGAAAGGATTAATGCAGCACCCGCCCGTAAGTCAGTTGCTCTAACCTTACTACCAGTCAATTCTTCAACACCTTCAATAACAGCATTTCGGCTATCAATTCGGATATCTGCGCCCATTCGTTGAAGCTCCCCAGCATGGATAAAACGATTTTCAAAAACAGTTTCTGTAATGACACTTGTACCTCTGGCGATTGTCATTAAGCTCATAAATTGCGCTTGCATATCAGTTGGAAATCCAGGAAATGGCATGGTTTTTAATTGCAAGGGCTGAAGCTTCCCCTTACGATAAACATGAAGTCCTTGGGGAATGGCCTCAATTTTTACATTACATTCAGCTAACTTTGCAATTACAGGTTTCAAATGCTCTTCTCGAACATTTTCC
This sequence comes from Clostridiales bacterium UBA4139, assembly GCA_002380805.1. Taxonomy (GTDB): domain Bacteria; phylum Bacillota; class Clostridia; order Lachnospirales; family Anaerotignaceae; genus Chakrabartyella. The sequence goes on along the minus strand of DFWH01000014.1, from coordinate 68,666 downwards.
AACACAATATCTCCGCCAGTAATTGCCGCACCTACCATAAAAGTCCCTGCCTCAATACGATCAGGAATCACACTGTGGGTTGTTCCCTTTAACTCTTTAACCCCTGTAATTTCAACAGTATCGGTTCCATCCCCTTTTATGTCTGCCCCCAACTCTCGCAAAAAATCTGCCAGATCAATAATTTCAGGCTCTGCTGCCGCATTCTCTATCACTGTCTGCCCCTTGGCCAAAACTGCGGCCATCATGATGTTTTCAGTGGCCCCAACGCTAGGAAAGTCCAAGTAAATATTGGCTCCCTTTAGTTTCTTTGCCGTTAAATCAATAACGCCATATTCCTGTTTGCTTTTTGCACCCATACAATGAAATCCCTTTAAATGCAGATCAACCGGCCTGCTTCCAATCTGACATCCGCCAGGAAGAGGCAATTTAACTTCACCATAGCGAGATAGCAAGGGACCTGCCACCAGAAATGAGGCTCTCATTTTACCCGCTTGCTCATAGTAGCTTTCTAATGATGTTAATTCTTTTGCATGAATAAAAATTACTTCTTTTTCCTTGTCGTAGGATACTTCTGCTCCAAAGCCTTTCAGCATCTCTAGCATATACATCACATCAGTAAGAGGTGGAACATTTTCAATATGACAAGGCTCTTGCGTTAGCAAACAAGCAGCCAAAATTGGTAATGCTGCATTTTTTGCCCCGCTAATCCGCACCGTTCCCTGAAGCGAATCTGTGTGATGAATTACAAACTTTTCCATACCCATCCCTCGCGTTTCTGAAAAAATTAAAAAAATGATTGCGTTTCTAGTATGTCCGTAGGAAACAAAAGCAACCTATAAAATATCAGCCGAATTTGTAAAATTTTTGTTAATTTTCATACTTTACAGTTTTGAAAGATTTGGTATAATAGATACATACCCTGCGGATGTAGTTCATCGGTAGAATGAAAGCTTCCCAAGCTTTAGAGGTGGGTTCGATTCCCATCATCCGCTTTTTTGATTCTTTCCAATAAATAGCTAAAATAACGAAATTTTTCAAAATTGTAAATCAAAAATCCCCTCATTTTGAGGGGTTATTTTTTTAATATTCCACTCACTGTTCCTACACCATCTTTCAATTAAAGATATCTCAGCCCACCCCTACACTCTTATTACCCAAACCTTTCAGTTTCTCTATGCTATATTTCTATTGACATCAAAAACAACAAGAATTGTCAACCCTTCTTTAATGCTTTGCCCCTTTTCATCAAATCTAATTTTCAAAAGTTCATAGAATATAAAAAACAATAAAATACAACCTTTTCTGTAATTTAGCAGTATATACAATTTTGCACTTCGGTGTTATACTAAAAATAAAGTCAAAACTTGTCTAAATTGATAAAAATAAACTTTTTTGAAAGGCATGAGAACCTTGATTGTATTCAAAAACGTATCTAAAACTTATCCAAATAACGAAATTGGTGTAGAGAACATTTCACTGGAAATCAAAGAAGGTGACTTTGTTTTTCTTGTAGGAAAAACCGGATCGGGGAAAAGCACACTGATCAACCTCCTCACTGGAGAGCTTAAGCCAACCTCCGGAGATATACTGGTAAACAGCTTGTCCTTAAATAACTTGGCAAATAAAGACTTTCCTTATTACCGCAGGGTTTTGGGTATAATAAATAGGGATTATCCGCTAATTGAAAATAAAACAATCTATCAAAATTTAGAAATAGCAATGTTGGCAGTCGGTCATTCAAGCAAATCTATTCGCCAATCTATACCCTTAGCTTTAGGTCTTGTTGGCATGACAAAGAAAATGAATGATTATCCAATAAACTTATCCGGCGGAGAAACTTTTAAAGTTCTTATGGCAAGGGCAGTTGTAAATAATCCAAAAATAATTATAGCTGATGAGCCAACTGCTCAGTTGGATTATGAATCATCCCTTGATATTATGTCTCTATTTAACGAAATCAATAATTTAGGTATTACTATCATTATTGCTACACATGCAAAGGAATTTGTTGATATTATGAAAAAACGTGTTGTAACTTTACAAAATGGTAAGGTTCTTGGTGACGTGAGTAAAGGAAAATATGGTTGGATCATATGAAAAAGCGAAAACGAAAAAAGCGTACAGGAAAGAAATTTTTTAAAACTGTTTTTGTCACAACGTATGTTAGCTTTATATGCTTTTTATACCTATTTGCAACCCGTGTAACCCCTTGGGATATTGATTATTTTATTAATGATACAAAACAGAACGCAACTCAGTTAGTATCTACATTAAAAACCCAAAAGGCCGCATTGGAAGTAAAGCGAGAGGCCGCAGCTTTAGCAAAAGCCGTTTCGAAGGAAAAAAAGAAAACAAATAAAAGCAATGTTGTCGATGAAGAAGAGGATAAAGGAACCACATTACAATCAAATACAGTAGAGCTGGTTTACTATTCCCAAACTGACCCTCAGTGGAATGCAACCTTATATGGTACAGATAATACCATTGGCGTTTTTGGCTGTGGGCCAACCACACTAGCAATGGTACTCAGTACCTTTACAGAGAATGAAATCACGCCTGATATGGCTGCAAAGTGGGCGTTTGACAACGGGCACTTTAGCCATAATAGTGGTTCGTACCATTCGATTATTCCTGATGGTGCCAAATCATTCGGCCTTCAGTCAAAAAGTTTAGAAAAACCCTCAAAAGAGATAATTTTTGACGAACTAAACAAAGGGAACCTAGTCGTTGTTTTGATGAATAAGGGCATCTTTACCTCACAAGGTCACTTTATCATCTTACGGGGTGTAACGCCCGAAGGTAAGGTTCTGATTGCAGATTCTCAAAGCCTTGAAAACAGTGAGCAGCAGTGGGATATTCAAACAATTTTGGATGAGGCCAAGTATGCTGCTAATTACGGGGGGCCATTTTGGTCTATTAGCAAAACATAAATCCTCTCCTAATATCATCTGTGGTATAGAGAGGATTTTCTATTAAAAAGGGGTCTTGCGCCATTTTCTGGCACAAGTCCCCTTTTATATTCATAGCTGTTTTTCTTCGTTGCTACAATGATTTACCTTAGTTTTTATAGAAAGAATCGTTGCCTCCTATTTTAAGGCTTATCGCCTTATCATACTGTATTGTACTCTCAAGGCTTCTAGTTATTTTTTTGTAGATATCATTAATCCGATGTATTTCTGGCAATTTTAGTTGACTTTCCTGAGTCTGGGTGCTTAGCGCACATCTCACCAGGTTCTCCTCAGCTTCAGGTAAACATTTTAATAAATCCTCTCTCTGATAATCAATACTGTCTATTTCAAGCATAATCTCAGTTCTCATTTTCATTAAAAGTTCAAAGGCATATAAGTCATTACGTTGCAATGAATCTGCCATTTGCTTTGTAGTATCTTGCAGCTCATTTACTTTGTTGTATTTTTTTTGGAGATTAACGGCAATTTCCATTAATGCTGTGCCCAAATTGCTCACATCCTTGTCTTTCTAATTTTTCACTACGTCAACCTGAGATAAACGGTCGGCCTCTTTAAAAGTATTTCGCAAATCCAACAACATTGATCTGAGTTCGTGAATTTGCTCAACGCTTCTTCCCGCTTTTATTCTAGCAGTCTGAAACTGAAAATACTCATATAATCTAGAGATTTCTCGGCCTATTTCATAGGATTTATCCAGTGTTGAATCAAGGTATTTGATAATTTCAGACACCCTATTTACAGACATTTCAAACATCGTAAAATCTGAGTTTTTCAAAGCCATCTCTGCCTTTGTAAGCCTCTTTGCACTTTCATCAAAAAGAAGCAGCAAAAGTTCCCCCGAAGTCATCGTATTAACTGATTGTTGCTTATATTGCTGATAACCATAATTATTCATTCTCTTTTGCCAACCCTTTCAACTTATCATCAGCTACCAAACTGTTGTGATAACCAACCACTTTGCGTGTTCATTTGTTGCACAAGTTGTTCCAGTGCTGTAAATTGCTTTTGGTATCTAGTTCTCTCCGTAGACAATTTGGTTTCGAGCTTTTTCACCGTTTTATCAATATCATTCATCTGATCAAGCAACTTATTTTTTAATAAAGAGCTTGGAGATTTCTCACTACCTGCCTTTTCAACCAAAACTCCCTTATGGGAACCCGTAGTTGCAGCATATTTATCTGTGATAGCTTTCATTCTTGTCATCACGCCGCCTGTGGTAAGTTTGTTTCCTTCGGCGGAATCTATAAACAGGCTTTTTACATTATCCGGATTTTCCTGTAAGGCAGCCTTAAGTTTTGATTCATCTAGGTTTATTTTTCCGTTATCAGACCATTCAGTGGATACCGTTATCCCAATATCTGAAAAGGATACACCATCAGAACGTGAGTTTAAAAAAGCGAATCTTAAGTCGTTGGTTAGGTTGATAATGTCGGAATCCCCACAAAGCAAACCCGCCTTTGCCTTTTCTTCCCAGTTCTTGATTTCGGTTTCTGTCATTTCCTTCTTTTGCTCATCAGTAAGTGGTGTGTAATCTCTGTTTCTTTTTTCCTTTACCACTTTATTTGTGAGAGATACCAACTCATTGTAATCATTAATCATGCTTTTAATTGCATTAAAAACCTTGTCTGTATCAACACTGGCATCGAAAGTAACTTCCTCTGTTCCTGCCACAGGGTTACCGCTTTCATCATACCCAAAGGTACCGCTCACACCAATTGTCATACCATCCAAGGTAAAAGAGTTTGTTCCTCTAGTAATTTCCATAGGGTCAGCCCCTCCTGCCCCGTCAAAATCAACCAGAATAACGGCATCCTGTCCTTTAACAGCAGTACCATTCACCTCGTTGCTTCCTGCCATTATGTTGCCATCTGCTCCACGCTTACCAAATAACAATTTCTCTAAATCATTAAGTTCACCACCAGCGCCACCAATTTCCACCTTACCAGAAGCACCTTTGTGCGTGGAAGTTATGGAAAAAGAATCGCTATTTGCCTGGTAAGATATCTGCACACCTGCTTTTTCATTCTTATTGATCGTAGAAATAATATCTCCTAAACTAGTCTTTCCCTGTTCATAGGTAAACTTAATACTCTCCCCGTTTATACGAAGTTCATATTCTGTGCCATCAACAAGCCCAACACTACCTGAACCCTTGAAGCCTGCATCTTCTAAAGGACTAGTCAAATTCAGCTTATTTGTAGAACCATTGCGAAATCCGAACACGCTCCCTTCACCCAGAAGCCCCTCCGATGAACTAGAGATTTTTAAGGTAGAAGACTTATCTTCGCTTCCGTTAGGTAACACTGGCTGAAACTGGATTTTACCCGCAGCATCTTCAGACAGCTTAACCCTACCTTGACCAAAAGCTGTATCTATTTCACTCTGTAAATATCCAATAAAATCTGTCTCGTTTAATTTGGACTCATCCTTAAATGTAATTGTCTTTTTTACACCATTATACTCAAATGTCATTGACTTATCTTTCATTCTTTCTGCAAAAGTTGTAACCTTCTGAAGATCATCAGGATTTATGCTTGCAGCTCCACTTATGCCGGTACTAGAAATACTGGTGTCTACGATAGAGGCAGAATCCGAAGTAATACCTACCGCCTTCATAAAGGTAGCGTCGCCACCTACAATTTGCAATTTATTTCCTGCACCATCGGTGTTTTTGAAGTTCAATGTCTCTCCGTCTGCAGTAACGCTCATAACTGTACTCAGCTTCTTGCCATCTTTCATCTCTACATTTTCTAAAGCTTTGGTCAAGCCTGCTGCCACCTCGGCTGCATTTGTATATACACCGCCGCCCTCTTTTTCCGGCATCTTAACAACATACTTTTCGCTTCCATATTCCACTGTAATGGTTTTTCCCGCTAAAGTACAAGTATTGTCTGTCCCGTAATTGATGACATCTGATTGTATGTAATTATTCGACAAGGACTCGCTGGTGGTAAAGCTGGCATCCTTTGCCAATTGCTTTATCCCAAGAATCGAAAGCTGACTATTGGTAGAATTGCCCGAAATAGAAACATACTTACTATTTTCACCCTTTGCTGTGATTACAGTTTTTCCATAAAAACTATCACTGTATAGGTTGGTGTTAGATGCGTATGAGGTATATTTATCAGCAAAACTAATCAGCTTAGAACTAATAGAACGATAAGCATCGGTTCTCCATGATAATAAAGTTTTATTCTGTTTTTGCTTTGCAATCTTACTTCTAGTGGAAATGGTCATACCATCTATAATTTCATCAGTATTTAAACCACTGACAAGACCGCCAATGCCTTTTGTTTGACTTCCATACGCATTACTGGAAGAAGATGAAGTTAGGCTTGATATTGTTGCCATGATATTCCTCCTTATATTAAATCGATTTTCTCAATAATGTTGATATCAAATTTTACTCTATACTTATTTTTCGACATATAGTATACTTTTATTAATAGTTCAGTTTAACAAATAAATTATTATGAGGTGATACTCGTGTCAGTAATAATTACATTAACAAACCAAAAAGGCGGTGTTGGCAAAACCACAACCACTGCCACATTGATAACAGGCTTATCACTTCAAGAATATAAAGTTCTTGGAATCGACCTTGACCCTCAGGGAAACCTTGGATTTTCTTTGGGATTAGATATTGAAAATACCTCTACTATCTACGATGTCTTTAAAGGAACTGCTAAAATTGAAGATGTCATTCAAAAAACGGAATTTGGTGATATTATCCCTTCCAACATCCTGTTAAGCAGCGCAGAGTTAGAATTTAACCGCTCCGGTAGAGAATATCTTCTAAAGGAAGCCCTGGAGTCTGTATGTGATCAATATGATTTTATCATCATTGACACGCCACCAGCATTAAATATTCTAACAGTTAATGCCTTCGTATGTTCTGATCATCTTATTGTACCCATGGTACCCGAAATCCTAAGTTTGCTGGGAGTAAGTCAGTTAAAAGAAACGGCACAAACAGTGAAAAAATTCTATAACTCGAAACTTAACGTATTGGGATTACTGCTAACCAAATACAATAAGCGTACAAACCTCGCCAACGAAGTTGCAGATATGGCAGCCGAAATTGCAAAACAGTTAGATACCACCGTATTCGACGCAAAAATCAGGTCCAGCGTTTCTGTTGCTGAGTCACCCGCTCACGGATCCTGCGTGCTTTTATATGCCCCCAGGTCAAAACCAACTCTAGACTATATAAATTTTATCGAAGAGGTTTTAATTCGTAGCAAAGCATCCAAAAAATAATCTAAACCAAAAATATCATTCATAAATTTTAAAATATCTTCATTTTTTAAAGTAAATGGATTTTATTTTCTTTGGTTAATACCAACCATCTTCGGTTAATATTTATTGAAAAGAGGTCATAAAATGGCGCGTAAAACTAATAAGACCGCTCACGTTCTGAACCTTATCTCCAAGGCAAAGGATGAACATCAATCCATGGAAGAACAAATGCAAATAGACAGCACTGGTTCTGATGTCTCTAATGATTTACTTTTTATGGGCATTGAACCATCCAACGATAAATCTATTTCAGAGAAAATAAACGAAAATTTGGAGTCGCTTATGGAGCTAGAAGAGGATCCTTCAACAGAAGAAACAACCACACAGCAAAATCCCTTGAGTTCCCCAGGTGAGGATGAAGTCATACAGGATAACGCATTGAAGGCATCCCTCGACACACCAGCGGTTGCTGAAACAACCGAGGAAGAAAAATCCACAGAGACAGGTATTCAAGAAACGGAATCCACAGAACCCTCATTTATCGAAACTGAAAAAACTACCGAAACGGTTCCTTCCAACGAACCCGCAGAGGAGCCATTCATAATGGTTACAGAATCTCCAGCCAAAGTTGTAGAACCTACCTTTCACTATATTAATGTGTATGAGAACCTTGTTGTGGAAAGGTTGGAAGAGTTTCAACAAATGTTTGATGTATGTACCTGCCCAAGGTGTACTGCTGATATAATCGCATTGGCACTCACAAAATTACCAGCCAAGTACATTGTTTCAGATAATTCTAAAACCATACCACTGCTCAGCTTTTACAGGGAAAAATTCAGAACATCCGTCGCGGCACAATTATCCAGTGCTTGTATCGTAGTAAAAGAAAACCCATATCATTGATTTCAAGCACTAAAAAAGCAGGCACATTGTGTCTGCTTTTTATACGAACAAAAAATTTTTTTCATTTTTTATCAAGCAAATGGTCAATAACCTCAACTAAGCTTCCTATTTCAGGTTTACTAATCTGCTCATCCGCACCAAGTTGTTTTCCTTTTACATATAACTCATCATTAATCAATGAGGAAAAAATGATAACTGGAATCTGTTTTAAATTTTTATCACTTTTTATCAACTTAGTTAATCTGTGTCCATCCATGGCCGGCATTTCAATGTCTGTAATAACCAAGGCCACCTTTTCTGTCGCATCCTGTTCCCCTTGAATCGTCTCTAAATAATCCCAAGCCTCTTTACCATTATCAAACTTCGTAATATTCTTGAAGCCTGCCTTTTTCAGACAATCCAAGATCATTCTAGATAGCAGTATTGAATCCTCAGCCAAAATAATGGGAGCATTGCTCTCTTTTCTAATCCCAAGCTTCTCAACTTCATCGCTCTGAATTCCAGTTCTTGGGGCGATTTCTGCCACAATTTTCTCAAAATCCAAGATAACTACCAAATCACCATTTATTTCAGTAATCCCCGTAGCAACCCCTTCTTCACCACCACTTACAGTCTTATCAGGCTTTTGAATATCTGCCCAAGAAAGGCGCACAATTCCCTCAACACTATCTACGCGAAAAGCGATGTGCATCTTGTTAAAGTTCGTAACAATAAATAAATCTCTATCCCCTTGGGCTACTGTATCACCGAACAAATATCTGGCAAGGTTAACAACTGTTATTACCGTTCCCCTTGGCTTAAAAACACCCTCAACAACAGGGTGTGCCAGAGGCATTGGTGTAACAGCCTCAGACACCATTATTTCTCTAACCTTAGCCACATTAATACCGTAGAGTTTTCCATTGACCTTAAACTCCATTATTTCTATTTCATTTGTGCCCGATTCTAGCAAAATGCCGGTCTTGTTTTTTTCGCCCATATGTATTCCTCCATAAATTGTAGTTATCTCTTTTCTTTGCTGCATAAAATGATACAAATAAACTGAAAACTACACAATTGTAGTACTATGCAAAAAATACTATGCTACCGCATTGTACATATTATTTCTTTTTTCATATTACCACAAAAGTACAGAAAAAGACCAATTTAAAAAATAACTTCTTTTCTCCCGAAGGATCTGATATTCCCCTGTCCATTACTACAATCAAAAATTAAAGTTCTCGCATAATTTGCACCAACATCCTCACTCACAATGGGAATGCCTTCTTCCCTCAGCGTGTGTCGAACGCTTTCAATATTTCGTTGTCCAATATTGCCTAAGGTTCCACCTCCAGGAATATCAAACATTTTGGCGCCACCAGCGATTTTTGCAATCAATCGCCTCTTTACTGCACCAAAGACCTCTATTTTTTTAATCGTTGCTCGTATTCCTGAATCTGCAAATTTATAAACATTTAAATCAGCGCTATTTTCCAATTTTTGCGGAAGCATGATATGTACCATCGCCCCAACCTTGGCAACAGGGTCATACAAACAAACCCCAACGCATGAACCCAGAGCATATGTGATTAAGCGCCCTTCACATCTGGTAAACTTCATATCTGCAATACCTACTGTAATTTCTTTACCCATTAAAAACACCCAGCTTATTTAGTAAAAAATTTAGTGACTTAATATCAGGTAACATAATTAAATTACTTGTCATCTCCCCGCCATTGTAGATAAACTTTCCATCTACCATCATAATCTTATCGGTAACATAACCATATTCGATCATTGGAACAGACATAATCCCGCCCAGCATGTTGATCGTCATGGCTGGCACAGAAAGGTTGATCGATATATTACTCAACTGAGATACTGCATTTGCATAAGAAGAAATGATTATATTGCTTATTTCCGCAATTGCTGACGCCCTAAGCTCATCAATATCCTCAAATCCATCTATCATGCCCAGGGAAAGGCGGTCAAACACAATATTTACAAAGTCCAAATCCAATAAGTAAAGCATAATACCGCTAAACTCACCTGTCATATGCACCAATACCGCAGAAACAATCTTCTCAGGCCCACCCAGACAGTCTATTGCCTGATTATAGCCCATAATCTTTACTTCTGGTAAAGACATGGCAATCTTTGCTGATAATGTTGTTGAAAGAGCTGTGGCTGCATTCCCCGTGCCAATGCTTCCTATTTCTCGAAGCATATCTATGGCAAATCCATTCATTTCTTGATAGCTATTAATTTTCATAGTCTCACCAACCGTTTGTATTTTTCCATCATCTTAAATTATTGATTAAATTCTGAATTTCATCCGTTGTTTGCACCATTCTTAAAGAATATTGGTAAGCCCTTTGCGCCTCAATCACCTTGGCAAATTCCTTAGAAATATCTACATTTGAGCCTTCAAAGCCACCCCTTGTAACCTTAGCATCAACCAAAAAAGGAGCTCCATTTTTTTCAACGGCCACAAAGTTACAATCACCCACACTTAGCATTCCCTCCGTACGGAAAAAATCATATACCGCAGGTTCCGCATTTTCAAGGGCAATTGCTTCCCCCTCCAGAGGGCTACCATCTTTCCCAAGTTCTACATCTTCATCTAACACTTCTGTATTTCCGGACTTAATCTTTATTGGGTTTCCATCCTTACCCAAAACAAAATACCCATCTTTTGATGCTAAATAGAAGCTATCATCCTTTTCCGCCAATGCAAAACTACCGTTTGTTGTGTAGTATACTTCCTTTGTTTGTGGATTTTGCAGTCCAAAAAAGCCTCTGCCTTCAATGGAAAAATCAAGTTGAGAACTGGAGAGATTTACACTCCCTTTTTCAAAAGATGTGTTGGTTCGATCTGGCTTTGCACCGCTACCCGATTTTACATCGGATTGGGCACCATCTATTCCTGCCATATTGTTATAAATCAAGTCGGAAAAACATAAGCTTTTGGACTTGTATCCAGCTGTATTAACATTGGCAATATTATTTGCAACTACATCCAACTTTGTCTGCTGGGCGGACGCACCAACTTTACCAGTATAAAATGACATTTGCATATACACATTTCTCCTTTGCACATAATTGCTATTTTAAAATCCCTTGGATTTTCATTACAAGCCAAGCTTTTTCATCTTTTTTTAAAAGACCTAACTAGCCAAACACTCTGGTTAAACGCAATAAAATTTATGGGTTATCCTTATACCTTGCCAATTTCCGTTGCCGCCTTTGCAGCCATTAAATCATACATCTTTAATACCTGAGCGGCACTTTGCAGGGATCGTTGGCTAACCAGCATATCTGTCATTTCCTGAACAGGATCAACATTTGATGTTTCTACATATTTCCACATAAGCGTAGAATTCGATGCTCTGCCTTGCCCGCCGCCAGTGAAAACACCTTCCCCAACCTTTGTTAACTCGTCATAGTTGTTAAAATCAACCACCTTAAGCTGAGAAATCAAATTACCAGTTGCATCATAAATTCTACCATCAGGCTCAACGTAAAAATCATCTGTTGTAATCCGAACAGGGCCATTTGTACCATTTACCCTACCAACCCCTTGTAGCATCAAATAACCTTCATTATCCAAGCTAAAAGAACCATTGCGGGTATAGACATTTTGGCCCTGCCTCTGTATCTCAAAAAAACCTCTACCATCAATGGCAAAATCCAGAGGGCTTCCCGTCTGCTCCCAACCCCCATCTGCAAGATTGGTAACTGTTTCATAGGGAACCGTAATCATAGATGAATTCCCCAGAGAGCTTCCATCTGCTCCCAAGATATTATTTGCGGTTCTAGTCATTACTGCATCTTTAAAAGTTCCAGAAACCATCTTATCGGACTTATAACCACTGGTAGAAACATTGGCCAGGTTATTACTGATTACATTCAGATTTTTATTCTGTGTAAGCATACTTGAAGATAAGTTGTAAAACCCTTTAAACATTTTATCCCTCCCCAAAATAACAATTACTCTTGTAAAAACAACCTAAGCTTTCTTAACGCATTGGAATGTATTTGTGAAATTCTGGGTTCACTTACCCCCAGAACAGCAGCAATCTCTTTCATATTTAAATCATGGACATAATGAAGAGAAACCACGAGTTTTTCCTTTTCTCTTAGATTCTCTAAGCCCAATTTTATTTCTCTTTCTAGCTCTAAACTATCCAAATGATGTTCCGGCATGGTTTCCATGTTGGCATTCATAATCTGGTTGTTATACCTTCCATTCCCCGCTTCCTCCAACAACATCTCAAAAGAAAGCACATTCATCAGGTTGGTTTTTCCCAGATCCTCATAATATTTTTGAACGGATATATTTAGGTGATTTGCCATTTCTTCATCTGTTGGCATTCTTCCTAACTCAACAAACAATTCATTTGTTGCCTTATCAATATCCTTTGCAGCCTTTCTTACGCTTCTTGGAACCCAATCATTCTTTCTTGCAATATCAATAACAATACCCCTAACACGCTTGGAAATATAGCTTTCAAACTTCACATTCTTCTCCATATCAAACTTGTCTATGGAACTCATTAATGCCAATACACCTTCATTAACAATATCGTCTATCTGGGTAAACTCACTATAAACCCCCCGCATTTGAATGGCTACGTTTTTCACAATATGTACATAACGCAAAACCAGCTCATTTTTAATATCTAAATCGCCGGAGAGTTTATACTCAGCAAATAGCTCTTCATTTGTCATATCATTGAGTTTCTTCTTCAATATCATTCTCTCGGCTCCTATGTTATAACACAATATTTCCAATTGACTGAATTTGAACATTATTTGCAATTTCGTTAAATGAAATTACGCTCACATTGGGATAAAACTGCTCAATTAATCGATAGAAATAAACTCTTACCACATGGCTTGTCAATATTACTGGCTTATGAGATAAATCATTAAACTTCTTCAGATTATCTGCAACCTGCATTAATACCTTTTGCAAAACATCTGGGCTTAAAGATAAGTACACCCCATGTTCACTCTTAGCCATACTAGATACAATTACTTTTTCCAATTCAGCATCCAGTGTTATTACCTTCATCTGTCCAGATTCACAGAACTTACGAGTAATCGTACGCTTCAAAGCCACCCTAATATTTTCAGTTATCAAATCCAAATCTTTTGTAACTGAGGAAGAATCTACAATCGTTTCAATAATGGTTACTAAGTCCTTGATAGGTACACCCTCTTTTAGAAGGTTTGATAAAATCTTTTGAAAACTACTATAAGAAATTATATTGGGGAATGCCTCTTCCACTAGCTCAGGGATACTTGCTTTTACATTTTCAATAAGCTGCAACACCTCTGTTCTGGATAACAGCTCATAAGAATGTTGGGAAACAACCTCTGACATATGTGTCAGCATAACGGAAAGTGGGTCAATAACCGTATATCCATAAATTTCTGCCAACTCTTTATTTTCCGGTAAAATCCATTTGCTGGGTATGCCATAAGCAGGTTCTATGGTTTCTATTCCATCAATGTCCCCCATTGGTTCAGAAGGTTCGATGGCCAAATAATAGTCCACAAGAATTTCACCTGATGCAATTGCTTCTCCTTTTATTTTGATGGTATATTGATTGGGATTTAGCGATGCACTATCCCTAAGGCGGATAGATGGAATTACAAATCCCATATCCTGGGCATATTGACGCCTAAAAATAACAATTCTGTTGATTAATTTTCCGCCCCCTGCATCGTCTACCAATGGAATTAAGCTATACCCAAATTCCATTTCAATTGGCTCCACATTCAGCAAGGAATAAATATTATTTACATCTTTATAATACTCTTCTTCCGTTGGCATTTCTTGCGTATATTGGGCTTCTGTTGCCTGTGCCTCCTGGGCGATTGCCAACTTCATATTTCTTTGAACATAAATACCCAATGAAAGGAGCATCACCGAGGTTAGCATCAACGGCAAAGTAGGCGTTCCCGGAATTACTGCAATCATACCCACCAGAGCGCCGCCAATGGTAATCGCTTGAGGTTGAGCTAAAAACTGGGCTGCCACATCGGTATTTAAACTGCCGTCAGACACGGCTCTTGTGACAATCATACCGGTAGCAGTGGAAATTAACAGGGCGGGTATCTGGGAAACAAGCCCATCACCGATGGTTGCAATGGAGTAAACCTGCAACACCTCAGAAAAACTCATGCCCGATTGTACCAAACCGATGATAACACCAGCACAAAAGTTAATTACCGTTATAATGATAGACATGATGGCATCACCTTTAACAATTTTGGTGGCACCATCCATGGCTCCGTAAAAATCTGCTTCTTTCTGAATTTTATATCGTCTTGTTTTCGCCTCTTCTTCTGTAATCAAGCCAGAGTTTAAGTCGGCATCAATAGCCATCTGCTTTCCCGGCATAGCATCCAAGGTAAATCTAGCTGCAACTTCAGCAACACGTTCAGCACCCTTTGAGATAACAATAAACTGAACCAAAACAATAATGATAAAAATAATCGTACCAACAACGACGTTTCCTTGTAAAACAAAACTACCAAACGCCGCAATAACTTGGCCCGCGGCACCCTCTTCTGTCAAAATCAATCTGGTCGAAGAAACATTCAAGCCAAGTCGAAAAAGGGTTGTGATCAAAAGTAGAGAGGGAAAAATGGAAAATTCCAGTGATTCCCTTATGTTCATTGTGATCAATAATATAATGAGGGACACGGATATATTAATAATAAACAAAGTGTCCAACAAAAAGGGGTTTAACGGAATAAGCAATAGTAATATAATTACGATTACAAATAAGGATACTGAATTTTGAAATAACTTTTTCATATCTCACACCATTTCAATCTATATCAACTTTTTATTTTTCAACTTATACACATAAACCAAAATTTCAGCAACAGTACCATAAAAATCAGCAGGTATTTCTTGGTTTATATCCGTGGTAGCATAGATTGCTCTAGCTAAGGGCTTATTCTCAAGAACATAAATGTTGTTCTCTTCCGCCATCTTTATAATTCTAAGTGCAACCTCATCTTGACCTTTTGCCAATAGCGTTGGTGCACCATCTTTTTCAACATCATATTTTAAAGCTACTGCATAATGGGTAGGGTTTTTGATGACAACATCAGCCTTTGGGACTGCCTGCATCATGCGGGACATCGCCATTTTACGCTGAACCTCTTTGATTTTACTTTTAATCTGAGGGTCACCCTCCATTTGCTTATATTCCTCTTTTAACTCTTGCTTGGACATCTTAATTTGTCGTTCATATTCCCACCATTGGAAAAAGAAGTCACATACAGATATTGCAACAAAAGCTAAGCATATCTTAAAAGCCAAGGACATCGTTAAGTCCATAAGTACAGAACACGATGGAGAAAGATCCATCTGGGTAGTTCTGGTAATTGTTAACAAACTATCGGAAATAAAAGAATAAAGGATTACAATAAGAATCGAAATTTTAATAATGCCCTTAATGACATCAAACAAACTTTTTAAGGAAAACAATCTTTTTATCCCCTGAAGTGGGTTAATCCTGTTAAATTTCGGCTTCAAACTATCTGCGACAAAAAGCGGTTTTGTCTGTGCAACAGTTGCCAAAATAGATAATAATACTGAAATGCATATAATAGGGGCCACAATTTGGAAGAACGCAAGTACGGTTTCTTTTGTAATTACCATTACAAAATCTTCCGTAATGTCCGATTTGGTTTGGGCATACCCAAAAGCTTTGTAAAGAAAATCTTTTACATTTGCTATAATCTGAGGAAACATTAACTTCAAAGCAAAGAAAGTTCCCACCAAGGATATAACTGTAATAATATCTTTACTTATTAAGACATTACCTTTCTTTCGCTCGTCTTGCCTTCGCTTGGGCGTGGCCTTTTCGGTTTTGGAATCGCCCGCCAATGTTCTCCCCCCTCTTTCGAAAACCCTTACTTTTAAATGGGAAAAATCTGTCTTATAAAATAGCCATATGGTAACTGAAAGGCTTTAAAGCTCGTTCAACAAAGACATTGACGAAAGCAACTATAAACATTTTAAAATTCTCTTTAGACCATATGAGTCAGAATATCCCTTACACTATCAACCATAATCACTACCAATTGGTTTAAAAAATCTGCCATTGGTGAAAAAAGAAGCAATAACATCATTAGCCCCACAAAAATTTTAAGCTGGATATCCACAATAAAAACATTGATTTGGGGAATTGCTTTCATTAAAATGCCCATTCCCACTGCACATAGAAATTCAATAGCAATTATAGGGAAGGCCATCTTTAATGCCAACTCAGAGCAAAGGATAAATGTATCCAATACAGACTGGGCTACATTCTGACCTAATATTACTTGCCCATAAGGAATCACATCACTAGAATTCAATAAAATATTAATGATTGCCAAATGTGCATCTGTTACAAAAAATAAAAACATAAACAAAATGTTATAATATGTAGCACTTAACGCAATTGAAGCATTGCTTTGAACATCAAAAATCTTTGACATTGAGATACCCATCTGCATATCAATCATCTCGCCTGCAAAAATAATTACGTATAAAAACAAACTAATTACAAACCCTACTGCAAACCCCGCCGCAAACTCTTTCAGCAGAACGACACCATATTCGAGCATCCCTGAAAATTGAATTTGCTGTTGTGGCATCGAGGTAAATACAATCATTGTTAAAGCAAGGACTAGTCCGGATTTTACGATTCCAGGAACATTTTTTCTTCCAAAAATAGGGTTTAGGAAAATAAACCCAGACATTCTCATTAATACTAATGAGAAAAATACAAAATTATCGAAATAATCCATCTGTCCAATGCCTCCGAATTACATCCAAATACAAAATGTATTCCTAAAAACCATATAAAAACTGAAATAATATTAAAGCCTTAGTCCTTCAACAGTTCTTTTATCCATAGAGGCTTGTCCACCAATTTAGAATACAGCTTCTATATTCCCAATCAAATCATGAGGCTGAAAACCTGATACAAGAAATCCTGTAATGTTTCAAGCATCCAAGGCCCACAAACCAAACAGACAAATACAATGAGTAATACCTTTGGTACAAAGGTAATTGTCTGCTCATGTATCTGCGTTGCTGCCTGTATGATAGATATAAACACACCAACAACCATACTTAAAATCAAAATTGGTCCACCAATTTTTAACGCAACAACGATTGCAGAACGCATAATGTCTAGAACTTCTCCATTCGTCATTCATTATCCCCCTAACTAATTAAAGCCTTTAATCAATGTAGAGAATAACAACTGCCAGCCATTCACCGTAATAAATAATAAAATTTTAAACGGCAGAGAAATCATAGCAGGCGGTAACATAATCATACCCATTGACATAAGTGTACTGGATACTACGATATCAATCAAAAGAAACGGGAGGAACAAAAGAAACCCAATAATAAACGCTCTTTTTAACTCACTTGTAATAAAAGATGGTATTATTACGGTTAATGGTAAGTCTTCATAGTTTTCTGTGATCTCTTCCCCCGAAAACTCCATAAACATATCTAAAGTATCTACTTCTGTTTGTTTCAGCATAAAAGTTTTCATAGGGACAGATGCTCTATCTATTGCCTCATCAGCAGATATCTGCTCATTTTTATATGGTATGTATGCATTTTCATTTATTTGACTCAACACAGGAGACATAATAAATAAGGTAAGAAAGAGTGAAATGCCCACTAAAACTGTATTTGGTGGTGTTTGCTGCATTCCCAAAGCATTTCTCAAAAAGGACATTACAATGATTATTCTGGTAAACGAAGTCATCATAATGACTATTGAAGGTAGCAGCGAAATCACAGTAATCATCAAAAACAGCTCCAACGTCTGGATTCCGCCGCCGTTTATATTAATAAAAGCTTCGTTCATAATAAACTCCCTCGTATTTTAAATACATAAAACCAAATCAAACCCTATCCCTATGAATCAGCATTTCTTATTTTTTTCGATTGGCGAAATACTGCGATAAGACCTCTTTAAAATCATGGTCTTTGGTGCCTTGGAATTCGTCCATAACTTCGAACGCTCCATCATCAACACCATCTAACTCTTTAATAAGTCCAATTCCATTTTGTGAAACAGATAATAAGTAATAGTTTTTTTCCACCTTAACGATAATAATAGATTTATCCTGAGTTATTGGAAGCCTATCCACAACTTCCATATGCCTAGAACCTCTAAACTTCATGGTTTTTGTTCCAACATATTTTGTAAACCAATAGCTCAAAAAAAGTACCAAAATTACCGATAAAAAAGTGATAAAAATCATAAAGAAATCTTCAAAAATCAGACTCTCCTCCTACCCAATTTAACCAAGCACAGTTGTTACTGTTTTTAATATTCTATCGGGTTTAAAAGGCTTTACAATGAAGTCCTTTGCGCCTGATTTAATTGCTTCAATAACCATTGCTTCCTGACCCATTGCAGAACACATTACTACGTTTGCATTAGGGTCAATTTGTTTGATTGCCTTCAGCGCACCCAAGCCATCCATATTGGGCATTGTAATATCCATAATTACTAAGTCAGGTCGAATTTCAGAATACTTTGCGACTGCCTCAACACCGTCAGCAGCTTCATATATATCGGTATACCCATTTTTTGTTAGTGCATCTTTAATCATCATTCTCATGAAAGAAGCATCATCAACCAATAAAATTTTAGACATTTTAATCATTCCATCCTTTCCCTATTCCAGCCTGTCTTCTCATATCTTTCTTAAAACTTCAGTTACACGTACTCCAAAATTGTCGTCTACAACAACAACGTCTCCCTTTGCAATACATTGACCGTTTACATAAATATCAACCTGCTCCCCAGCAAGTTTATCTAAAACGATAAGGGATCCTTTATTATATTCCAGAATTTCACGAACATTTTTCTTAGTGCGCCCTATTTCGACGGAAATTTCTAGAGGTACCCCCATAATTAAATCCAAATTTTCCGTTCTTTCCTGACAGGCATTTCCTTCCCCTTGATTATGCAACTCCGCATTTGGTCTAACATTGATTACCTTTGGCTGTGCATACACATTATTTGCTTGAGGCGCTTGTGGTGCTTGCGGTACTTGTGGTGCATATATCGGTTCTGTACTAACACCCACCGGTACACTCTCTACCCTCGGTGGTGAAACAGGAGCACTAGGTTTCACCTCTGCCTTTAAAGGCTCAGGTTGAACCTGACCACTCGTATCATTGCCAGAACTTTGGGATAACAATTTCTCGATTTCTTCCTGAGTCATCATTCTGCTAGATGATTCTTGGGGTATTTCAGGTTCAAGGAATCTTTCATAGCTCATCTTTTGGGATGCAGCTTTTGGTTCTGGGCTTTCCACTTTTTCTTGCACAGGCTCCTCCATGGCAAGCCCAAAGCATGACAATAACTTCCTAGCCAAATCTACTGTCATAATATTTAGAAATTCGCTTTCCAGTGCATTTTCAACCTTTAACGAAAAACTAACAACAACCATAGGTTCATTTTCTAATAAGTACTTATCGCTAAACTCAGCAACGGTATTAATTTCAAATGAGTTTGGAGTAGAAATATTAACAGGTTCTCCTAACAATTCAGCTAACGCTGTGGAAGATGCCCCCATCATTTGATTCATGACCTCGCAGATCGCACTTAGGTTTATCTCATTAAGTTCAAAATCCTCATCAGAAAATTCCATTCCCATTAGAATTTCAACGATAACCTTAACATCATGCCGTTTTAAAAGCATAATATTGTTTCCGCTTAAGCCTGATACATACGTGATTTCCACACCAACAGCCGGTTCCATATATGAAAACTCAAAATCTTCCTTACTTGATATCATTACATTTGGAACAGTAATATCCACTCTTCTATCAAGCATAGTAGAGACAGCTGTGGCCGACGCCCCAAGACTAATATTTAGTATTTCGCCAATGGCGTCCATCTCTAAAGAGTTAAAAATCTTTTCGTCCATAACTATAAATCGCCCCCTTTTGCTATTATTAATGTTTATTTGTTTCGCTTATTCTCACTGCCAAATTTTTATTCTGAACACCCAGTTTACCTTGAAACCAGATATTATCTTCAACAAAAACATCGACAAATGAGTCTTGGGGTCTATTCATATTTATAATGTCACCCTTTTTAAGATCGAAAATATCTTGTAGCATCACAGTTGCGTCTCCAATTTTAGCCGTTACTTCTAAATTAGAATCTTTAATAAATTCGAAAATATCTTGAGATGTTTTATCTTCTGCAGCTCCGGCATTTTTACCACTGGCTGATTTCTTACTTTCTAAGACTCCAAAAATATTTGTAAGCAGTGTACTTGGGATACAGATATTTATCTTCCCAACCACATCATTAATAATTACTTCAATTACAACAATTACAACTATCTCATCCATGCCAATTTCTTGCATCAGCCCATGGGATGTTTCAACCTTTTCAATTTCGAAGCTCAAATCCAGATAATTTGACCAGCCATCCTTCATCACAGATACCAAATACCGAGCAATATTTTCATAAAGCAAAAGCTCGATATCTGTGTATGCATAAAGCGATGAAACATTTAATGGCTCATCCCCTTTTCCACCCAACATTCGGTCAATCATGCTAAGCATTAGAGGTGTGGTTATATGCATATAAATCATTCCACTGCCCTCTTTATTTTGCAAAACAGCACTAACCATTGTTAAAGCATCATTATCAGATAGTGCATTACTAAATTCATAGTAACGCTCCTCCTCCACAGTAATAAGTGAGACTTGTGTGGATGCTCTTAATAAACTGTTTAATCTGGAAGAGACTAATCGACAATAATTCTCATGGGTGTTTTTGATTATATTCAACTTGTCCTTCGTATACTTCTTCGGACTATAGAAATCGTATTTACGGTATTTGTCGCCAGGCTCCGTATAGACCTTACTTTCCACATTGCCGCCCCCGATTACAGACGCCAGCAACTCGTCTATCTGACTCTGGCTTAATACTTCAGACATTTATAGCATTCACCCCTACCCCTAAATAATTGGCCTAAAGCCCCTTTTATCACAATCTAAACATCTATCCTAATCACAAACTAAATTATAGCAACATAAAAGGAAACTAACTTCTCATTTCACCTTTAATTCTGTATTTGTGTAGAATCAATGCCATACACCTCATTATAGTAGTTATCTAATGTTCTAACAACACTATCATTTTTTGTTATAATAATTTCTACACGCCTATTTTTTGCTCTACTTTCCCTTGTTTCAAAAGAACTACAAGGTCTGAACTGACCAAAGCCGCTAGAAACTAATTTTTCAGGTCCAATAATATTTTTTCGCTGGATATACACCAAAACTTCTGAGGCTCTATTTGATGATAAAAACCTGTCACTTTCCACCTCATTTGGTTCTGTTGGGCTTGCCTGAGAGGTATGCCCTAAAATCTGAATTTCACTAATGGATTGGTTTACGTCTGCTATTGCATAACATAAATTATCAAGAACTTCCTTCCCCTCATCTTTCAGCGTGTAGCTATCACCATCGAAAAAGATATTATTTCGAAATGTTATAAATGTGAATCCATCGCCCTTTGTCACTTCAACGTCAGCATCTAACCCCTGTGTCTCTACATATTTAGATAGCCTATAATACAGCTCATCAAATTCGTCGCTAAACTGCGTATCCATCCCATCCCCATTAAAGCCGCCTTCAACATCGTAATTCCCAAGGCTACCCTCGGCATCCTCAACGATCTGACTCACTTCTTTATCCGTAGGATTAAAACTTTTTACAATTTTCTCCCACTTTGCACTATCAACTGAAGATATAGAATAAAGCAATACAAAGAAACAGAGAAGAAGTGTAACCATATCGCTATACGTATTCAGCCACTCGTTAGAAATGCCACCTTTTCTACGTTTTTTCATAACCCTCACCCTCATTAAACAATAAACACTTATTAAGTATCTACTCTAAAACCTTTCTTGTTGGATTAATCCTCGTCTTCAGCCCCATCATCTTTGCCCTTTTTCTTTTTCCCGCTCTTTTCATATTGGGGCAAGTAGGTAATCAATTTTTCCTTTAAAAAAGTGGGATTTTCACCTGCTTGGATGGCTAAAATTCCTTCTATAATAATTTCTCTACATAGAAGCTCTTCGTCACTTCTTACCTGCAATTTCTTTGCAATAGGCATAAAAAATAGATTGGCAAGTAATGAACCATAGAATGTTGTAATTAAAGCAATACCCATATTCGTACTTATGCCATCTGAACCATCTTCCACATTCATAGACATCAGCATATTAACCAAACCAATCAATGTACCAACCATACCAAATGCCGGAGCGTAACTAGCTCCTTTTTCATAAAACTCAATGATTTCGTTATGTCGGTCTTGGATATGATCCATAGTGTTATTCAAGATTTCTTTCACCTGCTGAGGTGTGGTTGAATCAACAATCAACATTAAGCCCTCACGAAAAAAGGGATCTTGCATGGAATTTGCCTTTTCTTCCAAAGCAAGAAGTCCATTCTTACGAGCAATAATTGCCAGCTCATGCAATTCGTCAATAAATTCCATAGGGTTATATGGATTTTTCAAAATAATTTTGAACTGTTTTGGCAACTGTTTCAAAACTCTAGCTGGATAACTCGCAATTAATGCCGCAAAGGTTCCACCGATAACAATCAAAACACTTGGCAAATCCCAAAAATTTCCCAAGTTTTCTATTTTGATACCAAATACAACCAGAACAAAACCAGCTATGACCCCTATAAACGTTGTTAAGTCCATAATACGCCTCCAAAATCGCTAATTCTATCGAACCAATTTAAGTGCTTACACCTTTGGGTGTATATTCAAAGAATGAGTCAACATTAAATATTCAACTGATTTTTGAATTATTTCATCCGGAGTTTCTCTCACTATGTAAAAACTTAAATTATGTAGAATTATCTTTGATTCTGGAATACACTCAATTGCAACTATTTGTTCACAATTCAATACAAATTTTTCCCCATTAAGCTTTGTTAGTTTTATCATAAAAACCCCTCCTGTGATGGCCATAGCTGCTTTCAGTATTCCCGACGCTGGTTGTAATATGTAAATTACACCAGCAAATTGTAAATCTTTTTATAAGCACTCAACATAAAACCATTTTGTAACTCAGATGGAATACGATGTAATTACAGTTTCATAATATGCCAGTAACAGCCAGCTTGTACTCATTTTCACTAGACTGATTTATACCTAACCTTATTTGATTGGTATATTCCAAGTTCTATTGATTCCTTGATTAGTTTAAAACAGTAAACCGCAACCAATTCGGCAGCGGCTTACACCATATTTTATAAAATTATCGCCCTAAAATATAGTTACGTTTCATTAGCGTTTAATATTTACAAGTTCTTGTAACATCTCATCGGTAACAGAAATAATTCTAGTATTCGCCTGGAAACCTCTTTGTGTTGTAATCATCTCAGAGAACTCTTTTGCCAGGTCAACATTAGACATTTCCAAACCATAGTTTACAATTGAACCGGTTGTACCTTTTCCAGGTTCATAAGGTAAAACAAAACCAGTATTTTCACGGATTGAGTAATAAGGCCCCTGTGTCTTCTCCAACGCATTGGGGTTAGGCACATTTGCCAAAGCAATCATACCAATTGTTCTGCTTTCACCATCAGAATCGTTGCCAACAATTTCACCAGTTTTAGAAATACTAACACTATTCAACTTCATAGGTGTGCTAGTATCAGCTGGAGGTGTACTGGTATCAATGATACCATCTTTATCTACATAAGGTACACGCAAAGGCACCAAGGTTTCAGTATTAGGAGTACCGTCGTCTTTCATCCCATAACCATAAACGACATTACCGCTGCCATCGCAAAGGTAACCATCACCATCGAAAACAAAATTACCAACTCTAGTCAGATAAGTACCACTTAATTTCTGCGAAACTTCCTCGGGAGTAGCATCCTCTAACTTAATACCCTCGGGGTTTTTAGGTCCAACAATAAAGAAGCCCTGACCATCAATCATACAGTCCATGGCACTATCAGTTGGGGCATAAGCACCGTTAGAAAACATTAAGTCAACTGTTCCTACCTGAGATCCGTACCCTACCTGTGAGGGGTTTGAACCACCAAAAATATCATTACCATTGCTTGAAGATGATGTCGTCTGATAAATTGATTCCTTGAATGTTACCCTACCCGCCTTATAACCATAAGTATTTACATTGGCAATATTATTACCAATAACGTCCATTTTTTGCTGATGTGCACGCAGACCTGCAATTCCCGAAAACATTGATTTTACCATAATTTAAGTGCTCCTCTCTCTACCACTAACAGTTGAATTTTATTTGAACTAATAAATCTATAAAAATACTTTAATAGTTATTTTTCTGGGAATTTTGTCCCGATGAATCCAATTGTGAAGATGCAGCTTTTGACACTACGTCAGCATTCTCTCCACTACCATCTGGAGTAGTTGTTCCAGAATCAGGCGTTTCACCAGGTCCTTCTGTGCCACCGCCTTCGCCTTCACCTTCGCCTTCGCCCTCACCTTCAGGTTCAGGCAATTTGCCAACTGCCATAATCTGCGATAAGCGATAGCTTTTTCCATCTACGAAGATAACCTGTTCACCACCATAGACACCTGTGGCAGTAACAGTGCCAAAAACTTCTTTTACCTTGCCATCGGTACCAACCTCGCCAATGGTAACATCCTTGCCCACCAACGAAGCTGCATATGAAATAACAGTAACATTTGTAATCTCACTAATTGCCTGAATTGTAGACATCAGTGTTAATTGGCTCATAAATTCGCTTTGATCCATGGGATTGGTCATATCCTGGTTTTGAAGCTGTGCGGCCATCAGCTTAAAAAAATCATCCATTTCCAAATAGCCTTTTCCCTTGGTTTCGGAAGTGATCTGCTGATTGTTTGTAGTGGCTGCTCCTTTATACGGAATACTTGTCATATAGCTATTAATATTGGACATTTTACACCTCCGCGCTTTCCACGCCTTCAATACCTAAGCGCAACCTCTGAACAAAGTCTAAATTAGGTTGTTCCTGATCTTTTTTCTTTTGTTGCGAATCTCCCTGATAATGTCCATTATTTCCTCTGCCATCAAAATTTTCACTATTTGTATTCTGACCATTTGTTTTATCGTGGCTCAGATTAACATTTACATCCTGCATTAAGCTTGATTGAACAATTTTTGATAGAGAATCTAAATTTGAAGCCAATAATGTTTTTGTTCCCTCATTTGTACAGTTTAAAGAAACCGAAATTTTCCCCTTATTAATGAAGAACTCTACATCAATTTCACCAAGATCTTTCGGGTTTAAGGTAATATTAACTTTTTGCACTTCGCTATTGACTTTCTCAACAATCATTTTTCCTATTTCTTCTGCAACCTGTTTCCACGATGAATTTAAAGATGGCTCGCCAACTTTTATTGTTACAAGGTTATCACCCATTCCATTTGTCTGCATTAATTTCAGCTCAGATGGCGTTACGGTGTTATTTTCCATAGGGCTACTTTCTTTTGTCAGGCTAGGTGCTGAACTCTGCGCTGCTAGGCTCGAATATTGTTTCTGGGAAGGTGACTGATTTTGCTTTCCACCCATAGCGTCGGAGGAAGTCTCTTGCTTAATTCCAACAACAGAGGGTTCATCACTTTGCTCCTGTGAGGGAACTTGAAGAGCTTGCATAGGCGTTGTTTTTTGGTTCGCCTGTATCTGTAATCCCCCACCAACAACAGAAACCGCTTTCATCCCTTCTGCTAGGGGTACTAAGTTGCCGGCCATTTCCAACAGCCCAGCTTCAGTAGTGGTGCTTTTCACATCTAGCATAGGAGCCGCCTGTACCTGTCCATCCATAGAAAGATTAACAATCTTTACAAGTTGAACAGAATCAAGGATACCAGCTGAATTGGAGACAATCGATGCCAAATCAGCAATGTTTATTTCTTCATCCTTTTTTTCACTACTTTGTCCATCACTATTTACTCCTGCATTGGGGTTAGCCAAATCTTTTTCCTCTTTTTTAACCGGTTTGTTCTTTTCTACCGGTTTATTATCTGATGATACATTCTTTATCATATCCTTAAATCTATCTTCAGACTGATTAGCTTTCGACTTTATGCCAACCTTATTGCTTTCGGGAATATTCTTATTTGCCGAAACAGAACAAGTATTCAAGTACCCACCTCCTTAACACCAACAGTTGATTTCCTAAATAGTCTTCAAACCTCATCAATTACTTACTTTACAACAAAACACCCAAAAATGATAATTTTGTTCTACCAATTCTAATGCCACGCAAAAAACCATGTGATTTTCCTATCGCAAAATAAATTTCATTTTGTGAGCACACAAAATGAAACTTGTCATTCTTTTGCCTAAAACTTTTTAAAACTTTGAAAGGATGCTTTTAAGAAATAAAACTGCAAAAAAAATCCACCTGTTTTAATTTAAATTAGGCTCCGTAACAAAAATTTTTAGGCTCCATCATTAAATTTCAACGATCATTTCTTTATCCGTTGAAGTGGGTTTTCTCTTGGTTTAAAATAACAATTATTTAATAATAATCATGTTTTATTAATACTATATCAAATTTTATGCATAAATCCAACAATATGTGGTAATTTATGCTAATAATATATACATACTAGCATAATACCTTTTAATTTTCAATAGAAAGCCTTTTCATTTAATAAATTAGATTCCGTACAATTTAAATTTCATTTTTTTGTATTCAATTATTTTTCATGCAGAATTTTATTGGGATGCATTTTAAACAAAAATAAAAAGAACTTCTTGTCTGGTAGAAAGAAGTTCTTTTCAATATAATAATTCTTCTCTTTTTTATTTTTAATACAAAATAAAGAGGGTTTTTGTCGCATACAATTTGCCTGCTTTCAGAACAGATGAAGGAAATTGCGACTTATTAGGTGAATCTGGGAAGCCCTGTGTCTCAAAACAAACCCCACTTCGAACTGGATAAAAAGCATTTTCCTTACCTTTTATTTCCATATTCAAAAAATTAGCAGTGTACATTTGCATCCCTGGCTGATCGGAAAACACCTCCATAGTAACTCCCGATGTTAACCCCCTTGCTTTTGCAAACGGTCGTAATCCTTCACCATTAATAATCCAGTTATGGTCATACCCCTTGCCAAACTGAAGTTGGTCGTAATCCTCATCTATTCGGCTTAGAAGACGATTAGGCTGTCTAAAATCCATTGGCGTCCCATGGACATCGCGTATTTTTCCTGTTGGCAAAGCATTTTCATCATTTTCTGTAAATCTGTCAGCAAAAATTTGAACCTCGTGTTGTTCTAATGAACCAAAACCATGCCCATTTAAATTAAAATAGCTATGATTAGTTAGGTTAACAATGGTGTCTTGATCAGCAGTTGCCTTATATTCTACGGAAAAGCAATTTTTTTCGTCTAAATAGTAGACAACCTCGACTTCCAAGTTTCCAGGGTAACCCTCCTCACCATCAGGGCTAGTATAATATAAATGCAACGCATTTCCGTTTACTTCTGCTCTCCAAATTTTTTTGTTAAATCCATCTAACCCGCCGTGTAAGTGGTTCGGCCCATTATTTTTTAGTAAATAATACTTTTTTCTATCTAATTGAAAAACCCCATTTCCAATCCGATTTGCAAACCTACCGACAATTGCGCCAATGTAGGCATCCTGTTTCTCATAATCCTGTACTTGATCAAAACCTAAAACAATATCTATTCCCCGAAAACAAAAAGATTGAATAATTCCGCCAAACGTCAATATAGATACCCTTGTACCACTGCTATTTACCAGGGTATACCTATCTACCAACCGACCATCTTTGCTGCTTCCAAAGAATTCTTTCTCTACCATGGGTTACCTCACCTTTCCACCGCAACTTTCTAGGAACCGTGCAAAAAATTTACGTCCCTCTTCCGTTACTTTAAACACACCAGCATCTTCCAATACCTGAGCAAATACTAACCCAATTTCTTCCCTTAAAATAGAGTCAATATTGTTTTCAGAAAGCTTGCCATACTTATTTATGATTTCCTGTGCCCATGGTGCATGAATTGCAACTTTCTCATCAGCAAATATATCTGAACCTATTAATATAGCTTGCTTTAAATAATGCATTTCTGTAAGAAGTCGAGCCGGCAATACCGCCAAGCCCATAACTTCAATCAACCCAATATTCTCTTTCTTAATGTGATGCAGATTTTCATGGGGATGATAAACTCCCAAAGGGTGCTCCGCTGTTGTAATGTTGTTCCGTAAGACTAAGTCCAACTCAAACTTCCCTCGGCGTTTCCTAGCGATAGGAGTAATGGTATTATGATGTTCCCCTTGAGTCATTGCAAATATAAATGCCTCCTCATCAGAATACCCCCGCCAACTTTGCAAAATATGGTCAGCCAAGTCAATTATCTGTTTCACATTTTCACCCTTTAACCGAATAACAGACATTGGCCACTTTACAATACCCCCTTCCACATCTGAAAATCCTTCAAAAACAACGGTTTCTTCTATCTCTGCCTGTTCCATAGCAAAGGTATATTTTCCCCCTTGAAAATGATCATGAGCAAGAATAGAACCTCCAACAATAGGTAAATCAGCATTTGAACCCACAAAATAATGGGGTAAAAATGCAATAAAGTCGAACATCTTCTCAAAGGTATTTCTATTTATTTTCATTGGTGCGTGATCACCACTAAAAACGATACAGTGTTCATTGTAATAAACATAAGGGGAATACTGGAAAAACCAAGACTTTCCTCCAATTTCAATGGGGATAATTCGGTGACTCTGCCTTGCAGGGTGATTTACCCGCCCTCCATAACCCTCATTCTCTTTACACAACATACATTTAGGATACCCTGAAGCCGGGGCATTTTTTGCCGCAGCAATGGCCTTTGGATCTTTCTCAGGCTTTGAAAGATTAATGGTAATATCTAAATCACCAAAGGGTGTTTTTGTCTTCCACCTACGGTCTTTCTCTATTCGATAGCGACGAATATAATCTGTATTTTGGCTAAATTCATAGTACCAATCAGTGGCTTTTTCCGGTGATTGTTTATACAAATCCAAAAACTTTGCAATGACCTCCCTTGGAAAAGGTATCATCACCCCCATCAATTCCGTATCGAACAAATCCCTATAAACAACACTATCTTCCACTAAACCCTCTTCTACTGCATAATCCAGTAGAATCTTTAGGATTTTTTCTAAATCCTCTTCCCTTTCCCCCACAGGCTCCTCATACCCATCTAGCCCTAGGGTTGAGAGCAAAGTATTTGTAACATAAACTTGGTCAGACCTCTGAATCAATCCTTTTTCTAATCCATAGGAGACCAAATCCCTTATGGCCTTAAAAACCATTTTATCCCCTCCTTATTTCAAAAATCCATTGGGGTGGTTTTTATGCCACTTCCACGCTGAAGAAATAATTTCTTCTAAACTATCATGTGTTGGGTTCCATCCCAAAACATCCATCGCCTTCTTACTAGAAGCGATTAGCTGGGCGGGATCTCCCGGGCGGCGATCCACCTCTTTTGCAGGGATCGGATGTCCTGTGGCTCTCCTTGCAGTTTCCACAACTTCTTTAACTGAAAAACCAACACCATTCCCTAAGTTAAAAATATCACTCCTGCCACCATTTTCGAGATAATCCACCGCTAAAATATGGGCCATAGCTAAATCGGTCACATGAATATAATCTCTAACGCATGTACCATCTGGTGTGGGATAATCATCACCAAAAATACTGATATATTCTCTCTGTCCATTGGGAACCTGGAGAATTAGCGGTATTAAATGACTTTCAGGGCTATGAGCCTCTCCAATTTCTCCGCCCTCATGGGCACCGCAAGCGTTAAAGTAGCGTAATGACACATAACGAATTCCATGAGCCTCTGCCACCCAGTGAAACATTTTTTCCATGGCAAGCTTTGTTTCACCATAAGGGTTTGTTGGTTTTGTTCGGTCGCTTTCCATGATGGGCACTTGCTCTGGCTCACCATAAGTTGCAGCCGTTGACGAAAACACAATTTTGTCAACGCCATTTGCCACCATACACGCTAAGAAATCCCGTGTTTTGCAAAGGTTGTTTTCATAATATTTCAGGGGTTGTGTAACACTTTCTCCCACCAACGAATATGCTGCAAAATGAATCACCGAAGAAATTTTTTCTTTTTGAAAAACGCCGTTTATGAATTTTTTATCGCTAATATCGCCTTTATAAAATCTAGCTTTTGGGTGAACTGCTGCCGCAAAACCTGTTTCCAAGTTATCAACCACAACAACATCCCGACCTTCTTCACAAAGGGCGTAAACTGTATGAGAGCCAATATATCCCGCTCCACCTAAAACTAAAATCGCCATATTTTAACCCTCCTTTGTCAATTCAACTCCGCCAGCCATACGGATAGAAAGTACATGGCAACTTCCTGCCCCCACCATATCCTCAATTCCATTTTTAAATTCAATCAACCGCTCGTTGGGCACGAAAGCCTGCACAGTTCCGGCAAAACCTCCCCCATGAACACGGAAAGCACCCTGTCCACCAAGCAAAATGTCACATGCCATCAATGCATATAAAACCTCTTGGTTTTTCACACTTCCTTCCACAGAAACATTCTGCAAATACATCAACGAGGAAATGCCTGATTGGTTCACAAGGGAAAGAAAATGTGAAAAATCTCCCTTAGTTAGACTCTCTGCTTCCTCAATTGCCCTTTGATTATCTCGAAAAAAATGTAATGCCCGAAAAACCGCTCTATCGCCCAATTGACTTCTAATTTCTGCAAGTTTGGCAACAAACTGCTTTGGATCAGCATCCCGTAAAACCTCAGCATCCAATTTTTTGGCAACTCCTCGCATCTCCATGGGTATTGCCGAATACTGATCTGACAAATCAGCATGGTCTGCCCCAGAATCAACAATACAAAGGCTATAACCCGAAACTTTAAAGTCATAATCCAGTTTTTTAACAACAGGGTTTTCGTTGTTTTGAAAATCAATGGCTACTACACCACCCACGGCAGAAGCCGTTTGATCCATTAAGCCGCTCATTTTTCCAAAGTATTTGTTTTCCGCATACTGTCCAATACGTGCAATCTCCACGGGGCTAATTTCCCCCTGACAGAACAACCCATTCATAACAGTACCCAAAATCACTTCAAACGCCGCTGATGAGGAAAGGCCTGAGCCTTTCAAAACATTGGAAGTTGCAAACAAATCAAATCCCTCTACTTGATAACCCAACGCAATAATTCTTGCAGCAACCCCACGTATTAAGGATGCAGAAGTATTCCGCTCCTCCTCTTTCACAATCAAATCCTGCACGTTCACTTCATCAGGAGCAAAGCCCTCTGACAGCACCCGGATTGTATTCGTTCCATTGGGCAATGCCGCCGCCAAAATGTCTAAATCCACCGCTGCCGCCAACACGCACCCATGCTGATGGTCTGTATGATTACCACCGATTTCCGTCCGCCCTGGGGCACTGAAAATTCTAGGGTTTTCCTTGCAAAAATTTTTCTGAAATCCCTCAATGACCCTCTGAATTCGATTTTCATAATATATTTTATCTTTCTGAAACCTTGGATAGGCATCTAACAAAGCCTTTTCATCTAATGTATAAATTCCCATTTTTTCTCCTTTCATTAGCGGCCTACAATTGCATAAAGGATAGCCGCTACTAAAGCTAATGCCACGATACCAATCACCTTGTCCATGGTGCCCAAAGAGACATCTATTTTGTCATACAGATTATACTTTGCCTTAGCAATACGCTCTTCAGCCTTTTTAATCATACTTTCTTTTTCCGAAAGTTCCTTTTCTTTCAACTCAAGTTCTTGTTGTTTTTGTTCTAACACCTCAGCAGATAAGGCGATGTCATCTCTATTTTGATTATCCATAGGCTCCCCCATCTTTTAATTGGCAAAATTCCCCCCGAAAAAAATCCGGAGGGAATCATGATAAACACGTTTCCTCCCTAACATTGTAAAGAGGATTATTACTTTTTCGCAATATACTTTCTTACGTCAATTGCAACTGCAAGGATAATAATCAAACCTTTGATTACATATTGTAAATAAGCATTAACTCCCAAGTAGTATAAACTATAATTGATTACCTGCAAAATGATAACACCGATCAGCACCCCAGGGATCGTACCAACACCACCAGAGAATGAAACACCACCGATAACACACCCTGAAATTGCATCCAAATCATAGTTCAAACCTGTTGATGTGGTAACACTCTGAATACGCCCTGCTTCCAAGAAGGCAGCAATACCATAAAGCACACCTGCAACCAGGTAAACCATCATTATATTTTTCGCAACATTTACACCAGAAACAGCTGCGGCCTCAGTATTACCACCAATGGCAAACATATTCTTGCCTAATGTTGTTTTATTCCAAATTACCCACATTACAACTGCACAAAGAATTAGGAACCATACAAGGTTTGGCACACCCCAAAACTTCCCATTAACCAAGCTGATGTATCTAGGATCCAGACTGGCAATTGGCTGAGCACCACCCTTTTGGCTATCAATATACAGACACAGTACACCGTAGGCAATGAGCTGAGTACCTAAAGAAATGATAAATGCATGCATATGAAGTTTTGCTACACCAAAACCATTGATTAAACAGAACGCAACGCAAACAGCAATTGATAATAACAGAGGAATTATCATTGGCAATGGTTCTGTAATTTGTGGATACATACGAGAAGCATATGTTACACTTTGCAACAAAGACGCTGAAATGGCTGCACCACAACCTAAAATACGCCCTGCGGAAAGGTCTGTACCAGCAAGAACAATCATACCAGCTACACCCAATGCCAAAATACCTCTAGTAGAAGCCTGGGAAAGTATTTTCCACATATTATTCATAGAAAGGAATGAGCTGTCCGCAATAACAACGCCGATAATCATAATACCTAAAATTAGATAAAGGGCGTAATCTAATAAAATCACATTCCACTTTTTTGTTTTATCCATACTATCTTACCTCCCTTTATACAAACTGAGCCGCCAGGCGCATAATCTCTTCTTGGCTTGCATCCTTTATATCCAAAATACCTGCAACTCGTCCGTTACTCATTACCATGATACGGTCACAAATACCTAAAAGTTCTGGCATTTCAGAGGATACCATCATAACACTTTTACCCTCGTTGGCAAGGTCTAAAATCAACTGATAGATTTCATACTTTGCACCAACATCAATACCACGGGTTGGTTCATCCAAAAGCAGAATATCCGGCTTGGTTAATAGCCATCTGCCTAAGATAACCTTTTGTTGATTACCACCAGAAAGAGTTCTAATATGGGTTCTTTGGTTAGGGGTCTTTACACGCATACTATCAATAACCCATTTTGTATCACTTTTCATCTTTCCATCAGAAAGGAAAGGACCCGCCTTATAGCTTTTCAAATTGGCAATTACGGAGTTAAATGTAATACTCATCCCCCCAAAAATACCTGTCGCACGGCGCTCTTCTGTTAACATAGCAAAGCCATTTTGAATTGCCTCTTTTGGCGACTTATTATTTATTACTTTGCCATCTTTGGTAATTTCCCCTGTTCCTCGATGGGCAATGCCAAATATCAATTCCATAAGCTCTGTACGGCGGCTGCCTACTAACCCTGCAATGCCCAGCACTTCGCCTTTTCTAAGTTCAAAGCTCACATCCTGACAGCTAGGAGTGTATCTTCCCGAAAGGTTTTTAACATCCATAACCACATCCCCCGGAACATTGGTTTTGGGCGGGAAACGCTCAGTTAAATCACGTCCAACCATCAGTTTAATAATTTTATCTGTCGTTAAATCTTCTGCCTTTTCCGTTGCTATCCACTTACCATCTCTCATGATTGTTACTTCATCGGAAATACGAAGAATCTCTTCCATCTTATGGCTAATATAAACCATTGCAACGCCTTTATCGCGTAATTTATTAATGATTTCAAAAAGATGCTCTACCTCTTCATGTGTCAAGGATGACGTTGGTTCGTCAAGCACCAGAATTTTCGCATTATAAGATACTGCTTTTGCAATTTCAACCATCTGACGCTGGGATACACTCAGCTTACCGATGATTGTTTTTGGATTTACAGGTATATCTAAATCATCAAATACTTTTTTCGTTTCTTCATACATGGTTTTATGGCTAATGATTCCAGCCGTTTTGGGGAAACGCCCCAACCAAATATTTTCCATAACACTACGTTTTAAAACCTGGTTTAACTCTTGGTGCACCATGGCCACACCATTATCCAAAGCATTTTTGGGGCCTGAAAAGTGAATTTTCTCCCCTTCGATTATAATTTCCCCGGCATCCTCTTTATAGATACCGAACAAGCACTTCATTAATGTTGACTTACCAGCTCCGTTTTCTCCCATCAAAGCGTGGACGGTACCCGGACGTAGCTTAAGCATAGCTTGATCCAACGCCTTAACCCCCGGAAATTGTTTTTCAATTCCCGTCATTTCCAAAACAAATTCTTGCTGTCCTTCACTCATTACAGTTCACCACGCTTTCTTTTATTGCAGAACGCACAGTGGAGAACCCCCACTGTGCGTTCTTAATTTTAAATGTTCTATTGCTTCAAAAGAAAGATTATTGTCCAGTATAAGGTGCGTAAGGAATACGAACTGCTACGCCAGATTCATCAAAAGCATAATCTGTGCCTTCTAAGAAATCAGCGCCTTTAGCCAAGTTCAATACTACGGATGCAATAGCGTTACCCATTGCAACACCATCCTGAAGTACGGTTGCACTCATTGTGCCCTGAGAAATAGCTTCTTTTGCTGCATCAGTTGCATCTACACCAACAACAGGGATGAACTTTGCACCTTCAGCACCTGTGTTGTAGCCAATGTTGGAAAGAGCCGCGATACAACCAATTGCCATACCATCGTTGTTAGCGATTACCAATTCAATCTTACCTTCGTTAGATGCAAGCATAGCCTCCATTGCTTTCTGAGCTGTTTCTGTATCCCAGTTACATACCTGAGTCTGACCAACCTGTTCCATCTGAACGCCATTTGCAACAGCCTGCTCTACGCTATACTGTGTACGAGCGATTGCTTCAGGGTTGTCAGGTTCGCCCTGGAACATTACATACTGAACCTTACCATCACCATTCAAGTCATATTCAGGGTGAGCGTCAAACAAGTCCTTGATGATATCGCCCTGCATCTTACCAGCATCAGCTGCATTTGTACCAATAAAGCAAGCTTTCTCGAAAGATTTAACTACATCTGTGTCCGGTTCTCTGTTGAAGAATACAGTAGGAATACCTGCTGTCTTTGCTTTTTCAACTACGCCACTAGCCGCTTTTGCATCAACCATATTTACCGCAAGTACATCAACGCCTTTTTCAATCAATACATCTAACTGGTCGTTCTGTGTAGCCTGATCGCCTTTACCATCCTGCATGATTACATCAGCCTTACCGTCCAATGCTTCTTGCAAAGCATTTCTAACAGTAGAGATGTATGTATCATCATACTTGTAGATCAATACACCAATCTTTGGCAATTCTGCGGAATCTGTACCTTCAGCTTCACCACTGCTACTACTGCTTCCACAAGCCGCCAAGCCCAGCATCATAACAGATGCCATAAGCAACGCAAAAAATCTTTTCTTCATGTTTTACTCCTCCTCTTGGTTTTGTCCTCTCGCGTGACAATAATTTCATTCTCATTCTTTACGACAACGGAACCAACCTATTTTCCCTTCCATGTGTCGATAGTCATATTATAACAAAGGGTTTTTAAAGGATACATATAATTTTTTTCACATAGTCTTAAAATTTCTTTGATTTTATCGGCGAAAATGACAAAAAACGATATCATTTCGTTAATTTTATGTTATTAATAGTTAACTTTTGTACTATTTATTTTTCATAAAATAATGCACTAAATAGATTTCCCCTTTAACAAAACCATAATATGAAATTTCATTGCAAGAACAAAGAGTATTCTTTCCCACAAACAAAAAAACCATCCCTTCGGAGAGATGGTTTTAAAAAATTTAATAGTTTATGCTATTACTATACCACAAAAAACCCGATTTTTCAAGTCTTGTCATGACATCCTGATTGATGTATTACATAATAGAGAGGAGTGATTTTATGAAAGACCCAAGCATTACGGCCATGATAAGTGCATTTTCCAGAGCTTATCATTCTCAAAACAATGACATTCATGTTTTTAATGATTACATTGCAAAAAAACTTTTAAGTGATGAGGAGTATCAGAAAATTGCCGGATTTATGACAAATGGCAGACAGTATTTTAACCCAAGCTCCACAAGCACCCAAGAAAATACCCTACGCTGGATTGTAGATCAGAAACTTTCACCAACCCCTTTGGGCCGTGCAGCCTTTACGGAAAAAGCCTTAGAAACTGCAACTCTTATTGGCGCAAAGCAATACCTAATTTTCGCGGCGGGCTACGATAGCTTTGCCTATCGCCAAGCAAAGTGGGCGAAAAATCTTTACATTTTCGAATTGGATCACCCTGCCACTTCACAGGATAAGCAGATGCGTTTGGAAAGAGGTGAAATTCATATCCCCCCAAATATCAGCTATATCCAAGTTGACTTTAGCGAAGAAAATTGGAGCTTGTCACTCACCCAAAATCACAAATTCAAACAAAATCAAATGAGCTTTTGTAGTTTCCTTGGCTTATCCTATTATCTACAAAAAAATATTTTTCAAAAAACCCTTCTTTCCTTAGCCCCACTTTTACCAAAGGGAAGCTCCGTGGTGTTTGATTATCAAAGCAATGACAAGGACTCCGTTCAGACAAAGCAAATACAACAATTGGCACAAGGCGCAGCGGAACCTATGCTTGCGAGCTATTCCTTCCGTGAGATAGAACAGCTTCTCTGCGAATGTGGATTTTTAATTTATGAACACCTTACGCCCCCTGAAATCACAAAGCAATTTTTTGCTACCTATAACAAGCATAACCCTAACCATACCATGCAAGGGGCAGACAACGTAAACTATTGCCTAGCAGTAAAAAAATAGTAGCCTCTGCTATATTCAAAGCTTTGAATGACAAAGCAAACAATACAAGTTCTATCTTTCTTCCTCCCAGCTAAAAATTATTTGACCCACAGAAAAAAGCGCAGTACAATCAAATTGCAAAGATAAAAACACAGTTCCGGTTGGTAGTCCGGACGCAGCAACGCTGTCAGTAACCTGCCTCCTTGGTTGTCCCTTCTTTGTTATTGCAAATCAAAGGAGGAATCAGTATGGAAAAGGTTCATTTTACAGTGACACTTTGCTTTCAGGAGCCCTTTTGGATAGGGATATATGAAAGGGAAAGCAACAAAAAATATGAGGTTTGTAGAATTGTCTTTGGTGGGGAACCAAAAGACTATGAGGCTCACGACTTTTTATTGAAAAATTTCGAGAAGCTAAGGTTTAGTCCCCCCACCGACGCAACACCCCTAGTAAAACAACGTATCAACCCTAAAAGAATGCAGCGACAAGTTAAAAAAGAAATTCAAACTTCCGGGATTGGTACAAAAGCACAACAGGCACTAAAGCTTCAACTAGAGCAGAAAAAAACAGAACGAAAAAAGCATACCCGCGAACAGCGGGAAGCTGAAAAAGAGCGGCAGTTTCAATTAAAACAACAAAAACGAAAAGAAAAACACAGAGGTCACTAACCTCTGTGTTTTTTTATCCTAAAGAGGGACTGATTTTTTTAATAAGAGGAACCCTTACATACCTTTCCTGCGTAAGCTCTAAATCATCCGACAAGGTGCCTTTTGTAGCCAAATCTGCCGCAATCCTTAAAACTGCTTGCCCCTGTTCCTGACTATTACAATCTACGGTTGCCCAAAGGGCACCCTCTTCAAGGGCCTGCATGCCTACATCCGTTGCATCTATACCAAATACTGCTGCATTTATGCCAGCTTTACTCAAGATATCTAATGCACCTAGTGCCATATCATCATTATTACAAAGAACCAGCTCTATCTCATCACCGTAATTCTCTGTCCATTGCTCCATCAAAACCGAGGCCCGCTTACGGTTCCAATCTGCCGTTCCTGAAGCAAGTTTATGTAGGGGCACACCCATGTTGACGATAGTCTGCAAAGAGTAATCAGAGCGCATTATGGCATCTTGATGGCCCATCTCCCCCTCCAACATCACATATTGCAACACACCGTCTTCATTTTTGTCCACCAGCTTTGGGTATTTGTGGTAGCATTCTACCACTGATTCCCCTTGTAAGACTGCACTCTGCTTGGCATCCGCCCCAACATAATACACCATATCACGCCGCATAATATCCTCTGCAACGGGTTCTCTATTAAAAAACACAATGGGTATACTTTTATCCTCAAAAACGCCCAAGTCTATGATGGCTGCTGCGTTTGTTCTATCTACTAGGTTAACACAAACTGCATCGTATCCCATTTCAATATAACGCTTTACTTGCTCATTTTGCGTTCTCTGACTTCCATTGGCGACGGACACATTCAAAATAATGTTTGTGCCTGTTTCCTCCTCATAAGCCAGGGCTTCTTGCTCCATAGCACTTAAAATCTTCTCCACAAAGGTATCATCCTCCAAGTATAACGAAACCCCTATTTGTATACTTTTTGTTTTTTCTTCTTTCCCAAAATAAAACCAAATAGATAACGCTAAAACCCCTAAAATCACGCCCATATAGATCCGTTTTCTACTTCTCATCTTGTCCCCCTTTTAGGTATAAGGAAAAATAAAAGTTTCAATATCTGATTTATACATATTGCTAGGAGTAACCAAAGTGCTCTCAATAATGAGCAACTCTTCTCCGTCATCTTCTTTCTTAACCATTCTAGCCACCTTGCTTAAGACAAAATAGCCAGCCTCATAGCTACGCTGTACTACCAAACCGCTGACATACCCCTCCTCCAGACAATTTCTGATGCTTAAACCCCAACCAAAACCATAAAGGGGCAATACTATTTTGCTCTCTTGGCAACTTTCTGCCAAAGCCTTTAGCACCATAAAATCAGCAGATACCAGAATGTTTTTCTTTTGTACTGCCATGCCCTTAACCAATGTATCTGCGGAGCTTAATTCTTCAATCTTTACCAATCTCACCTGAACACCTTTCTCTGTGAGCTTGTTATTTAACTCCTCATGGATGAAATTCACCTCAGGATAACTTCCATGTCGCTCAATTAACGCCACATCCTGTCCTTCCGTTCTTACATCCATAATTTCCTGAACCAAAAGTGATATTTCCTTATCCCGATCCCCAGAAACAGTACCCCGCACACGAGGGGCTTCCATATCCATATTCCAAAGGATAACTGGCATACCCACAGGGACAACAGAAAGAATACCCTCTGCCATCTCTTTGTTTTTACAATTCAAAATCAGCCCTGCCGATCCATTGTCTATTTCCTTTTGCAACAAAGCCTTGATATCCTCAACGTCCTCATAATTGGTGATATAACTTAGGTTTACGTCCATATTCCAATCCATAGCACCTTTCGTGAGACCCATTTTAAAATTTTCATCACTCTCTGAGCCCACTGCATCCACTAGGACAGTAATCTTATCGGATTTTTCAAGGCGTTCTTTCAAGATTAAATCGGTTGAGGAGGCCAAAAGCAGAAACGACAAAATAATAATATCAACAACTACAATGATAAAGATTTTTCTTTTTCTCACCTTAGTCCAACCCCCTTTGACGCAATATGTCATAGGAAATGGCAGGAATCTTCACTCTGACTTCTGTCCCTTCATCAGGCTCAGAGACAATAGAAAGATCATATGAGTCCCCAAAAACAAGGCGAATTCTCTCCCTAACATTTCTTAGTCCAACACCCGCTCCCTTACCTGAGCAGATGTCCATACCATTCATCAATTTCTCCACCTGCTCCTGAGTCATGCCACAGCCATTATCCTGAATCAGAAAATATAAATCCTCCCCCTGACGAAAAACAGAAACCTTAATCTCCCCATCACCATCCATAAATTCCATGGCATGATAAACGGCATTTTCCACTATGGGTTGTAAAATCAGTTTTATGGTTCCTAATGTCTCAACCCCATCCTCCAGGTGAAATTCGTAGGAAAACCGATTTTTAAATCTCATCTCCTGTATCATAAGGTAATTCCGGACATGCTCAACCTCATCTTGCACAGTGATTACCGTACACCCCCGACTTAGACTGATACGAAAAAACCTGGCCAGAGCAGTAACAACATTTACTGCATCATCCTTCTTACCGTTCTCAATCATCCAAACGATGATATCCAAAGTATTGTACAAAAAGTGGGGGTTGATTTGATTCTGCAAAGCCATCAGCTCACTTTTTCTTTTTGCCTCATGCTCCTTTACGATATCCTCCATAAGCCTTTTTAGGTTGTTTTTCATCTTATCTATGGCACGACCCAAATGCCAGACTTCATAGAACCCTGAAGGCTCAATATCTGTATCTAGGTTACCCGCTTCGATTCGGTTTACAGCTTCTTCTAGCCGCCCCATGGGTGCAGAAACACGCTTAGATAGGAATGAATTAATCACAACAATTATGCTTAAGAAAAATAGTGTTAAAAATGCAATAAACATACTACTCTTAAATGTGTTTAGGGCAATTCCATCCGTTTGAGTTACACCTATTATCTTCCATCCTGTATACCCAACGGTTTTAACAAAATACTCCCGTTGCTTATCGCCTATGTTCTTCACAATACCACTGGAGGGTATGGAATTTAAATCAATAGCCTCTTCCACATAACCGCTTTTCACAAGCTCCTGCTGTGGATGGTAAATAATTTCACCATCGGCATCAGTGAGGTAAAGATAGGAACCTCCACCCAACAGGATATTACTAAATACATCCTGAAAGTCATTGTGTTTTAACTGTATTAATAAAATTCCTCTTTCCACATGGTCGCCAACGGTCATTTGGACAATGCGGGTCATAGGTACCACTCGTGTGTACTCTTGTCTGCTTGGTTCAAACAAATGGGCAACCTCAGGTTTTCCCAGACAAATATTTTCTTCACTAGCTAGAGTATCCCAATACCAATCTTCTTTTTTAATATTGGTACCCTTTGACATTTTCCCCGCCGGTGCTGACTCCAACAAACGACCATCCATTGAAAACAATGCAATTCTCTCAATATGATCTTTATTCGTATCATACATCAACTGAAAGGAATCAGTTACTGACTCTATCTCCATGTCTGTCTTTTTGATTACACTATAATATAGAGAATCCGAAACTTTCATCATATTCCGAAGGTGGTTGCTAAAGCTATAACTGGCCTGCTCCATTAAAAATTGGTTTTCCTCCCGAAAGGTGTCTTTAATTTGTGCCAAAAATCGCCCATAGAAAGAAATACCCATGATTAGGGCCGTTGCCATTGCTGTGGCCGTAAAAGAGAACCAAATCACCTGCTTTAACTCAGGCCTTCTTCCTCTCCTCTCCATCCACTGTTGAACCATTTCTTTAAATCGGTTTTTTAGACTCAAAAAATTTCACCTCATTTCCCTCGGAATTTATTGGGTGATACGCCATAGCGCTTTTTAAATACATAGCTGAAGTAATTGGGCTCATCATACCCAACCTTAGAGGCGATCATATAGGTTTTATAATCCGTATCTTTTAATAGCTCTACCGCTTTTTCTAGACGCACCCCTGTTAAATAAGAAGTATAGCTTTCTCCAACCTCCCTCTTAAAAACAGTAGAGAAGTAAGCGGTGCTCATATGAAGATGTCCACAAAGCATTTCCAAAGATAATTCTGAATTAGCATAGTTCTCAGCGATATAGCGCTTCGCTTCCCGAATTAAAGCCCTAGTGCTTCCGTCTCTTTCCTTTGTTAGGCACGCACTGATGGAAAAACAAATGTCTTTTAGCCATTCTAAAAGATCATCCGCCGTCAAAACACCCGAGATAACTCCGTTATAGTCAGTATACTGTCCAAATATTAATTGCTCGTCCAACTCATATTTTTGAACCACTCGCAGAACAGCATTTAAAATTCCAATTACATACGCCTGAATCCCGCTGTGGCTTAGGGCACCGGTTTTCATCTTTTGTGCTATACTTTCCACACAAGAGATAATAGCTTCTTCATCGCCAAAACGCAAAGAGTAGTTTAGCACTGCCTCCGCCTTTTCATCCAGACGCATAATGGCCTCTCGAACAGGCTCCACATCATTAATGAAAATTACATCCCCCACTAGTTTGCTGTATTCTACTGCCTCCCTCGCACCACTATAACTTACTTCCATATCCTCCAAGCGATTAACCACCCCGCCAATGCCAATGGTTAACGGTTGCTTTAAGATTCTCTTGCTTTCTCGGCACACATCCTCCAAAACTGACATCAACCCAGAAAGGCTTTTATCACTTTTCATAGCAATAATGCCACACAAACCTGATGGCCGTTGAAATGTAGCAAAGCTTTCCCAGTTGGCAAGCTTCTCATCAATCAACTTTCGGATGGAAACCGTCAGCAACCCTTCCCCGTGCAACCCATTAAGCTCTGCTGTTCCTTTTCCCATATTTAATTTTATTGCTACCCAGCAGTTTCCTCGAAGCAGTGGTAAATCATACTCTTCCATGTAGGGGGCAATCTCCTCGACCCTAACCTTTCCCTTTACCAAATTTCCAAGAAAATTTTCTCTAAGAATAGAAAGATTTTTATAATAGCTTTCCTTTAAAGCCTTCTCCCCCCTTAAACGCTCGATCTCCTCATCAAGATTTTTTCTTACTCTTTCTAGTATCTCCATAAGTTCCTTCGCGTTTACCGGCTTTAGGATATACTCGGTTATATTCAAAGAAATTGCTTGCTTTGCATATTCAAAATCGTCATATCCAGAAAATATAATAATTTTAATGGATGGACGC
Source organism: Clostridiales bacterium UBA4139 (assembly GCA_002380805.1). Classification (GTDB taxonomy): domain Bacteria; phylum Bacillota; class Clostridia; order Lachnospirales; family Anaerotignaceae; genus Chakrabartyella. Next base: position 25,632 of record DFWH01000014.1, on the reverse strand, counting down.
AATTTTCTAATCTGTTCGGCTAAGGCCAGGCCGTCCATATAGGGCATTCGAATATCAGTAAGAACGACATCCGGTTCATAAAGCTCTACCTTTTCTAAGGCATCCCGCCCATTTTCTGCATCACCTATTACTGTGAAACCTATCTTTTCCCACTCAATTTTCTTAATTATGCTGGTACGAACCTCTTCTTCATCATCCACCAGCAAAATTTTATAAGGCTCGTACATTTCGCCCTCCTCAACACCCAAAATCCAGGTTCTCCCTTTTTATTGGTATTATAGCAAAAAAGCATGGAGAAAGAAACATAAGAAATAATATAACACCCCGTATTTCAACTAGCTTTTCGTTAATAATAATGCAGAAAAGTTTGACATCCTATTGTATTCCATGTAAAATAGACTGTACGATTTATGCATTCTTAGCTCAGGGGATAGAGCGTTCGGCTCCGGACCGAAAGGCCGCAGGTTCGAATCCTGTAGAGTGCAGAAAAGGCATCTTTAGAAATTAATATTTCTAAAGATGCCTTTTATTTATGTCTATACCCAAAATAAGGCAGACAACTAAGTTGTCTGCCTTATTACAATCATCACCTTTTATCAACAGTGCTTAAACATACGAATTAATAAACAAACTCATGCTGCCAATAGGACTTCGCTCTGTTCTGACCATTTATTTCCTCATCCACAAAGCTTAAATAGAGCCTGCCTGCAACATTTGTATTTTTATCCGATAATGGATAGCTAAAATACATCGTTGAATTGTTGTAGACATTGGAGAACTTAATTGTTACTGATGTCAATGCCCTTACGCCTCCGCCTACATCCGTAGAGCTATAAGAGACTACTTCCAGACGTGTGGCTTTTGGTTCAGCAACTTCTACATCAAAGTCTCCCCATTCTAAGCCATTTTTAAATGCAGTTACATCAAGGGGTAGTAACTCAGCCCCATCACCCGGAATATAATACATGGGTTCTGAGAAGGAAAGGTTTACCGAACCACTATATGGTCTTCCAGCACTGCCAGTTCCATAGTTTGTAATCGTAGTTTTTACCGTTACAGTAGGTATTGTTCTATCAGCAGGAGTGATACTCAACACTTTAACAATATTGGAATTCCCACCACCCACTGGCGATTTTGCCACTGCATAGAAATCATAATAAACATTTCTTTCAAGATTATTAATGGTTACAGAAGCCTTTGCTAAAGTTTCACCTTTATTAATTTTAGCTACCGATGAACCAAAGTCAATGGGTTTGTAAGCTGCGTTCTCTTCCTTAGCTCGAATAATTTCGGCAGCTATATTATTATAGTTTGGATTTCCTTCGTCATCTAATCCTGCTGGTTTCGATTTGCTACTAAATACAATCCAATCAATATCTGCTTCTTTATCCAAGGTTAAATCGATAACAGCCGAGTTCTCCAGTCTATCTTTCAGTCCTCCACCCATAACAGGAGCCGCTACCTCTGTCGTTCTAAAATTTATTTCCTTCATTGCCGAAGTAGCCGCTGGCGTTCCCTTCAAGAAGCAATACATTACATAGTCTATATTCGGTTTTAATCCTTCAATTCTAAACTCATTTTCTGTATATCCGCTAGGTACGCTAAAGCTACCACAGGATCCATCTTGAGGCTTATAACTTCCATTCATAATTGCATCAGGAGTAACATTGGATACGCTACCCTTTTTTGCAACCAGATAATAGAAAGTTGCCTTCTTTGTTGTTTGAACCACAGGTCTTACAATGGTATCGCCAATTTGAATTCTTGGATAACCAGCAACAAAGTCAGGAACAACCATATCTGTAAAATACACCTTCACACTAAAGTCTTTTGGATAGTTTACCACAGTTACATCTCCGTCAGCCACTGCTCCATCAAATCGATCTGTTGGGTTATCAGAAACAGGTCTAAGGCCTGCCTCACCACCGATGACGCACTTCACCCCAAAGTTTACAGTACTTTCCCATCCATTTCTATCTTTCTCTCCATTAATAGAAATAATCTTAATCCCATATTCCGTATGGTCTAAATCGGAGAACTTATTATACTTATAGGACGCACCCTCAACCAATTTATCTTTAATAAACTGAAGAGAAATAGATTTGCCTTTTTCTACGATAACACCATTTTCCCCAGACACAGATTCAACCTCTTTAAATGTGGGAACAGCATCAGTCATTACTTTTTCATATACCTTAAAGCTAACCTTTTCACTACTTTGGAATATTACGTCATAGAAAATATTTTCGTTGGTTTCTGAAACCTGCGGAACCAACTCAAATGTCATATCCATTTCCCTCGGCGGAACTGTTTTCAAAATTTCCACCATAGGTGCTACTGTATTAAAAGATGGAAGTAATGTTTTTTCGTCCATTCTGTTTCCAGATGTATCTACGATTTTGTTTAATTCAAATTCATAGGCATTACCACTGTTTAATTTCAGTACATCCTTAGGGAAAGTTACAACAGTTTTTCCATCAATGTCCTCTACAAGAACATTTGTAAAGTCTATACTTATTTTTGGCCTTTTTACATCAGAAAGGTCATACAGAACAATATTTTCCCCTAAGGCATCTTTATCAACAGCAGATAATTTTTTCTTAGAGGCATTATCCATTACTACCTCACTGAATTTAATTCTAATTTCACTACCAGCAACCACATCTCCACTGATTGTTTCTTCAAATTCCAATTCAGCCTTAGGCGCTGTGAAGTCAGCTGTTTTTACATCCATATAGATAACACTAGAAATATTTTCAAAATTATCCTTCGCAACAATGTAAAGGTCATAGGGTGTTTCTGCCGCCAAACCAGAAATGCTCATTTTCGTTTCAACATTTTGCTTTGCAGAAACTTTACCACTCTTAAAACCACTACTACCTAACACAACCTGATTTTTTGCCTCATCAGAGTCTAACGCCGGCTTATCTGTGCTAGGAGGCACAGGAAGGGGGAACGTATCCCCTTTTTTGCACAAAACATAGTGAATTGTAGCCGCTTCGTTCACTCTCACCTTTACATCAATGGACTTATCTGTAACCTTGTCCATGGCAGGGTATCCATTTGCAAAAATAGGCGCAGATAAATCTGCTGTTTGAAATTCAACTTTTTCAACTTCCGATTCTTTCAATCCGTCAGATACCAGAATGTAGAAATCATACTTTGAATATTCTTTCAGGCTATCCACAGTTAAAATAGCCTCCTCATTTTTCTTGCATTCTTCCATTATGCCTTTATTGGTTGCCCCCGAGACAATCTGTGTTTTTAGATTGTTTGCATTTGGTGCAATGCTGCCAGCTGGCAATACAGCCCAGTATGCCTTACAATCCTTCGTCACATTAACCGCAATATTTGCAGAAAAGTTACGAATCTCACGAACCTGAGGATAATTTGTAATAAAGTCAGGCTTTGCCTCAATGTTTATCTTTTTAATCTCTGATAAGTTTCCGCTCTTATCCTGCGCAACTAGATAAACATCGTATTCTTCCTCTGGCTTAAGCCCTGATAACTTAATGCTTGCAGGTGTGTCTGCCTTTAGGCTTGAAGTTTTGCCAGTCTTATCAGCGCCCTTACCTTTAATCACCTGCTGTTTTGCTTCCTCTGAAGTAATCACAGGGGGTGCTGCATTTACCTGTTCTTGAACAGGAAAAGGTGTTCCACCTAAGTAAATAGCATAATACACCATGCCCTCCTCATTCAGGCTAACTGAAATTTCCGCTGTATTCTTTTCTGAGGCTGTCAACTTAGGATAGCCTAGGTTAAACTGTGGAGCAGTAGCATCCTTTGTTGTAAACTGCACCTTTGATACAGAGGAATCGTTTGAGCCATCGGATAGCAAAATGTAGCAATCGTAGCTATTTAATTCCTTTAGGCCTGAAACCAAAAGGGTATCTCCCTCATATCGTTTGCAATCTTCTTCAACACCGTTTTTTATTGTTCCATAAAGTTTTTGCGATTTTAATGCTTTGCTGTCAGGTGCTGGATGACCTTTTTCATAAACAGCCCAATACAAATCGCTATCTTTGTTGGATACATATTCCAAAGTTGCAGATACATCAGCAACCTCTTTTACTTTTGGATACCCTGACAAAAATCCAGCCTTACTGTTATCAGAAGTAGTAAAATAATCTGTTTTTCTATCGCTACTATCCCCTCTATCATCCATTAACACAGCGGATAAAATATAGTCCGTATTCATTTCTAAGCCTGAGAGCTTTATAGAAATTTCTGTCTGAGATTGAATATTGAACGATCCAGACTTTTTAATCTTTGTATTATATTTTCCTGGTTTTAGAATCTCTTCTTTACTAGGTCTACCATCTTCGTAGTAAGTTATTGTCCAATAAATCATGCCTGGCTTATTGGTTTTAAACTTGCCCATGGCATCCGTTGAACCAATTTCCACTACTTCGGGGTAATCTTCCAAAATTCTAGGAGAATCGGATGCTTCCTCCGCATCCTTACTTGTCATGTTCTTATCATTGATGTTTGCAGTTAAGCCCGGTCTAATTTCAATCTCATCAGGAAGCATAGAAACCTTTCCCCCTGCAGCATTCACTTTTAAGTAGCCAATTTCGCCTCGCCCAGAAACCTCTATACCAACATCCATATACAATTTATTCACGTATGTATCTACATCCAAGAATACCTTGCTACCTACGGCTTCTTCATCAATAATGAGAGTATCTATGGTTTCCTTATCTAAATATAAATAATTTTGAGATCCTTTTACTATCACCTCATCAAAAAGACCGGATAAGTGCAATTCTGTTTTTGCTGGCCCGTCTAATACAACATTTTTATAACCGCCACCACGGCTTGCTGTTTCTTCTAAATAAGTACTGCTCTTTATCTTTGTATTGTCAACAATGGTATTTCCGCTTAACTTAATTGATCTAATATTTTTGCTTGTCCCATCTACGATTAAGTTGGATACGGAACAATCCTGGAATGTAATACTACTTTTTCCTGCATAACTCTCGCCAGTACCACTTACAATTACATCTCCCAAGATATGTACATTTTCAAAATATGTATGGCCTAAGCCGGTTCCTTCTGTAATATAAAGATCACCTTTTATAATGGTATCTTTCAGGGTAACCCCAGAGGAAGCAATGGTAACATTACCATTTTGTGTACCTAAGTATTTCGTTCCGGAGGAAGCCACCAGTTCCCCTACGGCATCTGAAAGCACCTTGGCTACCTCTGCTCTGGTGATATAGTTTTGAGGCTTAAATGTTTTGTCTTTATAGCCAGAAATAAAACCTTTGTCCGTGGCAGTATTCACATAACCCCTGCTCCAGCTTGCAACCCTCTGCCCATCAGCAAAGGAGGTGTTTACCCCTGGAATCTCCTCTAACTTCAGATTTCTACCAATCATGGCAATGGCCTGTTCTCTGGTTAATTTTCCTTGGGGGTTGGCTGTATTTTTCCCATCCCCTGAAAAGTACCCTTGGTTATATGCAATTGCAACATCATCCGCATACCACTCTGTACCTTTCACATCTTTAAAGGGATTTTTTCCCGCTTTTGTATAGCCAAAAGTACGATTAATAATAGATACAAATTCTGCTCTTGTTATGGGTTTATCCGGGTTCATATTCCCACTCTTGTCCCCACTCATAATGCCCCTATTATATAAGTTACGCATAAACTGTTCAGCCCAATGATTTTCCACTCCCATGCTAAAAGAAGCTGCATAGGCTTTTTCTGTATGTACATAACATAAATCTGCTGAAATAATAGTTGCTACCAAAGCAAAGGCTGTTGCCTTCTTTAGTTTATTCAGCAATGGCTTTTTAAACTGCATCATCCTCATCCATCCTTTTTCGTCTATAATTCATTGCCTGTATTTTAAAGACGCTTGCCCTTAACAAGCTCTCTTCTGTCCTAAGCAACTCCAGAAATTCACATCCATAAATAAACATATTGTAGTTGGCACTTTCTTTACGCAGAATCTTGAATTTGACCAAAATAGGCGTTTCAATCCAGTTGGTCATAAACACATAATCATTCTCCAAGTTCAAATCCTCTTTGCAGATAAAGCACATCCCGCCACAGCTTAAATCTCTTAAATTAACATCTACGGGAATATCTCTTCCACCCTCGGTAAAAAAAATGGTTGATTGAATTTCAACTTCAACCCGCACATCTCGATGCAATAAAGGTGCCAAGTTTCTTACTTCCTCTAGATGGATTTTTCCATATGAAATTTCGCTAACATCTGCGTCATAAATTTGATTATATTTATTTTCCACCTGAAAAATAATTTTATCGCCTTTTTGAAACTCTTTTAATGTTTGTTCAACAAACGGAATTAAAAAAGATACGCCGTTACCCATAAAACTTAAATCCGCATAATCAATAATATTACTTTGTTCGTCTAGTAAAATACACTTAATTGCCAAGGTCTATCCCTCCAAACGATTCCCCTTTTTTCTTTTTTCATTTGTTCTTAAGTATCCACTTTTTTGGGTTCTCCCTCTAACGTGCTCGGTGAATTTGACGGCGAAAATTTAAGAAAATACACATATATGTCAACAATCGCCTTATACAGCTCTTCCGGTACCTCCGCGCCAAGTTCAAGTCTGGATAAAACTGTCGCTAAAGATGTATCCTCATAAACGGGAATATTGTTGTCGGAGGCAACCTCCACAATTTTCTCAGCCATATGCCCCATCCCAGAAGCAACAATTATAGGTGCAATCTGATCGTTGTCATATTTTAAAGCAACAGCCTTTTTTGCAAGTTTATCCTTATATCTTGACATTGACAGTATTTTTCCTTTCATAAATTTTAGGAAACACCTCAGATATGCTTAGGGGCGCCTTACTTTTATCAACGGAAATGGAACCGATGGAAAATCCATTTCTCTCCATAATATCTGTAAGCCCCGCCCGTATCCCTTTATCTAAGGCCAGAATTCTTTCCGGGCAAAACAACTGCATATCAATTTTTCCTTTTTTGTGCAAAACAATTAAGTCAAAAAAGCCTATGTCCTTAATATCGAACTTAATCAACAATTTTGTACTTCTTTCACTTTCTTCTCTATTCCCCTCCCCATCATCAGGATCAATCCATAGCTCCGAAAACAATAAATTTCCATCTAGATTCAGTGGAAGCATCACATGTAACAGTGGCACATATACACTTTCATTTAAAAGCATCGATGACAAAACACTTTTAAATATGTCTATATTCTCGTAACCAGCCTCTCCCCTAATGCCTCTTTCCAGTATATTAATCAGCTTTTGGTTGAACTCATTTCTTCCCGATTCATCAGAATTCATTTGTACTAAAACATTGGCAAATGTTTCTGGGTTTATATTGCCAAGTTTATCCTTTATTACATTATAATTCATTAAGCCCTCAAATGCATCAATAAATCCATTTTTATTTCCATTTTCATATCGGGCAATATTTTGTGTAAGCAAAGAAATGAAATCCCTTACCCGACCAAAATCATTTGTATATTTAATATATTTTGATAAATATGGAATAATTTCTTTTTTTAAAATTTCTAGATTTTTTGTTATATCTCCGGGCTTGGCCTCTGGATCAAGCTTACCAGCCAAAGCAAGCAATTGCTCCGAATAGCTTTTGGGTAAGCTTTTGGACAAGTTGGAAAGATCAATTAAAATGCTATTCAACACATGTTTATTGGCGGTAAAATCATTATATTTTTTCAGCAAATCCAAGATTCTCATTTGTAAATCTGTGGAGTTGGTTTCGGACAGGACACCTCTTAAAAAGTCGAAAAATCCTCCTCCAAATTTTGTTGCCCCATTACATTGATTTTTCATATAACTTTGAAGATCCTCTTTTGAAAGTTGAATCATCTCTAAAAACTGGGATATCTCTTGGGCAAAATTCTCGTTTACCCCCGAATTAACTAAGTTTCCCATTCTTGCAAACATCAAGTCTGCCATAAGTTCTGTCGTCGTTGGCATCCCTTTTAAAATTTTCAAAAAACCCTCATAATTGGAGTTTTGATATTGTACAAAATTATTTTGCTGATAATCCGTATTTGCAGACTTACTATCAGACCTTGTAACCTTATTTATATTAGTTACATTATTTATATTAGGATCATTTGTGGTGATAGGATTGGTCCTTGAAGTATTTTCATATCCGGAAACAGGAGTTGAAACTTTCATGACATTTGACATTCTTTCACATCCTTTCTTTTCAACTATTATGTTTTACATCTTTTTGTCGAAATAATTATATAGTATAATTAACCAAATGGTATAACATATTCTTTTCTAAGGTGGTGCTCTTGAATGAACAACAGCATGGATAGTATGATTGACATGTATCTTTTCGAAACAAACTCCTTACTTGAGCAGTTAGAAAATATAATGCTCGAAGCAGAAAAAGCGAAATCGTTTTCTTCAGAAGATATTGATGAAATTTTCCGCATCATGCATACAATCAAAGGTTCATCGGCAATGATGGAATTTGACTCTATCGCTAAAATAGCTCATAGAGTTGAAGATCTTTTCTTTATCTTTAGGCAAAACAATACGACCAATTCCTTTTCGGAACCTATGCGAAAAGAGTTATTTGATCTAATCCTAAAGACAAATGACTTCATGCGTACAGAGGTAGCAAAAATCGAACAAAACGAACCTATCTCTGATAATATCGACAATTTTATAAGCGATATTAATACTTTTATTGAAAAATTGAATTCAGGTGAAACTGATGCATCAGATAAAGCAAAAAATGCCAATCCTGATGTCAAAAACACCGTAACACAAAACAGTACCTCTTTGCAATCCATTCCTGAAACAACAGCTCCTTATATCATCAAAATACTTTTTGATGATGGTTGTGGAATGGAGCATTTGCGTGCTTTTATGGTGAAAAATTCGGTAGCAGAGGTCATCGGGAACAGCTTTAAGTTTTATCCCGAAGATGTAGAAAGCAATCCTGATTCTTGCAACTACATCATTGACAATGGCTTTTTCATCTTCCTTGATGATGAAAGCCTGGTAGATTCTGCAATTTCTGCAATTAAAAATTCTCTAAACATTGCCTCTTTTGAGATTATACCTAATCCAGCTTTAGAGGTAGAGCAAGCGCAAGGAACAACCCCAAGCGCTCCTTCTGCAGAAAGCACATCTAGCAATGTTGCTCCTGCCCAAAACAAAGCTGTAAAGGCAAACAATAATTCCAACTCTGCCGCTTCTACCCAGCAGACAAAGCAAAGCATTATTAGTGTGAATCTTTCCAAGTTAGATAAGCTTATGGCAATCGTTGGTGAAATCGTTATTACCGAATCTATGGTAACCTCTTCTCCCGATTTAAAAGGGCTTAAGCTAGACAATTTCACAAAATCTGCTAGACAGCTAAGAAAATTAACTGATGAGTTACAAGACATTGCTATGTCTATGCGAATGGTTCCTATCTCTGGCGTGTTTAACAAAATGAACCGCATCGTCCGTGATATGGGACAAAATTTAAATAAAGATGTTCGTCTCACCATTATTGGTGAAAATACCGAATTAGATAAAACAATAGTTGATAGCATCAACGATCCTTTGATTCATATTGTCAGAAACTCCATGGATCACGGCATTGAGGAACGTGTTGAGGACAGAATTGCCGCCGGTAAAGAACCTCAGGGTGAAATCATCCTTGAAGCAAAGCACACAGGCAGCGATATTATTATTACAATTGCTGACGATGGCGTAGGCGTTGATCCTGAAAAAGTATTGGCAAAAGCAAAGCGCAATGGCCTTCTCACAAAATCCGAAAGTGAATATACAAAGCGAGAAACTCTAGCTCTACTTCTTGCCCCTGGTTTCTCCACCAACGAAACCGTTACTGAATATTCTGGCCGTGGTGTAGGTATGGATGTTGTAAAGCAGAACATTGAAAAAGTTGGTGGCATTGTTTCGATCGAAAGCGAGCTGGGAGAAGGAACTTGCATTACCCTTAAAATACCTCTAACCTTAGCAATTGTAGATGGTATGGAAATTGCCGTTGGTAAGTCCACATTTACTATGCCAATTACAAACATTCGACAATCCTTCAAGTGTAGCCGCGAAGAAATTATATTGGATTCTTTGGGCAACGAGCTAATCGAGCGTATGGGAAACTATTACTCTGTGGTTAGATTACATGACCTTTACCATATCGAAACCGAAGTCACTGACATTGAAGAAGGTATTTTGGTTTGGATAGAAGCGAGTGATAAATCCTACTGCTTATTTGTTGATAGCTTTATAGGCGAGCAACAGGTAGTCGTAAAACCTTTACCTACCTACCTAAATAGCTTTAATATTAAGAACTCAGGGGTTGCTGGTTGCACCATTTTAGGCGATGGCAACATCAGCATCATCCTCGATGCACTTAATCTTCATACAGCATTCATGAATTCGTTATAAGGGGGAATGTTAAAATGAATATGGAAAATAATAGATCCGACGAAATAATGGATGAGGAGTACGGCATAACAGAAGTAAATGAAAATACCAACAAATACCTCACCTTTGTTTCTGCCGATTTAATCTACGGAATACCCATTGAAAACGTTGTAGAAATCATTACGAATCCAAGCATTACCTCTCTACCCATGGTTCCCCCTTTTGTAGAGGGCATCATTAACTTAAGAGGTCAAATTGTTCCAATTATTGATATACGCCAAATCATGAACAAACCCGAAAACGAAGATACCTCAATTTCGTGCGTAATTATTTTAGAAATCGGCTCAATTTCCATTGGTATTTTGGTAGATACGGTTTTACAAGTAATTAATGCCACTAACAAAATTTCTGAGCCGCCTTCAAAAAATCTTGCCTTCATTAGTGGAATGACAAATCTTAGTGATGGCAGTGTTATGTTCTGTTTAGATTGTGATTCATTAGTCAGCAATAAATAAAATAAGGTGGTTCATGAATGAATACATTAAAGGAAGACGATTTTATCCGTTTATATACCTTCATCCAAAAAAAATACGGAATCAATTTATCTAAGAAAAAACAGCTAATTGAGGGAAGGCTAAATTCTACACTACTTTCCATGGGATACGATGATTTTTCTAAATATGTAGATTTCATCTTAACTAAGGCCACAGAAAAAGATATAGAAGTTATGCTGAATAAACTAACAACCAACTATACTTATTTTATGCGCGAAAAAGTTCACTTCGACTTCTTCATTAATAATATTCTGCCTGGCTTGGTAAAAAATAAAAAAGATAAGGTATTAAGCATTTGGAGTGCAGGATGCTCAACAGGGCAAGAACCCTATACCCTCTCCATCTTAATCAAAGAGTTCTTAGGCAAAGAAGCACATTTGTGGGATACACGGGTTTTGGCGACGGATATTTCTCAAAAGGTTCTGCTTCAGGCCCAAAAGGGTGTTTATCCAGAAGAGTCATTAAAAGATATGCCACGCGAATGGGTTAGAAAATATTTCAAACGTGTTGAGAATACCGACCAGTATGAAGTAAGCCCAGGGCTTCGCTCAAACGTAATTTTCAAAACCTTTAATTTAATGGATCCCATACAATTCAAGATACCCTTTGATGTGATTTTTTGTCGAAATGTGATGATTTACTTTAATCAACCAACAAAGGACGATTTGGTCGATCGGTTTTATGACTCAACAAATCGAGGGGGGTATCTCATCATTGGGCTTTCTGAAACTATCAATAAAAGCGGCTCAAAGTATAAATATGTTATGCCCGCCGTGTATAGGAAAATCTAACTAAACATGATAATAAAAGAAAGGTAGCTTTACATGAACAAAAAAATTAAGGTATTAGTCGTAGATGACTCACTATTCTTCCGAGGAGTACTAACCAAAAAACTTGCAGAATTTAGTAACATCGAAGTTTTGGGGTATGCCAGAGATGCCTTTGAAGCAAAAGAAAAAATACCGCAACTAAATCCTGATGTTGTTACCCTTGATGTCGAAATGCCAAAAGTAAACGGAATTGAATTCTTAAAACAACTTCTTCCTGAATACCCAATTCCAGTTGTTTTGGTTTCTTCTGTCAATATGAATGTATTTGATGCATTGGCAGCAGGGGCAGTGGATTTTGTTAGAAAGCCTGACCTTTCTAAGACAGATAGTATTTCCTCTTTTATGAATGAGCTTGCATCAAAGATTACAATTGCAAGCCGTGCAAAGGTGACCCCAAATGCACACAAAAGTGTAATTTCAACACTGTCTAAAACAAACTTTTCACCAATGAAGCCTTCTTCATTGGCAAATGGGACAATTATTGCCCTTGGTGCCTCCACTGGGGGAACAGAGGCAACTATCTCCGTGATCAAAGACCTCCCCCCAGATACCCCTGGTATTTTGGTGGTTCAGCACATGCCATCTGGCTTTACAAAAATGTATGCTGAAAGGCTGAATCGACTTTGTAAGATGGAAGTCAGGGAGGCCGTTGATGGTGACATTGTCAAAAATGGGCTTGTTTTGATCGCACCCGGAGACTACCATATGAAGCTAGTAAAAATTGGCCCAAACTTTGTTGTTAAATGCTATCAAGCAGAAAAAGTTAGCGGACACCGTCCTTCAGTTGACGTTTTATTTAACTCTGTCGCTGAGGTTGCAAAGAAAAATGCCGTTGGTATTATCATGACTGGAATGGGTCGTGATGGCGCCCAGGGTCTCCTAAATATGCGCAAACAAGGTGCTTATACCATAGGACAAAATAAGGAATCCTGCGTGGTATATGGCATGCCTATGGTGGCAAAAAACATCGGGGCAGTGTGTATTGAAGCTTCTTGCGAAAATATCCCCCATGTTCTGCGTAAACACCTATCCAGCCTTTAATTACAAATCAACACTAAATTTTTGCACACCTCCAAAGAGGTGTGCTTTTTTTATTTTTTAATCTTTCAAACATTATTATTGTAGGCTCATTGCCGATATATATATATGAGCATAATTATCTGATTAATATTAAGGAGAATTATATGAAAGTCAATATAAATAACTTTTTTAATATGCAAACTAGCAGCAAAAGTAAAGAAAAAACTACACAGCCCCTCCCACAAAATGTTTCTACTGGTAGGAGCAGAAACTGTGATGAAATCATCATCAGCGGGAGAGTTCAAAAAGCGGATCAGAACCGCTTTATTGATGAGCTCAAAAATCAGATATCAAAAGAAGTAAATACTCCTAGTTCTGAGCAGAAAATTGCTAGCCTGAAACAGCAAATTGAGGAAGGCAACTACCAAATTGATATCGATCAAATTGCAAAAAAAATGTTGCTCCATTAAAAAAATAAGAAAAGGAATGAAGTAAATGCCTACAATTTCAAATTTCAATAATATTGTTTTAAGTTTAATAGAGCTACTTGAAACCCTGATTACCATCGAACAAGACAAGCTAAAGGCTATTAGCACTAATGATCTTGATGCACTTAACTCTTGTATCAAAAATGAGCAAGTTGAAGTACTAAAGTTAAGAGGGTTGGATAAAAAAAGAGAGCAAATCCAGGCTGAGCTGGGTTACGAAAACCTTACATTCCGGGAAATTATTAAACTACTTCCCGAGGATCAACAAGCCGAGAGCAAAAAGCTTTTTATAACCCTTCAGCAAACAACAGATCAGTTTAATGAAATTAACAGCAGCATAAAAACAGCTCTTGATGTAAATTTACATTCCATTAACACCACACTTAGCAAGTTAAACATTAACCTTGACAATGCACAAAACCAAATTCCCACTGGGAGTAATTTGAAAAATAGATTTGCTTAACAACACTAATGATTACCAAGGGGGGAACCTGAATGCGTTCAACATTTGCAGGCTTTACGTCTGCCCAATTAGCCCTTCGTTCAAGCCAATACGGCTTAAACGTAACGGGTCAAAACATCTCCAATATCAATACATCTGGTTATACAAGACAGGTGGTTGACCAGGTCAGCTTAAACCTAAAAAATTCCGGAAGATATGCCAATGGCACCACTGTGGGTCACGGCGTTTTAGTTACAGGTATTTCTCAGGTCAGAGATCCATATCTGGATATCCGATTTCGAAATGAAATTTCTAAAGTTGGTGAAGCCGACGTAAAATTAGCAGGCCTGGAAGAAATCGAATCTATTTTGGACGAAATTGCAAAAGATGGTGTTCAAACACAGCTTAATGATTTGGTAAGTATGCTGCAAAAGCTTTCCACTAATGTAAGCAGCAAAGAATTTGAAAACATGGTTAAGTCTTCCGCAGACTCTTTAACCAAATACTTGAACCAATGTGCCAAACAGTTAGAAACCATTCGCGAAAACCAGGAGTACAACTTAACCCAAGTTGATATACCCGAGGTGAATAACATACTTTCCAGCATTACAGAATTAAATAAGTCTATCAAAAATGGCCAAATTAACGGAAACCCTGGGCTAGAACTAATTGATCAGCGAAATGTTCTTATCGATAAATTGGCAAGTTACATGAAGATTGATGTAAAGTATGTTCCCACTAAAATATCTGACAACTTAACCATTGATGAACTAAGAATTGACTTCATCGGTGCAAATAACACCATAAACCTTTTAGACCACACAAACCATGTGAAATTTGACGTGACTGATGGAACAACAAAGCTAAACATCCTAGACAAAGATGGCAACCCTATCAAAGATGCCGACGGAAATGTAATTGGCGAAGATATTTTCAGCGAGCTTACAAGCGGTTCCCTAAAAGGCTCTTTAGAACTTTTAAACTCATCTGGTGCGTTTGATGGAAAGACCAACTCCTTTAAAGGTATTGGTTATTACCAAAATATGTTAGATGTTTTTGCAAACAAAATCGCCAGCGTTTTTAACGGCATTAACAACGCTGGCTTGCCTGCTGGTACACCACCAGAGGATCTACACGATATGTTCGGCTCATCCGACGGAGAACCGATTTCTGCCAAAAACATCTGTATTGCCTCTGGATGGGCAAATTCTGAATACGGGCTTACAGCTTCTGTAACTACGGATGGTAGCACCCCCTCTTCTGGTGCAAATGATAATATCCTTAGAATGATTGAAGCATTGCAGGGAAAACAATCCTTTGTCTTTGAAGGCACCCTTCCCGATGCCTCCGATGACTTAACATTATTCACAGGTTCTTTTAATGAATTCATCTCAAATATGAACTCAACCTTGGGTATTGATATTAAATCGACATCAACACTTTTGGATAACTACGTATCTGTTGCCAAAGAAATTGCAAATGCAAAGGACTCCATATCAGGGGTTAGCTTAGACGATGAGGGTATGAACTTACTAAGATATCAAAAATCTTACGCTGCTGCAGCAAGATTAATGACAACCTTAGACGAAGCATTAGACACCGTAATCAACAAAATGGGTGTTGTGGGTAGGTAATGAAAAGGAGTTGCTATAAATGCGTATTACAACCAATCAGGTTTTACGAAATTATCAATCAAATCTTTCAAAGTCATCTGTTGAATTAGATAATGCACGAAACCGTGTGTTGACAAAAAGAAACTTTAATAAGGCCTCTGAAGATCCAGCAGGCGCTGCAAAGGCTTATAAGCTAAGAAAAGAATATACAGATAACGAAAACTATCTAGAAAATGTAAAAAACGTTCTTTCCCATTTTGATGCAGTGGAAAGTAGCGCTCTACAAATGAGTGAAATTGCCAAGGAAGCCAACGCCCTTATCCTTGAGGGTATTAATGGTACGGCAAGCTTAGAGCAACGTAAAACCCTTGCAACCAGTCTTAGAAATATGCAAGAATCCATTGTGCTATCTGCCAATTCAAAACTTGGGGAAACCTTTCTTTTCGGGGGACAAACAACAGATGCCGTTCCGTTTGAGCTTGTTGATGGAAAACTCCAGTACTTTGGTTTGGATGTCTCCAGCACCGATCCAGATGTCCAAGCAAAGCTAAAAGAAATGGCAGGCGAGGAAATCCTGGTTGATTTGGGATTTGGTATGTCCTTTAGTGGTGGAAGCGTGACTGCAAATAGTGCATTTAACACTGCTTTTTCTGGGCTAACCCCCCTTGGCTTTGGTCAAAAAGATGGGAAGGAGCAAAACATTGTAAATCTTCTGGGAGATATTGCAAATGAGCTTGAAAAAGACCCTATTGATAGTGAAAAATTGAATGCTATGTCGAAGAATTTTGACGATTGTAAAAATAGCCTTACTGACTTCGTTACAGTCTTGGGGACTAAAAGTAATTTTTTAGAAGCAACAAAAGATCGTTTGGATGATAACAGAATTACTCTGAACGAAAAAATCGTTTCATTAGAAAATGTTGATCTTTCAGAAGCTATTACAGAATATTCTTGGGCACAGTTTGCATACAATGCAGCACTGAAGGTTGGTAATAGTATCTTGAGTCAATCTTTTATTGATTTTATGCGGTAAAAATATTGCGGAAGGGGCGTAATAAGGTGGATCCTTTATTAAAAATCACGACAATACCGTTAACCTTTGAAATGACGGTAAATAATGCACGTCTAGAATACAAAAACTCTAATGCTGAATTAGAGATTACAAAAGATTCAGGTGGACTTAGAATAAAAAGTAATCCTATTAAATTAGACATTGATTCCTTCGAGTGTTATAATTGTGTGAATCCAACAGTTAGAACAAGCATAAAGGATGCTGCTGATAAAGGGAAAATGGCTGCATATGAAGCAACTGCTGCATATGCACGTGAGGGCAAACTATTTCTAAGTGCAAAAATAGGTGAAGATGTGATTGGAAAAATTGCTGCGTCAAAAATGGAGGTAAACACCAACGTCGGATTGGCCTTTACTCCAACTGCAAGACCTGAATTAAATTGGTCTGACCCAGAAATAACTATTGAATATCAAATAGATAAACTTAATTTTGACTGGAAAGTAATGAATGGCAACTTTGAATTTATTCCTGGAAATATTGAAATTGCCATTACCCAACAGCCTGATGTTGTTATCGAATATGTGGGTAGCCCTATTTATGTACCCCCAAGTGCAGATCCAGAATACGTGCCAATAACAGATTTAAGAGCATAAAAATGAGGTGCCAATATGGAACTTGTAACAAAATATTTTTCAAATATGGAATATGATGAAACTGATGTACTCTTATTCAAAGCAGGAATTTTTGGCTTTGAAAAATATCAGAAATTCATCCTTATCAGATTTGATAACAGCAACAACTCTTTGATTTGCCTTCAAAGTATTGATGACCCAGACATTGCTTTTGTAATGATTAACCCCTTTCACTTTATCCCTGATTATGAACTCGCCTTGGCAGATTCAGACATGAAGGATTTAGAATTACAGGACATGCAAAAGCTAGCTGTGTACAACATTTGTGTGTTGCATGATGATGTACCAAAAAGCACCGCAAATTTAAGATGCCCCATCATTGTAAACACAGACACCTGCTTGGCAAAACAAATTATTTTAGAAAATTCTGATTATCCTTTTAAATATCCCTTTCAAAAGCTTATAAATAAGGAGGGCTAATATGCTGGTATTACAGAGAAAAATTGGTCAATCCATATATATAGGCGATGATATAAAAGTTACAATACAGGACATCAGCTCTGATAAGGTAAAAATCTCCGTAGAGGCTCCAAAAGATATTACCATTATCCGTGAGGAGTTAAAGCTTGCAACAATGAGCAACATGGAGGCATTATCATCCTCTAGCGACTCCGTTGCATTATTGAAAAAGATTTTTGAAAAATAAGACTTTGGTTGAAGTGTTAATCTATTTGATTGACACTTCTTTTTTTAAACCAAGGCATTCTATAAATATAAGAATCAAAAAAAGGGGTAATAGCTATTAAGCCATTACCCCTTATCCTTTAGAAATATTATTTATCTAATTAAATGTATGCCTTCCCAATGGCTACAATAGAAACACTACCCGATATTTGCAAAGCTGTTATTCTACCATCCTCCACAGAGGCTTGCACACCCATTATACCACCAGGCTGTTTACAGGTCAGGGATACACCCTTCCTAGCCTGCACGGCCAAAAATGCTCCAATAGCGGAGGTACCACTTCCACAGCCCTTCTCCCAGATCAGACTTGTATCCTTCAGGCAAACCAAGGGCTCTAATTGCTCTGTTTTTGCATCCCAAAGAAGAATACCATATGCATCCGGCATTGTTTCTTCCCAAATAAAGGCGGCCTGCTCCGCCTTATTCTTGGCATCCTCTCCCCATAGCTCTCTATCTACGATAATATGGGCAATACCATCAAAACGTACTACCGGCAATTTAAAGGCCTCTCTGCCCAGTTGAAACTCCTCCCATTCTACTGATAGTGGTAATGGCATATCAACCTTGCCATAATAACTATCTTCCTGCTTCTGGATTTCACAACAAACCAAGCTTTTGGCACCTGAAACTTCTAATAAAACAGAATCTCTCTGGCCTAATGTCATTCCTTTTTGCTCCATAATCCAGGCTGCTAAAGAAAGGGTGGCATTGCCACAAAATTCCCCTGCCATCATACGCAAAGCCTTTGCCGCACGATTATCCCTAGGCTCTTGAATAAACCCTGCTTGCTCTGCGTAAACACTATTATACGCAATCAGCTTTTGTGCGACACTCAAATGCATATCCTCTGGAATTTGTGTTTCAACTAAAATTGTCATGTTCTGAGTTGGGCTAGTTTTGATAAATTCAATTTCCATAAGCACCCCGCCTTTACTGTTGAAAGCGTCCCAAAAAGGCTTTTGTTCTTTCTTGCTTTGGGTTGTTAATTACCTCTTCAGGGGCACCCTCTTCTACAATCACACCGCCATCCATAAAAATGATATGGTTTGATACATCCCTTGCAAAAGACATCTCGTGCGTAACAATAACCATTGTCATATGCTCTGCTGCCAAGTCCTTTATTACCTTAAGGATTTCTCCCGTCAACTCAGGGTCTAAGGCAGAAGTTGGCTCATCAAAAAACAAAATTTTGGGCTTCATTGCCAAAGCACGGGCAATGGAAACACGCTGCTGCTGTCCTCCTGAAAGCTGAAATGGATAGGCATCCTCTTTATCAGACAGCCCCATTTTTTCCAGAAGCTCCCTTGCCTCTTCATATACTTCTTTTTTTGGTCGCTTGCCAATTAAAATTGGTGGCTCCGTTATATTTCTCATTACAGAATAATGGGGAAAAAGATTGAAATTCTGAAACACTAATCCAAAGTGCTTTTTGACCTCTCTCAGCTTATTTGCATCGCTATAAACCGATTTACCACCTTCATCCGCTTTTGCAGCGTAGTCCCCCAAATAAATCAAATCTCCACCATCCATAGTTTCTAGTAAGGTGGCACAACGCAATAAAGTGGATTTTCCTGAACCCGATGGCCCAATGATAGATACAACTTGTCCTTCGGACACCGAAAGAGAAATATCTTTTAACACTTCGTTATCGCCAAACTTTTTATTACAATGGTTAATTTTCAATACCTTCATTCTGATACCCTCCTTACCGGTAATAGCTCAAGGATCGTTCCACCCGTTCCATTACATACGCCACAAGTCCATTGAAAACGAAATAGAACACACCTGCAATAAACAGGGGCATAATCGTTGTTTTTGCCGCTGCAATCTGTTTTGCCAATGTAAACATTTCTGTGTAATTTAATACAAAGGCCATAGCCGTATCCTTTACCAATGTAATAATTTCATTGGTAACAGGCGGTAAGATGCGTTTTACCATCTGAGGGAAAACAATCTTGAAAAACGTTTGCTGTTTATTATAACCCAAAACAGAAGCTGCTTCATACTGTCCAACGGGGATAGATTCGATGCCAGAGCGATAAATTTCCGCAAAATAAGCTGCATAGTTAACTGAAAAGCCAATCAATACTGCCATAAAACGGTAGCTTTTATTTAATGTAATACCAAAAATATAATATGGTGCAAAATATACAACCAAAAGCTGTAGCATTAAGGGGGTACCCCTTAAAACTGATATGTAAATTTTCGCCAAAAATTGCAAAGGCTTAAAATTTCCAACCCATTTACGAGTGCTACCTAAAGCGGAAGCATAAGCTTTAGCCAGAAATTGAAGTAGATTAACTTTCCCCCTCGTTGCTTGTACATCCTTCCCCCCAAATTTATTTTCAGGAAGCAAAAAAGCAAATGGCGCCCATTTTGACATACGCGCAAAGGAAACCAAAAGGCCCAGTGGCATAGAAAATATCAATGTCAAAACGAAAATGACTAACGTTGCTAGCATTCCTCCTGCAAGTTGCTGAATAATATTCAGATATTCGGCTATATCCATATAAAAACGCCCCATCCTTTCTAATTATTACCAATACATTCTTTTAAAGCGAGGACAAGCGTGCCGGATTTCCAGCACGCTTTTAGTATCCAATTTATTTCTTTTTCAAGTTATTTGCCAAGGCAAACCATCTGATCAAGATTGTAATCTTTGTAATTTGCTACGATAGAATCAAATGTGCCATCTTCCAACATTTCATCTAATGTTCCCTGAACCTGGTCACGAAGTTCTGTATCGCCCAATCTAAATCCAATTGCATATTGTTCTTTAGAAAGAGGTTCTTCCATCATTTCAAAAGCATCTCCGCGAGAAGCCAACTGGAACTGTGCAACACCGATGTCAACAGCGATAGCGTCAATAGAGCCTGCTTCTAAATTCATAAAGGATGTATTGTAATCAGCTGTTTGCTCCAATGCAGCAAAGCTTGCAGCAAGAGCCAGATTTTCTTCATTATCCTCTTCATTAGTCAAAGCAGCCAATGCAGAAGAATCAGCTTGAGTCATAACAACCTTACCTGCCAAATCTGCTTTTGTTTTGATACCTGAATCTGATTTTACCACAAACACGATACTATTATCAACATAAGGTTCAGAGAAAGTATAATTAGCCTCTCTACCTGTCATTGTAAAACCATTCCAGATACAATCAATTGATCCACTGTTCAATTCCATATCCTTTGCATCCCAATCGATAGGCTGTTTTACTAACTCCCAACCACGACGTTGGCAAACCTCTGCTGCCAAGTCTAAGTCAAAGCCAACATAGTCGCCAGCTTCGTTACGATATCCATAAGGAGGATATTCTGCATCAAAGCCAACAATTAACTTTGTGCGTTCTTGTGCTGCCGCATTATCTGCTGCAGGAGCTTCGTTGCTTGCAGAATCGCTGCCACCGCAACCAGCCAATACAGAAATACTCATTACCATTGTTAAAAGCAGTGCTAAATATTTTTTCATACTTCATTTCCCCTTTTCATTTTTCTACGATAACGACCACTGTGTCGCCGAATTCTTTATTATATTATCACATTACCACGCTAAAGTAAAGTGTTTTTTTAATTTTGCCATTTTTAATTTTTTATTTTTCCTCACAAAAAAAGCGGACAGCAATTGCCGCCCGCTTTTTATCTAAATCCAAATATTTCTAACCCTTTGCTCCTGAACAAGCTAGTTTCTACCATGTTTTATAATTACCTCCAGCGCCTTTGAAACTGCCTGAACAATGCCCCACATAACGTTTCGCCTACCCGTTAGTGAATCATCTTAATAATTAAAATCTTCTGGCCAGGATAAATTTTATTTGGATCCTCAATATCATTAACCATTAAAATGCGTTCAATGGTCGTATCAAATCTCTTTGCAATTGTCCAAAGGCTATCCCCAGGCTGAACTTTATAGATGACTGCCCCTGCCAAATGCCTTTGTGGCTTCTCAGAATCCTTTAAACGGATATCTGTTACCAGTTGTGATGTTTCCTGTCGCTTTGCGTCAGCCTCAAGTACAATGGAAGCAAACAGCTCTCCCTCTTTGTCAGATAGAATTTGGAAATCCATTTCTTCCAAATTTCCTCTAACATTGATTTCATCATCTGGGGCAACACCCTTCATTTCAATTTTCTGGCTAAAAGGAATACCCTTCTTCACCATACACACTGCATGATCGTCCTCCTGACAGAAATACAGAATTTCAACAGTCAAAACACCTTCAACTTCAATCATATCGTCCTCAGCAGTTACATCCTGAATCAGAAGGCTTCCCCAAGCTTTTCCAGCCTGCAACATAGGGCGTTCATTTTTATCCAAGGTGACTTTCTCTTTCAAAGAAAATTGATTTTTGGTACGTCCAATTGAAATTGGGTACGTTACAGTTTCCCGCATGACTTCTGTTTCCATGCCAGGTGCATAAGCATCTGTAACAACATCCTTCTCAGAAACATCCCAGGCAGATAATTCCCCTAAAACTGTCACATCAACATCCAAAACCCTAGGTTCACCATCGTCATCAAGGGCCGTTTTAATTGTTGCATCAGAAATGGTCAAATCCATGTCAACCATACTTTTAGGTGTAATGCCTTCTGCTTCCAAATACCCACTAAATGGAATCTTTTCGCTCCATACATGAACTGTTCCACTACCTTGATCATCCGTATATAAAATATCCATGATCAAATTGCTACGAACCATTACTTTACCATCCATGGGACGGATTTCTTGGTCAGTTAAATAAAATTCACTACTTAAAATTTCCCCAACAGCTGCAGCCGTTTGTGGCAAAGTAACCTCTTCTTTTATTGTAAACCTGTCCTTCTTCTCAGCTACTACTTCTTCCATTCGAAGTTTCCCATCCAAAAAGGCCATGCCATTGCCCTCACTTGGTACAACTACATCTACTTTATGTATGCGGTCCGCAGCTGCAGTTAACCCAATTACTGCTTTAACGCCTAACTTACGATCATTGATCACTTGACAATCTAAATGTTCCAAAACTGTTTTCAGTTTTACCTGCATATCCTTATCCAGGCCATCCATATTGATTACATCTTCAATTGGTAAGCTGGCAGTCATTGCATATACAGCATCTTCCCCCTTGTCAGAGGAATATAGAATGTTAAGTTCCAAATCACCAGAGAGGTTAATTCGATCATCTCCAGCCCTTACATCTTTCATTCTAATTTTTCCATGGCAACTTAAAACTTCATTTACGTCAGGCTTGCTGTCAGGCGCGATGATATCCCCTTCCAGCAAGATTTGAGAAGATTGCTTCCCACCCTGCTGTTTCAATACGATTTCTTCTCTTTCCCATTCCATCGGCATAAAAAACCTCCTTCGCTATTCTTGCGGCAGTTTTCAGACACTGATTTCGGGCTTTTCCCTTTTCTCGGTCACCATCCACCCTTTGTCTATATATAAATATATTGGATTCCTTCCATTGTATTCCTAAAAACTAAGGGTTTCTAAGAAAAAACTATTTCTTTCACACCGATATAATTGTCCGCACAAAAAAACCCCGGTACAAAACCTTTCTTTAAAAGGTATGCACAAAGGGGTAGCTTATTTCTCTTTTTCTTTTAAATTGCAAAATCTAATGATTTAGATGCCCATTTTTTTCAATTTATTCCAAAAGCTCATTCGCAAAATGCAATGAGCACTTAATTCACTTCAAGTAAAAAATATTCTAAAAGATCCAAATATTTTCAATTATCACAGTGGTTTATAACAAAATTATATCAAAAAATTCCCATTTCCTTTAATGGAAACCAGCGAAAAATCACTTTACCTTGCAAGTCATCACAAGAAATTACTCCCATATGACGGCTGTCAAAACTCAAATCCCTATTATCTCCTAAAACAAAAACCGTTCCTGGTGGGATAGTCATATCAACAATACCATTGGTTAAACTATCAATATAATCTTCTTGTAATACCTTGCCATTTACTTCAACAGAACCATCCTCAAGCAAACGAATATGATCTCCCTCCGTAGCTATCACTCGTTTTAATACTGTTTTCTCACTACCTTTATCATTATATCGAAAAACAACAATATCTCCTTTTTCATACATACCCATCTTTGCAGAAAAGCGGCTCATACAAACGATATCCCCATCATTTAAAGTTGGATCCATAGAACTTCCTTCCAACTTAACAGGCCAAAAAAAGAAAAATAATATAATTAAAATTACTGCTGCTCGCAGAATTACGTTTCCCCAGTCTTTTAGTGCTTCATACAAAACGATTTACCTCACAATGCAAATATTTACCCAAAAATCCAAAATTTAACCTCTATATATAAAAGTATACAAGTTTCTCCAAAAATAGCAAGAAAAATACACTGGTAATTTATTCCCAGCCTCATTTAAATTAATATTGATAAAACTTAATAATTCAGTTACACTATTTTTTACAGGAGGTTGACTTATGTGGAATAAAATAAAACAATGGATAACACCCATTTTCGGATATTTAGTTATTATTATTGCTGTCCTTGCAGTCATCACCGTGCTTGCCTTGTTTGGTGGTGTCTATATGCATTTATTTGGCTTTCAATATGAAACCGTGGCATCACTGGTACTCTATTTTATTTTAGTAAGTATTATTAGCCTTCCTTTGGAATCCTTTTCGAACTTTTTAACAGATATTTTAATTCGAGCAGGAATTGCAAAAGAGGCATATGGCCTATTTTATATATTTTTTGATGTCACCACTTGTTTCATTGCAATGAGCATCGTTGATTACTTTATGCTTAGCATAGTTTCTACAAAGTTATCTATTCTTTTATTTGCCATTACTATGTCACTTATAACAGTTTACTTTGAAAGAAAAGGTCTTTCGTAATGACAACTAAATTGTTTGCATACTTCATAAAAGTGTATAAAGTATATTATTTTCAAATAAATTGATTATAGTATGAAATTGATGTCACAAATGAAAAAGGCGATAGCCAAAGCTATCACCTTATTTATTCTACAAATTTCCAACCTACAGACTCTAGTGCCTCTTGCCCAAGTCTTGCATTTTTTTTCTTAATTAATATATAATCCGTGTCATATGTAGATATTGCAAAAATACTTATTTTTTGTTGTGCTAGGCAACTAGATATTTCTGCTAGGATACCCACCAATGAAAATTCCATTTCCCCTGACACACGAAAAGCATTCCAACCATTTTCACATACCTCTGCATCTTTAGGCACCTGTTGCGTGGGACAGACCAATGAAATCTCCTTATCCGTCTTTGCCCAAAAGCTATACTGACCTAAATCTTCTATCTTTCTTTCCCTTGTCCATTTTACTACCGAAAACTCTCCGTTTAACCATTCTAACATCATTTGTAATCACCTCACATCTGTTTTCGTACAGTCTTATACTCATCTTCTAAGCGATAATAAGGGCACCCTCTATTTTCATCCCTTAAAAATCTTTCCATTTCATCTTCATCCAAATTCACTTGGCAATAATATTCATCGTACACATCATCATAGCAAAAATACATACAGGTGTCACAGTTTGACTGCATTTTTTTACCTCCCTATTTTGCATCATATTCTAAAACGAATTTTTTGTATAACGTAAAAACCACTTCTTAATATTAAGAAGTGGTTTAAAATGGGAGTTACAGGGCTCGAACCTGTGACCCTCTGCTTGTAAGGCAGATGCTCTCCCAGCTGAGCTAAACTCCCATAAACGACTCAGATGGGACTCGAACCCACGACCTCCGGCGTGACAGGCCGGCGCTCTAACCAACTGAGCTACTGAGCCACATTAGAATATGGCGCTGGATATTTTAAATTTAAATGGCAGGGGCAGAAGGACTCGAACCCTCGACATTTGGTTTTGGAGACCAACGTTCTACCGACTGAACTATACCCCTTTATAAGGTATTTCGCAAAGCGAAGATACACCTTCAAAACTGAACAC
>DFWH01000009.1 GCA_002380805.1 Clostridiales bacterium UBA4139 | reverse complement strand
TGCTATCTTTAGTTATTTATTGTCGGTTTTCCAGCAATAAATAACTAAAGATAGCAAGGATAAGGGTAGAATGATGCTAATGGCGGTGGCATGAGCTTTATGCTCTTCTACGCCCAAAAAGCGTTCCATAGCGGGCACGACAATAGTTCCTCCACCTGAACCAAAGAGGCCATTTGCAAACCCAGTTATAAGGCCAATAGCCAATTGTTTTCCGTGTTTTAGCATCGGAGTGTCACCACCTTTCTTTTCCTAGTATGGCGAAAAATACCTAAAATATGTATGGCATCGAAAGAAACCTTTCGATGCCGTTTACATTAGCCTGCTACTTTTGCAGTGTTGCCATCAAAAACGTTCTCAACGCCGTTAACTACATCTCTGCCAGCATCAGCAACGCCTCTGCCCACATCTCTTACGTCATTGCCTAAAGTGTTGCCGACGGTATTATTGTCTGTCATGGGTCTACCGCTATTGATGCCGTAGCCATCCCAATATGCTGCACCACCGCTGCTGGTATATGTTCCAGCATTATATCCGGTTTTACTATCATAGTAACCGGTGCCAGTGCCATCGTAGCCGTTATAACCATAGCTGTTGTTGTCGTAGCCATAGCCGTCAGTTGCGCCACCTAAGTTGTTGGCAGAAGTACCACAACCACCAAGGGCAAGCATCATAGTTGCCACCATTGCAATGAATCCACTTTTTTTCATAATAAATACCCTCCTTAAGCAAAAATAATTCTTTGCTCTAATATTGTCTGACGGAAACCAAAAAAAATCCTTCATTTTAGTTGGTATTATGGGTATTTTTTGGCATAAATGCGGATAGAAGCGTAAAGAAAAAACTGTTAAAATGAACGTTATTATTTTAAAATGAAAGATGGAATGTTGAATGTATAGGCTTTGATTAAGTTTTCCTTCTTGCATTGAATTTATCAAATGGTATGTAAATTTGAAAAAAACGTAATATAAGGAAAAAAATGATCAATTAATAATATAGGGCTAATATTTTTAAATTGTTTGTACGAAGATAAAGGGAAAGGAAAAGGAGCTGAGATACTTAACAAACATTATTTATCTTCCTTATTTTTAAGAATTGTTATAAAGTAAATCAATCACCATAGGTATTTTCATTCCAGGGTAATTATTTATTTTTGTTTATATATATTAAGTAATTATTTTTTTTAATCAGAAACAAAAAAGGAGATGGTGTCATGTTTAGCAACCGGAAAAGCGGGATTTTACTACATTTATCGTCTATTCCTTCTCCCTTTGGTATTGGCGACTTTGGCAAGGGTGCCTATCGTTTTGTTGAGACATTGGTGGAAGCAAAGCAGACTTTGTGGCAAATATTGCCTCTTTGTCCTGTGGATTACAGTGGGTCTCCATATCAAAGTACATCTGCTTTTGCAGGTGAACCTCTTTATATTAGTCTGGATTTATTGGTCCAAGATAACCTGCTTACGTTAGATGAGGTGGAGGCAGCGAAGCAGTCTGTATTTTCACATACTGATTATAAAATGGCAAGGGAACTGAAAATCCCATTATTGAATAAAGCATTTCAAAATTTTCAAAATCAGCCCTCACCAGAGGATTACAATGATTTTTTAGAAAAAAACAAGTTTTGGTTAGACGATTATGCCCTTTTTATGGCGGTAAAAACTTATCTGATTACACAAAGAAAAGATGATGAAGAGGGACAGAATGAATTTTTGGAAGAGACGAAAGAGCTTTTATCGGCACAGGTTGCGCGAGTATACTATGACTCTGCCTGCTGGTGCAGCTTTCCCCAGGAGTTAAGGCAAAGAAAGCCTCAAGCCATACAGGAGTGGACGTCTGTTTTGAATGAGGAAATCAAATGGGAGTTTTTTTTGCAATATGTTTTCCATAAGCAATGGCGCCAGCTCAAACAATATACTAATGAATGTGGTATACAGATTATTGGGGATACACCAATTTTTGTGTCTTATGACAGTGCTGATGTTTGGGCAAATCAAAAAGCATTTCAGCTAAATAGCTTTGGATTTCCAACTGTGGTTGCAGGTGTGCCTCCAGATTATTTTAGCGAAACAGGGCAACTATGGGGCAACCCACTGTATCAATGGAAATATCATGAAAAAACATCATATCAGTGGTGGATTTCTCGTATTCGTAAGGCACTTGAGGATGTAGATATTTTACGTATTGACCATTTTCGTGGGTTTGAGTCTTATTGGGAGATTCCCTTTGGTGCGGAGGATGCTCGTAGTGGTAAGTGGGTAAAAGGCCCGGGTGTAAAGTTGTTTCGTAAAATGGAAAAAGTCTTAGGCACATTACCTTTAATTGCCGAAGATTTGGGGATTATTACCGATGCTGTGCAGGATTTGCGAGAGAAAACTGGTTTTCCCGGAATGCGTATTTTGCAATTTGCTTTTGGTAATGATATGAATCATGGATATTTGCCCCACTCATATGACAAAAACACTGTGGTTTACACAGGAACTCATGACAATAATACAACCATTGGCTGGTATCAAAATGGGACAGAAAAGGAAAAAGATCATTTTCGTCGGTATATGAATACTACTGGTGAGTCCCCGAATTGGGATTTCATTCGTCTTGCCTTTTCATCACCTGCCCAAATAGCAATCATCCCTTTGCAGGATGTTTTGGGGTTGGGCGAGGAATATCGTATGAATATGCCGGGGACGATTCGGGGAAATTGGTCTTTTGTTTTTCAGTGGGAGATGTGGAACGAGGGGTGTTTGGAAGGCCTTCGTTATCTTTCCCTTTTGTTTGGCAGAAACATTGGTTAGAATTGCTTTCTTGGTAAATTTATGCTAAAGTTAAGCCTGAACAATGAAATAGAACCCTATTATTTTAGGAGGAAATAAATTATGTGCGGTATTTGCGGGTTTACAGGCCGTCTGGCTAATTCCGAAGAGATTCTGGAGAATATGAAAAATAAGATTATTCATCGTGGACCGGATAGCGGTGGCTCTTATATTGATGATGGTGTTTCCATGGGCTTCCGCCGTTTGAGTATTATTGATTTAGAGGGTGGACATCAGCCTATCTATAATGAAACGAGGGATATGGTAATTACCTTTAATGGGGAGATTTATAATTATCAAGAGCTAAGAGAAGATTTGATTGCAAAGGGCCATGTAATGGGCAGTAATGCAGATACCGAAGTTCTTTTGCACGGCTACGAGGAGTATGGCGAAGATTTGCTGCCTAAGCTTCGTGGGATGTTTACTTTTGTCATTTGGGATTCCAAAAATCAAACTTTTTTTGGAGCGAGAGATTTCTTTGGAATCAAGCCCTTTTACTATGCTTTGCAAGATGGCCAAATGATTTATGGCTCTGAGATCAAAAGTATTTTGGAATATCCTAATTTTAAGAGAGAAGTAAACAAAGATGCTCTGGAAAATTATTTAACCTTCCAGTATAGCGTTTTGCCTGAAACCTTTTTTAAAGGTGTTTTTCGTTTAATGCCGGCCCATTGCTTTACTTTTAAAAATGGAGAGCTAAATATCAAGCGTTATTGGGAGCCTAAATTCCAGAATAATGAAACTAAATCTCTGGATGAATTTATAGAAGAAATTGATGCTGCAATGCAGGACTCAGTAAAGAAACACAAGATTAGCGATGTTGAGGTAGGCTCTTTCTTATCCAGTGGTGTAGATAGCTCCTATGTTGCTGCATCTTTTCATGGGGATAAAACCTTTACTGTGGGCTTTGATTATGAAAAATACAATGAGATTGATTACGCCAAGGCGTTATCTGAGAAAGTTGGCATAGAAAATCATAGCAAACTAATTACAACGGAAGAGTATTGGGATACCTTAGGAAAAGTGCAATATCATATGGACGAGCCTTTGGCAGACCCCTCCGCTATCGCGTTATACTTTGTAAGCCAAACTGCGGCAAAGCATGTAAAGGTAGCATTAAGCGGCGAAGGTGCGGATGAATTCTTTGGTGGTTATAATATTTATCGTGAACCCCACGATTTACGTCCCATTACCCGTTTGCCCAAACCCATTCGTAGAGGACTGGGGGCAGTGGCAAAGCGTTTGCCTAAAATGAAAGGGAAGAATTACCTCATTCGTGGGAGCAAAGACTTGCAGGAACGCTTTATCGGTAATGCGTTTATGTTGTCCGAAGAGGAGCGAGAACGTATTTTAAAAAATCCGTCGGGGCGTTACCATCACACCCAACTGACAAAGCCTTTTTATGACAAGGTGAAGAATCAGGACGATGTAACTAAAATGCAGTATATTGACATTCACTTCTGGTTGATTGGAGATATTTTGCTGAAGGCGGATAAGATGAGTATGGCTCATTCCCTGGAAGTACGAGTACCATTTTTGGATAGGGTGGTATTTGATGTTGCCCGCACAGTGCCTACGAAGTATAAGGTAAATAAAGAGAACACGAAGTATGCCATGCGTCAGGCTGCGCACCGTTATTTGCCGGATATGGTAGCTGAAAAGAAAAAGCTAGGCTTCCCAGTACCCATTCGTATCTGGCTGAAGGAAGAAAAGTATTATAATATGGTAAAAGATGCGTTTACTTCTAATGCCGCCCGAGAATTCTTTAAAACAGAAGAAATCGTAAAGTATCTGGATGATCACCGTGCAGGAAAGGCAGATAATAGCCGTAAGATTTGGACAATCTATATGTTCTTAGTATGGCACAAACAATATTTTGAAGAATTGGCCTAAATGTAAAAACCAAGACAAATTTGTCTTGGTTTTCTTTTTATCAATTTTTTTGTTGGGTTTGTGGAGGACAGGATTCCACTTCTGCGGTTTCTTTAGGACGCTTTTTCCACTTGATTTCCGAAATGATAACTGCGGAAAATACGATTAGGCCACCGATTAGAATTTGGGGGGTAAAGGGATCACCATAAAAGCATACGCCAAAAATAAAAGCAAATAAGCTTTCGGTGGAAAGCAAAATTGCTGTGTGAGTGTCGGTTGTATATTTCTGAGCTACATTTTGCAATGTATAGGCAACGGCAGTATTAATAATTGCTAAATACGCCAAAGACATTACGCCAGCAGGAGGAAATACCGTCGGTACATCCTCAAAAAGCAAAGCAACGATTAATGAGAATACCCCTGTGGATAAATAAGAGAAAAAGGACATTCCGATTGGGTTACACTTTCCTGCAAAAATACCAGTTAAAACAACAAAGACTGCATAGGAAAAGGAGAAACCCAGAGAAAGGCTATCACCTAATTCCATGGACAAAGATCCATTTAAGGAAATAAGCCCGATGCCAATCATCACGAGGACACCCGCTATAAAGGCATTTATTTTGGGGCGGTTTTTAAGTACAATCCAAGAGATAAAGGGTACCATTGCTGCATACCCTGCCAATAGGAAAGCCTGCTTTGATGGTGTTGTATATTTGAGGGCGATGACCTGCAATGGCATAACTAAGAAAAATAATGTACCCAAAATTAACCCTGATTTAATTTCGGCTTTACCACAACGCCGGATGATTCTGCCAAAAAAGATAAACATAATTATAGCGGCGGCTAAAAATCGAGTAGCCAATATGTAAAATGTGCTAAAATGCTGCACTGCAATGTCACCAGCAATAAAACCGCCTCCCCAACAAATGGCGGCTAAAACCAAAGCGCAATCGGCAAGAAAGGCTTTCTTTTTATCGTTCATGGATTTTTCAGCTCCTCTTTTTTTCATGGGATACCACCCACTATATCACCCAGAATGGTTTATTTCAATAGATACTACGATTGAAAAATGAACCTCGTGGAAAGTCATATTTTGTATAAAATCTTTTGCGTTTTTTTGTGGTTATTGCCTTGGTTTAGGGGAAATGTTTATAGAAGAACAAAAATATTTGTGATATACTAAAAAAGTGAAAATTTTCTATATGATGATGTGTGTTGTTAGGTAGGGAAACTAATTGATTTATTCTTTGATTACAAGTAATGCAGAAGCGTGAAATTTATGTACAGGCCTTAAAGAGAATTTCGTAAAAAGATCAAAATTTTCATTTTATTTTATATTTATCAAAAGAGGAGGCTTTTAAATGAAATTTCAGTATTACATCCCCACAAAGGTACTTTTCGGTTGTGGGCAATTGAGTAAACTTCACAAACAGAAACTACCAGGAAAAAAGGCTCTTATTGTTATTTCTAGCGGCACATCGGTAAAGAAGTTTGGTTATCTGGCTAAGGTGCAAGAGCAGTTAGATAAAGCAGGTGTGGAGTATGCTGTATTTGACAAAATACTTCCCAATCCCATTCAGTCTCATGTAATGGAGGGTGCAGCCTTTGCGAAGCAAGAAGGGTGTGATTTTGTAATTGGTTTGGGTGGTGGCTCCATCATTGATTCAGCCAAGGCAATTGCTGTTATGGCAACCAATGAAGGGGATTTTTGGGACTATATTTTTGGTGGTACAGGTGGCAAAAATATGCCAAAGAATGATCCACTGCCTATTGTTGCAATTACAACCACGGCAGGTACGGGAACCGAGGCTGATCCTTGGGCAGTAATTACACACCAAGATAGAAATGAAAAAATTGGATTTGGGTATGATAAGTCATTCCCTGTGCTTTCTATTGTAGACCCTGAACTGATGGTATCCGTTCCGGAAAAGCTGACTGCATACCAAGGCTTTGATGCGTTATTCCATAGCACAGAGGGATATTTAAATAAAAACATGAGCCCCATTAATGATATGTATACATTAAAGGCCATAGAGCTGATTGGAAAGTATCTACCCATAGCTGTGAAGGATGGTCAAAATTTAGAGGCCAGAGAGAACGTCGCTTTGGCAAATACACTTTCTGGTATGTCTGAAAGTATTTCGGGATGTATTTCTGAGCATGCCATGGAACATCCTTTGAGTGGTCATAACCCTAAGCTTGAGCATGGTGCAGGGCTGATTATGATTTGTCAGGCATATTATGCATATTGGGCACATAGGGGCGTTGTGGATCAACGAATGATTGACATGGCAAAAGCCCTGGGAAGACGGGATGCTACTAAACCTGAGGATTTTGTAACAGCATTGCATGAATTGATGGTTGCCTGTGGCGTGGATGATTTAAAAATGTCCGATTACGGAATTCAAGAAGGTGACCTTGAAATGTATACAAAGGCTGCATATGAAACTATGGGGGGGTTGTTTACCGTAGACCCCGCACCAATGCCTTTTGAGGATTGCTTTAAAATTTATCAAGAATCTTACAAATAAATGAGCATTTAAATAGTGGTAATCGACCTGAGAGAAGAATGCAAGTGTGATCACCACTGTTTGATTTCGAATCTTTTATAAATGAATTGGAATGTATAATAGGAGAAGGAAGAGTGAGAGAGGAAAAATATGAATTCCTACCCACAATAATGAATCACCCCGTAGAGGATAGGCAAGATCGTACAGCGGAGAATGAGGTTTTTGCTGATGCACCGTGTCCTTGTTGTGGTTATATTACGGTACCCAATCATGGGGATGCATTAGCATATATTTGTCCTGTTTGCCTTTGGGAGGTTGATTTGTTCATAAAATCAGATAAGGAACCCAGTGATCAAAATCATGGGTTAACATTAGAACAGGGACGAAAGAACTTTGAAAGGTTTGGAGCAGTTTTATCTCCGCTGAGAAAGTATTGCAGAGAACCAAGGGTAGAAGAGATGCCTAGGTAGGGGTAGAATAGTTGGAATTGGTTGGAATTACTTGTAAACAAGGTAGACTCTTAATTTGATTAATAAATTAGGGCACCGAGGGCTATGAACCCAGGGTGCCCTAATTTTGTATTATTTTTATTAAGCTGGCAGAACCCCTGTTATGCCCAAAATGCAAATGACAGCGAAAAATATAAGAATGCAGCCACCTAAAAACAAAAATATTCGGAGGATGTTTTTTGCATTCTTGATGTCATCGTAGATTGATGATATTTGTTTGTCGCTCAAATTCTTATCTCGTACATCTTGAACGTCGACATCTTTTACTAATGCGTCCAAGGTTAAACCAAAATAGTCGCTAAGGACAACGAGCCGCTGAAAGTCCGGGTAAGATTGTCCCAATTCCCATTTTGATATCGTCTGCCTTGAAACTTGTAATTGCGCCCCCAGCTCATCCTGTGATAGACCCTTGGTCTTTCTCAGGGTTATTAACTTTTCGTTGAAATTCATTTGGACACTCCTCATCTTCAAATAGTATTTGCAATTGCAAGATAATTGTAGTATTTATAGGGGTTTGCCCACAACCAACCACTGATGGCAATTTGTCAACTACCCATAACACGGGGAAACAAAATAGAAAGAACCAATTGTATTCCTACTATAACATATCCTGACAGTGCCATCAATGAGACCTGACTGTGATTAAGAACATCAGCACCGACCAACTAGGGTCAGGAGTACTAAAGCTGTATAAACAAAAAAGAGGCAGCCATATAATTAGGTGGCTGCCTCTTTTGAAAATTTAATTATACGTTGAAACGGAATAAGATAACATCTCCGTCTTTCACTACATACTCTTTGCCTTCAGAGCGAACCAAGCCCTGCTCTTTTGCAGCCGCATTGGAGCCTGAACGAACCAAATCATCATAGGCAACAACTTCGGCACGAATAAAGCCACGTTCAAAGTCGCTGTGGATTTTACCGGCTGCTTGGGGAGCCTTAGTGCCCTTTACGATGGTCCATGCACGGGTTTCTTGAGGACCGGCTGTAAGGTAGCTGATTAAGCCAAGAAGCTTATAGCTTGCTGCAATCAAACGATCAAGACCACTGCTTTCAACGCCCAATTCAGCTAAAAATTCTTTTTTATCTGCTTCATCCAAATCGGAGATTTCCTCTTCAATTTTTGCACAAAGCACAAAAACTTCACTACCTTCGTTTTTCGCATATTCTCTTACTTTTGCAACAAATGGATTAGTAGTCCCATCATCAGCAAGATGGTCTTCCATAACATTTGCTGCATATAAAACGGGCTTTGAAGTAAGTAAAGTTAAGGAGTCAACAAAAGCTTTATCCTCGAGAGTATCAAGCTCCACGGCTCTTGCGGAGATACCTTGTTCTAAGGCATCTTTTAATTTTTGCAAAATATCCATTTCGTGCTGTAAAGACTTATCTGCCTTTGCAAGCTTACCTGTTTTTGCAACACGACGGTCTATTATTTCTAAATCAGAGAATACTAATTCTAAGTTTATGGTTTCAATATCACGAATAGGGTCAACAGAACCATCAACGTGAACTACATTTGCATCCTCAAAGCAACGAACAACGTGAACAATTGCGTCTACCTCACGGATGTGGGAGAGAAACTTATTGCCTAGACCTTCGCCTTTGCTTGCGCCACGAACCAATCCTGCAATATCGACAAATTCGATTACAGCGGGGAGAATTCTAACGGAGGAGTGGATTTCTGCTAATTTTGTTAAACGCTCATCAGGAACGGTTACTACACCAACGTTTGGATCGATGGTGCAAAAGGGATAGTTAGCCGCTTCTGCTTTGCCAAGTGTCATTGAATTAAATAAGGTGCTTTTGCCCACATTGGGCAGACCTACAATACCGAGTTTCATGTTATTCTTCCTTTCCATGGGTTTGACTCATACTGTAAAACATTATAGCG
Source organism: Clostridiales bacterium UBA4139 (assembly GCA_002380805.1). Taxonomy (GTDB): domain Bacteria; phylum Bacillota; class Clostridia; order Lachnospirales; family Anaerotignaceae; genus Chakrabartyella. Next base: position 43,916 of record DFWH01000009.1, on the reverse strand, counting down.
AAAAGCTTAACGCTTGGCAAGGAAGAAGTGGGATGAGCATTATCTTTTTCTAGGCCAAACAGCCAAAATTGCCAGAATAATGAATAGGGCGATGCCATAGGTGCAAATTTGGGATGCCTCATCTTTTGTTACATAAATTCCTTTTTCTGGTGTTGGATGAATATCTTTTACAGCGATTCGATAATGTTTCCTTCTTTTTGGGTTCATTATTTTAGCCTCCTTAAATTTTTATTTTATGCGAATAGTATAACCAATTGTTTTGCAAAAATCAAAAACTTCTAGCCATAACTTGCATTTCATAAAACCCTTTTTTCATGACATACTAAAGAAAAAGGGAGGCGGCGAAAAATGTGGAAAAAACTGTGCTTTATTATTTTAGCAACACTGTCTTTTAGCGGTTGTTCCGCCACGGCAACGGAAAACAACTTATCTGGCGTGCATTTTGTCAAAGCGGATGACAAATTGGGCGAAAAAACTCCCGAAGAACGAGCCAGCAGTATTAAAAATTTGTTGCATCAAATCAATGGAATAACAGGCAATGCGGTTATCGTGGAAGGACACACGGCAATTATAGGGTTACGTTTGGAAGACGGTATGAAGAATGAGGCTACAAGGCTAAGCCGTGAGGCTGATAATGCGGCAAGGGAAGCGGACGAGTATATCAATAGTACTTCCATTACTACAAATGAAAGAATTGTATCTTTAATCGAAGATATGGAACGAAAAAGGGCTAATTAAAACAAGAGGTTTGTGGTAAATTTTACTACAAACCTTTTCTTTGGAAAGCATAAAACTTGGTAAAAATACGATATTTTTAGTATTTTTTAGAAAAACTGGATGAAAAATGTTTCCTTTTTTTACTAATTTATACATAATTAATAAAACCTTAAGAACGAAAGGGCTAGGCACACAAAGGGAAATATGATAAACTTGTCATTAAGAGTAAAATATGGAATCTCCATAAGAGTAAAAGGGGGAAAACACATGAAAAGAAAAATGGCGCTTGCTTTGGCAGCGGTAATGGCATCATCCTGTATGAGTGTAACAGGGTATGCTGCAAATTTTAAAGATATTAATGATGTCCCTTGGGACGGAGCGAAAACAGTAATTAATTCTGTTGCTGATTTAGGCTTGCTGAATGGATATGAAGATAATACATTCCGTGCAAAAAATAACGTTACATATTGCGAAGCAATACATATGCTTTATACAGCTTTAGACAAATCAGGAGCGGCGAAACCCATAGATGCGGTAACGCAGAATAAATATGCTCCATTTATGCAAGGGTTAAATATTCCAGCGTGGGCGCAAAGATCTGTTGCTTATGGTTTGGAAAATAATATTATTACTACAACAGACTTGGCAAAATTTATGACAGGTAGCAAAAGTAATTTGGCAACTCGTTCAGATGTTGCAAAAATGTTTGGTAATGCCCTGGCAGTTCGATATGATATTGACAAAGAGGCAAAGGCTGCTAACAAATTTGGAGATGCATGGCATATTCCATCCGATTCAATCATTTTGGTTGACTTATTAGCAAGGCTTGGCATTGTAAATGGGGATAATTATAATAACTTTAACCCAGCAAAGAACATCAACCGTGCTGAAATGGCTGTAATGCTGAATAAGACCTTTGAAACTTTAAAAAGCGGTGTAGGAAATACTGGTGTTATTTCAGAATTTGAGTATGACGGCTCTACCTATAAGATGAAAATCAAAACCGATATTGGAGATATATTATCATTCTATGCAGTTCCTGGCTTAGTGAAGGTTTATGATGGTGATACAACCAAAGAATTACCCTTATCTCGCTTAAATCCAGGGGATAAAATCGGTTTTGTCTATAATGGCGGTTCATTGGATTCTATCCGCATTTTGGATGGCTCCACTGTAAAGGAAAAATACGATATTACAGGTTATATTACCGCAGTGAAAAGCGGGGAAATTTCACTTGAAAATGAAAACACTGGGCTAACTCAGAAGCTGAATATTGATGGAGACTGCCTGTTCTACTTAGACAATAAGAGTGTTAAAAGATCAACTCTGGAACAAGAGTTAAAAGACAATTACAATAAATACGCTTATGCAGGCATTAACACCAGAACAACACTGGAAAAAGGTAAAGATGGCAGTGGTCACACTACACAGATAGAAAAGACCTATGTAACTGAGGTTTATGTAACTTTTTCTGATGAATATTCCCGTACTGGCATCGTAGATAATATGGAAAGTAATTATATTGTGTATAAGCCAACGGATTCGAGCGAAAGAAATACAATTTATTTTGCATCTAACTGTGATTATTACATTGATGATAGTTCTGTTTCTGTGTCTAAGGTAAAAGACCTGGCAAACAGCGGAACGATATATGTGAGAATTACAATTAACAAAGAAGGAAAAGCTTCTAAAATAGTCGTTTCTGAAAAAAGCTTTGTTGATGAAAAAAATGATACCAAGACCATTTATCAAGTAAAAGATTTCACAGAATCTCAGATGATTTTAGAGGCAGGCGGAAGTAAGCTTACTTATAAATTTGGTTCTACCAACCCTACATCAAACATTACCTTCTACCAATGGGATGAAGATGACGGAGATTGGATTACAAGTAAGGTTTCAAATGCAGAAAGTTATTTTGATTCCAACGACAGAAAAGATAAAACTGTTTATTCCCGTGTCGAGTTTAATAGTGGTGGAAAGTTAAATAAGGTATATCTGTCTACTAAAAAATCCGCTTGGTCCTCTACAAGCAGTGATTCTTTTTCAGAAAGAAAGGCAGAGGTAGAATCTCTGTCAGGAAATGCTTTAAAGTTTAAAAATTCTTCCGTGTCCTACACATTGCTGAATCAATACAATCAGAAAATAGACGCAGGTAAGGACACAGACACCATTACGGGTACAGTGGATGGCTATGGTCTTGTAAAAAATCCTTTGACTATTTGGGGCGCAAAAACAAACTCTTTGACTAACTTTAAGAAAATGGCAGAAGCAAAAAATGTAACACTGTATGCGGAGATAAAGGCTGACGGAAATAACGTAATTCAGTCAATCGAAGCAAGATTGACTGCAGCCACGGGTAAGCTGGTTTCCTATGATGCGGACGATAAAGAATTGGTGCTGGAAACAAGTGATGGTCAAAAATTGACCCTAACAACAACTAGAAAACCCTCAACAGGAACAGACGATTATACATATGAGGATATTGCAACCGCAGGTTATATCGGGTCTTCAGTTACTTTAGGATTTAATAATGATGGTGTTATTGATAAAATTAAAGTCACTGAGAGTACAGTCAATAAGGGAACAATCCGTGTAAAGGGTGTTGCTGAATATGATGAGGGCGGTTTGAAGTTTAAAAACAACTCAACCGTATATGGCTGGTTAGGAAGGTCTAATACAGAAGTTCATAATTATAGTATGGATTCTACCTCCTTAGATCGTTTAAAAGAAGCAATTGCTGATAGAGATGTTACTATTTATGCAGAAGCCGGCCTAAATGATAAAAATAAGGTTGAACGCATTAATGTTTACTACCAAGAAGCAGAAGGCGCTTTCCAGGAGTATGATGAGGATAATAAAACAATTAGAATTCTTACTGACGCAGGAAATAAATACACATTTAATTTAGCTACTAAGCCAAACATTGATATCAAAGGCATAGCATTAAATAAATTAAATGACACAGCAGTAGGTAAGAATATTGAGCTCACATTCGATAGTGATGGCTTATTGAAATCTGTTAAGGGATAATTAAAAATGAATACCCCTTTGTGCTAGGTAGTTTACCAATGGGACAAAGGGGTATTTTTATTTGAAATTTGATTATTTTAATGATGAGTTCGTTAATAATTTTGGTCTAAAGGCAATAAAAAAACAAGGGGGCAAAATGCCACCCTCGTTTTGATTATCAGAGATAATCAATCTTTTTTGCTTTGTAAATTGCTGCCACAATAAATATAGATAAGGAATGGGTGTGCTGACTGGGTCAGCCTTACCTATGTTTATTGGATCACAGTCAGTAAGGGCAAGTATCTAACGCAAAAAAACAGCCGGGAGGTTGCATCCCTGCGTAAAAAAACTTAGCCTAAACCGCCATAAAACAATGCACAAAGACCAAAAGTACAAGCTTTATTATAGTCAAATTTATGCTTGCTGTCAATTGAAAGAAATGGGTATTGATAATTTCGCAAGAATCCCTGTATAATAGATAAAACGAAAAGGAAATAGGAGTTGATTATTTTATGAGATATGAAGGAACAGTATACAGACCGCCCAGTGAAGCGGGAAGTTTGATTATTCAGTTAACCATTGGATGCGCAAGAAATACATGTACATTCTGCAATATGTATAAAGATAAGAAGTTCCGTATCCGTCCCTTGGATGAAGTTGCGGAAGATTTGGAAATGGCAAGAAACTATTATAACCGAGTGCAGGTTCGTCGTATCTTCCTTGCGGATGGTGATGCGTTGATTGTTAAAACAGACGATTTGCTTTATATTATTGATAAGTGCCATGAGTATTTCCCTGAGGTAGAGCGTATTTCTGTTTATGGTGCGCCAAAGGATATTTTAAATAAAACTCCTGAGGATTTGCGTCGATTGAAGGAAGCTGGCCTGGATATGGTTTATATGGGCTTGGAAAGTGGTTCTGATGAAGTCCTAACGGATGTAAAAAAGGGTGTAAATGCCGCAGAGATGATTGAGGCAGGAAAGAAAGTAAGAGAAGCAGGGATGGTTCTTTCCATGACTGTTATTTCCGGTTTGGGTGGAAAGAAGTATTGGAAGGAACACGCGTTGGGAAGTGCAAAAGTTATCTCTGCCATTAAGCCAGAGTATGTTGGATTTTTAACACTAATGGTGGAACCGGGAACGGAAATGTACGACCAGCTTCATAGAGGCGAAATTGAGCTTATGGATCCCCAAGAGGTTTTGGATGAAACTGAGCTGTTTATTCGTAACGTAGATGCGGAAGGGACTGTATTCCGTTCTAACCACGCATCCAACTATACTGCATTGGGTGGTACCTTAAATCGTGATAAAGAGAAAATTTTGGCTCAGATTGAATCCAGTCGCCGTCGGAGCACTTTCCGTCCCGACAGTTATAGAGGGATCTAAGTGTGCAAGTAAGGAGACGGTGATATGGTGTGGCTGGGATTTGTCACCCTGATAACCATATATTGGTGTTTGTTTATTTCTGCCACGTCCGGTAGGTGGGGTTGGCTAATGATTTGCATTTGGCTGATGCCCATTTTTGCAATGACCATTACGTATCAAAGTGGAATGGAAATAAATGGATTAATGGTGTTAATTTGTATTGTAATGCTATTGGTTTGCCGAAGAGGGTTATTGGATGTAAAGATGTGGAACACAAAGCTGAGGAAGCGTCATAGTGTCATTTTCGCCACATTATATGTGGTTTTGTTTGCCATGTTTTTATATTCCTTTGCAGAGGCGCAGATTCAAGGATATATGTTAAATATTCAGGGGTGGAAGAGTGAGCGCGGAAATATTTGGACAATGATTTTGACACTCATTCCCATGTTGATTTTAAATTGGGTATTTACCCAAATGGTGTTTACGACAATAGATAGGCTTTATTGCAAGAAAAAGGACTTAACCCTTCTTTCTTGTCAATTTTACATTGCTAGTGAAAGTGGTGTGGAGAGGGGTTTTGTTAAGGGGTATTTCTTAGAAGGTATACAGAATGGTGTTACCTACCACTTTAGAATGACCCGCCGAACATTTCATATGCTGCAAAAGGAATCTGTTTTAAAGTTGCAGACTAAAATAGGCATATTTGGTGGACAGTATGTAACAGAACTTGACACTGCTCAATATTTGAAGCGAATTCGTCGGATGGATCGGCGAGATGCAAAGCTAGGCATAATAGGGTGTATTTTGGCGGCGGCATTTGGGATATGGCTATTCTGGTTTCAAATTTAAATATTTTTGACGAAACTTACTCTTTTTAGAGATATTCGTATATTAGAGAACCTAAATCATCTTCATTTTGAAGATGATTTTTTTTGAAGAAATAAGGTGAGAAGAGAGGCAAATAGGATATGAAAGGTTGGCACAATTTTATCCGAATTTCCTCAAATTTATAATTTTAGGTGAATGTGGCGTAATTTCGTTGAAATCGTCTCAATGTTTTTTAGAGGCAGAAAGCATGGAATTTCTTTCTCTTTCATATGTTTGAAGGAGAGGAAGTGAGACTATGGCAAAGAGAATTTTGGCAATCCTAATGGGTTATATTATATTAGCGGTAGTGATCCTTCCGCTATTTGTTACACTGCTTTGGGGAGGATTTTCCAAGGAAGAGGTAAAGGAAGCAAAATCTCTGGTTGGCATTGAAGATGTATTTCCCTCAGAGCTGGAGGAGTATATTGTCGGGGTCGTCTCTGCAGAAATGCCTGCATCTTTTCCGGAAGAAGCATTAAAGGCCCAAGCTGTGGCTGCTCGTACCTATCAGGTAAGAAAAATGCAAGAAGTGGGTACAGATGCAGTGCTTTATGATGTAGGACAAGCCTATTGTTCTGTGGAGGATCAAAAGAAAAAATGGGGCGATACCTATGTTGAAAATGCAAATAAAATTAGAAAGGCGGTAAAGGCAACGGAAGGCGAAATTATGATTTATGAGGGTGAACCTATTTTAGCTGTATTTCATGCCCAAAGTGCAGGAAAAACGGAGGCGTCGGAGAATGTTTGGACTAGTCCTCTGCCATACCTAAAAAGTGTGGATAGTGAGAGAGATAAGGAGGCCCCAGACAATCAATATACCTACACCATGTCGGCGAAGGATGTTTGGAATAGGCTGGGGAACTATGGGAAATTAAATCAAAGTGCAGATAAGCTAACGTTTTCAAATATAGAAAGATCTGAGGCAGGCTACATACAAAACATTGATGTTGGTGGTTTGGAGCTTACAGGCAAAGAGGTACGTGAAGCTTTGGGATTGCGTAGCGCATATTTTGAGGTGGAGCGAAAGGGTGAGAATTTTGTTTTTGTTACCCATGGTTATGGCCATGGGGCAGGAATGAGCCAATATGGTGCCTCTTTCTTAGCTCAGGAGGGCAAGGATTATCGGGAGATTTTATGTCATTATTATCAGGGCATTTCCTTCCAAAACATTGCATAAAAGCCAAAAAGGCTGGCAACAATAGCCTTGGAGGTGCTAAATATGAAAAATAAGGATAAAAGAACAGCAATGTGGACCGCAACAATATGCGGATGCTTGTGCTTATTGGCAGTAGGCGCAGGTGTTGTTTGGCAAGCAATGGATTTTAAAGACACACTGCCACAAACATCACAATCTCAGGCAATGGAAAACCAGATGTCAGAGGAAGATTTGCAGCCTGTTACCATGGCTAAAACGCCTACCGTAGACGAGACTAAGCTGCAAAGAGAAAAACAGAGTAATGATGGCGGTGAAGCTCCGGCAACAAAGCAAAATACCACGCCTAAAGCTAACACTGGCGCAGAGCCTGTATTTGCTTACCCTGTTCAGGGAGAAATTGTAATGCCTTATAGCATTGATTGTGCAATTTACGATCCAACCTTGAATCAGTATCACACCAGTGACAATGTAAGCATTTCTGCAGAGGCAGGAACAGCGGTGTGTGCAGCAGAAAATGGAAAAGTAAAAGAGATTACAAAAGATGAAGAAAAGGGCAATAGCGTTGCCATTGAACATGACAACGGTTGGCTGACTACATACAGTCAGCTGGCGGATGATCTTTCCGTTCAAGTCGGTGAGGCTGTAACAAAGGGACAGGCAATTGGTACAGTAGGAGAACCTACAAAATATACTGTTGCATTGGGTAGTCATGTTGAATTTGCAGTTGCAAAAGACGGCGAAACAGTTGATCCTGAAAAGGCAGTTCAGGAATAATGTGTTGTGCCTGTGCAGAAAAAAATAGTTGGAATCATAGTTTTTTACAAAAATGCCTTTACGAACTTTTAGAAAACAGCTACAATGAACTATAAAGAGTTACAAGCTGTTTCCGAAGATAGGGGGGGTATGGTTATGCAACGTTTTTCTATCGCAAAAGGAGATATCGTAAAGGCAAAAACTGACGCTATCGTAAATGCAGCGAATACGTCCCTTTTAGGGGGCGGCGGTGTAGATGGTGCCATCCATCGTGCCGCTGGGGCAGAACTTCTCGAAGAATGTGAAGCTATTGGCGGCTGTAAAACCGGAGAAGCGAAAATTACAAAGGGATACAAACTGAAAGCGCACTATGTAATCCATACGCCGGGGCCGATTTGGCGTGGCGGTAAATGGAAAGAGGATGAACTTCTTGCGAGCTGCTATAAAAATTCATTGCTTCTTGCCAAAGAAAACGGGGTGAAAACCATTGCGTTTCCATCCATTAGTACAGGAGTGTACCGTTTTCCCATAGAACGTGCAGCAAGAATTGCGGTGAGTACGATTTGTGATTTCTTAAGATTAGATTCTTCTTTTCAACAAGTGGTTATGGTATGCTTTGATGAAGAAACGAAAGAGGCATATGTTAAGGCCTTTGAGGAATATCAGAGTAAACAGCGTGACGAATAAAATGCTTTCAAAAAAATATAGTAGATAGCTTTTTTGGCAGACAACACCCAACAAGTTGTCTGCTTTTTTTTTGTGAAATTAAAAAAATATGAACGTGGAATTGCTTTATATTGAATGAAAAAGGCTGATAAAATGAGGGAATAACAGTGCCCGAACAGTTGTAATTAGGATTATGTAGAGTTGGTGTCGAATCGTACAATATTTAATTTTGTGAACAATGTGGAAAACTTCTTATTTTTTTCCACAATAAAAACCCTTATAATCTAAGTTATACACAAAGTTATACACATTATCCACAGGGACAAGTAGAAGTGCCCTGTAGAAAAAAATAAGATATGTCTTGTTTTGTCGAAGGTGAAAAAATTTAAATTTAAGACAAAAATTTATATAAATCGAACTTTGGAAATATGGAAGCGATAATTTGGTAAACCGAACAGTGGGAATATGCACTAATATTAGAATTGTTTGACATAAAATGAAAATAAAAATAAAAAATATAAAGTTTTTTGTTTTTTTTGCAACGTGAAAGAAGGGTTTTTCTTTTCAATGTAGAATTATAATAGATATATAAAAGGAATTTCCTTTTATATATCCTCTCTTTTTTAGTAGGGATGGAAGAAACAGGATCCTGCAAAGGGATCACGAAGGGAGTTGTTGTTTATGTTATATAACATCATCGGAAAGAACATTGACGTATGGGACAAGACCAAGGAATCTGTGGAGCACAAGATGGATCGCATCGAAAAGCTTTTTCCTGCAGATGCAGTAGCTACCATTACCCTGAGTCTGGAGAAGCTTGTTTCAACCGTAGAAGTGACGATTCCTATGAACAAGAGAATGATTCGTGCAGAGGTGAGTGATTCAGACATGATGGCTGCCATGGACAAGGCTGTGGACATTCTGGAAAGTCAAGTTGTGCGCTACAAAAAGCGTATGCGTACCAAAGTGCGCCAGAATGCTGAAAGCTATATGGCAGAATATCAAACAATTTTGGTTCCGGAAGAAGATTTAGACGAAGAACCACTATACAAAATTGAAAAGATTAAACATTTCGAAGTAAAACCTATGGATGCCGAAGAGGCAGTGATGGAAATGGAGTTGATTGGTCATAACTTCTTTGTTTTCAGAAATGGTCAAACAGATGAAGTAAATGTTGTCTATAAAAGAAAGAACGGTTCTTATGGGCTGATTGAGCCTGAATTCTAATAAAACCTACAAACAGGGGTGATATTTCATCCCTGTTTTTTATTGCAAGGAAAAAAATGGGTGATAAAAACCTCGAATTCGGTACCCGTTTATGATATGATGAAGAACAGGTAGATTGGGAATAGTATTGGAGGATAAGTATGGCAAAGTTATATTTTAGATATGGCGTGATGGGCAGTTCAAAGTCCGCACAAGCCTTAATAACAAAATTCAACTACGAGGAACAGGGTATGCGGGTTTGGCTCCTGAAGCCTGCAAGAGACATCAGGGATGGCTTAAACGTGGTGAAGAGTCGTATTGGTTTGGAGCAAAAGGCGGAAGCCATTGATGAAAATGAAGATTTATTTGCCGTTTTTAAGCAGAGGGAGAAAGAATTCTTTGAGGTAATAATCGTAGACGAAGCCCAGTTTTTGTCTACCCAGCAGGTGGAGCAATTAAGGGATATTGTCGATACCTATAATGTACCTGTTTTTTGTTATGGCTTAAGAACGGATTTCCGGACAAAGCTCTTTCCTGGTAGCGCAAGGTTGTTGGAATTGGCAGATTCCATCTCAGAGTTAAAAACAGTATGTGCCTGTGGCAAGAAGGCCACAGTGAACGCTAGATTGGATCAAAGCGGGGTTGTGGTTACCCAAGGGGAGCAAGTATTTTTGGGTGGGAATGAAAGCTATAAACCAATGTGCTATCGCTGTTGGAAAAAAGCAACTAAAAAGGAGATAGAATGATGACGGAAAAGGAATTTTTTGATTTTGTCCATGTGGCAGGAAATTTAAAGGATAACACAAGGCACTCTGTTACAAGCAAAGGTAGGCCTGAGAGCGTTGCGGAACATAGTTGGCGGGTATCGTTAATGGCTCTTTTGTTGGAGGATGAGATCGTAGATGCAGACTTTAATAAAATAATTAGAATGTGTATCCTCCATGATTTGGGAGAGGCTATAACGGGGGATATTCCATCGTTTTTAAAAACAGAGGCGGATTCTGCCCATGAAGATAAAATGGTATTTCGTTTGATGGAAACTTTGCCTCAGCCGCAACGGGATAAGTTTTTATCTTTGTTTCATGAGATGTTGGCTCTTGAGACGAAAGAAGCAAAAATTTATAAGGCTTTGGACAAGCTTGAGGCAGTTATTCAGCATAATGAGGCGCCCCTTTCCAGTTGGCTACCTCTGGAGTATGACTTAAATCAAATATATGGCACGGAAGAGGCAGTAAAGGCAGACCCTGCGCTGTTACGTTTGCGTTTAGAAGCAATAGAACATACAAAGAGAAAGATTGAAGCAGAACGTCCTTAAACCCAAAAGTGGGGGAGGTTGTATTTTTATGATAAATGAAAAAACGAAGCGTTTGCGCTTTTCCAATATGCAAATTGTTGCGATGGGTTATTTTTTGGTGGCAACAGTAGGGACGGTACTGTTGTTATTACCGATTTCCTCGGTTGAGGGAAATACCTCGTTGTTGCAGGCCATGTTTACTGCTGTTTCGGCATCCTGTGTAACAGGTCTTGTTGTTGTAGATACCAGTACCCATTGGACATTGTTTGGACAAGTTGTCATTCTAATATTGATTCAAATTGGTGGTATGGGGTTTATGACCATCGGAATCCGGTTTATGCTTTTGATGCGTCACAAGATAAGCCTGAGAGAACGTGAGGTTATGGTGGAAAGTATTAATGCCAGTCAGCTGGGAGGGATACTCTGCCTAACCCGAAGGATTGTAGCAGGAACTTTTTTGGTTGAGTCCATAGGGGCTATGTTATTGGCAATTCGCTTTATCCCTGAATTTGGCTTTGGCAAGGGTTTGTTTTATAGTGTGTTTCATTCTATTTCAGCCTTTTGTAATGCGGGGTTTGACTTGATGGGAATAAAGGAACCTTATAACTCATTAGTTTCTTACTCTAATGATACCTTGGTCAACCTGACCATTATTTCTTTAATCATCATTGGTGGCATTGGATTTTTGGTTTGGGATGATATATACTATCATCGTTTGAAATGGAAACGATATCACCTGCACACAAAAATTGTTTTAGCTTGTACTGCTGTTTTGGTATTTGGCGGGACTATGTTATTTTATATCTTAGAGTGCAGAGCTACTGGTGCTGAGATGGGCATAAAAGAAGGGGTTTTAACAGCTTTATTTCAATCGGTTACTTGCAGAACAGCGGGCTTTAATACCGTTGATACGGCAAGTTTGAGTGAAGGTAGCAAGATATTATCAATGCTTTTGATGTTCATTGGTGGTAGCCCTGGCTCAACTGCAGGTGGTATTAAAACCACGACGGTAGTTGTTTTGGTTTTATATATGATTTCAGGTGCAAGGCGTGTTGGACAAGCCACTATTTTTGGTCGAACCTTGGAGGTAGATGCTTTGCAAAAGGCAGTTTCTATTTTTATAATCAACCTTGGGTTTGCGTTAATTGGGGCACTGACCATTTGTGCAATTCAGCCTTTGGCAGCCACGGATGTGCTGTTTGAGGTGTTTTCAGCCATGGGTACTGTGGGCATGTCCACCGGAATTACCAGAGAATTAACAACAGCCTCAGCTTGTGTGATAACGCTGTTGATGTTTTTAGGGCGTGTAGGCAGTGTATCTTTGGCAACTGCGTTGCTAGAAAAAAAGGCAAAACCGCCAATTACGTTACCGACGGAGAAAATTATGATTGGATAAAGGTGAGGAAGTATGAAAGCATTTTTAATCATTGGTATGGGTTCTTTTGGTCATCATTTATGCCATAGCTTTGCAGGACAAAATTGTGAGATTATGATTGTAGATCAAAATTCGGAAAATCTAGAGGATATGCTTCGCTATGTCACCAGTGCAAAAATTGGTGACTGCACAAATCCTGATGTATTACGTAGCTTTGATGTGGCTTCCTTTGATGCTTGCTTTGTATGCATGGGGACAAACTTCCAAAACAGCTTACAGATAACCAGCCTTTTGAAGGAGTTGGGGGCAAAAATGGTTTATAGTAAGGCAGATGAAGATATTCAGGCTAAGTTTTTATTACGCAATGGTGCAGATGAGGTTATTTATCCTGAAAAGGATGGAGCTGAACGTATTGCCATTCGGGCTAGTTCTGACAGTATTTTTGATTGTATTGAAATTTCTGGGGATTTTTATATCATGGAGATACAACCTATGCCTGAGTGGATTGGAAAAACCATCCGTCAGTTAGATTTTAGGAATAAATATCATATGAATATTATTTCAACTAAAATAGGAGATCAAATTTTTCCAATGCCGGGTATTGACCATGCCTTTCGCCCAGAGGAGCATCTTATGGTTTTAGGGCATATTGATGACATCAGAAAAGTTATAAAATAAAAACATGCTGTTTTTTAAATTGGTTTTTTTGATTCATGTTGAAAAACAGGGGTTTGGTTGGAACATTTTATGCAATAAACCGTCTAACATTAGGAAGCATTTCCATAATTTAAATAAGTTTTCGGAAGGATTTGCTATAAAATTTAAATCTTTGTTAAGAACCCCCGAATTAGGCAAATTATCCTTGCCTACGGGGGTATTCTAATGTTAAACTATGAGAATGTAAAAGTCTGCCCGTTTTTGGGCAGCAAGAAAGAATGAGGTGGACCAGATGGGTTTTTTAGAAAAAATATTCGGCAGTTATAGCGAAAAAGAGATTAAGCGCATCACGCCAATTGTAAAGAAGATCGAAGCGTTAGCTCCTCAATATGAGAACTTGACAGACGAGGAATTGAGAGGCAAAACACAGGAATTCAAAGAACGATTGGCAAAAGGCGAAACTTTGGACGACTTACTGCCTGAAGCATATGCAGTAGTACGTGAAGCGGCTTCCCGCCCTAATGTACTAAATATGCGCCATTTCCCCGTGCAGTTAATGGGTGGTATCGTTATGCACCAGGGACGTATTGCCGAAATGAGAACAGGTGAAGGTAAGACATTGGTTGCAACTTTATCTGCATACTTAAATGCGTTAGAAGGCAAAGGCGTTCATGTTATTACCGTAAACGATTACTTGGCACAGCGTGACTCCCAGTGGATGGGGGAAGTATTCCGTTTCCTTGGTTTAACCGTAGGCTGTATTCTAAACGGTTTAGATAACGATGAAAGACGGGCAGCATATGCTTGTGATATTACCTATGGTACAAACAATGAATTTGGTTTCGACTATTTGCGTGACAACATGGTGGTTAGAAAAGAAAGCATGGTGCAAAGAGAATTACATTTTGCTATCATCGACGAAGTTGACTCCGTTTTAATTGACGAGGCAAGAACTCCTTTGATTATTTCCGGTAGCGGTTCAAAGTCTACTGACTTATATCGTGTTGCCGATATTTTTGTAAAACAGCTGAAAAAAGGCCGTATCCTAAATGAAGATGAAGCGATGAATCCCTTGCTAAAAGAAGAACTGCAAGAGGAAGGCGACTTTGTTTTAGATGAAAAGGCGAAGTCTGTTGTATTAACACAGGAAGGTGTGGAAAAAGCAGAGAAATTCTTCTCCGTAGATAACCTTTCGGATCCAGAAAACTTAGAGTTGCAGCATCATATTAATAATGCGCTAAAAGCAAACTACAATATGCATTTGGATAAAGACTATGTAATTGCAGAGGGCGAAATCGTTATTGTAGACGAATTTACAGGTCGTATGATGCCAGGCAGACGTTATTCCGATGGTTTGCACCAGGCAATTGAAGCAAAGGAAAATGTGCAAGTAAGAAGGGAAAGCAAAACCCTTGCAACCATTACATTCCAGAACTACTTCAATAAATATACCAAAAAAGCCGGTATGACTGGTACAGCAAAAACGGAAGAAGAAGAATTCCGTAATATTTACGGTATGGACGTTGTGGAAATCCCCACAAACAGACCTGTGCAGAGAAAAGATATGCAGGATGTTGTATATCGTACAGAGGCTGGTAAGTTCCGTGCTGTTGTAAAAGAAATTGCTGAAGCCCACGAAAAGGGACAACCCGTTTTGGTTGGTACAGTTACCATTGATAAGTCCGAAGAGTTAAGCAAGCTTTTGAAAAGAGAAGGTATTAAGCATCAGGTATTGAATGCCAAGTATCATGCTCAGGAAGCGGATATCGTTTCCCTTGCAGGTCAGATGGGGGCAGTAACAATTGCAACCAACATGGCAGGTCGTGGTACAGATATTAAGCTAGGTGAGGGTGTTGCTGAAATCGGTGGTTTAAAAATCATCGGTACAGAAAGACATGAATCCAGACGTATTGATAACCAGTTGCGTGGTCGTGCAGGTCGTCAGGGCGACCCTGGTGAATCTCGCTTCTACATTTCTTTGGAAGATGATTTGATGCGCTTGTTCGGTGCTGAAAAAACCATGAAGCTTGTAGACGCTATGGGGATGAGCGAAGACGAACCGATCGAAGCCGGTATGCTGACAAAGGCCATTGAAAATGCACAGAAGAAGGTGGAGGGTAACAACTTCGCAATTCGTAAGCATTTGTTGGAGTATGATCAGGTTATGAATGAACAGCGTGAAATCATTTATGGTGAACGCCGTCGTGTATTATATGGCGAAGATTTGCGTGATAGCATCATTGGTATGATTCGTCAGGTTGTTGGTCGATGTGTAGATGCCCATATTGGCGATGAGCAGTTGCCTGAAGATTGGGATATGGCATCCTTTAGTGAGCATTTTGCTTCCATTATTCCTGTTGGCAAAATTAACATCAAAGAAGATGCTTTGGCAGAAATGACCAAGGATAAGTTAAAAGAAAACCTCACCAAGCTTGGTGAGCAGTTATATCAGATGAAAGAAAAAGAAATTGGCGAAGCAGAGCGTATGCGTGAGTTGGAAAGAGTAATTATGCTTCGTGTAATTGATCAGAAGTGGATGGATCATATTGATGAAATGGATCATATGCGTCAGGGTATCGGCTTACATGCCTATGCACAGAGAGATCCTTTGATGGAATACAAATTTTCAGCATATGATATGTTTGATGAGTTGAGCCGCAACATTCAGGAGGATACACTAAAGATTTTGTATCGTATTCGTATTCAGACTGAAGTGAAGAGAGAAGAAGTAGAACAGCCTATGTTTACAAACAAGGATGATTCTGCTGTAAAACAACCTAAAAAACGTAGCGATGAAAAAGTTGGTCGTAACGATCCCTGCCCCTGTGGTAGCGGGAAGAAGTATAAACAGTGCTGCGGTAGATAAAACTTCATTTGGAGGGATGATATGAATAAAATCATAGAAATACCCTTTTCCATACCTTTTTACACCCAAAGGGTGACAGAGGAGAGTTGGGAGACAGATGGTTTTTTAAGTTTTCAAGAGGGCTTAAGCTGGGAAATGCGGGGCTGTGGCATCGCATCCTTAAGAATGGTCGTTGATGGTTTTTTACGGCAACAAGGAAAATCTTGCTGTGAAGGACAGGGCACGATGATTCATAAGGGAATTATCCAAGAGGCTTATAAGCCGGGTGTTGGTTGGATTCATCAAGGTTTGGCAAATATGGCGGCAGACTATGGACTTGTGGGTATTACTCATAGAGAAAAGGGTGCCTTAGATATTATGTCAGGGATTTTGGAGGGGGTACCTTGTATTATTTCGGTATCCCCCCGATTTGCTGGCGGAAAACCTGATGATGAAGGTAACATTTTTCAAAAAGGCGGTCATTTGGTGGTGGCCTATGGCTGTAAATTTGATGAAGAAGGAAAGCTGATAGCTTTTTTGGTTCATCATCCATCCTGTTTTTTGGAATACAATTGGGAGGCGCATTGGGTTTCCATAGAGGAGTTTGAGGCGTCGTTTTCTGGAAATTATATTGCGTTTCATAAAAAGGAATCCTGATTATTGGATACAACGTAAAGTTTATCAATATAAATTCAATTTTAAAGGAGTTGATTTTTAAATGTTCGAGTTAGAACAGATCCGTCTTGGGCTTTCTGCTTACGACGAAAAATTAGAGGAAATGGGGGCTTCACTTTGACGTCGCTAGCGCCAGGGAGAAGATAACCGAATTAGAAGAACTTTCCGCTGACCCTGAATTTTGGGCAGATTTGGAAAAGAGTCAGAAAACATTGCAGCAGTTAAAAGCACTGAAAACAAAGGTGGGTAGATATGAAAATCTAGTTTCCACCTATGAAGATATCCTGACATTAATCGAAATGGGTATTGAGGAGCAGGATGAAAGTGTTTATGAAGAAGTAAAAACAATGCGTGATACCTTTGAGAAGGAATACGACGAGTTGCACATTGCCACAATGCTTGATGGCGAGTATGACCGTAATAATGCCATTGTTACCCTTCATGCTGGCACAGGTGGCACAGAGGCTTGTGACTGGACAAACATGCTGTTCCGTATGTATAGCAAATGGGCCGCAAAGGCAGGCTACGAAGTGGAAATCTTGGACATGCAGGATGGTGATGAAGCAGGGTTAAAGTCTGTTACCATTCAGGTGAACGGAGAGAATGCTTATGGTTATTTAAAATCCGAAAAGGGCATTCACCGTTTGGTTCGTGTTTCACCTTTCGATAGTTCTGGCAGAAGACATACATCTTTTGCATCTTGCGATGTTATGCCTGAAATTGAAAATGACAATGAAATCGAAGTAAAGACTGATGATATCCGTATTGATACCTATCGTGCCAGTGGTGCCGGTGGTCAGCACGTTAATAAAACTTCTTCTGCCATCCGTATTACACACTTCCCTACGGGTGTTGTTGTGCAGTGCCAGGATGAAAGAAGCCAGTTTAGCAATAAAGAGAGAGCATTTAAGATGCTGAAGAGTAAGCTCTTGGCTTTAAAGATCGAAGAGCAGATGCAAAAACTTGCTGAAATCCGTGGGGATATTAAAGAAATTGGTTGGGGCAGTCAGATTCGTTCATATGTATTTATGCCGTATACTATGGTAAAAGATCATCGTACAAGCGAAGAAACAGGTAATGTAGGCGCAGTAATGGATGGCGAAATCGACAGCTTTATCAGTGCATATCTTGCTTGGATTCATAGCTAAAGGAGAGAGCTTTGAAAGAGATCAAGATTACCAAAAACGAAGAAAACCAAAGGCTGGATAAATTCCTGCTAAAATATATGAATAAGGCATCAAAAGCCTTTATTTATAAGATGTTACGCAAAAAGCGTATCAAATTTAATGGAAAAAAGGCAGAGGGAAATGAGTTGCTCCAAGCGGGCGACTCCCTTTTGCTGTATCTTTCTGAAGAAACAATTGCTTCTTTTATGGAGGAGAAAGTAATCGCCGAGGCTAGGCGTCATTTTGGCATTGTCTATGAAGATGATGATATTTTGGCGGTAGCTAAACCAGCAGGACTTTTGACACATCCGGAAAAAAGCGATGATAAGGACACGTTAATTGATCAGGTATTATTTTACCTTTATGAAAAAGGGCAATATGTCCCTTCGCCTCAGTCTGCCTTTACCCCAGCATTATGCAATCGCTTGGACAGAAATACAAGCGGCATTGTGTTGGCGGGTAAAACTCTGAAAGGCGTCCAAGGGCTGAATGAGGCCATCCGTAACAAGCAGGTAGATAAATACTACCTAACTATGGTAAAGGGTGAGGTAAAAAATGCCGGTGAAATTTCCGCCTTTCTTTCTAAAGATGAGGGGAAAAATCAGGTTAGAATATCAAATGAGGCAGGGATAGACGGGAAGGAAAGCATTACCCGTTACCGTCCGTTGGCATATAACGATGGTTTTACTCTTTTGGAAATTCACCTAATTACAGGAAAGACCCATCAAATTCGTGCCCATATGCAGTCGATAGGCCATCCCGTTGTGGGGGACCGAAAATATGGAGATTTTAAGGTTAACCAGCAGTTTAGGCAAGATTTTGCACTATCCAATCAGTTTTTACATGGTGCCAAGTTTGTTTTTTCCAATACAAGTGGGGTTTTGACCTATTTGAAAGGAAAAACATTAGTAGCACCGTTGCCTAAGGTTTTCCAGGAGATTGTTGAGGAAATTTTTGGGGAAGACGTGGAGTTAGATTAAAGAAGGAGGCGCAATGATGAAAGCCATTATACTGGCAGCAGGCTATGCGACAAGGCTTTACCCTTTAACTTTGCATAAGTCTAAGGCTTTGCTTCCGATTAATAAAAAGCCTATTATTGATTATATTATTGAAGAAATGAACCATGTAGATGGACTTGAAGAGATTTATGTGGTTACAAATAGCCGTTTTTATGACCAGTTTTTAGACTGGGCAAAAACATCGACAAGCAGCGTGCCGATTTGTATTTTGGATGATGGCACAACGGATGATAGCAACAAGCGAGGGGCTATTGGGGATATTTCATTTGTCATTGATCAAAAGAAAATTGATGATGAATTGATGGTAATTGCGGGAGACAATTTCTTTACCTATTCCTTGAAGGATTATGTAGATTTTTTCCATGAAAAAAACCGTGACTGTGTTTGTGTTAAAGTATGGGATGATGAAGCTTCCCTTTCTCAATTTGGTATTGCCCTTTTGGATGAAAAAGGGATGGTGCTTGATATTGAGGAAAAACCACAGCACCCTAAGTCGAATACGGTTGTGTTTGCCGCGTACTTATATAAAAAGGAAACCGTGCCTCTTTTTGAAACCTACTTGGCAGAGGGAAATAAACCAGATGCACCAGGCAATTTTCCGGCGTGGCTCTATCGCCAAAAGGAAGTATATGCTTATACATTCTCTGGTGAATGCTATGATATTGGAACTCCCGAAAGCTATCATGAGGTATGCAAAATTTTTGAGGATTAAGTCCGACGCAATTGCGGCGACTGATAGGGAAAGGGCCGCTTGATGCTCTCCCGTAAGGAAGTAATAAAGTTGCTTCTTTATGAGAGTGCGTCCCAGCGGCTTTTTCATTTTAATCTCAGCAATAAAGCTTTTCCTAAGAGGTGTTATAAGGCAATAAAAAGATAAAATGGCTAAAGAATTGTTAATTTGGGACTGAGAACAGCAATATTGATAATTTCTGATAAATCGTTGTGAAAGCCACGCGGTTTTGCAAGAGCAAAAAGGAGAAATAACCATGGAATGGATAGAAGTTTTTGTATCGGTAAGCCAAATAGGGTTAGAGCCTGTTGCAGGTGTGCTATATGAATGTGCGCTAACGGGGCTTATGATTAGTGACGAGGCGGACTTTCAGGAGTTTTTGGAAGCCCCTGATAGGGATTGGGACTATATTGCCGATGAGTTGGTGGAAGAAAAGCAAAAATTAGAAACGGGCATCACCTTTTTCTTAAGAGACAACTTGTATGGAAGAGAGCAGTTAGCACAAATTAAGAGCGCTTTGGCTGTGCTAAAAGAGCAGGAAAAGGAATTGAATTTGGGTTCTTTGGAAATGACCATGAAAAATGTTCAGGAAGAAGACTGGGCAAACAACTGGAAGAAATACTTTAAGCCCTTTCCTGTTGGTGATAAAATTATGATTAGACCCTCTTGGGAGGAGTTAACAGAGCCCACTGATAAAGTGGTGCTGAAAATTGATCCTGGCCATATTTTTGGGACAGGCACCCATGAGACAACACAGCTTTGCATGGAACTAATTGAAAGCTATTTGAAAAAAGAAGACATGGTTTTGGATATTGGGTGTGGCAGTGGTATTCTATCAATTGCATCTCTTTTGTTGGAAGCGAAAGAAGCCGATGCCGTGGATATTGACCCCAATGCAATTCAAATTGCTTATGAAAACAGTGATATGAACCATATTCCCAGAGAGAAGTATCATGTTTGTGCAGGAAATATTCTGGAAGATGAAGCCCTTCACGAAAAATATAGTGGCAAGAAGTATGATTTGGTGGAAGCCAATATTGTTGCTGATGTGATTATTATGCTGACCAAAAAAGTTCCCGACTATATCAAAGATGGTGGTATTTTCCTTTGCAGTGGCATTATTACAGAGCGTAAAGAAGACGTGTTAGCAGCTTTGTCCGTAGGAGGGTATGCTGTGTTAGAAGTGAAGGAGAAAAAAGGTTGGGTGGCCATTGCGGCTAGATATGAGGGATAAGATATGCCGAAATTTTTTGTGGAATCTCATCAAATAAATCAAAACATTATTCATTTAACGGGGGAAGATGCGAAGCATATTAAAACTGTTTTGCGTGCCCGTGAAGGGGAAGAAATTACGGTTTGCGATGGGCTGGGGATAGATTATTTTTGCCGTATTACCTCATTGGAGGATGGCGTAGTGGCAGAAATTGTTGATCGTGAACAGTGTCAGTCGGAACCAAAAACAAAAATTACCCTTTATCAGGGTTTACCTAAGGCTGACAAAATGGAACTGATTATCCAAAAATGTGTTGAATTGGGTGTTGACCGTATCGTAGCAGTGTCTACGGAAAGATGTATTGTAAAGCTAGATAAAAAGGAAGAAAAAAAGCTAGAGCGGTGGCAGAAAATTGCTGAGGCCGCAGCCAAACAAAGTGGCCGTGGAAAAATTCCTGAAATTGCACCAAAGGTTCTGCGCTTTTCTCAGGCTTTGGCAGAAGCAAAAGAGCTGTCGGGGGCAATCATTCCTTATGAAAAGGAACAAGGTAGAGATATTCGTTCCTTTGTGACGGGATTTACTGGGGAAGAAGTAGGCGTATTTATTGGGCCTGAAGGTGGTTTTACGGAAGAGGAGATACAATCTGCTGTGGAGGAAGGGGTATTACCCATTACCCTTGGCAAGCGGATTTTACGTACAGAAACAGCGGGTATGACTTCCATAGCTATTCTGTTGTACGAATTAGGGTAAGGAGGACGTAATATGATTTACTTGGATAATGCTGCAACAACAAGGGCTTTGCCTGCTGTGGCAGAAAAAATGACTTATATGCTGTGTGAACAGTTTGGAAACCCTGCCTCCGTAAGTGTTATGGGGTTGGCAGCAGAAAAAGAAATTCGACATGCTGCCCAGATTCTAGCTCGTGGTATTCACTGTAAGGAGGAAGAGATTTATTTTACCAGTGGTGGCACCGAGGGCGACAATTGGGCAATATTGGGTTCGGCGGCTGGATATCGCCGCCATGGCAAGCATTTTATTACAACTCAGATTGAGCATCCGGCTGTAAAGAATCCTATGAAGGCTTTGGAGGAAGATGGCTGCGAGGTGACTTGGCTTTCCGTAGATAAAAAAGGGCATATTTCTTTGGAGGAGTTGGCTAAAGCCATCCGACCTGATACGGTATTGGTTAGTGTGATTCTGGTGAACAACGAAACGGGGGTTGCTCAGGATGCGGCAGCCATTGGTAAGCTGATCAAGGAGAAGAATCCTCAGACATTATTTCATGTTGACGCCGTACAGGCCTTTGGCAAGTACCCAATTGATGTGGAAAAGATGAAAATTGATCTATTGACCATGAGTGGACATAAAATTCACGGCCCCAAAGGTGTGGGTATGCTATATATGCGTAAGAACACTAAGGTGAAACCCATGATTCTTGGGGGGGGTCAGCAAAAGGGTCAAAGAGCAGGTACAGAAAATGGTCCTGGGGTAGCGGCATTAGGCGTAGCTGCTGAGGAGGCATTTAACAATCTGAAAGAAAGCATTATCCATGTGGCGCAGTTGAAAAAGGCTTTGGCTGAAGGCATTTTGGCAATGCCGAACACACAAATCAATGGGGATGATTCGGATTTAGCCAGTCCCTATGTTTTGAACGTAACATTTAAAGGATTACGCAGTGAAGTGTTGCTTCATGCCTTAGAGAGCAAAGGAATCTTTGTTTCAGCTGGTTCCGCTTGTGATAGTAAGAAAAAAGTGGGTAGCCCAGTGCTGACTGCTATGGGAATGCCTTTTTCAGAAATTGAGGGTGCCATTCGTTTTAGCTTCTGTCGGTATAACACGATGGAAGAAATAGAAATTTGCTTAGGCGCATTACAAGAGTTGGTGCCATTTTTAAGAAAATATAACAGATAAAAGGGGATAGTTATGGCAGAAAAGGTTTTAATTGTAAAGTACGGTGAAATTGCTATGAGAGGCAATAACCGGTATATTTTTATTAACCGCCTAATCTCGGCAATCCGCAGAAATATTGACCCACTGGGTAATTATTATGTGGTGAGAGATCCAGGCAGATTGATTGTGGAAGATAGGGGTGGGGAGCTAGATTATGACTTGCTGGTTCCTCGTATTGAGCCTATTTTTGGTTTGGTTGCTGTTTGCCCCGGTGTTAGGCTGGCGGATATGACTCTAGAAACGATTTTAGAGGAATCCTACCATCATATGATGGAGCTGTATGGTGATACAGAGGTTTCCTTCAAAGTGAACACAAGAAGGGCAAATCAAGGCTTTACAATGCCATCTATGGAAGTGAATGCAGAAGTTGGGGGATATTTGTTAGAACGTATGCCTAACTTAAAGGTAGATGTTCATAAACCTGACGTCGTATTAAACATTGAAATTAGAAACAGCGTTTATCTTCATTCTAAGGTGGTAAAAACCTATGGTGGTTTGCCTTATGGCAGTTCTGGCAAGGGTGTTAGCCTTCTTTCAGGGGGTATTGATAGCCCTGTTGCAACTTGGATGATGGCAAAACGTGGTGTTGAGGTTGAAGGGGTCTATTTCCATAGCCCTCCCTATACCAGTGAATGGGCAAAGGAAAAGGTTATTGATTTGGCAAAAAGAATTGCTGATTTTACGGGAGAATTTCGCCTGTATGTGGTGCCTTTTACAGAGTTACAGTTATATTTGTTGGATAATGTTGCCCATGATAAGCTGACAATTCACTTAAAACGTGCCATGATGCGTGCAGGTGAAATGATTGCAAAGAAAGATGATGCTATGGCGTTAATAACAGGGGAAAGCGTTGGTCAGGTTGCTAGCCAAACCATGCAGGGGATTTATGCCATCAATGCTGTTTGTGAAATGCCTGTACTTCGACCATTGGCAGGCATGGATAAGCAAGAAATTGTTAACCTTGCACAGAAAATCGGAACCTTTGAAATTTCTGCAAGACCTTATGAGGATTGTTGTACTGTTTTTGTGGCAAAGCATCCCGTAACAAAGCCTAGGTTAAGCTTTATCGAGAAGTCTGAACGTCGGTTGACAGAGCTTGACCGTTTGTTGGAAGAAGCGGTGCAAAAGGCAGAAATTATTGAATTATAATTCAAGGAAAAAGAAAGGTGGTATTTACAAGTTATGTGAATACCCCTTTTGTTTATCTAAAAATGATTTTGGCGGGAAGTACATCCACTAGGAGGGACAAGATGTTTGCATCGCAATGGGGCAAAAAAGCATTTATAAAAATTATGTTGTTTTCGTGGACGGGTATTTTGTTTCCTTGGTTTTCCTTTGATCCTAAGGAAACGGGCTATTGGTGGGGGTTTTATGGTTTACAGTATATAATGATTCAAATGATACTGTTAGGGGTATTTTGTAATGTGATACCCAAGAAAGAAAGTTTTAAATCCCTACTTCCTATATTGATTGAAATCTGCTTGATTACCATTCCACTTTGTTTGATTTGGCAATTAATGACATGGCATACGCTATATGTTACGGGTGAAATCAGCCTATCCATAGGCTTAAGAACAGCGTATCCTTCTTTCTGGATAGCCCTTGCCCTTACATTAATTCCGATTGTTGCTTATCCTATTTTAAAGCGGTGGAGTAGGGACGAAACCCAGTAAAATATGTACATGAGAAAAGACCAAGTCATTTGACTTGGTCTTTTGTATCGTGGTTAATTATATATTATTTTTCTTAGATTAGGACAAAACGTAAACAGTTACGTTTTGAACGCCCCAAGAAAATGCTTCATTCTTTGTTTCATAACAGACGTCAACACGGTTTCCCTTAATTGCTCCGCCTGTATCTGCGGCAATGGCAACACCATAGCCGGGAACGTAAACCTTACTACCCAAAGGAATCACGCTAGGATCTACTGCTACAACGCCTTTTGTTGCTTTAGCACCTGTTGCTGTGATGCCGTTACAGCCTGCGTCATAAGGTGTATATGCTGTAACTTTTGATTTAATTGCTTTTTTATAAGTCATGCCGTCAATGACGTTGGAAGCCCCAACTTCAATGATTTCGTCTACTGTACTTGTGATAACTTTCGTTTCTACAAACTCGGAACTTACTAATTTGTCGCCATGGTACACTTCTTTGTTTACAGTGGAAGTTTGACCTTCCTGACCTTCCTGAACAACACGACGTTCACCGGGTTTTAATTCGGTAGAAGCCTTTTCGATTGTTTTGTAAGGTACAACGTCGGTAGTAGCAACAATCTTTTCAGTTACTGAGGTGAGAGAGATGGTCATCATGTCTGTTACAGCGTCTGTCTTGTTATACTCTTCTAAAAGATATTCGGTGTCGATAGTTGCAGAAAGTTCTTCTAACAATTCACCAACAGTTTCGGAGTCTGTGGATACCATACGAGGTACTCCATCCAGATTAACAATTACAGACTGTGTATCTAGTTTGCTGTAAGCAGAGGCTGAGCCGCAGCCAATCACCAATATAAATACCACGATAGCAAATACTCTAAGATGCGTTTTCATTTTATCCTCCTTGAACACCACCCGGTTTGCCAATTTTGTGGGAACGGGCATAGGGGTTGTTCCTCTCGTATTTATGATAGACATATAGACTTTTATGCCTTTGCCCAACCCCTTTTAGGGAATGAGCCGCAGTCGTATTTACACGGGGGAGTCGTCACTTCCGCATGCTTTTTATTTACGCTTTTCAAACAACTGCAAAAAATAAAGACATATCGTATGGATATATCTTTAATCTACAAGTAGTATATTAACACATTTGTAACATTTATGCAACGTTTTTTTAAAAGAATAAATTTTTGGCATTTTTACCAGTGATTTCAGCCACCTTTTCAGGTGTGGTTTTCTGGATTTCAGCGATTTTATTTACAATAAATTCCAAATTTCTGGAGTCATTGCGCTTTCCTCGGTTGGGTGCAGGGGATAGATATGGGCTGTCTGTTTCAATTAAAATTTTCTCCAATGGGATTGCTTCCACCACTTCGATTAATTTTTTTGCATTTGGAAAGGTCACAACCCCCCCAATACCGACATAAAAGCCCATTTTTGTGTATTCTACCGCCATTGGCGCTGCACCAGAATAGCAGTGAATTACACCACGGCGAATGTTGCTGGATGCCATAATATCAAAAGTTTCTTGGGAGGCATCTCGTGAATGAATTATTACAGGTTTGTTAACAGATTCCGCAAGGCGTAACTGTTGACGGAACCAAAATTGTTGTAATTCTCTGGGATGGGTGTCGTAATAATAGTCCAAACCAATTTCGCCAATGGCAACAACTTTTTTATGCTCGGAAAGCCGACGGAGCTCTTCGATGGTTTGAGATGACATATTATACAATTCATGAGGGTGAATACCTACTGAAGCATAAACATAGTCATAGCGTTCTGCAAGGCGGATGCTCTGCTTTGAGCTTTTCACATCGCAGCCTACATTTACCACGTAGTCTATACCAGAAGATGGGAGAAGCCCTAAGAGCTCCTCCCGATCATCCTTGAATCTTCTGTCATCAAAATGTGCATGGGACTCAAAATACATTAGCTAATACCACTTCCACTGGGGAAATCTTTGTCTGCTGTGGTCAAAAGACTCAAATTGCCGTTTCCGTCGTCGGCGCAAAGAATCATACCATAGGATATTTCACCCAT
Organism: Clostridiales bacterium UBA4139; assembly: GCA_002380805.1. Classification (GTDB taxonomy): domain Bacteria; phylum Bacillota; class Clostridia; order Lachnospirales; family Anaerotignaceae; genus Chakrabartyella. The sequence goes on along the minus strand of DFWH01000009.1, from coordinate 17,562 downwards.
CATTTTTCTAGGTTTCAAGTTATAGGCAACCACAACTTTTTTACCCACCATTTCTTCAGGGGTATACCATTCCTTAATACCAGAGAAGATAACTCTTTCTTCTTCGCCCAACTTAATTACGTTACGGAGAAGTTTTTTGGAGCCTTCTACAACTGAGCTAGCGACTACTTCGCCAACCTTAAGTTGAACCTTACAGAAATCGTCGATTGTAATTTCAGCGGGGTACTCGGGTTCTTCGTGTTTCTTTTTATCTTCTTTCTTATTATCTTCCTTCTTTTCTTCCTTGCCTTGATTTGCAACGGCGGTAGCCTGAGAAGCCTTAATTGCAGCCTCAAGCTCTGCTAGTTCTTTTTTCATATCAATACGAGGGAAAAGGGTTTCACCTTTTTCTACTTTAAATTCAACAGGCAACAAGCCCCATTCTTTTGACATTTCCCAATCCACAATTTTTTTATCCATATTATACTGTTTCCAGATTTTTTCTGGAGTATTAGGGATAAAAGGCTGAATTAGAATAGAGATGATTCTTATGCTTTCGGCAACATGATACAAAGCATTTGCCAATTCACCTTTTTTATCTTCGTCTTTGCAAAGAATCCAAGGCTGTGTTTCATCAATATATTTATTGGTTCTACGAATTAGGTTCCAAATTTCAATCAATGCGTCGCTAAAGAACATTTTTTCCATAGCGGCTTCTACTTTTTCGGCAGTAGCCACAGCCATGCCTTCTAAGTCTGCATCAAAACCTGTCTTGCTGCGTACATCAGGTAAAGTACCACCGAAGTATTTTTCAATCATACCAACGGTTCTAGAAACCAAATTACCCAAGTCATTTGCTAAGTCGGCATTAATACGTTGAATCAACGCTTCATTATTAAAGTTACCATCCTGTCCAAAGGCAATTTCTCTGAGAAGGAAATAACGGATTGCATCTACACCGTATTTTTCTACTAATACATTAGGGTCTACCACGTTACCAACGGATTTAGACATTTTGCCACCGTTGATGACTAACCAGCCATGGCCAAAGATTTTTTTAGGCAAAGGCAGATTAAGAGCCATCAACATTGCAGGCCAGATGATAGCGTGGAAACGCACGATTTCCTTGCCTACAACGTGGATATCAGCAGGCCAGAATTTTTGGTACAAACTATCATCATCAGAACCATAGCCCAATGCAGTGATATAGTTGGAAAGAGCATCAATCCAAACATAAACAACATGGCCGGGATCAAACTCAACGGGAACACCCCATTTAAAGGAGGTACGGGAAACAGCTAAGTCTTCCAACCCTGGCTTTAAGAAGTTATTAATCATTTCGTTCTGGCGTGTGTTTGGCTGCAAGAACTCTGTGTTTTCTTCCATGTATTTCAGGATACGATCCTGATATTTGGAAAGACGGAAGAAATAGCTTTCTTCTTTTACCAATTCAACGTCACGGCCACAATCGGGGCACTTGCCGTTTACCAGCTGGTGTTCTGTAAAAAAGGACTCACAGGGTGTGCAGTACCAACCTTCATAGGAACTTTTATAAATATCTCCTTGATCATAAAGCTGTTTGAAGATTTTCTGAACAGCTTTCACATGGTAATCGTCAGTTGTACGGATAAATTTATCATAGGAGATATTTAATGTTTGCCAAAGCTCTTTGATACCAACAACGATATTATCGATATATTCTTTTGGCTCCATGCCTTGGCTATTTGCGATACGTTCTAGCTTCTGGCCATGCTCATCAGTACCTGTAAGGAACATTACGTCGTAGCCTCTCAGTCTTTTGTAACGAGCCATGGTATCTGTTGCTACGGTGCAATAGGAATGACCAATATGCAGTTTATCACTGGGATAATAAATGGGTGTGGTGATATAAAATTTTTCTTTTTCCACTGTTTTTCTCTCCTTTATCGTGTTATCAATATGGCGGCACTTGTCCGTTTTTTGCGCAAGAAACGCAAGAAATATAATCTCAGCAATGTGATGTATCAAGATATTTCTTTTTGTAACGCTTGTGCAAAGCACAATTTTTTATTTGATGGGCTTTCATATCGTGAAGCTCTATAAAATAAAAAAATCGTCCTTTATAAAATACAAAGGACGATGATTCACCGTGTTACCACCTTAATTTGCCTTTTTTTCACAAAAAAGACCTCAATAGGTACTATCGTACCATCGCGCTTTAACGGGCGCACCCGTCGCAGCCTAAAGATTGTGATCTTTTCGGTGCGCGGCTCCAAGACCATTTTCGACGGTTGCTTCTGTACCTTTTTTCAGCTAAGGCTTTAACACCTTTAAGGCTCTCTTTCACATAGCGTGCCGTTTACTCTTCTTTTCATAGCCAGTTTGTCATATAACAGGATTTTACTATATCTTCAAGGACTCGTCAATAAAAGAAACCCTGTTTTTCAACTTTTTTAGGCGGATACGGAAGTATCACACTTAAATACCTATGGGATTACCCTTTATATTCCCTTTGGGCGTAAGAATAATCTTACACTTAAGTTTTTAGACTTACCTTTTTATAGAAAGTTTATCTTATTTTAGTTTGTCGGGGTTTAAAACTTCCAATTCAGGTAAAACGAAAATACCATCTTTGCGAATTAATTTGTCATCAAACCATATTTCACCGCCGCCAAATTCGGGGGTCATAATTAAAACCAAATCCCAATGGATTGCGGAATGGTTGCCGTTATCAGCATCTTCATAGCAATTACCTGGGGTAAAGTGAATGCTACCGCTAATTTTTTCATCAAATAAGATGTTGTTCATAGGTTTTGTGATGTAGGGGTTTACGCCAATTGCAAACTCACCAACATATCTTGCGCCTTCATCGGTGTTAAAAATTTTTTCCAGACGTTCTTTGTCATTGCCATCTACTTCTACAATTTTACCATCCTTGAAGGTTAGTTTTACATGTTCAAAGGTAAAGCTATTGTATTCAGATGGAGTATTATAGGTAATCACACCGTTGATGGAATTTCTAACAGGGGCAGTGTAAACCTCGCCATCAGGAATATTGCATCTTCCTGCACATTTCACCGCAGGAATATCTTTAATGGAGAAGGTTAAATCTGTATCCCTTGCAACTAGGCGAACTTTATCTGTTTTGTTCATTAGCTCTACCAAAGAATCCATGGCTTTACTCATTTTGCTATAATCCAGGTTACACACATTAAAATAGAAATCTTCAAAATCTTCTATGCTGGTGTGAGCTGATTGTGCCATGGAGTTTGTGGGGTAGCGTAATACAACCCATTTTGTATGAGGAACACGAATGCCGTGGTGAACTGGGTCAGTATAGAAGCGGTTTTGTAAATCAAGCTTTTCATTTGGCACGTCTGCCTGTTCTGTGATGTTATCTTCTCCACGAACACCAATAAAGGCATCCATTTGTTCCATCAAACGGCTATCAACCTCAGCCATAATTTTTTGCTGTTCTTCTGTGGCACCTAAAAGCAATTCTCTCTCCAAAGAATTGGTCATTACCTGTAAAAAAGGTGTGCCACCCACCTTATAAACCTCCTTGATAATTTGCTTTACCAAGGGTGTAGGGTGAATACCATTACAATTGATAAGAATTTTTTCTCCTTTTTCCAAACGGCAAGAGTAATTTACTAAGTTATATGCTAATGTTTTTATTCTTTCATCCATTTGAGTCATCTCCTTTGTTTATCAAATACTTACAGGTAGTATTTTACACTTTTTTAAATATATATGCAAAAAAAATATACAGAAAATTGACAAACCTCTAAAAAAGCGGATACAATAACCATATGTTTTGAAAAAGCACAAAAATGCAACCACCGCTTAAGAGAAAAAATAAAATATGACAGGTAGTTTGCACGCTTATCCAAGCAAAAAAGCGTTGCAGACGAAGCCTTTATAAGGATAAAAAATGGGAAACAAAGAATTGGGGGGATTTTGGTGCGTGTAGCAATACCTACAAGGAATGGAAGGATAGAATCTGTTTTTTCAAGAGCAGAGGAGTTTACCATATATGATGTGGAAATTGAATTGGTAAAATCAAAGGTGATTGTACCATTAGGAAAAAAGGAATTTGGGGATTTTTTGGTGGATGAAGCCATCAATGTTATGATTTGTGGTCGAATTCGCTCTGGCTCAAGAAATATACTGCGATTAAAACGTGTTGAATTGATTTATGGGGTAAGCGGTGAGGCTGATGACATTATGGTTCGCTATTTAAGTGGTGAGCGTTTGGGCGATATAGATGAAAATGCATTTTGGAGTAAAGATGGAGAAGGGTTGGAATAATATGATTTTAGAGTGTTTTTTTCCTGATATTTATGTGAAATCTGTTTATGAACTGCCAATAGAGGAGTTAAAAGCAAAGGGTATTAAAGGTTTGGTATTTGATATAGATAATACAGTGGCACCATTTGATATTGCTGAGCCTGACGATGATTTGATTGAATTATTTTTATTTTTGAAAAATCAAGGATTTCGCTTATGTATCCTTTCCAATAATAATAAGGAAAGAGTTCAACTGTTTAATAAGAATTTAAAAACGCTGGCGGTGCATAAGGCAGGTAAGCCGGGTGTAAAAAAATTGAAACTTGCCTTGGAAAGACTAAAGTTGTCTCCTGACAATACAGCCATCGTAGGGGATCAAATTTTTACCGATATGTGGTGTGGTCATAAGGCGGGTTTGACTTGTATTTTGACAGCACCCATTTGCAATCGGGATCAGCTTGTAACAAAGGTAAAAAGAGGTATGGAAAAACAAGTATTAAAGGTATATTTTAAACGGGAAAGGAAATAAAAAATAATAGAAAATGCCCTATTCCATCAAGTTTTTATTGAAATCTATGGGCTTTTCCATTAAAATGTAAAAGGATATGCTTATTTTTCAGAAAAGCAAGCATGATAGGTTAACGGACGATGGTAAGAACATAGTAAAATCAAGGGTCTTACTAAGGAAAACAGAGGGAATGTAACCCCAACCTGATTTCAAGGTGTTTTGAAAACGCTGTCTGTTATAAATACAATTTTAAAAAGAATTGTAAAATGAGTCTATGACTGAAGTAACGATTTTGAGGAGGAAATACGAATGATTTCTGCAGGTGAATTTAGAAATGGTGTAACAATGGAATACGAAGGCGCGCCTTATGTGATTTTGGAATTCCAGCACGTAAAACCTGGTAAAGGTGCTGCGTTTGTACGTACAAAAATCAAAAACTTAAAAACAGGTGCTGTTTTGGAAAAAACATTTAGACCTACTGAAAAAATGCCTAAGGCACATATCGACAGACAGGATATGCAGTACTTGTACAACGATGGCGATTTATATCACTTCATGAACTCCGAAACTTTCGATCAGATTGCAATCAATGCTGGCGAAGTTGGCGATTCTTTGAAGTTTGTAAAAGAAAACGATGTAGTTAAAATTCTTTCCTACGATGGTCAGGTTTTCGGTATCGAACCTGCATTGTTTGTTGAATTAAGAATTTCAGAAACAGAACCTGGATTTGCTGGTAACACAGCACAGGGTGCTACAAAGCCTGCAATTCTGGAAACAGGTGCACAGATTCAGGTGCCTTTGTTCATCAACCAGGATGAATTGGTTAAGATTGACACAAGAACAGGCGAATATTTAGGTAGAGTTAACTCCTAATTATGAGAAGAAGTGTATTTAGCCAGTTTATAACCACTGACTAAAGGAAAGGCCATAAAGAGGTTCTGTTTATGGTTTGGCAGGACTTAGACAAATCCTGAAAGTATTGAAAAGGGGGCTTTTTGACATGGAATACTTTGAAAAAAAAATCACTTATCTTCGAGGTATGTGTGATGGAAGCGGCTTTGATGAGGACAGCAAAGAAGGCAAAGTTTTTCACGGCATATTAGATATTTTAGATGATATGGCGTTTATGCTGGAGACTTTCATGGATGATGAAGATATGGAATGTATGGATGATTGTGATTGTGAAGATGGGGAAAGTGAACCAATTTTCTTCTATTCTTTCATCTGTCCCAACTGCGGCGAAGAAATAGATGTGGACGAAGAAACAATGGAAACAGAAACGGAAATTCAATGCCCCAAATGCGGAAACGGCATTCCAATGGGAACTGCTGATGTGGATAAGCTTAAATTCTAAAAATAGAGAGGTTCGGCTCTTTGCCGAACCTTTTTTGTTTGAAGATTAGGTTCATTCTTGCCATTGTAACTGAAATATGGTAAAATAAGTTGATTTTGGCAAGGCTTTGAGGTGATCGGAGCCAATAAAATGTTGATAAGAAGGATAAATCCAGGGAAAATAGGTTTCTTTCACTAGTGGATAATTTGCCTTATCAAATTTTTGCCAATGGATATAATATATAATATTGGGAATGAAGTTCTCCCTTGGGAAACCAAAACCGCTTTTTAAGCTGATGACTTCTGCTAATTTAATGGCAGAGGTGTCAGCTTTTTTGTTGCCTTTGCAGGAGAGGAGAAATGTATGGTATCATCATTAGCATTTATTTTTTTAGTTGGGTTATGTTTTGCAGCAATATTTGCAAAGTTAAAGCTTCCTCGGATTATTGGGATGTTGTTCGCTGGTATTTTGTTGGGGCCTTATGTACTGAATTTGTTGGAGCCCACAATATTGGAGGTGTCTCCTGATTTAAGGCAAATTGCACTGATTATTATTTTGTTGAAAGCGGGGTTATCCCTAGATATCGCAGACTTGAAAAAAGTAGGTCGCCCTGCGGTTTTAATGTCTTTTGTACCTGCCTGTTTTGAAATTATTGGTTTCATTGTACTTGGACCCATGTTTTTTGGTTTATCGGTGGTTGAGGCAGCATTAATGGGCACTGTTATAGCGGCAGTTTCACCAGCGGTTATTGTGCCTAGGATGGTTCACTTGATGGAACAGGGGTATGGAACAGAAAAGAGCATCCCTCAGTTGATTTTGGCAGGGGCATCGGCGGATGATGTATTTGTCATCGTTCTGTTTTCTACAATTTCAGGGCTAGCACAAGGTGGGACGGTTTCTGCAACAAGTTTTGCGGCAATTCCGATTTCTATTGTTTTAGGGATTATTCTGGGGGGGATTATTGGCTTTGTACTTGCAAAGTTTTTCGAGAATGCCCATAAAAAAGGTGGACATATTCGCAATAGTACAAAGGTTGTAATTCTATTGGGGTTTGCATTCATATTGGTCAGCATGGAGAAATGGTTAAAGGGGATCATACCTCTATCAGGGCTTCTGGCAGTAATGAGTATGGCCATTGTCCTTCAAATGAATAGTGTGAATAGGGTGACAAAACGTCTTTCAGAAAAATTTACAAAGCTCTGGATTGGTGCAGAATTAATGCTTTTTGTTTTGGTTGGTGCGGCGGTGGATATTCGCTATGCGGCAGAGGCAGGTTTTAGCGCAGTTTTATTGATATTGCTAGCGTTGTGCTTCCGTGTATGCGGTGTGTTTATTTGCCTATTGGGCACGCATCTAAACAAGAAGGAGCGATTGTTTTGTATGATTGCATACACGCCAAAGGCAACGGTCCAGGCGGCTATTGGCGGGGTGCCCTTGGCAATGGGGTTGCCTTGTGGTAGACTTATTCTTACGGTGGCTGTTGTTTCTATTTTGGTTACTGCGCCCTTGGGAGCCTTTGTTATTGATACAAGCTATAAAAAACTTCTTTCTCAAAAGGAATAGAAAGTAAAGGGGACTAGCGATACGGTTGTTCTTCGAAAATAAAAAAGGATACTTGTAATAATTACCATAAAATGTTGCGAAATAAGCACATGACAGGGAAAAATACTGAAATAAAAATTTTGTATTGACAACAGTACAATTTCATCGTAATATTTATCCAACAAACCGATGATGGAGAAGAGTACTTTCAAAAGGAAACAACAGAGAGCTGCCGGTGGTGGAAAGGCAGTGTGGATTTTTGAAAGGAATGGACTCCAGAGGGCGAGCAGAACATTGAGTATGCAAGCCGGAGCAGATACTCCGTTATCAACGAGGGCATATGTTAGTATGTCATGAGAGGGTACTTATTTTTGTACCAAGCCGGGTGGCACCGCAGGAGTAAATGTTTGCTCTTGTCCCTGCAAAAGTAATTTTGTTGGGACAGGAGCTTTTTTTGTATCGAAAATTAGTTTCTGCCTCCCAACGGGCACAAAAACCAACGTATATAGAGAGGAGAAAATACTATGAAAAAGAATGAAATCCCATACAAAATTTATCTGGATGAGCAGGAGATGCCAAAGCAATGGTACAACGTGCGTGCAGATATGCAGAAAAAACCAGCACCTCTTTTAAATCCGGGAACCTTGGAACCGATGACAGCGAAGGACTTGGCTGTGGTATTTTGCGATGAGCTAGTGGAACAGGAATTGGATGATACCACTGCATACATTGATATTCCTCAAGAAATTTTGGATTTTTACAGAATGTATCGTCCAGCACCCTTAGTGCGTGCATATTGCTTGGAAGAAAAGTTGCAGACACCTGCAAAAATTTATTATAAGTTCGAAGGTAATAATACAAGCGGTAGCCACAAACTGAATTCTGCTATTGCTCAAGCATATTATGCAAAAAAACAGGGTCTGGTAGGTGTGACCACAGAAACAGGTGCAGGACAATGGGGAACAGCCCTTTCTATGGCATGTGCATACTTAGACTTGGATTGTAATGTTTATATGGTTAAGGTTTCCTATGAGCAAAAACCTTTCCGTAGGGAAGTGATGCGCACTTATGGTGCCAAAGTAACCCCATCACCCTCTATGACGACTGAGGTTGGTAAAAAGATTTTGGCAGAGCATCCAAACACAACGGGCAGCTTGGGTTGTGCAATCTCTGAGGCGGTGGAAGTTGCCGTAGGTCGTGAGGGATACCGCTACGTTCTGGGTAGTGTGCTAAATCAGGTTTTATTGCACCAGTCCATTATTGGCTTGGAGGCAAAAGCGGCTTTGGACAAATATGGTGTAGTGCCTGATATTATCATTGGTTGTGCTGGTGGTGGCTCAAACCTTGGCGGCCTTATTTCCCCTTTTATGGGTGAAAAGTTAAGAGGGGAGAGGGATTATCACTTTATTGCGGTGGAGCCTGCTTCTTGCCCTAGCTTGACAAGAGGTAAGTATGTTTATGACTTCTGTGATACGGGTATGGTAACCCCTTTGGCGAAAATGTACACCTTAGGCAGTGGGTTTATCCCTTCTGCCAACCACGCAGGAGGGTTGCGCTACCATGGTATGAGTCCTGTTGTGTCTGAATTGTTCCACCAGGGTCTGATGGAAGCTCGTTCTGTTGAACAAACAGCTGTGTTTGAGGCGGCAGAAATGTTTGCTAGAGTTGAGGGTATTTTGCCAGCACCTGAAAGCTCCCATGCCATTCGTGTTGCGATTGATGAGGCTATGCGTTGCAAAGAAACAGGGGAAGAGAAAACAATTCTATTTGGTTTGACTGGTACTGGTTATTTTGACATGGTGGCCTATGAAAAGTTTAATAATGGAGAGATGAGTGACTATATTCCTTCTGATGAAGATTTGCAGAAGGGTTTTGCAGGAATTCCTGATATTCCACAGAATAGATAATTTAGCGGGGCGAGAGTCTGTTTTTTAAAGCGTGCACGTGTATTGGCAATAACACCCCACCCTATGGGTGGGGTGTTATTGGATTTGGGGTTGAGGGGGAGTTTTTTCCAAAACACGGGAACGGGAATATCAATCCATGTGTGATGTAAAGCTGAAATTAATGAACAATAATGAAATGAAAAGGGTGGTAAATGAGGTGAGTAGATGGGACATATTCCAAATGCACTCACAGTAGCAAGGATAGTTGGTTCAGTGTTACTTCTATGGGCAAAGCCACTTTCGCCTGAGTTTATGTTGATATATTTGTTTTGTGGTGTAACGGATGTCTTAGATGGATTTATTGCCAGAAGGTTCCGGTTTGCCTCGTCCTTCGGCGCTACGCTGGATAGTGTTGCCGATTGTTGTTTTATCCTAATTACGTTGTTTAGAGTGATTCCCGTCATATATTTGCCCATGTGGTGTTTGTTTTGGATAGGTGGGATTACACTAATCAAAGGGTGTTCTTTGTTCATAGGGCTAATGAAATATAGGGCATTGGCATTCCTCCATACTTATTTAAATAAGGTGACTGGGGGGATGCTTTTTGCATTTCCTATTCTGTATCTTGCACTTGGCATGGAATTATCCGTTGTTTTGCTCTGCGTAGTTGCTTCCATCGCCGCCATTGAAGAGTTAACAATTAATATTGTGCAAAAGGATTTAAAACGTAACCGAAAAGGATTCTTTTGCAAATAAAAAAGAGAGATTGCATTAAGGTGGGCAATCCCTCTTTTTTTGTTTTAATTAAGCTGCTTTATTTACTTTTGGGCGGTTTGTGAGGAGTACTCGCTCAACACTCCAATAGAAGTTCTCTTCACCAATGATATCTTTTAAATCTGTACGGTGCATCATCTTCATGGTGTGCTTTGGCAATCCACAAAGGGCAACATCTACACCTTGTTCACGCAGGCTTTCAATCAATTCCCTTAATGTTTGTGCACAGGATATGTCGATGTTAGATACACCACGCATGGAGAAAAGAACGGTATCTGCCCCTTCAACTTTTGTGGCGATATCTGCTACTGCTTGGGTGTTGGCAAAAATCATGGGCCCTGTAATATAAACAACTTTCGCATTTTTATATCTATCACAAAGAACGGGGTCTGTAACGTTCATACGGCTCATGTCTACATTTTCATAGTTGATTTCGATGAAGGAAAGGCGTGTTACTAAGAATACCAGGCCAATCACAACACCTACAAGGATGGCAATGGTAAGGTCGAAAATTATTGTTGCAAGCATGGTTGCAACAAATTCTAACATTGCGCCCTTAAACTTATGGGAGAAGATATATTGTATAGATTCCCACTCGTTCATTCTCCATGCCGTCACCATCAGAACGCCTGCCAATGCAGCCAATGGGATTTGGGACATAACTGGAGCTAACAGAAACATGGAAATCAGAAGTCCGATGGCATGGAAAATACCAACCAGACGTGTTTGTGCTCCGGATTTTACGGCAACACTGGTACGGGCAATTGCTGCTGTTGCTGGGATACCCCCAAAGAAGGGCAACAGGATATTACCAATGCCCTGGGCAATCAATTCCTGATTGCTATTCAGTCGAATCCCTGTCATTCTACCTGCACTGGCACCACACAAAAGGCTTTCTATCATGCCTAGAATGGCGATACTAAAGGCTGGAGTGACTAATGCTCCCACTGTTTTCATATCCAAAGCGGATAAGGTTAAACGGCTTTCAGGGATAAGTGTTTTAGGGATTTCACCAACCACAGCTACATCCAAGTTCATTGCCATAGAAACTGCAGTTGCTAAAATAATACTTAGCAAAGATGCAGGAATAACAGCATTCCATTTTTTTGGAAAGAAAACCATAAATAATACAACGAAAATACCTAAAAGCATAGCGGTCATATTGGGCGAGAAGCCTAATCTGCCATAGCTGAATACTTTTGCGATTGCGGATGTGCCTTCGGAATATGTACCAAAGAAGTTATCAATCTGCCCTAAGGCAATGATAACGGCGATACCAGAGGTGAACCCTGTGATAACTGGTGCAGGGATAAAGGCGGTTAGTTTTCCTAAACGAAGTAGTCCGGCAAGAAGCAACAGGATACCAGCAATTAGAGTGGCAATAAACACACCGTCAATGCCATATGTAGCTACCAAAGACATCAGGATTGCAGCCATGGCACCTGTGGGCCCTGAAATTTGATAATACCCACCTGCCAAGGTGCTCATTATAAGCCCGGCAATAATAGCAGTAATCAAACCTGCTGCGGCATCGGCGCCACTGCTTACACCAAAGGCTAAGGCCAACGGTAAGGCAACGGCGGCAACGGTTAAACCGGCCATTAAATCTTGTGTTAGTTTGGAAGCATTATACCCTTTAAATTCTTGTTTTAAGCTGTCTGCAAAATTGCGCAGCATGACTCTATCCCCTTTCATTACCTATAAGAAAAATACATTGAATTAGTAGGAAATTCTTGTGAATTCCACACCCGCTTATCATAACAAAGCTATATCCCTTTCTCAACAGTAAAAATGGGGATTTTAATGCTGTTTCTTTCAGGGTTTTTGTGCAATTTTAGCGATTTCTTAACACAAAGGATAAAAAAATAAAAAAAGCCCGTTTTTCCATATAAATTGCCATGGAAAACAGGCTTTTTCTCTGTAAGAAGTTAACGTTCCTCTCTGAAGTAAGGGTTTCCTAAATCAGCAGGGGGCATATCTTCTTTTTTGTTTTTTCTGGTACTGATGATAACAATAATGATTGTTGCAGCATAGGGGAGCATATCGATGAGATACTGGGAGATATGAATACCCATACTTTGTAGGCGGAAACCAAGGATAGAAAGGCCACCAAACAAGAAAGCACCAATCATAGCTTTTACAGGATTCCAGGAGGCGAAGATTACCAAAGCAACGGCAATCCAACCACGGCCTGCAATAATGTGTTCCTGCCAAACAGGAACTGTTACCAAGGACATATAAGCACCGCCTAGACCGCATAACGCACCGCCCAAGAGGATATGAACGTATTTGTATAAGGTTACGTTGATACCGGATGCATCTGCTGCTGCTGCGCTTTCACCAACTGCACGAAGGTTCAGACCTTTTTTTGTGCGGAACAGGTAGAGAGTTGCAGCAATGATTGAGATGTAGCCAAAATAAACGAAAATGTCCTGATTAAAGAAAATATCACCAATGTATGGGATGGATGAAAGCACAGGAATTGGTCTTGCTACAAAAAAGCTTTTGATATCCCCGGGAACAATAGAACCCATAACGCTCTGGCCTAAAAAGCTGGCAAAGCCTTCGCCGAAGATGGTTAGAGTCAAACCACAAACAGTTTGGTTAACACGAAGGGATACTGTCAAGAAGGCATAGAGCAACGCTCCAACGCCCCCTGCCACAACTGCGCCAAACATGGCGAGAAGTGGATTGTGTGTGGTTAAGCCAACAATAAATCCAATGATAGCACCCATATACATCATACCCTCAACACCGAGGTTAAGATGACCTGCTTTTTGGGAAAAGATTTCGCCCAAGGTAGCGAAAAGTAGGGGTGTACCCGCTATGATAGCAGCTGAAAGAAAACCGACTAACATATTATTTCGCCTCCTTTTTTACTTTTACAAATCTATGGAAACTAACCTTGTACTGCAAGAAGAATTCACTGCCTAATACAAAGAATAAGATGATTGCCTGAATCATATCTGCAACGGATGCAGGTACTTGCATGGAAATCTGAATATAGTTACCACCCTGTACCAAGATGGCAAAAGCCACACATACGAATAAAGTAGCAATCGCATTTAGGCCTGCAAGCCAGGTGGTGATAATAGCAGTAAAACCATAATTTGCAGAAAGTGAAGCTGATAATGTTTTTTCTACTGCGGATGCCTGAATCATACCTGTTAAGCCACAAAGACCACCAGAGAGCATCATGGCAATAATGATAATAGAAGAGATGTTCATACCAGCATAACGAGCAGTTTCAATGCTTTCGCCAACAACGGAAATCTCATAGCCTTTCTTTGTGTGGTTTAGGAAGACGTAAACCAGAACTACCAAAAGTAGGGCAATAATCCACCCGATGTGCACGCCACCGATGGATGGTAAGATTGCAGCATCAGAGAATGCAGCAATTTTGGGAAATCCTTGAGAAGAGGGATCTTTCCAGGGGCCGTACTGCAGATATGTTACGAATTTAATTGCCAAGTAGTTTAACATCAGGGTGAAAATGGTTTCATTTGTACCCATTTTTGCTTTGAAAAAAGCAGGGATAAATGCCCATAGCCCCCCCATAACCATAGCAGCTATTGCCATAGATAATAACATTAAAGGTTTAGGAAGATCAAAGTTTAGGGCTACGGCAGAGGCTGCAAAAGCGCCCATCATAATCTGACCTTCACCACCGATATTCCAAAACTTCATTTTAAATGCAACCAAGATACCCAAGGAGGTGATAACCAGTGGGATTGCCTTTAAGGTTGTCTGTTGAATACGAATTGTTGTCCCTAGTGCACCTTTAACCATGGAGGTAAAGATAGTAATTGGGTTGTAGCCCAAAAGGGCAATAACCAAACCGGCAAAAACAATGGAAAGAGCCACAGAAACAATACGAATCATAATCGCTTTATTACGAGGCAAATCATCTCTCTTTACAATTTTTAAAGGAATCATGACCGAACCTCCTTATTCAGTGAGCCGCCTGCCATTAAGAGGCCGATGTCTTCTTTTGTAATTTCTTCGGGGTTAACGATACCTGTCATTTTACCACCGCAAAATACCATAATTCTATCACATAGGGCCATTAAAACGTCTAAGTCTTCGCCGATAAACAGCACGCCAACGCCCTTTTTCTTTTGCTCGTTGAGCAAATCATAAATTTTATATGATGCACCGATATCCAGGCCACGCGCAGGATAAGCAGTAATCAAAACCTTAGGGTTGGAATCAATTTCACGCCCCAGCAAAACCTTCTGAATATTACCACCGGAAAGTTTTTTGATAGGGTGGTGAACACCGGGGGTTAAGATTTCCAGTTGTTCCACTAAACGTTCTGCTTTTTTGGTGCTCTCTTTTCTTCGTAGGAAAAAGCCTGGCTGATTGGGGTAATCTCTAAGAATCATGTTGTGAACCATATCCATAGAGCCAACCAATCCCATGCCCAAACGATCTTCAGGAATAAATCCCATACGAATACCTAGGTGAATGATATCTCTGGGGGTTTTGCCAAGGATATTTGCATCTTCAAAGAAAATGCGGCCTTTGTCAGCGGGAAGAAGCCCTGCAATGGTTTCGCAGATTTCTTTTTGGCCACTTCCGGCAACCCCGGCGATACCCAAAATTTCTCCTGCAAATAGGTCAAAGTTGATATCTTCCAAGGCGTGCTTGTTTTCTTTTGTGGATACATAAAGGCCATCAACTTTTAACAATGCTTTATCTTGGCTACAATGAGGCCTATCTAACTCTAAGTCAACTTTTTTGCCAACCATCATTTCAATCAAAGGGTTTACTTCAACATCCTTTGTTTCAACTGTTTCAATGGACTGACCACGACGTAAAACGGTAATGCGGTCAGAAATTTCCATTACTTCATTTAGCTTATGGGTAATGATAACAATGGCGCAGCCTTGTTCTTTCATGTTTTTTAAAATGGTAAAAAGACGCTTGATTTCTTGGGGAGTTAAAACTGCGGTGGGTTCATCCAAAATAAGGATTTTTGCACCACGGTACAACACCTTAATGATTTCTAGCGTCTGCTTTTCACCAACAGACATTTCATAAACCTTCTTATCGGGCTTAATATCCAAACCGTATTTGTCACAAATTGTTTGCATCTCTTTGGTGAGTTGTTTTCCACGTAGGGAGATACCCTTGCTGCCCATTACCATATTTTCTTTTGCTGTCATGACATCTACCAGCTTAAAGTGCTGATGAATCATACCGATGCCCAAAGCGATGGAGTCCTTAGGGGAGGAAAACTCTACTTCTTTGCCTTGAATAGAGATAGTACCACTGTCGGGAGTATAGATACCGGAAAGCATACTCATAAGGGTACTTTTTCCGGCACCGTTTTCTCCTAATAGCGCATGAATCTCACCGTTATACACAGTGAGATTCACGTTTTCGTTCGCCTTAACGGACCCAAAAGCTTTGGAAATGTTTTTCATTTCTATTGCTTTTACAGGTTCCATATTTTTTCTCCTAATCTTTTAAAAAGGGGATTTATTCTTAGTTTACAGCGGAAACGCCTTTAACTAAGCTCTGCATTACTGTCCAGATTGCTGCTCTGTCCAGAGTTTCGCCTTCTGCTACCAGTACATTACCTTCTGTATCATAGATAGGTCCAACGAATACAGGGAATTCGCCAGCTTCCATTTTAGCTGCAACTTCATTTACTTTATCCTGAACATCCTGAGGTACTAATTCTGTCATAGGAGCAAGACCTAAATAGCCATCCTTCATAGAACCATAGTAGGATTCAGGAACGTATTCGCCAGCAATAATTTTTTCGATTGTAGGGATCAAGTATTTGTCATGATGCCATACAGGTGCTGTCAAGAAAGAGCCGGGAGCTACTTTAGAGTTATCTAAGTTGTAACCGATCGCCAATTTGCCTGCTGCTTCTGCTGCCAACTGAGGGCCAGCGGAGTCGCCGTGCTGAGTGATGATATCACAATCCTGAGCCAACAAAGATTCAGCAGCAGCTTTTTCGTTAGCAGGATCGTTCCAGCTGTTTACGTAAACAACTTTTACTTCTACATCAGGGTTTACGCTCTGTGCACCCAATGTGAAGGCATCGATACCGATATGTACTTCTGTATAAGGGAAAGCTGCAACGAAGCCCAGTTTGTTTGTTTCTGTCATCATACCAGCAATCATACCGGAAAGGAATCTGGGTTCTTCCATTGCGCCAAAGTAGTTACCAAAGTTTGTATCATTCATTTTGTAACCTGAGAAATGTAAGAAAGTTACATCAGGGTATTCTGTGGATAATTCTTCCAAAGCATCCATGAAACCGAAGCTTGTACCAACAATAATAGAAGCACCCTGGTCAATCATGTTGATTGCAGTAGTTTTTACTGTTTGTTTTTCTTCTGCTACGTTTTCAGCAATAATAGTTTCCACTTTGTCGCCGAAATATTCCTGTACAGCTTTTGTTCCGTTGTGCTGTGCCTGGGAATAACCACCGTCATTCTGGGAGCCAATGTAAATAAAACCTACTTTTGTTGCTTCTGCTGTTGCTTCGCCTGTTTCTGCTGCGGGTTCATTGCTGCTACCACCACAACCAACTAGAGCGCTCATAGACATTGTTACGGCCAAAGCCAATGCCAAGAATTTTGTTAACTTTTTCATGGTTCCTCTCCTTTTCTTTAAACAATAGTAATAGTAATAAAATAGTGACAGGTATGTTAAACGCCCTCCCCTTTATGAAGGCGAAATAACCAATAAAATATAGCTAACTTTTAACAATAATAGGTAACAACAAAGAAGGACGTATCAATCTTTGAAATAGATTTTTCCGTCCTCAATTTTTGTAATGACTGCCAACGAGTCTACATGATAACCCAAATCTCTTAGTTTTTGACTTCCGCCTTGGAATTCTTTTTCCACAATAGCAGCGATACCTAAAACAGCACCACCAGCTTGCTCTACCAGGTTTGCAAGACCTGCGGCAGCTTCGCCATGGGCAAGAAAGTCATCGATAATTAAAACTTTATCGTCTTTATTTAAGTATTGTTTGGATACTCTGGCCATAGAGACGGTTCCTTTTGTAAAAGATTTTACAGGGGCACCGTAAAACTCATCAGACATCGTGTTTGGCTGTGTTTTTTTTGCAAAAACAACAGGCACCAGATCGAAATAAATGGCTGTAATGGCGGCAATACCGATACCGGAGGCTTCTATTGTGAGAATTTTGTTAATTCCCATATTTCCGAAGCGGCGATGAATCTCTTTGCCTAGTGCCATAAATAAGCCAATGTCTAGTTGGTGATTCAAGAAGGAATCAA
>DFWH01000001.1 GCA_002380805.1 Clostridiales bacterium UBA4139 | reverse complement strand
GTTTTATTTCCGCTACGTCCAATTCCAACTGTGGATTGTTTCCTCCTTCTGCCAATATCTGATCGATTTTGTCCATATTCTGGTTTTGCACATCCACGTTATAAAATTCATTTTGTGCAGGCTTTTCTAAGTTATAATTTGTAGTAAATTCAGCCATCCCCCAATGCCTCCTCTCTTAAATTCAGATGGGTATATTTCCTCATTTCCTCATGGGTAAATTTCTGTAATAACTGGTGCTGGTTATACAATAACTCAACCTTTAGCAACATATTCATAGGTACGATTCTTTCAAGCATTTCTCCAACAACATCTACATTCTTTTTATTGGTCAGCTCTAACTTTGCATTCAGGGTAAATGCACCATAATTAATCTCTAGTCGATATCCCTTTTCACCGCACAACATAGAAAGCTGTCCATGTAAAGCCCGCAAAGTATAAGGAATATTCTCGTTGTAACGTGCAAGTAATTTAAACTTTCTCTCATCCAAAGTATCTGTTGCTTTTGCTGATATTTTAAGCATTTTCTCGCGTCTTGCTACCCCGATTTGTGTTGCTGTATCTATGAATTGATTGTCTAATACTAATTTCAATTCATCCCATAAAAAAAGAAGTTCTGGGTTTTCTGCCTCTGCAAGCTTCTGGAACTCTCGAACTTCTCTGAGCAAATCCGGGAAATAACTTTCTATCCTATCCAATAACATCACCCCTTACAGGAATGTCATCCGCGCCTAACACATAGTTTTGTGCTACTCCATTTAGCATGGTGCTGCCAATATCAATTATTCCTTCTAAGTCCAATAACCGTGACTCTATCTGTGATATTCTTGCAATTAGATTGCTACTATCTGCCCATTGTTTGCTTAGTTCTATAAAATATTTATCAATGGTTTCGTTGATATACGGCTTACATTCCGTGAAATTCCAGCCATTGGCATATGTAATCGAAGTTGAAATATTAATCCTCGTTTCCGTTACCCCCACAATGGTCACTACATGGTCAATAGGCGCAATCCCCAACCCTTCTCCTTGATTTTGGATAGGGTCAACAGCTGTCTGCGCATCATTTACAAGGCTTTCTGTCGGCTTTTGGTAATCCGAATTGATGATCACACACTTTACGGTACCGCCTCCATTCCACGCCCTATAAACCTTACAACCACCAATACCTGGTATTGCTGTTACCTTCTCTATGTAGTCCGCACGATTTCCGCCAAAAGCCTGCTTATCAAAAGTAGCCAGATATCGTTTCAGAATGCCCTCAGTGCTTTCAACATCTTCCCCTGGTGTAAGCACCTCTACCAATTCCGCAGAGGTTAGTCCTTGTATGTATTCTATGGGAATCAAGGTGCCTAAGGTGTGATTTGGTTCACTGCCTACCGCTTCGCAGATTACTTTATAAGAAAAATGTTGTTCGGATATTACCTCTGCCACCTTATAATTAAATTGTTCCAAACTGAATCTGCTACCAATCGATACTGCAATATTAAATACTGCCTTGCCAATGGCGGGGGTGGCTTTGTAAGGGGTAATCCCCCTTTCCTTTGCCCTTAATATTAAATATTCCCTGCTTGCAGTATCTGCGAAGGTTTCTTTCATTACAATATCAAGGTCAATATACATTTGGCATAACTCAGCCGCAGCAGGGGCAAGGGCATCATAAATAATACTTCCTTCTCTTTTGTCCACATCATTAGAGACACGCTCCATCATACGACTTAATATAGTTTCAAAGGTCATGTTTTCATACATTTATACTCAACTCACTTTCAAAATTACCCTCTGAAGATTCTACACGGAAGATAATATGCAAGGTGTCTCTCGCTGTTCTTTCATATGCAAAATCTGATACTTTGTAAATTCTATCATCTTGCAAGAGGGCTTCTTCAATTCGTCTCTTCACCTCTGCATACACATATGTCAACTGCTGGCCGAACAGATCCTTTAACTCTGCCCCATAATTCCAACTATAAATTGGATAATCATACCTCTCCGTATGTAGTGCCTTATATACGGCTTGTTTCACAGCCTCTATGCCATCACAATGCCCACTTACATTATCTGCACCCATATTAAGTTTGTACGTCCTTGAGGGCATCTTTTGTCTTTCTATGGTACTTACCAATTCCTCGTTCACCTTTGGAATCACAACGTACCACCTCCGACCACATCCAAAACAATATATTTTTGTCCACCCTGCACTCTCAATAAAATCACATGTTCGTTAACCTTTAGTTTATTGTGCATAATAAAAGGCTTTTGTCCTATGTATGCATGGTTATGTGTGTGGGGCTGTGTCGTTCTTGTGGTGCTATCATCGGTGTATTGGTGGGTATGGGTATGCGTCTCCGTCATATGGTCTACCGTCAAATCAACAGAATAATCAACCACAGCCTTTGTAAGCACAAGAAAAGCCTCGGTCAACTTCAATTTTTGGTCGAGCTGTATCTCAAGCGGAGCAATGGATACCACCTTACCTATCATCACAGCAACAGGTTTTGAGGATTCCACCTGTTCTTTAGACGCTTGTTTTATTAGTTGCAACAACTCAGACAAACCCATCACCTCCTCTCAATACCAAATTCATTAAGTGCATATCCGCTTTAAAAGTATGGGTAACTTTTTCGCAGATAAAAAAATGATTTACATTAATGTCCCCCAGTGCCAAAGTCAAGCCAACACTGCACCCCGCGCGGACTTTTATGGAACCAATAGCATTTTGAATGTTTAACTGCCGCGTTTTGCGGTTATACAAATCCAGTAGTGCATTTGCTTTTTGTTGTAAACCGACTTCGCTTTTTGCCTTTTCGTAATACTGTAATACGCCCCATCGTTTGATATTTGCACTATCCTTGGAAATATAGGTGTCTCTTATACCTGATTTTTCATTATCATAGGCAATCTTGATTTGGTTGTAGGTTTCACCATCAATACTGCTTGTATAATCAAAATCCTCTGCTGATTCATTATCTAAAATAATGTTCAGCTTCATATCCTCGATATTCTTTAATGTCAGCTTTCCAAAATCATCATAAAGGACATACAACTTTTTGGTATTAGTAAGTGTGGTGTCAAGTAATTCTTGGAACATATCAAATAATGTTTTATTGTCTAATATCCCCTTTTCTATGACATATTGGGTATCAGCAATCTCCCCCGTCTTAAGAAGAAAGTCCTCCGCAACCATAGAAATAAACTGGCTTGCCGTCTTCCCCACAAATAGATAGCTATCCTTGTTTTTTAGATACCGCAGTTGATCATAAGCGGTAACACTAATTGTTTCGCCCTTACTTCTCTTCTTCTGAAAAACAAACCCATAAAAAATAGGAACCTCATCCACATATAAATGAACTGCGTTCCCCTCCTGAAAATTCAATATTTCATCTTTGACAACTTCAAACGTCAATTTGCCTGGAGCACCAGCTCTCTCCGTTGACCATTGCACCTCACCAACTACCACGGGGATATACTCCTTATCCCCATTTATAATTTTAAGATGTACCAAGCTTTATCACCTGCCCTGGGTAGATTAAATTAGGATTACTAATACCGTTTAGTTTGGCAATTTCCCCATATTTGGAACCATCACCTAACTGTGCTTTACAAATTTTCCAGAGGCTATCCCCCTTTTTCACGGTATACGTTTTTGGCGCTGCCTTGCTCACAGGACGCCCCTTCTTCTCGCTAACGACAATAACGCCATCCGCCTGTTGTTCAACGGCTTTTTCTAATGTTTTCAATTCTTGAAACTGCTTCAACTTCACGCTTGCTACAAGGTCGAACCCTTCACCGGCATCATCTGTGACTGAGTACTCCTCCAAAGAGACCAGCATATCCGTTTCAAATAATTCCTTACCGTTGGGCATAGTTCGGAAAATATTAAAGCTAAATGGTTTTTTCTCAACCTTCAAAGTGTCCAGTAGTTCCATATAGAACTCGGGCGGCTGAAACCCATCAGGATACACTGCAAATGGGTACTGTACATGTGGTATTAAAAATTCAAAACTAAATTCCGTTAAGCCTTGGGCACGCAAGAAATTAATTTCACTGCCGTTAATCAACTCCATAGTTTTGTTGTTATTATTTATTTTCATTTGGATTTTCTGCGGGGTAATGGGGAGCAGAACACTCCTCAGAAATACTCTATACAAGCGTATGCACCTCCTCGGCTTCAGTGTATACGGCTTCTCTCAAAACCTTGGTGAATTTGTTCACAACACCATCAATATCTAAATTAGAATTGATAGTTGATTCATTCTTAAAGTCCACCTTGATTTCCGCAGTAGTGAAACGGTTGATTGCTTCCCGTTCAGCCATGTCTCGAAGGTATTTCAATTCCTCTTGGGAGATTTCCATAGAATCAGCAATTTGCCCAGTGTTGCCTGCGATGTCTTCCGTGTTATTTGCAAGGGCATCCCAAGCACTATCGCCGAAAACACCTGATGTGCTATTGGCAACGTCTGCGCCTTTCTTGTAACCTTTATCTATCATTTCTCTTGGGTCTTTATAAGCCCACTTTTTAATAGAATCAACCAATCCTGCCCTATCTTTAATTGCCAGCGCTCTTTCGCCCAGCTCATTCTTAAATCGGGACAAACCACTTGTAATGTCTATCTGTACTCCGGGTATTTTGTTTAAAATAGCCTCTATCGCCGCTGCCATTTTTTCCACATATCCGATTACATTACTGCACATATCGTAAAAAAGTGCTTGCGCCGCCGCTGTAGGATTTTTAAAGGCGTTTTCAAGATAGTTAACAAAGATAATAAAAATATTCAATACGAAAGCAACGAGATTATACACGTTCGTAAACATCCAGTAGAAATACCCGAAGATAATTCCTGTCGCACTTATTGAAGTTTCTTTCCACTTATTAATGGCTGCGATTATAGCATAGAAAACCGCAACCAATATGATTACAGCCAAAATAATCCATGTTATAGGGCAAGTAAGCAATGCGGTGTTTAGTCCATTCTGTGCCTCTGTTGCTCGAAACACAGAAACAGTCCATGCTCCGTTAAAAGCAGTACTAATCCCTGTTGTAATTATATGCGACGCCTGTATCCCTTTGGCGATACCCAAGGTTGTTGCGTAAATTCCAACTGCCACAGCAGCTCCTATCGCAAAAGGCTCTATTTTCTCCCAATTATTTGCCAAACCCCCTATTACCTTTAACAATGGTTGCGAAACTCTAATCACCTTATTGACTGCAACAACCCATACGTCAGACCATGTATGTGGAATTTGGTTAAATTGCTCTTCGGTTTCCTCTGCCATCGCAAACATGGCATTCTTAACAATGCTAGCAGAAATTCCACCATCGGATGCCAATTCTCGTATTTTTTCAATCGGCTTATCCATATAATCAGCTACCGCCTCCATGATCTTAGGTGCGGCATCAAACACACCATTAAATTCCTCACCACGAAGAACACCTGCGCCCAATGCCTGTGTAAGTTGCTGTGTCGCAGAAGAAATCTCTTGCTGCGAAGCCCCTGCAATTTTAAACTGCTTGTTCAGCAGCTCTACAAACGCAATTGTTTCATTAGGATTTTTAAAGACCGATCCAGCCCTTAATCCTAGTTTTCCTACAGTATCCATAGTGTCTAGATATGATGTTCTCGAACGTTGTGCGGACTGGTAT
Source organism: Clostridiales bacterium UBA4139 (assembly GCA_002380805.1). Taxonomy (GTDB): domain Bacteria; phylum Bacillota; class Clostridia; order Lachnospirales; family Anaerotignaceae; genus Chakrabartyella. The sequence goes on along the minus strand of DFWH01000001.1, from coordinate 116,377 downwards.
ATCTGATCTTGCAATCCTACCACACTCTCCATGCCCCCTGTCAATAAACCAATACGAGCAGTACTTCGGGCGAATTCATCGGATATATTTAAAAGCTTTTTAATTCCAAAAGCACCATCTATTCCAGCAAGTGCCCCTTTTAAACCACCTGCCAAGCCTGTCCCTCGGCTTATATCACTATTAAGTTTTTTTTGTTGTTGGTCAGCATCTCTAGCAGATGCTTCTACTTGACTAAAAGCAGCCCCGGCTCTGTTCAACTCTACCCTTGCAGCTTGCAACGAGCTTATAGCAATAGAATTTGATGACACCCTTTGCATGGATTCAAAACTACTAATTACAGTACTTAAAGCATTGGTCATACTTCTAAGGCCAGGTGTCATGCCGTTAAACATTTGAATTGATGTTCTAATTGTTCCTATGTAAACCACCTTCTTTCTAAAAACGGGCATAAGAAAAGCACCCGATAAACTCGAATGCTTTTTGAACTATAGGTCTATTACCCTTTGGCCTGTCTGTAAAGATTTGAAATGCTCAACAAAAGACTTTATTCTTTGATCAAGATTTCCTGTAACTTCAAAAGAAATATAGTCCACATTCCCATCTTTTTCGTACGTATAAATAAGATATGTATTTTCGGTTTTACTCTTCTTTTCTTTTGCCCTGCCACCGACAATTGCACCCAATGGCCCGAATAAGACGGCTCCGCCAACTGCTCCACCAACACTACTAACATATTGTTTTTGAATCTCCACATCTGTCTTTGTAGTAACATCCAAAACTTTGTCAAAGTAAAGATTAAAGGTATTTGCATCTTTTTGAAAAACAACTTTCTCTTCACAAAGATATATATCGCATTTTGCACCTTGCCCTAAAGGCAATCCTGCCATATGATTAGCTTGAATCACTAAAGAGGCGCCTAAAGCCTCCATATGCTTTTGCCGTTCTTCATTCTTTGTTTTCCTTTGCACTTCATGAACCTTCTTGGCTCTACTTGTTACGACAGCCATTTTGAAACAGAACACAGCAAATGTTACCATGGCGCCAATGGCAACGGAAAAAAGTACGAGTGAACTAATTTCTTGCCCTGTTTCATTAATACTATTGAGCATAATTCCAACTATCGAAGCCGATACTAGCCAAACAAAAAGCAACGTCGCACAACCACTTTTGGGTTTCGGCTCACCGTTTTGGTTATGGCCTAACCCCTTACTACTTTCGCCCATTTGCATCTCCCCCTAGAATTCATCTTTAGGGACATTATAACTCAGAAAACATAAATTTTCTACCTTCTTTTTCCATTTTTGTTCATTTTTTTAGCTTCCTGCTTCTCTTTCTCCGCTTTAAGCTGAATGGATGCAATAATAAAAGCTTTCTCTTCTCTGGGCAACTTTAAAAACTGCGAGGGCAATAGGTGTAGTTGATGCAAACAGTAATGCGCATAATTACTTTCCCCATCACCCCCGTCAATTAGTTTTTTGCCTCTTCCACCAGTTCATCCACGGAAGAATCAAAACCGTTCAATTCCTGTACCTCTGCAAGAAAAGCGGTATATTCACCCGAATGTAACATCTTTTTCAACAAGCTATCTGCACCCATTACGCCATACCCATTCTGCAATTCCGCATCGTTTAAATTCGGGTATACGGTGCAAGAAACTGCCAACAAACCCAAATATTTGTTTGCATCGATTTCTTGTGTAAATTGTCCCTTTTTCCCCGGCACCTGTACCTTTCTGGTGCAGGACTTACGCAGAGCTTCATCTTCTTCCGCGGAAATAGTTTTAATCTCCCATTCTACCGGTTTCCCATCAGCACCAACAAAACGCTTACTCGCAACGACTCTCTTATTTTCTTCCTTGATTGGGTTTAAAAACACTGTTAAATCCATATATAGATTCCTCCTTATTTCATTCCATCTAAAACACTAAAAGTCTCAGGCATTTCAAAACTTTCAAAAGTAAAGTCCATGTCTTCCGTCAACGAATCGTCACTGTCAGCATCAAATTTCGCCACAATCACACTATCGAAGTTACAATCTTTTAAAATAACCGACTGTCTTCCCGCAGCGGAAGTAGGATCCTCGTTGGTAATCTGCATATCAAAATAGATATCCTCACCAGTATCTTGGAAACGCTTCATAAGTTTACGAAACATGGATGTATTGTAGTGAAAAGTTGCACTTCCTGTACCCTTTACTCCTGCAGCTTTATTCCCTTTTGCCAATCTGCCAAGGACAGGTATTTCTGTTTTAGCTTTCTCCATTGTGGCCTCCACAGAAATAGCCTGCATGAAATTATAGCGATTCCCTTCAATCGTAATAAAGCATTCTGCTGTCTTAGCGGAAACTGCATCTTTACTCAACATTGTAATGTTATTCATAGTCTATCTCCTCCCTTACCGAACAACTACAGTCATATACAACTTTGCCATGGCAGTAACAGGGGTTACGGGATTTGTTACCTCCACCGATTTTTTGTCATTGCCTTTTTCTACCTTCAATTCATCAGAAACAAAGTCTTCTATAGCCTGAATCTGCTCCATCCGCTTATTGTAAGTAACCAAGTCATTCCAGAAGGCAATACGGCCAGCATCATTGTTCTGCACCTTGCCCAAGTATCTTGTATTGAACAGGACGGCAATATCATTGCCAATCTGGTCAAGAACACGGATTACCTGATTGCTCTGGAAATCTCCGTTTTTATCCACAGTAACCGAAGTAAAACTGTTGATATCATCTAAAACACGAACATCGTCTCCAACCTTGTGGAAAACAAACTCTCCCGCTTTAATAGCGGATGCCAATTGACTTTGCTTGTAGTCTGTAAACACTTGAAACTCCCCATCATAAAGCTTGTTCTGGTTACTTTTATTTACCGCACAACCTGCGGATGCTCCAGTGAGCCAATAAACAAGACTGGCCGCATTTACTCCTTCATCTACAACGGTATTTTTCAGGTTGATAACCCCTTCATAATCCGCAGTTTTGTTATAAATGACCGTCTGGAACTTCACACCCATTTCATCCCTTAAACGCTTTGTGAACGCTACAAATAAGCTTTTGATGGCTTCTTCTGTAGATAAACACCCCAGCGTATTAAATCTATAAGCTTCAACTTTATCCAAGAAGTTTTGATACGCCGTACCATCTACTGCCCCATTTGTACCACCCTTTAACGGTACTCCTGCGGTTACTTCCAATGTTGCGTCTTTCTTGAAGACTACAAAATCATTACTTACCAGTTCTGCGGATGCCGCTACCGTTTGCATATCAACAATAATCGTATCCAATAGGGTAGTAACATCAAATTTTGAGGATTCATCCACATTAACTGAAATGATGATTCGAATATCATTCCCTCTGATTCCGCTATATTTTGCTGTTGCATAAGTATTTTCTGCCTTAGCACCACTATTCAATCGATAGGCGTAAAGAGTTTTTGCATTAAGAAATAGATCCCTTAATCCCTTTAACTTTGGACTGGTGTAATCATACCCAAAAATTTTTAACGAATCCATCTGAAAGTCTGCATTTTCAACTGTAAATATTTCTTCGTCACCCCCCCAGTCCAATTCCATGGCCAGTGCAGCATAACCCCTATCGGATAAATTTGCAGATGCCCTAGCCGCAGAAACAAAGTTGATATAAGTCCCTGGCAGGACTTTATTTTGTACTAAAAAAATACCTCCACCTAATCCCATTATTTCACTTCTCCTTTCTGGAACTTTTCAATACAGCCCTCAACTTCCATCTGGCTATATACTTTGATATTATCCAACAGTACAGACAACAAATCTCTGTGGTCTGCATACCTCTGACTTCGTAAAATTGCTTCCTTTGAGAAACGGGTCTCTTTGTTTTCACTCTGTTTTTTTACTAATCTCCCCATTTACTTTCACCTCTTCCATAAATACATTAGGTTCTTTCTTGCGATCCATACTCACGTTGTAATCAACGAAAAAATGGAGTATTCCATCTTCGATCTTGTAGTTCATACTACTACCCCGAATTAGGGCATCATCTATGGTTACCCACTCTAAAACTAACCACAGTTTTCCAGCTGTCTCCCCCCCCTCCACATTACCAACGTAAGGGAAGTACTGAATATCAAAAGAAGAATTCAGACGGAATCTTTCATTCAGCTTTGCTTCGCGCCGTTGGTTAACACAGAGAATAAAAAAGCAGGGCCTTTTTAAATCCTGCTCTGTCTTCTCAGTATAGATTTTATAAGTTGTTTCAGGGAACTCCCTGCGAATTGCCTGGCCTATCCCAGTTATCAATTTATTTACCATGGAACGCCTCCTCTAATAATTTCATAAGCTTTTTCTCTACAATCTTATCTGTATCAGCCTCTAACTCTTTTGCTGAAATCAATAACATAAATCGCCCTGGCACCCACCCCTTATAATCAGCTGCTCTGTGTCCCGATTCAACATAGGAGGCATACTCCGTATTGTTATATACCTCCACTTCAAAATAACCGTTATGGTAATGGGTGCCTCCGATAAACCAACCTTCCCGAAGCTTCCCAGAGTCAACAGGGGTACGTTTCACTGCTTTTCTCAGTAAACTACCCGCCAACTCCTTTACCATATCCTCTTGAAACTTCTTTAGGTCAGCCTCTTGGAGTTTTTCTAGCCTATCCCTCAATATTACTAATTGCCTGTAATCCACCTTTCCCCACTTGGCCATTAAGCCCTCCCGCCTTTCAAAATTAATTCTACCTCCCGTCTTTTTCAAACACTCAAGATCGAAACCCTCCAAGGTTCCATCCTCTTTCAGTTTGATTTTATCGCTATCAAGCAGCACTTTGAATGCCTTGGAATTTCTTCCTTTTGCCTACATAATCGCCATGTCAATAGCACTGTCACGCTTGATATTAGCAACATCGGTGTTATACATTATTTTCCAATTTCTTACATTTTTTCAGCCACTACACGTCCATTACATCAAACTTTTTAATAGTACCCTGCAAAGTGACAATGGTGTATTTGCCATTTGAAATTACGTTAATTTTGCGGTATGAGTTTCTTTGTCCACGTACCTCTTTAGTTTCGCCACACCAGCATCGGCTTCTTTTGTTCAGTTTTTTCGTCCAAACCTAACTTAATTAATCTTCCTTTTCATATCGATTCTCCTTTCTATATTTTCTTCATCAAAAAAAGCCTGTTTAACGTCTGTACCCAAAGACGAAATAAAAGGGCTCCCCTCCACATTATAATCCAACAAGAAACTTTTTCATTTTGAATCACCCCTTAATTTCTTATATGAAAAAACCACCTAAACGATATCGTCCAAGTGGTTACTAGGAAATAACTTCCCATTTACCGCCTTTGCTACTTCCATCCAAAGGCGCAGGATTTTCCTTCGAATAAAGGTAGTCTTCGCCGCTATCGTCTATCACACAATACATGCTATTCTCCTCTGTCGCTTTATAAACATTTCCATCCGTCAATGAATCCAAGCCAAAACTTTCTCCTATATATCTTAGCTTCATTCCTGTACCCCCTTTCTTGTTTTTAACTTCATTTCATATTGCTTTCCATCGAGTTCATACCAGTACACATCAGATATATATTTATCACTTTGAATTTTACCTGCTCGCTTCTTGCATTGCCCAGCAGTCCCGCCATATCTCTCAATCAAAGAAGGCTCCACGCGAATTGCTTTATCCGCACCTAATCCCTCTATGGTTTTACTTGCTTCCAATATTAAATTGCCGAAAAAAATTCTTTTCACCGTTATACACATAAGAAAGTTGAGACTGCAAATGTTCTGGATTACCGTACTACTCTTTAAGCTGTTGCTTATCAGCATATCTATTTCTTACTATCCGCTCTTGTAAAAGCATTCCTGGACTTGCTTTTACATATTGCTCATACCAATCACGATATGTCAAATCGGCAGGAACAAAATATGTTTTGCCCTCCTCATCCTCTAGTAATCAATCTGTTACCTCATTTGAAGCTGTAACGATTTCAGTCTATCATTTCATCTTAACCCCTCCTGTTTTTTCTTTAAAATATGATCTTCGACACTAAACAGTAAAATCCCACCACATCCTAAAAATAGTATAGAGCCTTGACGCGGTTCAAGAATCAAAAAAGGACACCATCAGGCATCCTAAATCATTTTATTTAATTATCATATTCAAACGATTTGCCACACCTTGGACAGTAAATTATTTTTCCCTTTATCCATCGAAGTGGCGTAGTTACTTTTCCACAATGCCCACACTTAAGATAAACACGCTATATAAATCCAGCACAAACAAATAGTACAACTACAGTACAGGCTAGTATACTTTGTAGCACGAAATACTGTTCCAAAAATGTCATCGCCAAAATAATAAATAGAACAATAGATAGCAACACAAGATACGCTCTTGCATACAACCTTTTCAGTACACTCCCACCCTAAAAAATAATGAAAAAAATCATACCATTCTTTTACAAATAAATTAATACCTGGAGCTATCTTACACCAAAGCATAGGAGGTGTTGTACAAATGTTTATAGTACCTATAATATTAAGTAAAACCTCTCCTTGGGGTCAGCTTTTACGCTTTCTATCAGCATCAAGAATTTTCTCTTTTTCCTCTTAAGCACTAACGAGGAACATGGAGCATCTACTCACTTAAAACTACACCGCTAATTTTGTTGTGATATATTATAATATCTGTATCGATTGCATCATGTATTGAATTCAGATTTATCAAATATTTCTCTACATAATTTCTGCTTCCTTTATTGCAATAAAAAAGCACCCCTAGGATGCTTAGTCTTTTCTAACTTCTAAATCATAAATACAGGCCAAATTTTCAACAGGAGGGAGAACCCCTGGCAAAAAAAACGCTCTATCATCTTTACCTTTTTCAATGAAAACTTGTATTTGATAGCGACCCGGTGCAGGAAAAGAAATTCCATCTATTTCAGAAACATATGTCAAACAAAAAGTGTCTATCTCTTCATCACTTAACTCATTCTTTTGCTCCGTTAAATCTAACTCTATTTCCTCTACTTTTGTAAAAGTACCTTCCTCTAAATATATAATATAATAGTGCAGGGTAAATTCAAGTGATGAAACATCAATACCATTCATAAACGTAACTATATCAAAACTCCTTTTCCGTGCGTTATTATATTGTAGCCCGTTAAAAAAATTTGTTATTATTCCTGTATCTGGATTAAACTCTTCACATGTCAACAAAGAAATATTTAATATATCTAAATCCTTCATTTTACGCCACCTTTTCAAAGTTCCAACCAAACTTTCTTTTCTTGTAGGTACCCCAAAGTGATTATTGTCTAAATATTTATTTAAACGATCCTTTATTACCAAATACTCCGTTACTTCAATTATATTAATCACTTAGTGAAATAGACTAGATTCAAACTTCTTAATCATCCCATCAATGATCTAATGAGTCCTCATTAGCCTGCCTGTAGCATGAACAAGACAAATATTGGTGTACTATACGAATTATCAAACCAACTAGTTTAAATGTCCTAAATTTCTCAAAACAAATTGTTATAGTGATTTTCGTATTTTTTAGTACTAATAGGCAACAGCTTACAATACTGCCCCCAAAAGAGGTGTTATATAAATATCTTTCGTTACAATAAACCAACACTTATTTCAAGTGTTTGAAATTAAAAAAAATATTTGTACAAGTTACTTAAGTTCAGTGTCAACATAAAAACTTCCGTATATTATGTACTAAGACTAGCCCAGAAAGGAGCTGCCATAATGACAAATAAAGCGGAACTTTTACTAACCTCATTAAAAGGAAAAACAGATGAGGAAAAAAGAGAAATCTTAGCCAGCAAATATAACTTAAATTGGAACTGGGCCGAAGGTCCTTGTAAGATTTGGCTTGCAAGAGTTTTCACCTATTGCACTGCAGATGAATTAGAGGATGAACTCGATTTCTTCTTTTTCTTAGTAAACAAGTTTGGATACCTGTGGCATATTTGCTTCAACCATGAAGATACAGTCTTTCTTGGTTGCACATGCCCTTGTGGTAACAAGCAAACTATCCTGTATTACACAATAACATTCGGTGACTAACGATATTGAAAATCACAAATAAAGTTTACTCCTTTGTCAACAATACCGATTCATTAATGGACAACTATGTTCTTTTTTCCACATCATGTAAAAAGACAAACCTTAAAGTATTTAAACACTTAAAAACCTCCGGGAAATGGACACCGCTTATCAGTGTTCTCTTCTGGAGGTTTTTAAGTGTTTTTCGTGTCTACACTTTTTACTAGTACCATTGTACCATATCAAAAACGAACATACCGAACAACTTTAAATTTTATCGAAAAATCTTGTTACGGCCATTCTTATTCCATCCTCAGTGTTACCCCCGCCCATCTTAGCTGCTACCTCATTCCAAGTAAGTTTATCAATAAACCTGTATCTAATAATCATTCTCATGCGACAATCATCAATAGAATTTATGTAAAACTCAATTTTATTTGTTAGCTTTATAGCCTGCTGTTCGGCATTTTCCAAGTTAAACTTATAGCGATAAAGCTGACTTAATTTAGCGTCATAGCTAGGTATAGGAAAGCCCTCAATACGAATACTACCTATTGTCCCATCCTTCCTACTCCCTTTGACCATATCTAATACAGTCCCCTCAGATTCTAAACGCTCAATTTGAGACTTTGTTTTGTTGATTCTACGCTTTAAATCTTCAATTTCTACCTGTAGATGATTGTACTGCGATAATAACTCTTTCCCCAATGACATCACTCCTTTTACACAGATAAGCATAGATAAAATTCTATGCCATATTGAATACCTGGCCTCTCATTTTATAAATTTGTCCTACTTATTAGTTTTATTTCAAACTGCTTTTTCATATATTTGATTGAGGTGATTTCATGCAAAACTGTCCCGACGTTGTAGCAATCACAATGCTTGCTTGCAAAATATCCGAATACATTTCCGATGATGAACTAGAAAAATTGGCGGCAGACTTAGTTTTATTAGGAGGTGCCCTAACCTCTATTTTGGTACGCAAAACCCAAAATAAAAATACCACCACCAATGTCTGTGAATAATAAAACCTTGAATAATTGACAAAAAAACAAACTTTATTGTAATGCCATTTGATACAGCAAACCTATCCTTCCTCGAGTCAATTGACCCCATCCCTTTTTCATTATTAGTGAATTAAAATCGCTTCTCTACAAAACTGTTATTATTTTCAAAACTTTTTCTTGACAGTTCTCTTTTGTTGGTGTATACTAATAATAATTTCGTATATATGATTATTCGCTCTTAAGTCCTAGTCGATAATTATTATCTGACTATTACTTTGGAGCTTTTTTTATTTATGACCGAGATAATATTTTTTAGGAGGTACTGATTATGAATAACGGTACAGTAAAATGGTTTAATGCAGATAAGGGTTTTGGTTTTATCACACCCGCTAACGGTGGAGAAGATGTATTTGTGCATTTCTCTTCCATTCAGACAAATGGTTTCAAATCTTTAAATGAAGGCCAGGCAGTAACTTTTGATACAGAAGCAGATCCCAAAGATAAACGCAAAACACGCGCTATCAATGTTTGTGCGAACTAAACCTTTTTCATTTGCCACCCCTTGGGGTGGCTTTTTATTATCTTCGAAACTTATTCTTTTCACTCATTTCATACTTATTGCACATAACTGCAACCCGAATAGGTTCAGCTACCGTCTTTATGACCCTATCTTTTATACAACCTACAGATTCCCCATATCGTCTTCACGGATTACGCTCCAAAGAATCTCGAAATCTTCAGCCACACCATGGCTTTTTTTAACTGCCTACTCAATTTCCTCACTGATTTCGCGTGTCCCTCGTGTGTAGAAGAAAACAGTGGAAATTTTTGATTTGCATATAATAATTCCTCTTGTGATGAGGCTCTAATATCACGAATTAACTCAGGCCTAATCAATTCCTCCACACCCCTTCAGCGTTACCAAACATCAATTTTCTTCTGTTAAATACGGCTGTTCCATCCCCTTGATTTAATAACTTGCCCAAGTTGGAATGCTGCATTATCTTCTGCGGTCTCACCGACTGAATTATAAACTTCAAATAACACACCCGTTTCATAGTCAAGCTGCTCTACATTCATTTTTTTACCTTGCGCCATCATTAGCCCCCTCTCAGAACGGCAAATCATCATCACCAATATTATCATCGATCAGATAGAACCTATCTTTGCTTTCATACTTTTCCGAATCACTGTTTCCCGTTTAGGCTTTTTTCACCGTAAAGTATTGTTCTTCTACTGTAACATCAGTTAACCATCATTTTTACCATCGTTATTTTTTCAAGAACCTACTTGTAATCGCCCAACAACGCTATCGTTCTAACCTTTTTTGAAGTATCTTTCTGCGAATTCGACTGCCTTATCAAAAGGCACGCAGTTGATAAAATCGACATTGGTTTCGCCTTGACGCTTGAATCTACGATTCACCGCCAGAGTATATCTGGCTATTGCCATTGGCTCTTTGCCTTGGCTATATCTAACCTCAGGGTCTTTGACCAATCTTCCCATCAAAATCGCTTTATTCATGTTTTAATTCTCCCTTAGTCTGTAATTTTTCTCCTTGCCCTTACCAATTGTCATGTTATAAACTCCACATCTGTGTTTGACACGGCTGCCTAAAGCTTCATCAAGGTCGATAATCTCCCCTATTCGTCGTTCGCCCGAGAAGATCGTTAATTACTTTGCCATATAGCAATTTATCTTGGTAAGCAAGAATTGTTTTATCTCCTAAACACGAAATACCCTTCCTATGAACAGTGGCGGTAATTTGGTCAAGTTCTACGCCTAATAGTACAAGTCCATTTTAAAATCTTGTAAATCTTTTTTTACGTCTTCAACCTCGCCTTGGGCTATCTAAAATTTTTTATCTTGCATGTAATCCTTTCATTTCTGTTGACAAGCCGTCCAGTATTCCTTTCTGAATTGTCCCCTTCATGGAGTGAAAACGATTGAATACTTTGTGGTGAACTCTGTGTCCTTAACACCTCTCAATTTGTTGGCAATAAATTTGCAGCCTTTACGGGTGACAAGGTAACAAGTCATTATTTTGTTTTGACTATTTCGATATGTGCTTTCCATAAAGAAACCAGACTGGGTAATCTTCTCCCCTCCTAATTGCTCCAAACATCTTCGAATGTCTTTCAAAAAATCATTGTGTTGTTTTTCCGCCATTTCGGTCACTTCCCGGCTATCAAATGCTTGGTTATTTTGAGTTGCCGCTAAATGATTCATATGTCCCCTATTCTTTTTTCGCTGGAACTGCTCTACGTTCATCTTGAAAGTTCTTAAATCATTCCGTTTACCCAGATATCTACAAACTTTTCATAGACTTTAAAACACACCTCTGAATCGCTATAAGCAAGTATTTTTTATTTGGTCTCCTTTTAGTTATGTTTGCATATAATTCTCCTGCATTTTTATCGTATACATCTTCCATCCCCCCCAAATAGTCCTCACGTTTTGCTCTAAGGCGTTTATGGTGTTCAACAACTTAACTTTCTGCCACCTCGAAAGCCGTATAAAATTTCATCTCTCCACCTCTTTCCTATTGCTTTTCATCGATTTTCGTGCTATTATCAATTTACAAGATTAAAACTAGCAACAAAAAATTTACTCATAACATCATTTGCACGATTTTCGTTCTTGCAACATCATTGTATGCTCTATTTTCGTACAAGTCAATAGTATTTTGCACGATTTTCGTACCATTTTAATGTTTTTGTGGAGGTATCACAATGGATACAATTGATAGGATATTGAAACTTATGGAAAACCAACAAATGAGGCAATCTGATTTAGCAAGAATAGCTGGAGCAAGAAGCAGTTCTGTAAGCGATTGGTTTAATCGAAAAAGTGCCTCTTATACAAAATACCTAGATAAAATCGCCAAGCATTTTAACGTAACCGTTGACTATTTAATGACAGGCGAAGAACCCGTCGGCAAACTTCCTCAAGGAGCAATCCCAGTTGATGCTTCCAAGTTTGTGAAGATACCCGTTATTGGTTCTGTCCGTTGTGGAGAGCCAATGCTCGCTGAAAGCAATATTGAAGGTTATGAATACACTTATATCGAAACATTAAGGGGTGGTGGCGACTTCTTTTATTTAAGAGCCAAAGGGGATAGCATGATTAATGCTGGAATAAATGAGGGAGATTTACTATTAATAAGAAAACAATCAGATGTGAATAGCGGAGATATTGCCATTGTTAATATAAACGGTGATGAAGAAACCCTGAAACGTGTAATCAAGAAAGATATGGCTATTATTCTGCAACCTGAGAACCCGATATATGAAACAAAAATTTTTATAGGAAAAGAATTGGAGCACATTCATATTCAAGGTAGATTAATGAATGTTGTGAAAAAATTTTAATTAAAGAATCCCACACACAGTACCTCGAATACCGTGAGGGAGAAATGAAAGCACTAGGAATTTTAATGCACCCTTAATACATTATATGTAATATGGAATACATTTTAAAATTAAGGGAGGATTATTCTATAAAAAAAGAGACGATGAAAACCAAGGTTTGTAAATTTTGTAAATTAGAAGTAACAATGGATGCGAAAGTATGTGCTAATTGTCAAACATCCCAAACCACTGCGTCAGTCTGCCTAGTTATTGTGGTAATTATTGTTCTGATAACCCTGTCGTTCACTATGTGCAGCGAGGATAGTGACGCAAATAAAAGTGCTGAAAGTAGCGCTACCGCCCTAGTCTAAAATTTTCTAGATTCAGAACACGTGCCTAAAGAGTTTTCCGAAGAAGAGAAACAGATAGCTTTGGAAAACGATGTTGTAATATATAATATGTGATAGTGTTTTAGCATCAGACAAAATCAATGGAACACTTATTTCTACTATAAATCTTGCATCCGCAGGCGAGGTAACTTTATTTGATTTATGCGATTCAGCAAAATCCGCCTATGCTGCCCAGGTGCAATTGCATTCAGAGTTGAGTGATGATAATTATTATGCCAAAGATTATTTTGAAGCGGTAAAAAGTTATATTATTGCCTCCCAGATTATTGCAGAGTTCATCAAAAAATATATAGATAAAAACGAAATGCAGTTTTTATCAGAATCTAAAGAATATATTGCATCTATAAAAACATGCGTAATGCAGGCAGTTATAGCAAGAGTGCAGGTTTTAGGATTTATCGGTCTTATTGATGATGAAATGTTCTCAATAATGGATACTGAATAAAATAAAAATCCCCCACTCCACTGCAATGGAATGAGGGACAAGCGCTCGCACCGTGGTACAACTGCCCTAGAAAAGTTAATTGTATCACAAGACCGCTTTATTTACCCTACCAATTTAAATAAAGGAGGTCTTATTTTTATGTTCAAAGCTAAAAAACTACCGTCTGGGTTGTGGACATGCCTAGCATATAGTCACACCGAAACGGTAGACGAAAAAGAAAAACGTACTTTTTTGAGGGTTCGGTTTTCCTCATCTCCATTCTAAAAACACTTGAAAACAAACTTTTTGTGTTGATTTCGGGTGTTTTTTTATTTTCACTCCACATTCAACTTCTCCTTTGCCTCCGTTACCATATCCACTTTACGACAATAATAGTTGTCCGCTCTTCAATTATTTGAGTAGATTTTGCCCTATGCTTTTCTGGCTTAGTAAATCTGTTTCCATTTAAATATAGCAGCTCTTCTTCCGAAAATTTCTTGTCCCCACGGCATAAAAAAAAGAGATCTTTACATACTATTATTGAGGTGATCTTATGGCAAAAGAAGATGTACAATATAACACAAGAAAAGAATTATTAGAACCTAAAGGCAAAAACAAAGTTAAAAAGCAAGCACGTGGAAAAGAAGTCCTTCCTTTTCCTGAAATGCCAAAAAAAGATGATTAAAATTGCCCCTCTTTTGAGGGGATTTTTTATATAAGTTATTTTGTCTTACATTAATTTCTTCTTCATTCAAGTTTATAATAATAAAAGTTCAGACATAATTCATACCCTTTTTCATCATCATTCAGACCTCTACTGGATCGAATCAATTTAATAGCTATCACCTTAGTAAACACCCATTTTTTCATTTATAACTTAAAAAAGACACCGAGGTAACCTCAATGTCTCTTACATAAAATTTTATTTTGATTTTAACAAATCTCTAATTTCTTCTAAAAGTACAACTTCAGCAGCAGGCTGCACCGGTGCTGCTGGTTGTTCCTTCTTTTTCATAGACACTAACTTCACGAAAAAAAAGATACAGAAGGAAATAATCAAAAAATCCACAATAGACTGAATAAATGAACCATACAATATGGCCGATTCTGGAATATCTCCTACGGCTGGTGTGATTACATATTTTAAATCTGCAAAGTTTACCCCTCCCAAAAGCAAACCAATGACGGGCATCAAAACATCATTCACCAAAGACGTGACTATTTTACCAAAAGCACCACCAATAACAACGCCCACAGCAAGATCAATAACATTCCCTCTTAACGCAAATTCCTTAAACTCCTTAATCATAAACTACGACCTCCCCCCAGTTACAAAACAGAACATAAAAATGCTAATTTTCCTTTAATATATAATATCTTTCAAAAAATAGCAAGATAAATTATTGATAGCTTTTTTGCAGAGTTGGTGGTATCCCTTTTATACTATATTGTGGCTCTTCTGCCATGCTAAAAAAACTGCCCGACTAGGAACACTCCTGTCGGGCATGAATACACATTTGTTTTTATGTAAGATTCATCATTAAAGTAAATCTAACTTTATAAAATAAATCCTATGACCTTTACTCAAAATCTTTTGCCGCCTTCAGTCCATAGGCAGATTCCGCTGCTTTTACCCCCCTGCATATAGCTCTTGCCATAACCTCCGTTGCCAGGGCTCCAAGCGCATCTGGGCCTACTTCCACTTCCCCTGTAGACATAACAAAAATGGTATCCCCATCTGCCGATGTATGTACAGGGCTAATGGCCTTTGCATATCCGTTATGGGCGATGCTAGCAAGCTTGTTTGCTTGATTCTTTGTAAGAATAGCATTTGTTATAATACACCCTATGGTTGTGTTGCCCGAAAAAACATTCCTTTGTTTCCCAATTTCTTGATACATGATGCTTTCAGTGCTTGCCAAAGAAGTTTTATCCTCAGAAAGAATTCCTGCAATCCGCTTACCAGTATCATAATCAATCACATCTCCAAGCGCATTGACTGCAACAACTGCACCACATTGCACCTGCCCAAGTTGCACAGCATAAATGCCAAGGCCACTCTTCATCATCCTATCTGGCCCCAAAAACTTTCCGATAGAAGCCCCTGTTCCTGCACCTACATTTCCCTCACCAGGCTCATTCGCACCAGCAGCCTTGCATGCTTCATAGCCCATAGCTTTATCTGGTCTGCATTTTGCATCCCCAACCACCAAATCAAAAAGGGATGCCCCACAAACAATTGGTACAACACCCACACCAACATCGAAGCCTGCTCCTCGTTCTTCTAAGAACTGCATGGCACCGTCACCTGCTGCAAGTCCATACGCACTTCCCCCTGAAAGCATAACACAGTGAATTTGTTGAACCATATTTACTGGTTTTAAAAGCTCAGTTTCCCTAGAAGCAGGTCCGCCTCCACGCACATCCACACCTGCTACTGCTCCATCTTCGCAAATAATTGCTGTACAGCCTGTTGCACCTTCAAGATTCTGCGCATGTCCAATCTTAATACCCTTTATTTCTGATATTTTTATCTCTCTCATACACATTCTCCTTCTTCAATCAAGGGCGGCAAAAGCCGCCCCTTATATTGATGTTGAATTTCTCGAGAAATATAACTCATAGGATAAACTAAAAAATTAATTACCCGTTTTCAGAAAACTCAACATTTTCCATCTAATAGCTTTGCTAAATTCACCTTATCCATCTAAATTGTTTAATTATGCAATAAACTGTACTGCCATAACAATTGCAATAATTACACCGACTACTGCCTCGCCTCCTAATAGGCCAGCACCAATAATTGTACCCTTACCTTCCTGTTCAAATTTAGGATAGAATTTATCAAGAAGGAATCTTATTGCGGCACCAATAAATGCTGTAAAGGACAAGTAGAATGGTAGATACACACCAAGTCCCAGTGTCATAACAGGGTAGAACCCTACAATATAAAGGATTGCAGCAACCACAAGGCCAGTCAAAAACGCAGGCATATGAGAAATTCCCCCAGCCATAGCTGCAACAGCAGATGCCTGTGCTGCTGGGAAAAGTTCCGGGTTACCAAAAGCAGATGGTCCGTAAGCTTGAATGATAGCCATGATAACAAAAGCAGAAATTACCGCTCCCACAAGGCCACCAATCAGTTCTCCCGTCCACTGGGCTTTAGGACTAGATTTCAGAATGCTACCTGCCTTGAAGTCATTCATAACATCACCCACAAGGCCGCAAGCAATTGCCACAACTGCTGCAATACAAATAGCTGCAACCTCGGTAATACCAGGTGAACATACCTTAGCAAGAATTAATACAAAAATACCAAAAACCTCCATGGGGTTAATCGCAGACATACCAACTGTTTGACAGGACATTGCTGTCGCCAACCAAACACCAATAATCGTTACAACGGCTGCAACAACAGGAACATCCACAACAATCACATAAAGTGCTGCAAAAATAGCCATAATGATGGGCGCCCACCTTAGGGGTACGATAGAATCCCCAATAGAATCCTTCGATACCATGGAACCAAAGATAGCCTTAAAATTGGGGAAAATATTTTTAATAAATACGCCCACACCGGTTCCGACCATCATGCCAAGACCCAGACTACTTTTGATACTTGCTGCCGTTGCTGCATCAAAAAACCCTAATTTTTGACCACCAATTAAGATACCCACATCACCAATCAAAGCGCCTAAAAACCAAACGCCAACAAAAATTGGTCCAACTAGATAACCCACAGATACAAGCATGGGAGAGAGCCATACGCCACCATAGGAACCATAATTCATCCAACTACCACCGCCAAACCAAAGGACGGCAGGAATTTTCATGAACCAGTCGCGAAGAGCTGTCCAAATAGCCGCAAAGCCTAAGGCACCAAAAAGCGTATGTGCCTTTTTTCCACCCTCATCACCAACAATTAGAGTTTCAGCCGCAGCCTGCCCCATTGCATAGGGAAGCTTTGATGTTTCAATAAACTGCTTTCTCATTAGAGATGTGAAAATAAGACCTAAGACCGTTCCGCTGATTGTGATTACAAGGAGTTTTGCTATTCCTAACTCTGAATCTGGATACAACATATAAATTGCCGGAATCGTAAAAGCTACACCGCCAGCAACCATAGATCCTGCTGACATAGCTGTATGTGTTACATTGATTTCATTGATATTTGTCCTCCCTAAAGCCTTCAGGGCAAACATAGATACCAGTGCTACAAACATAATTGGAAATGGTAAGGATGATGCTTTCAATGCAATAAACATAGATGAACATGTTACAATGACTACGCCGATGATACCAATTGTCATACCACGAACAGTTAATTGTTCCTTGTACGATGTGGCATATTTTACGGTTTTTGGTTCTTGTGCCATAGTGCAGTGCCCCCTTTCCTCCTCGACAATTACAACACGCTACAACTTCAATTAGATTTGACAAACAAAATTTGATATTACAGTAACTCTCTTACTTCTGATATTCAATCACGCCATCAATCATGGTCATTTCTACATCTAAATTATAAATCTCCATTGGGGGAATAGAGAGTATGTCATCAGAAAGCACAATAAGGTCCGCCAGTTTTCCAACCTCCACACTGCCTTTTATATCCTCTTCAAAGGAACTGTATGCCCCGTTTATTGTGGCACATCGAACTGCCTCAAGAACTGAAACAGCCTGCGTTCTATCACACTGAACTCCCACTGTCCTGTCGTATCGGTTTACGGCGGAATCTAAAAGGGCTATTCCCGCAGGATAGGATGGTGTATCGCTATGTAAAGAACATCTAACTCCTGCATCCAACATACTTCGAATAGCACAGATATATTTATTTCGCTCTTCACCATAAAAATCTACAAACTTTGCCCCCAATTTTTGAATAGAAGAAACATTAACACTTGGACAGATATTCATCCTTGCCATGCGGTTGACTAAATCTTCATCCACAATAGTACAATGTTCAATTCTATGCCTTAAGTCTGGCCTAGGGTTTGTTTGAAATGCCTTTTCATAGCCCTCAACCATAAACTCTATTGCCAAATCTCCAATGGCATGGGCTGTTGCCTGACACTCCGCATCATTTATTTTTTTAATATATGCCGCAACTTCTTCTCGCTCCCAATCACGCTCTCTGGGAAGGTTTGGATTGTGGGAAAATGGCTCTCTGGTTGCACAAGAAGGTCCACCTGAACCGCCGTCGATCATAAATTTTGAACTGCCAATTTTAAAGTGCTCATCGCCGAGGCCACTGGTTAGCCCTAACTCTAAAAAATGATTATTATCTGCCAAAGAATATCTTTTTCCAAAAATACTGTGTAGCATCATATAAGAACGAACTTTGAATTTTCCCTCTCTACAAAGTTTTTGCATGATATGATATGACGGCTTATCACATTCACCACAATCATGAATGGAGGTAATACCGTTTTGCAAACAATGCTGATGAGCCTTCATCGCAGCCCTTTCTTGGTCATCTTGCGTATAGTCCACCTTACCCCAAAGCCAAAAATGGGTATGACCTCTAACCATTCCCGTTAGTCTTCCATCAACAACCTCAACTTCATCCTGAGGATACTTCTCAGCGTCCTTCGGGGTATACACATCTAAATATTCCAACGCCTTTGTGTTATACATACATATGTGCCCACCACCATGCATACAGTGCACAGGGTTATCGGGTGCAGCTACATCCAATTCTTCTATGGTCGGATGGCGTTGTTCAGGAAAAAGCGTAGGCTCATAGCCCATCATAGAAATCCATTGCCCTGGTTTTTTAATTTTTACGGCCTCGCGCACCATTCCCAGCATCTCATCTAGGGATTTGCAGTTACCATAGAAAGTGTCAATCATAGGTGCATTCAAACCCTCTCCCAAAAGACCGGATAGGATGGGGTGATAATGAGAGTCAATTAAGCCCGGCATTAAAGTCTTGCCTTCTAGGTCGATTATCCTTGTCTTATCGTCTGTAATTTTTAAAATTTCTTCAGTCAAACCAACAAAAACAATTTTATTTCCTTTTATACCAACGGCTTCTAAAATTTCATCTTTTTCATTTACAGTAATCACCTTGCCATTTATAAAAGCCGTGTCTATATATGAAAAATCAAATTCCATAGTCTCATTTCCCCCCATTCAAGACTATTCCTATTTTTGTGAAAACAAAATACTCATAGTGGAAGGCCTTCCAACACCTGTTTTAAGCAAAGGTTCCCATCCTCCTTTGCATATGTAGAAGTTGGTCCCCACCCTGGCAGCGGGGGCCCCTTCCGTCAAACTAAAAACTAATTTGATTCTTAAACATTGTTGTAAACAGACATGTATTTTTTTAACTTATGAATAAAATAATTTTAGCGTTTCTTTATCCGGTTTTTTGCCAATCAAACTACCCACAACAAACGCAACAACAGAAACTATGATAGATGGAACAATAGGTGAAGCCCCTAAAATAGTCACTTTATAAGTTGTCATAAGTAAGAAGCATATAACACCGATAACGCTCGATAAAATTGCACCCGTGGCATTTGACTTCTTCCAATAAAGCCCAAACAGAATAGGACATAAGAAAGCACATTCTAGACCACCCATAGCGAAAAGGTTTATCCAAACAATTAAATCGGGCGGATAAATTGTGAATACAAATACGATGATACCTACAATTAACGTGGTAATCATACTCATCTTTCCAATTTTCTTTTCGAACTTTGCATCAGCATTATCAATATTCCCTTTTTCTTTTGCAATATAGTTTAGGTAAATATCCTTAACAATTGCCGCAGAAGCCAAAATCAATAAAGATGACACTGTTGACATTACGGCGGACAAAGGCGCTGCAATGAATAGACCCGCCACAACAGGGTTCATATATTTCAATACTAATGTAGGAACAACATAATCTGAAGATGCGATTTCAGATGGATCTAAAATTGCGGGAGCAAATGCACCAGAGATATGCATAACCAACATCAAAAATCCAACAACGATAGTTCCATAGATCATAGCACTGTGAAGGGATTTTGTATCCTTAAAGCCCATCCCTCTAACAGCAGTTTGAGGAAGACCCAAAACACCGATACCAACAAGAACCCAGAATGACATAACATATGCCTTTGGTGTTGTGCCTCCTACCGTCGGATCATTCCAAGTGGGATTTACCATGTTAAGTTTATCCACAATTGCCTCAAACCCACCACCTACACGAACAATGGTAAATAAAATAATAAAACCACCCAATACCATTACAAGCCCTTGAATGGTATCCGTAGTAACAACAGCTTTAAATCCACCGATAGTTGTATAGATGATAACAATAGCACCAAATAGTAACAAACCATAAACATATGGAAGTCCTGTAATGGTTTGAAATAGCACAGCCCCCCCGATAAACTGAGACATCATTTGAGCAATGAAAAACAGCACAAGGGCAACAGAAGAAATAATAACAACTGCTGGAGATTTATATCTGGCTCTTAAGTAATCCGTTACTGTTACAGCATTGGTTTTTCTTGAAATTATTGCGAACTTCTTTCCTAGCACCCCTAAAATAATAAAAGCTGTGGGTACTTGAATTATGGACAAGTAAACCCAAACAAGCCCTTTGGTATATGCAACACCAGGGCCACCAATAAAGCTACTGGCACTGGTAAATGTAGCAACCAATGTCATTGCCAACACAAGTCCACCCATCGATCGTCCACCAATAAAGTAATTATTGATAAATCCTGTGCCAGCCTCGGCATCAATCTTCGCCTGTTTTTTGCTGACATACAGCCCAATTCCTAAATTGGCAAGGAGATAAAGAACTAAAACCGTCATTAATGTAATTGTATATGAACTCATTCTTGTTCCTCCTCCCCACTGTCCTCATCCGCTGTCTCATCAAGACTAAAGTCTTTGAAGAACACCTTAACGACAACAACTACGGCAACACAGAATAGAACATAGCCCACAACACAACTTAGGAAGAACCACAATGGTAACCCCATAATGTAGGTCTGCTCGTTTGCATTTCCCGCTAATCCATAACCCGTAAAATACCACCAAAGAAAGAAAGCAACATATAAAGCAATGGAAATCAAAGCTTCTTTTTTAATCTGATGATTTCGTTCCCTTTCCGTCAGTTTTGGTACCATATTTTTTCCTCCTTTACTCTGGGTTCAAATTGCCACCATACCTATTTTCACAGATACCCTGCAATCATTCCCCTCCCTTTTCAAAAAAACGAATAAGCCCGCAAAGCACCTGGTTTACAGGGGTAGGGACGCCCAAACTTTTTCCTTCTTTTACAATTGCGCCATTAATCATATCAATTTCTGTACGCTTATGATTTAAAACATCCTGAAGCATAGAAGACCTATTTTCTGCCGTAGCTTTGCAAACCTCTTTCGTATGTGCCACGGGGTCTGAAAACCCCAAAACAACACCCTTGGCATTTGCAACAGCAACACCTTCCTTTACCGCTTCTTCTAGTATTTCCTCTATTTCAGGGAATTTAAGCAGTTGACCATTTTTCAGCTTTGTAATCCCAGTTAGTGCATTAATACCCACATTTACAAGCAGTTTATCCCAAATTAATCCTAACACATTATTTGAAATCTCAACTTCTAACCCTGATTCTGCAAATACTCCTGCAATATCCTCCATGCGTTTACTGGTAACACCAGAAAGCTCACCAATAATCGTCTTTCCAACTCCTGCATGACGCATTTTTCCTGGTCCAAGCATCGTAGCACCATGGGCAGTCGTTCCGGCAATAATATTTTTATCTCCTATTTGACGAGCAATGCTTTCGATATTTCCCATACCATTTTGCAAGGTAAGAGCAATCGTATTTTCCCCGAACACGTCTTTGTTTGATTTTATCGCCTGCTCTGTTAAGGTGGATTTTACAAATATTACAGCTAAATCCACCACTCCAACTTCCGCGGGGTCTGTTGTGGCAGTCAACGTATTATAGTTTAGCAGCTCACCGTTTTCCTCCATAGAAAGCCCTTCTTTATTAATCGCATTCATATGCTCTTCCCAAACATCAATGAGAAAGACCTGATTGCTTGCTACGGCAGATAATTTACCTCCATAGAGACACCCCATGGCTCCTGCGCCAATTATTGCTATTTTCATTTGACCGCCTCCTGTGCTGCACGAATATAAAGTGTTATCCACCTATTTTTTATTAATATAATTTAGGTATATCAACCTGTTTATTAAAAGAAAATTCAGGTGATGGGAATGTTCCATCTATGGTTTCTTTATGGAATTCGTTTAGTCCCTCGATCATAACCTGACGAACCTGGGCAAATTGTTTCACAAATTTGGGCTTGAAATCCCCATACATCCCAAGTAAATCTTGAGTAACAAGCACCTGACAATCAACAAAAGGCCCCGCCCCAATTCCCAGAATGGGTATCTCCACTGCCTCAGAAACTGCTTTTCCTACACCCGAAGGAACACATTCCAGTACAATTGAAAAACATCCAGCTTTTTCCAACTCAATAGCATCCTTTATTAACTTTGCAGCACTTTCTGGTGTGCCACCCTGTACTTTAAAACCACCCAAAGAGGATGCAGTTTGTGGTGTCAAACCAATATGACCCATGACATTAATCCCAACCCCTACAATTGCTTTAATCTGGGGCAACATTTCCACACCGCCTTCAAGCTTAACGCAATCACAATTTGTTTCCTTAATCAGGCGAACAGCATTTGCCACGGCAAGTTCTGGTGTGATATATGAGCCAAAAGGCATATCCCCAATCACCCAAGTATTAGGGGCCCCCTTTACCACGGGACGAATATGATGTACCATATCATCCATGGTAACAGATTCCGTTCCTTTATAACCCAACATAATCATTCCCAAAGAATCTCCCACCAAAATAATGTTGCAATCACTTTCATCAATAATGGTAGCCGTCGTATAATCGTATGCGGTTACAAAACTAAACTTTTTCCCCTCCTTTTTGAACTTTCTAAAATCTCCCACTGTCATTTTCGTCTTTGCCATGTCTTACCCCTCCTTAAGAAAATAGTGATTTATATATCATCGTCTTTTGTGCCCTAATTCTTTAGAAAGCGCTGTTGCTGTATTCTTGACTAAATTTACATAATATTGTCTCTGTTCTGTTTCATTGTATCTCATCTTTGGCATTGAAATACTGATTGCAGCAACGGGGCTATTTCTATAATCAAAAATCGGTGCAGCAAAAGATATTAATCCATCAACATATTCCTCTCCGTCCTTAGCATAGCCATTCTTGCGAACCGCCTCTAACTGCTTGAGTAACGCTTCCTTACCGGAAACCGTCTTGGGAGTTCGCTTGTAAAAGTTTGTATTACTTATAATTTCGTTTACACTCTCCTCTGGCAAAAAAGCAAGAATTGCCTTGCCCATTCCCGTGCAGTACATTGGGAGAGACGTGCCCATTTTAATACCTACCTTTATGGCAGAGTCACTCTCAATTTTATCCACATATACGATGTCATTGCCACTGTGCATACTTAAGTTTATGGTCTCTTTTGTTTCATCCGCAATTGCCTCTAAATATGGTCTGGCAATCTCTTTTAAACCCGTTCTTTCGATAATACGAGTTCCGATGGTAAAAAGCTTGATGCTATTTGAATACTTTCTGGTACAAGGGTTCTGTACAATATAACCGGCCTCTTTTATTGTATTAATCAAACGATGTACGGTGGTTTTGTCCATGGAAAGCGCCTGACTTAACTCTCCGATGGAAAGTTCTCCAAATCTATCTAATTCCTCAATAATTTGAAACGCCTTTAATACAGACTTTACATGATTACTCCCTTTTACATTTGTATCCATTTTTTCAATCCTCTCCAAATCAACTGACTGTTTTTTAGCTGGTCAGTAGACAACTGGGGTTACTTTTCATAAAACCATATAAAGTAGTCATGTTAAAATACTTATAATCTATATCAGCTTTCTTTTCCTCATAATCCGTTCTATATCATAATACGAAACAATATTTCGCATTATGATATGTATTGTTTTTTTTAATATACAATAATATCCTTTTTTTAGCAATGGTTGTATGAAAATCTAGTAAATATTTCATTATAAATTTGTGTTGTCTACCTCCTATTTGCTTTTTTTATCCCTTTAAACCATTTTTATAAATACTGTATTTTATATACTCATTAACCAACTCCCAAACGTACATAAAAATTCGGCATTTTTATGCCTTATTAAAAACATTTCGTAATCGCAACAGTTATAATTCTAACATATATCTTAAAAAAACCATACATTATATCCATCCTTATTATAATCTGATATGATAAATTTGGAAATAATTGTATGATTAGTTTTGAGGTGATTCTATGAAAAAAAATATACTCTTTATACTTGTGTTAAATCTACTAACATTTTTTTATGCTATAACCTCTTGGGATAAAGAATTCTACGCTGAAAATACAAATGATTCACTTATCCAAGCTGTCAGCCATTATATAGGTACAGATACAGTACCACCCATAGAGCCAGAATTTGTAGCTTCCACAACCGTGGGGAAGCAAATTGTGGTTATCTTTCAAGATAGTCATTACGAAAATTTTATGGGGGCAACTATATTCCAAAAAGGTTTAAATGGCCTTTATCGTCCAATCGATATGGAATATGGTATAGACTCTGCTATACGCCATATCTCTACCCGCAGCCTTTTTACTGCCCCGAAAGCTCATACTGTTTTTTATACTACCTCACTTAAAGAGAAGGGATACTCCTTAGAAATATTGGATCATTCTATGTTTAATTTGACTGGTGACTTCACTGAAAAAAATGTAACACGCATTGAAATAAGCCAAACTCCCTTTATTTACGTATATCCTAAGGCTAGTTTCCGAGATTTCAGGGTTTTAGATGACAACAACACTGTATTACCAAACCCCCAAACCACAAAGAATTTTATGTCTTTTGATTCTCACGAAACCAAAACCTTAATCTACGACCTCCCCTTTACTCTTGGGACTCTAGGTCTACTTTTATTTATTTTTGTACCCCTTTACTTTCTATCAAAGGGAATCAAGGAAAAAAAATAAAACATTCAGGCTAATTCTTTGTTTTGTTCATCCGCCTCTACGGCAAACAATATAGGAAAAAAACCAGAAAAAAGGATTGAATTACATAAGTTCTTAATTGTGCTTATTTGCCTCAACAAGAAATAATGGAACCGATCAGTCCAAGGGAAGCAACTTGGCTACCTGTTTCATGAATAATGATTGGATTACTCTTCGTCCTCCAAATTTATCTTATCTTGATTTTCTAGTATATTCATGTATTCATAATATTTGTGAGGACGAATTGGTCTTAACACAGGCTCTGTCTTAAAAACAAAGACCAGACATTCTCCTATCTTGGGGTAATTATCGCAAAAATAATAGGATTCAAGTTCACCATTCTTAATCCTTTGCTTTATTTTATTATGATATGGATACACAAGAATCCCCCTTACTAACAACTAAAAAATTTGTGTGCTTATGTACTAAACTAACCCGAAAGTTAACTCTTACTCATAGCATATTTATAATTTACCCCTACCACTGACTTTTTTCTATAATGTTTTGATTTCTCTCAAAAAAACGAGTTTCCCCGAACACTTATACCATTAAATAAAACAAAATTTTGATATTCACTGACATCTTAGTCAAACACTCATTCTTTCCTTTTTTTGGATAATATTTTTTTATTTTAGTATTGACAACTGGTTTCAAATTGTATATAATGATATTGTTTCGTTTGTATGATTATTCGCTCTTAAGTTCTAGTCGATAATTATTATCTGACTACAACTTAAGAGCTTTTTACTTATATGCCCGAGATAATATTTTTTTAGGAGGTACTGATTATGAATAACGGTACAGTAAAATGGTTTAACGCAGAAAAAGGATTTGGCTTTATCACACCTGACAACGGCGGAGATGATGTATTCGTACATTTTTCCTCTATCCAGTCTAACGGTTTTAAATCCTTAAACGAAGGTCAGAGAGTAACTTTCGAAACAGAAGCAGACCCTAAAGATAGCCGTAAAACACGCGCTGTCAACGTTTGCGCTAACTAAACCTTTAAAATAGCCACCCTTTTGGGTGGCTATTTTCTTTCACTTCTCCTTACTTATCTTTTACGTTTCATTCCCTTTTCCTCATTCTCTTTCAAATCAATTCATCTTTTCTCTTTCTTCAAATACCTGAGTTTTAATATTTACTATTTACATCATCATTACCTTCCAACATGATATCCGCTGGTATTTCAAGCAACTGAGATAAATAACTTGGTTGCTTTTTTAATCGTAATTTGGCAATTAACTGCTTAACACCTCAGCCTGACCTGCTATCCCTTCGCTAGTTGCGGTACTATCCACTGAAATTACCAATGTGGTATGAACAATACCATTCATTTCAAAGATCCAATAATAATTTAAAAAATTATTCCAAATACCCCTAAGATACAGGCACAATTATCTAGCGGACAAGTATTATATAGTGAGAACTTCCCAAACAAACTTTTTTACCAACAACCAAAATAAATCAATAACTTTTTCCACAAAAGCTACACCATCAAAGGCTCATGAGTTTTCTCGTGGGTAAAAAAATATTCCTCCATGAATAATCAGAATCAATGGTTGAAAAATTCAAAAATTCTAGAAGGGAGTAACAAAAAATGAATTGGATTATTGAAAATTGGTATTTATTAGTTGCCCTATTCGCTGTATTATGTGTAGTAGGGGTTGCAATTTACCACTTTGCAAAACAGCCCTCACAAAAACAAATTGAATTGGTAAAAGAATGGCTTTTATTCGCTTGTATCGAAGCAGAAAAAGAATTAGGTGGCGAAACAGGACAATATAAATTATTATATGTATATGACTTGTTTGTTGCACGTTTTCCAAGTGTGGCAAAGCTAATTCCCTTTTCCGTTTTTTCTTCATGGGTAGATTCTGCCCTAGAGGAAATGAAAAAGTTATTATCTGAAAATGAAGCAGTAAAAGGAATTGTTGTAGGAGGGAAATAATGAAGCTCACAAATTTTGGTTTAGTTGAATTTGTAAAAACCAAGCTAGGTATCCCATATGTCTATGGTATGAAGGGGGAAGTTATGACCCAAGCCAATTTTAATTATCTGCAAAGAACTTATGGTGTTGACCTAGTCTGGAATAGTGATGAAAAAAAAGTTGGAAAAGTTTGTGTCGATTGTTCTGGCTTAATTAGTTGGTATATTGGCAAAAATAAAAGCTCAAGCCAGTTTAAATTAGAAAGCAGTGCTCACCCCATAAGCTCCATCGCATCTGCCCCAACTGGTGCAGCTGTATGGCGTAATGGGCATATTGGCGTTTATATCGGCAACGGATTAATTATAGAAGCCAGAGGAAGCCAATATGGGGTTGTTCAAACAAAAGTAAAAGAAAGAGATTTTACCCACTGGTTTTTGTTAAATGATATTGACTATATTGACGTTCCTGAAGAAAAAGACAAAATTCAAGATGATGATATTGATGTGAAAAGAGAAATCATCATTGTAAACGGCCGAGAATATGAAGTTAATATGATTCGTAAAGATGGAAATACCTTTATTAAAACCAGAGATATTGCCGAGCTTCTTGGAATTAAGGTAAGTAGTAATGGATGTATCCCCATATTCACAACAAAGTAACTTTTTACCCAATCATAAAAACAAAACAAACCCCGAGAACACAAGGTTTTCGGGGTTTTGATGTTTCGTATAAAGTTGAAATAATTATCTCTTGGAGAACTGAGGCGCACGTCTCGCTGCCTTGAGACCATATTTCTTTCTTTCTTTCATTCTAGGGTCACGAGTTAAGAAACCAGCTTTTTTCAAAGCAGGTCTGAAATCGCCATCTGCCTGAAGTAAAGCTCTGGAAATACCGTGTCTGATTGCACCTGCCTGACCTGTAAAACCGCCACCGTTAACGTTAACCAAAACGTCAAATTTAGCTGTTGTTTCTGTCAATTCCAAAGGCTGACGAACGATCAGCTTTAATGTTTCAAGACCAAAGTATTCTTCAATGTCTCTTTTATTTACTGTAATTTTACCGTTGCCGGGTACTAAGTATACTCTAGCTACGGAAGATTTTCTTCTGCCTGTACCGTAATATCTAGCTGCTGCCATTATGCTTTCCTCCTCCTATTAAAATTTGATTTCCAATTTTTCGGGTTTCTGTGCTGCGTGGGGATGTTCTGCACCTGCATATACATGCAATTTAGCGAACATTTTTCTACCCAGAGCATTTTTAGGAAGCATACCTTTTACAGCATGTTCAATTACTCTTTCAGGGTGTGTTTCTAACATCTTGTCTAATCTTGTTTCTTTCAATCCACCTGTGTAACCGGAGTGCTTGTAGTACATTTTCTGTTCCAATTTTTTGCCTGTTACAGCAACCTTTTCTGCATTTACAACGATAACATAGTCGCCCATATCAACGTTAGGTGCATACTGGGGTTTGTTCTTGCCTCTTAAAATGTTTGCGATTTCTGTGGACATACGGCCCAGAGTCACGTCAGTAGCATCGATTACATACCACTTCTTTACTACATCAGATTCCTTCGCAATGTAAGTTGTTCTCATGGTTTCTACCTCCCTATAAAATTATTTGTTTGATCCGTTGACTTTGTCGTTTTGCGGGAACAAAACGATCAATCTCCGTTATGTGATTTCACATAACTTATTGGATCCCACCTTGAGAAACATATATTTAAAACCAATTGGTCTTAAAATCAGAGTACAGCTTTATTATTATAGTACATTCATTGGTCAGTGTCAACAGATTTCCTGTCAAAATCATAATATATTTCCTGTAAAGTCAAGGCTTGTGGCTCTGCTGTCTGCCCTGCTTTCTGTCTATCTTTACTCATAATAATTGACACAATCTCGTCTGGATTAATTTTCCCTTGGCCAACAGATATTAACGTACCCGCCATAATTCTTACCATGTTATACAAAAACCCATCTCCAGTAACATAAATATAAATCATATCGCCCTCTTGCCTTACAAAGCAATCGAAAATTGTACGCACCGTTGAGGTTACTGTGCTTCCAGCTGCACAAAAGGCTGCAAAATCATAGGTTCCTATGAAATTTTTTGCAGCTATCTTCATTTTTTCCACATCTAAAGAACTATATACAAAAGTTGAATATAATCTTTCTTTTGGATTTTTCATTTTTCCATTGAAAATTTTATACTCATATGTTTTTTTTACACAATCATACCGGGGATGAAAGTCAGCTTCAACGCCTTCTGCCTTTATCACCACAATATCATCAGGAAGTAATGGGCGAATGGCCAAAGGAATTTTTTCCACAGGAATGGTGGTTTCAACATCAATTATTGCTTTTTGAGCTAAAGCATGTACACCTCTATCCGTCCTACTGGCACCAATGCAAGTTAATTCTGGTGAGCGAAAAAGTGTCCTTATGGCTTTTTCCACCTCTCCCTCAACGGTAATCACCTGGGGGGACAACTGCTTTTGCCATCCGCTATATCTTGTTCCATCGTATGCAATGGTTAATAGTATACGTTTCACAAAACTCCTCCTAACACGTTGAAAAGGGAGATAAACAATCCCCCTTTTTAAGTACTATTTTAAATTGCAAAACTTCTTTCGTTTTGCATCTGAAACATCTGCGAAGGCACTTAAATCATAAAAGGAAGTATATTTGCGGCATACCTTAAACCCAAAATCGCCCCAATATAGATAACCCCTATCGCCAAAGCTTGATAATCTCTTTTTTGCATATGCATCTGGTTCATTCTGGTTCTATTTTCATCCCCGTGGTAACATCTGGCCTCCATTGCCATTGCCAACTCTTCAGCACGGCGAAAAGCTGAAATAAATAACGGTACCAAAATAGGTATTAAACTCTTTGCTTTTTGCATTAAGCTGCCTGTGTCAAAATCGGCACCTCTAGCTTGTTGCGCCTTCATTATTTTATCCGTTTCATCCAACAATGTTGGAATAAAACGTAGTGCTATGGTCATCATCATTGCTATTTCATGGGCTGGAACACCGATTTTCTTAAAGGGACGCAACATAAATTCAATGCCATCCGTTAATTGAATTGGTGTGGTTGTTAATGTAAGAATAGATGAACCAACAATTAAAAGAACCAAGCGAATACACATTTTAATTGCTAGAATTATACCTTCTACCGTTAGACTTAAAAAACCCCACTGCCAAATGACTTGCTCGCCTCTGGTCATGAAAAGATTAATAAATGCCGTAAACAAAATGATAATCATAATGCTCTTTATGCCTTTTAGCATAAACTTTAGTGGCACCTTAGATACTTTTATTGTTGCCCCCAACGCAGCAATGACAAAAAAATACCCAACAAAAGAGTTTACTAAAAACAAAGTGATTATATAAATAAAAGTTACTGTTAGCTTTACTCTGGCATCTAACCGATGGATTGGGGAATCCACAGGGTAAAACTGCCCGATGGTAATATCCCTAATCATACGCTCACCTGCTTTACCAAATTTAATAATACATTCTTGGCCTCATCAACCGTAAACACATCTAAGGGCACATCAAGGCCCCTTTCTTTTAGTGCTGCAAACACATAGCTAACCTGAGGTGCCGCCAGCCCCATAGCTTCCAACTCATTCACATGGCAAAAAACCTCTTTGGGCGTCCCCATCATAGCAGCTTTACCCTCATACATTACGATGATACGATCCACCAATTTCGCTACGTCCTCCATGCTGTGGCTTACCAAAATAACTGTTATTCCTCTTTTCTCATGAAGACGCTTGATAGCCTGCAAGATTTCATCTCGCCCCTTGGGATCCAAGCCAGCCGTTGGTTCATCCAAAATTAAAACCTCAGGGTTCATAGCTAATACGCCTGCAATTGCCACACGACGCTTCTGCCCACCTGATAATTCAAAGGGAGATTTTTCATACAAATCCGGTGCAATGCCTACCGTCTCCAATGCTGCCACCACATTTGCATGAATTTCTTCCTTAGATAATTGCATATTTGTGGGACCAAAGGCCACATCCTTATAAACCGTCATTTCAAAAAGTTGGTATTCAGGATATTGAAAAGCTAAACCAATACGGCGGCGTACTTCCTTAAGTTTTGCCTTATCCTTATGAATATTTTCACCATCTAACAAAATTTCACCCTTTGTTGGAGAAACTATGCCATTTAAATGTTGAATTAGTGTAGACTTACCTGAACCAGTATGTCCAATCAATCCGACAAATTCGCCTTTTTTTATTTCCAGGGAAACATCGTCAAGTGCTTTTTTTTCAAAAGCAGTATCTGGATTATATATATATGTTAAGTGGTTAATTTTAATTGACATAGTGCACCTACCATTTCCTCGACTGTTAAAATATCTGCGGGTAAGTCAATGCCTTCTTTGCGGAGAAGATGTGCAACTTCTGTTACCTGGGGCACATCTAAGCCGTACTTTTGAAGTTCTTCAACCTGAGAGAAAATCTCTTTTGGTTTACCCTTCATGACCACCTCGCCATCTTCAATCACATAAACCCTATCACCACGAACCGCCTCGTCCATATAATGGGTAATCAGTATAATGGTAATGCCGTCTTCCTTATTTAAACGTTCAATGGTTTCCATTACCTCTTTTCGTCCAACTGGGTCCAGCATAGCCGTTGGCTCGTCCAAAACGATACAATCCGGTTTCATGGCCAACACACCAGCTATGGCAATACGCTGCTTTTGCCCTCCAGATAATTTCGAAGGTGTATGCGTTGCATACTTCTCCATTCGAACAGTTGCCAATGCATCATCCACACGACGACGAATTTCATCCGGCGCTATACCCATATTTTCAGGACCAAAAGCAATATCTTCCTCCACTACTGTGGCTACTAATTGGTTATCAGGGTTTTGGAAAACCATTCCTGCTGTCTGGCGAATATCCCAAACCATCTCACCATTCTTAGTATCCATACCTTTTACCCACAGAGTTCCCCCTGTCGGTTCCAATAATGCATTGATATGCTTGGCAAAAGTGGACTTTCCCGAACCATTATGGCCTAAAACAACTACAAATTCACCTTTTTCAATTTCTAAGCTTACTGACTTTAAAGCAACAACCTTTTCTTCCTCAGTGCCGTGGTCTGTTTCAAGCATTTTAATGTATTCATACGTTAGACCTTCGGCCTTCACCATCTTCATAACTTCACCTTTTCTTTAAAGGGCTAACCCTCTTAAGTCTATGACAAATAATGCTCACAGCTATCAATAGGATACGTTTTTTCCATAAAAAAGTCAAGGAAAACAGCCCCTACTTAGAAAAAACAAAACCCTAAATAGCTTAATAAAATCTTCAATTTTTCGTAATTTCATTGTAATCCCATCTTAATTGTATCTTTTATTTTTAATGCTATACTTTAAGCATTAAAAGAAAGGGTTGTAACGTGTTGGTAACAAAGGAGTAAGGTAGCTGTAATGTCAATGTAACCCCCCTGTAACCTACAAATTCTTTCTTTATGATACAATATAAAAAACAAGTTTTCCATATGAAAGGAGAGACATTTATGAAAACACAACTTTTAAAATTAGCAGGCGCCTCCATCATTGCATTTTCCCTTTCTTTCTTTACATTTATGTCTCTGACATTAATTGCTCAAGACATGAACGAAAGAAAAAACGTAACAGCGGTTGAAACCCAACAGAATTATGGAAATGATACAACTGTTGCATCGATTCTTCACTAATATTTAAAAATCCCTTTGCTTATGTAAAAAATCCCTTGCACTATTTTCGTGTTTGGGATTTTTTTTAATATATTGATTTACATTTTTCATTTCAATGATTTTAAAAATTTCACTTAAGTTAAAACGATTTTTTCAACAATAGTCTTAATATTTTTATTAAAATAAAATACCTTTTTGTTAGCTATATATGTCATCCCCCATTTATCAATAAAGCTTACCAAAACTTATTCTGCAAGATCTCTCACTGCTTCCACAATAACGGGAATTTCATTTATCTTTTTAAATTTTTGTTTTGTCTCACCATCCAAGAATTCAAAAGAAAGATCTTTGCAAAAAATCCGCTGCGCTTCAATTTTCTTCCCTACCAACTCATAGGTGTGATTTGCATATTCCTTATAATACCCCTTTTGGTACAATCCAACACTTTGAGCATAATGATAAAAGGTTCCATCTTTATATGCGACGATATATTGTTGTGAGTCCATTTCAGAAGCATAAGTACCAATAAATTGGTTGGTCAGCCCCATCCCTTGAGGTGGCTCCTGCTGAAATAGATAAATACAGACAATCACTACTAATATTATCCAGACTTTTTTTGTTTTCATAATACACTCCGATACAGATACTTCACTCT
Organism: Clostridiales bacterium UBA4139; assembly: GCA_002380805.1. Lineage (GTDB taxonomy): Bacteria > Bacillota > Clostridia > Lachnospirales > Anaerotignaceae > Chakrabartyella. The sequence continues at coordinate 82,780 of DFWH01000001.1, read as the reverse complement.
ATACACAAATTACACACGACATTTCTCAATTGATAGAATTTGTTGAATATATTAGCCAAACTCCCAGTCTTTATATGCAAAATTATCTAAATGAAATTTGATTTGTCCTTTTTAAATTTGAATAAATTGATACGATTGAATTTCCCCCTAAATAAGAACAATCAGTATTATTAACACACACATAAGAAGTTCAAGGTATAAATAATTTCGATATGCCCTTAAAGTCTGGTCTGGATCTGAACGCAAATCCAAATTATTATAAAGCAAGAAGCTAACAACTAAAATATGTCCTACTGCTAGGAATATAGACATTGCATCGGAAAAACAAATTGGTAACCAAGTAATAAAAATAAAACCACCGCGAATACCCCTGCGAAAAGAATTTGGTAACTTATCTAATTTTTTTTGCAATCCATCCCTATCTATCACAGAATTCCCCCCTTTGAAATCAATAATATAATTTCAATTAGCCGTTATTTTTATCGTAGCTTAAAAGGAAAATGGTGTCAATGGGTGTACAAGCTTTCAATTTCAATGGAAACATATTAGATTAGCCATTTGCACGTTTATTGTCAGAATAGGATGTAATTGAATAACATTTTTACAGGTACTATGGATGGACTTGGGTCCTTTATTACCACTTCCATATAACACCTAATTCCTTTTTTTCAACACAAACCAAATAAAAAAAGGAGGAGATTTAAAAACCAATCCCATCTCAATTGTAAAAATGAATAAAAAAAAGGTCTCTCATAGAGAAACCTCTTTTATTTATTATATTAAACCAATTCGATGAAAACTTCCATCGCGCCGTCGCCTTTTCTTGCGCCAAGCTTAACGATTCTTGTGTAACCACCGTTACGGTCAACATACTTAGGAGCAATTTCGTCAAACATCTTTGCTGCCATATCAACCTTTTTGCTCAAGCTTCTAACTTTTTTGCCATCAGCAGGAACTTCTGTTACAGGGTAAATGTATGCCAACATCTGACGTCTTGCAGCAAGTCTAGAAGGTTTATCCTTCTTAACTGTTTTCTTAACTTCATCATAAACAGTTACTTTTTTGCCGTTTACTACTTCTTTTACACGCTTGCCACTTGCATCTTTTTTAGCAACTTTAGCTGTTACTTCAACTTCATCAAAGTTGTCTTTTTCTTTTACAGCCAATGTGATAAGCTTTTCAGCGATTCTTCTTACTTCTTTCGCTCTTGTTTCTGTTGTTTTAATTTTGCCGTGGTACAGCAAGTTTGTTACCTGGTTTCTTAACAACGCCTTTCTCTGAGGTGTTGTTTTACCAAGTTTTCTATAACCGGATGCATGCATGGTTAGTATCCTCCTTGTTGATACCCGCACGATAGTGCCCGCCATCACCGCTCATCGGGCTTATGTGAGGGCGTAATCGCACGGTAAATAATAGTAACGGGCAAAGCTTATTCGTCGCTAGGGCTTAATGCCAAGCCAAGCTCTGCCATTTTGTTTAATACTTCTTCTAAAGACTTGCGTCCCAGGTTTCTAACCTTCATCATTTCTTCTTCTGTCTTATTCGCCAGATCTTCCACGGTGTTGATGCCTGCTCTCTTTAAGCAGTTATAAGAACGAACAGAAAGATCAAGCTCTTCAATACTCATTTCAAGAACTTTTTCCTTCTTTCCTTCTTCTTTTTCAACCATAATGGAAGCATCCTTTGCATTGTCAGAAAGATCAATGAACAGGTTCAGATGCTCATTCAAAATCTTCGCACCGTAGCTTACTGCATCGTCGGGTGCGATGGTGCCGTTGGTCCACACTTCCAGAGACAATTTGTCATAATCAGTGATCTGACCTACACGAGTATTTTCCACAAGGAAATTTACTCTAGTAACGGGTGTGAAAATGCTGTCAACAGGAAGCATGCCAATAGGTTGGTCATCCTTTTTATTTTTGTCTGCACCAATATAGCCGCGTCCTTTGTTGATGGTAATTTCCATATAAAGCTTACTGCCAGCGCCACCGGAAAGTGTTGCAATGTGATGATCAGGGTTTAAAACCTCAATATCACTGTCTGCTTTAATGTCAGAGCCTTTTACTTCCCCTTCACCCTCAATGTCGATATACGCAATTTTGGGTTCATTTCCTTCACTGGTGTTTTTAATTGCAAGCCCTTTTAAGTTCAGGATAATTTCTGTCACGTCTTCTTTAACGCCTGGAATTACACTAAACTCATGAAGTACACCATCGATCTTTACGTTGCTGACAGCCGCCCCGGGAAGAGAGGAAAGTAAAATTCTTCTCAGGGAATTACCTAATGTTGTGCCATAGCCTCTTTCCAAAGGCTCTACCACAAACTTGCCATACGTTCCGTCCGGTGCCATCTCAGCAATCTCAATGCGAGGTTTCTCAAATTCAAACACTCATTCAAACCTCCCTTTTTTATATTAAGGTGCTGCAGGGCTTTTGGCCCCACAGCTTTTTGATTGACTTTTTTGCACAACCGTTTCAGATTATTTGGAGTACAATTCGACGATAAATGTTTCTTCAACAGGAACGTCGATCTGTGCTCTCGTGGGTTTTGCTACAACTGTACCGCTCAACGCGTCATGGTTTGCGGACAACCATTCAGGAACGATTCTGCCATCTGTAACAGACAAAACGTCTTTATATCTCTGGATGGTTTTATATTTTTCTTTCACTTCAACAACGTCACCAACCTTAACCTGGTAGGAAGGGATATCAACGGGCTTACCGTTTACTGTAACGTGTTTGTGACGAACAATCTGTCTAGCTTCTTTTCTTGTTCTGCCGTAACCAAGACGGAACATTACGTTGTCCAATCTCATTTCCAGCAACATAAGCAGGTTTTCACCAGGAATACCTTCTTTTTTAGCGATTTTTTCAGCCTGTGCATAGTAGCCTCTAAACTGTTTTTCCAAAACGCCGTAGATGAATTTAGCTTTCTGCTTTTCTCTCATCTGAAGGCCGTATTCGCTCATTTTTCTGTTTGCTCTCAAGTTTTGCTTTTTGGATTTTTTATCAATACCAAGGTAGATGGGATCCAAGTTCAAAGATCTACATCTCTTCAGTACGGGTACTCTATCTCTTGCCATTTATCTACACCTCCTGATGATTATACTCTTCTGCGTTTAGGTGGTCTACAACCATTGTGAGGAACGGGTGTTACATCTTTAATCATTGTAACATCCAGACCAGCAGCCTGTAATGCACGGATTGCGGCTTCACGGCCGGAACCAGGACCCTTTACAAAAACTTCAACAGTCTTCAGACCGTAGTCAGAAGCAGCCTTAGCAGCTGTATCTGCAGCCATCTGTGCTGCATAAGGTGTGGATTTTTTGGAACCTCTGAAGCCCAACTGGCCTGCACTTGCCCAAGACAGTGCATTCCCTACAGCATCAGTGATTGTAACGATTGTATTATTAAAAGTAGACTGAATGTGAGCCTGGCCACGTTCTACTTTTCTTTTATCACGGCGTCTGCGAGTTGTTGTCTTTTTCACAGTTTTCTTAGCCATTACTCAAACCTCCTTTGAAATCAATTATTTCTTCTTATTCGCAACGGTCTTTCTAGGACCTTTTCTTGTTCTTGCGTTTGTCTTTGTTTTCTGTCCTCTTACAGGCAGACCTTTTCTGTGGCGAATGCCTCTGTAACAGCCGATTTCAATCAGACGTTTGATGTTCAGCGCAATTTCTCTTCTCAGGTCACCTTCAACCTTCTGAGATTTGTCAATTACGTCACGAATTCTAGCTACTTCATCGTCAGTTAAGTCTCTTACTCTTGTGTTCAGATCTACACCTGCTTCGTTCAGGATACGAACTGCACTGGGATGACCAATGCCATAAACATAAGTCAGACCAACTTCAATGCGTTTTTCTCTTGGTAAGTCTACACCAGCAATACGTGCCATGTATATCTTGCACCTCCTATAAAATTCCTCAATCTATGGTTTAATCTTCAATTATATTTCGCATAAATAACTTCATACCCGTTGGGCATTACAAACAGAGTGAGCAGCCGTCAGCCTGCACGCCGCCTCCGCTATTAACTGTATGCTCCTCCCGGTATATTGACGGATTTATCAAACGACTCTTAAAGGTATTCCCTTTAGGTTAGCCATATAATATATATCAGCCTTGTTTTTGTTTATGCTTGGGATTTTCACAAATGACCATTACACGACCTTTTCTCTTAATGATTCTGCATTTTTCACACATGGGTTTTACAGATGGTCTTACCTTCATTGTGATCGCTCCTTCCTTATTTCGCTCTCCAGATAATTCTGCCCTTGGTCAGATCATAGGGAGACATTTCAACTAATACTTTGTCACCCGGTAAAATACGGATGAAGTTCATACGCAATTTCCCGGAAATATGTGCCAATATCTGATGACCGTTTTCCAACTCCACCTGAAACATGGCATTTGGTAATTTTTCCAGTACGGTTCCTTCTACTTCAATTACGTCATCTTTTGACAAGCCAAGAACCTCCTTAACAATCTACTGCTTTTACTTGATACGACTTTAAAGCCTTCCTAATATCTGCATCCAAAATGATTTCATTTTGGGTCAATTTTTCGGCCATATCTGCGTCCACATAGTGGGTAGGCTGTACATGAATGATTTTTTTTCGCTTTGGCTTAGCAAGCTTTCGCGTTTTTCCGTTGGCCAGATATAAATATCTGTCTTCAACAGAAAGAACCATCATTGCCTCTCCCTTATCGTGTCCGTCTTTAGAATAAACGATTTGCCCTACTTTATATTCCAACGTAATCACCTCAATCTTTCATTCGTCTATCGTGGTAACGTAAGAATTTCGGGTTCACCATCTGTAATCAGAACGGTATTTTCATAATGCGCTGCATATTTTCCATCCTTTGTAACCGCGGTCCAACCGTCTTTCAAAAGCCGAACGTTGCAGTCTCCCATATTAACCATAGGTTCAATTGCCAGAGTCATTCCTTTTTGCAAACGAATACCTCTACCTAAGGTCTTAAAATTAGGAATTTCAGGAGCTTCATGCAATTTGGTACCTATTCCATGCCCTACATAAGCACGGACAACGGAAAATCCATTTTTTTCTACGTACTTCTGAATGGCAGTACCTATATCATTGAGATGATTGCCCTCTTTTGCAAAAGTTATACCTTCAAAAAAGCTTTGTTGTGTCACCTCAATCAGCTTTCTTGCTTCTGGTGAAATTTCACCGATTGCATACGTTCTTGCCATATCTGCATGATAGCCTTCTAAGATGCATCCCATGTCTACACTAAGAATATCCCCTTCTTTTAATATGCGATTACTTGGAATTCCATGAACAATCTCCTCGTTTACCGAGGTACAAAGTGTTCCAGGAAATCCACCATACCCTTTAAAAGATGGAATAGCCCCATGACTACGGATATAACCTTCAGCCAGCTTATCCAGATAAGCAGTTGTTACACCAGGTGCAACCGTTTTTGCAATCAACGCTTCCACTTCAGCCAACAGCTTTCCAGCCTTGCGCATCTTTCCTATCTGATTTTCTGTTTTGATCGTGATAGACATATTATCTCTCCAGACCCTTTACGATCGCCTTTGTAATATCATCAATCGCCTGTGTTCCATCCACTTCGATTAAGATACCCTTGTTTCCGTAGAATTCAACCAAAGGCTCGCTTTGTTCATGGAATGTTTTGATTCTTGCAAGTCCTGCTTCTGTTGTATCATCTTTACGCTGTGTTAAAGCTTCGCCACACACATCGCAAACACCAGCAACCTTTGCAGGCAAGAACAATTTATTATAAGTTGCACCACACTTAGGGCAAGTTTCTCTTGCTGTCAATCTAGCCAGCATAACCTCGTCGGGTGCATTGATATAAACAACTTTATCCAGAGCTACCATCTCGTCAAGTTTTTCAGCTTGAACCACTGTGCGAGGGAAACCATCTAAGATGAAACCATTTTTACAGTCATCTTTCTGAATTCTCTCTTTTACAATAGCAATGATTAATTCGTCAGAAACTAATCCGCCAGAAGCCATTATGCTTTTTGCCTGGTTTCCTAATTCTGTACCTTTTGCAACTTCTTCTCTCAGCATATCGCCCGTAGAAATATGAGCAATACCATAATGCTTAACCAATCGTGCAGCCTGTGTACCTTTACCTGCAGCGGGCGCACCAATGAGAACCAATTTCATAACAATCATTACCTCTTTTCTTCCGATAGCCCTTCTCTTTTCAGAACTCCCCGCTCAACCTTGGGGAAATGCAGATGCATTTCCCAGCAGGCCGAGATTATTCACTCAAAAAACCTTTGTAGTGGCGCATGAGCAACTGGCTTTCCAATGCTTTTACAATATCCAGTGCAACACCAACAACGATGATCAGTGTTGTACCACCGAAGCCTACGTTAATCTTAAAGATCCACTGCAGAACTACGGGCACCATTGCTAAGATTGCATAGCAGATTGCACCAACCAAAGTGATTCTACTTACAACTCTTGTAATGTAGGCACTTGTAGGCTGACCTGGTCTAATACCAGGAATGAAACCGCCATTCTTCTTCATATTCATCGCAATTTCGTTTGGATTAATCACAATCGAAGTATAGAAATATGTGAAGAATAAGATAAGCAATACATATAGACACGCACCAACGGGGTGTGTCATATTGAGAACTTCAATAATTTTTGTAAATGTTGGTCCTTTATCTGGGATAAAGTTACCAATCTGTTGTGGGAACTGTAACAGGGAAATTGCAAAGATAATTGAAATTACACCTGCTGTATTCACCTTAATAGGCATTGTTGTATTGCTTCCGCCCATCTGCTTATGACCAGCCATCTTGGAAGAATACTGCACAGGCAGCCTTCTTTCACCACTGTTTACACAAACAATAAAGGCCAAAACAATAAGCAGAACTACCAAGATTGCTACAACCTTCGCAATACCAATTGCACCGGAGCCAGAAATTGTATAATACATACTAGCAATACCCTGAGGCAAGTTGGATACGATGTTGATGAAGATAATCATGGAAGAACCATTACCAATACCTTTTGCTGTAATCTGTTCTGCCAACCACATTACAAATGTAGAACCACAAACCAGACACAACACAGAAGCTACATAAACCAGCGGGCTATCGGTCAAGAACATATTCTGATAAGTATATGTGAGACCCGCACCCTGGATCAGCGCTAACACAACTGTCAGATATCTGCTGTAAGACTGTAGCTTTTTACGTCCCTCTGGACCTTCTTTCGAAAGCTGTTCAAATTTAGGAATAGCGATCGTTAACAACTGCATGATAATCGATGCAGTGATATAAGGACCGATACCCATGGCAAACAGGGACCATCCAGAGTTTGCGCCGCCGGCAATTACGCTATAAAGCGTACCCATGCCGGTTGCACCTCTTGCCGCTATTACACTAGCAGCATCAATACCGGGCAGTGCGATTAATGTACCCAATCTAACGATCGCAAAAATCATCAGTGTGTACAAAATTTTGCTTCTAATTTCTTTCGTTCTCCAGGAATTAACGAAAATCTTAAACAATTAAATCACCTCTGCTTTTCCGCCGGCTGCTTCAATTTTTTCAAGTGCAGTTTTACTAAACTGGTTCACTTTAATTGTAAGCTTTCTTTCAAGCTCACCCTCACCGAGAATTTTAACACCATCTCTAGGGTTGCTGATTAAACCAACGGCTTTTAAAGCATCGATATCAACTACTGTATCGTTTTCAAAAACGTTTAACATACAAACATTAATTGCAACGATTTCCTTGCTGTTTCTGCATGTGAAGCCTCTTTTAGGAAGTCTTCTATATAAAGGCATCTGACCGCCTTCAAAACCGCACTTACCGCCGGAACCGGAACGCTGACCCTGACCTTTATGGCCTCTGCCTGCTGTCTTACCGTTGCCTGTTGCATGACCTCTGCCGCGTCTCCAACTTTTTTCTTTGGAGCCAACTGCAGGTCTCAATTCGCATAAGTTCATTTTGGCACCTCCTCAAATCAAATTTCTTCAACTTTTACAAGGTGGCTAATCTGATGGATCATACCTCTGATAGCCGCATTGTCCTGCTGAACGACACTGCTGTTTGTCTTTTTCAGTCCCAAAGCCTGAACTGTTTTTTTATGTTTCGGAACTGCTCCGATTGTAGATTTCACTAATGTGATTTTAATTTCAGCCACTGTCAATTCCTCCTTAACCTAAGAGTTCTTCTACAGTAATGCCACGCAGTTTTGCAACAGCTTCAGGTGTTGTCGCTCTGGACAAACCTTCGATAGTTGCGCTAACAACGTTGCGTTTATTGTTGGAACCCAAGGATTTTGTTCTGATGTTACGAATACCAGCCAGTTCGAGTACCGCACGAGCGGGACCACCAGCGATAACACCAGTACCTTCAGCAGCTGGCATCAATAAAACGCCTGCACTGCCGAATACACCCTTAACATCATGATAGATGCTGTCAACATCATTTCTATTAACTTTAATGATGTTTTTTATTGCATCTTCTTTACCTTTACGGATCGCATCGGGAATTTCAGCCGCCTTGCCCATGCCGCAACCAACGTGACCATTGCCATCGCCAACTACAACCAAAGCTGCGAATCTGAATGTACGACCACCCTTAACAACCTTAGTTACACGGTTGATAGTTACTACTTTATCTTTCAGATCTAAAGTGCTTGGATCGATTCTCTTCAACTTACTTTCCTCCTTGCCTTAGAATTTTAATCCGGCTTCTCTTGCTGCATCCGCCAAAGCTTTCACTTTACCGTGGTAAACGAAACCGCCTCTGTCGAAAACAACTTCACTAACGCCTTTTTCAACTGCTCTCTTAGCGATTACTTCACCAACAACAGCTGCTGCAGCAACAGTGGAAGTAAATTCTACCTTGCTTGCGATTTCAGATTCCATTGTGGAAGCTGCAACCAGTGTGTGATGTGTAACGTCATCAATAATCTGTGCATAAATATGCTTGTTGGATCTGAACACAGCCAATCTAGGTCTCTGAGCAGTACCAGTCACATGATTGCGGATTCTATAGTGTCTTTTAACACGAGCCGCCGCACGAGATGGCTTTCTAATCATAGTATTTCACTCCGTTTCTCAAAAATCAGTCATTTTCCGATATAAATAGATCAAGCTACCAGTTGTTGATTATTTCTTACCGGTCTTACCAACTTTACGTCTAATGCGTTCATCAGAGTATTTAATACCTTTACCTTTGTAAGGTTCAGGGGGACGTTTTGTTCTGATTTCAGCTGCAAACTGTCCAACTTTTTCTTTATCAATACCCTTAACAATAATTTTGTTTGTACCTTCAACGATAGATTCGATACCTTCGGGATCTTCCATCTCTACTGGATGAGAATAACCCAAAGTAAGTGTCAACTTCTTACCGGACTTCGCTGCTCTGTAACCAACACCGTTGATTTCCAAAGTTTTTTCATAGCCCTGAGTTACACCAACTACCATGTTGAAAATCAATGTTCTTGTCAAGCCGTGTAACGCTTTATGCTTTTTCAGATCGCTAGGTCTTTCAACAACGATCTGGCCTTCTTCCATTGCGATATGCATGTCAGGGGATAATTTTCTTTCAAGAGTGCCCTTAGGACCCTTTACTGTCAGCAGGTTGCCTTCGCCGATTTTAACGTCAACGCCAGCAGGTACTGCAACAGGTAATTTACCAATTCTTGACATGGTCTGCACCTCCTATATTTATCTAAATTATTACCAGATGAAAGCGATAACTTCGCCGCCTACGCCAGCTTTTCTCGCTTCTTTGTCTGTCATCAAGCCTTGGCTTGTGGAAATGATTGCAATACCCAATCCACCCAAAACCTTAGGCAATTCATCTTTGCCAGCAAAAACTCTGAGGCCGGGTTTGGAAATTCTCTTCAAACCTGTGATAACCTTTTCATTTTTGTCTGCGCCATATTTCAAGCTAACGCGAATTGTAGATTTAACACCATCTTCAATTACTTCATAGCCTTTTACATAACCTTCTGTTGTCAAAATGTCAGCAATTGCTTTCTTCATCTTAGAAGAAGGAACATCTACTGTATCGTGTTTTGCTGTGTTACCGTTTCTGATTCTTGTCAGCATATCTGCGATAGGGTCGCTCATTGACATTACGAATTCCTCCTTTCTGTTTACCAGCTTGCTTTCTTTACGCCGGGAATCTGGCCTTTATATGCCAATTCACGGAAGCAAATACGGCAAATTCCATATTTTCTAAGCACAGAGTGGGGTCTACCGCACACTCTGCAGCGTGTGTAAGCTCTTGTGGAGAACTTAGGGGTTCTCTGCTGCTTTACGATCATAGATCTTTTAGCCATTTTTGTCCCTCCCTTTTATTTTGCGAATGGCATACCAAATAATCTAAGCAATTCTCTTGCTTCTTCATCAGTATTTGCAGTTGTAACAAATACGATGTCCATACCTCTGATCTTGTCAACTTTATCGTATTCGATTTCAGGGAAGATCAGCTGTTCTTTGATACCCATTGTGTAGTTACCTCTACCATCAAAGCTATTTGCTTTAACGCCACGGAAGTCACGTACACGAGGAAGAGCGATGTTGATCAATCTGTCAGCGAATTCGTACATTCTGTCGCCTCTCAGCGTTGCTTTGCAACCAATGTTCATGCCTTCACGAAGTTTGAAAGCTGCGATAGATTTTTTAGCCTTTGTTACAACAGGCTTCTGGCCAACGATAATAGTCATATCTCTTACCGCGCCATCTAATACTTTCGCATTTTCTTTTGCTTCACCTACACCCATGTTGATAATGATCTTTTCCAACTTGGGCACAGCCAATTTATTTGTATATGAAAACTTCTTCATCATTTCAGGAATAACTTCTGCTTCATAAAAATCTCTTAATCTGCTCATTGTTTACCTCCTTTCCAAGGATCAGTCGATAACTTCGCCTGTCTTTTTTGCAATTCTTACTTTTTTGCCGTCTTTAATCATAGCGCCAAGACGTGTTGCCTTGCCGTTATGCAGATACATTACGTTGGAAGCGTCAATGTAACCTTCTTTCTTAATGATACCACCCTGCTGATTTTTCACATTGGGTTTTGTATGCTTAGAAATCATGTTAACGCCTTCAACAAGAACTCTATTGTTCTTTTTATCTACAGCAAGAATTCTGCCTTGTTTGTCTTTATCTTTACCTGTAATTACAACGACTTTATCGCCGCTTTTCAATTTCAAGTTAGCCACCTAGCACACCTCCTTATAATACTTCAGGTGCCAGAGAAAGAATCTTCATAAACTGCTTCTCTCTCAGCTCTCTAGCAACGGGTCCAAAAATACGTGTACCTCTGGGGTTTTTATCTTCTTTGATGATAACCGCTGCATTCTCGTCGAATTTAATATAGCTACCGTCTGCTCTACCTACAGGGTGCACAGTTCTAACTACAACTGCTTTAACAACATCACCCTTCTTTACAACGCCACCGGGTGTTGCGTCTTTAACTGCAGCAACAATGATGTCGCCAACGCCTGCATATCTTCTTGTAGATCCGCCCAGTACTCTAATGCAAAGGAGTTCTTTTGCTCCGGAATTATCTGCTACTTTTAATCTGGTTTCCTGTTGAACCATGTGAATGCCTCCTCTCCAAAAAGGATTATTTTGCTTTTTCGATGATGCTTACAAGTCTCCATCTTTTGTCCTTAGACAAAGGTCTGGTTTCCATAACCTTTACACGGTCGCCGATGCCACATTCATTGTTCTCGTCATGCGCTTTCAACTTGTAAGTTCTGTTTACGATCTTACCGTACAAAGGATGTTTTACTTTATCTTCCACAGCAACAACGATTGTCTTGTCCATTTTGTCGCTGACTACTCTACCAATTCTGGTTTTACGAAGATTTCTTTCTTCCACGATGAGTGCCTCCTTTCATAGACCGGATTATTATTCTGCTGTTCTAGCGTTCTGTGTAATCACTGTCTGGATTCTTGCGATGGTCTTACGAACTTCCTTGATTCTTGCTGTATTATCCAACTGGTTTGTTGCGTTCTGGAATCTCAGGTTGAATAATTCTTTTTTAGCAGAAACAAGGTCCTTCTGTAATTCATCTGCAGTTTTACCCATCAATTCATTTACATAACCTTTTGTTTTCACTGCTGATCACCTGCCATTTCTAACGCCTCTGCCTTGGAAACAATTTTACATTTGATAGGAAGCTTGTGAATAGCCAATCTCAATGCTTCTCTTGCTGTTTCTTCTGCAACGCCGCCAATTTCGAACATAACTCTGCCGGGCTTAACTACTGCTACCCAGTACTCAGGTGCACCTTTACCAGAACCCATACGAGTGCCGATAGGCTTTGCGGATACGGGTTTGTCAGGGAATACCTTAATCCAAACGTCACCACCACGTTTGATATATCTTGTCATAGCAATACGTGCTGCTTCAATCTGATTAGCTGTGATCCAGCTAGGCTCCATAGCCATGATACCGAATTCACCATATGTTACTTTATTACCTCTGTAAGCTCTGCCCTTCATGGAGCCTCTTTGCTGCTTACGATATTTCACTCTTTTAGGCATTAACATAATTACTTAGCGCCTCCTTCCTTTTTCGCTGCTTTTACAGGAAGTACCTCACCTTTGTAGATCCATACTTTTACGCCAAGTTTGCCGTATGTTGTATCAGCTTCTGCAAAGCCGTAGTCAATGTCTGCGCGCAGTGTCTGAAGGGGAATAGTACCTTCATGATAGCTTTCTGTACGAGCCATGTCTGCGCCGCCTAAACGACCGCTAACGGATGTTTTGATACCTTTTGCGCCGAACTTCATCGTTCTGCCCATTGACTGCTTCATAGCACGACGGAATGTTACACGGTTTTCTAACTGTAAAGCAATGTTCTCAGCTACCAACTGTGCATCCAGCTCAGGTTTTCTAATTTCTTCGATGTTTACAGCAACTTTCTGTGTTGTCATCTTCTGAATTTCAGCCTTCAATTCTTCGATAGCCTGACCATTCTTACCAATAACAATACCAGGTTTTGCTGTGTGTACTGTAATTTTAACTCTGCCAGCTGTTCTTTCGATAGCAATCTTAGAAACGCCGGAAGTGTATAATTTAGCTTTAATAAACTTTCTAATTTTAACGTCCTCTACCAGGTAGTCAGCAAAATCTTTCTCTGCATACCATTTAGTATCCCAATCTTTGATGATACCGACTCTTAATCCATGAGGATTTACTTTCTGTCCCATTTCGTACCTCCTTATCTCTCATTGAGAATGATGGAAATATGGCAGGATCTTTTCAGGATCCGATATGCTCTGCCTTGTGCTCTAGGGCGGATTCTCTTCATTGTGGGGCCCTGATCAGCACTTACCTCTTCCACATACAATTTGTTTACGTCCATACCCAAGTTGTTTTCTGCGTTAGCCATTGCGGATTTCAGAACCTTAGCAATGATATCGGATGCATATCTTGGGGAATAATTTAACAACGCCGCTGCTGTAACTACATCTTTGCCTTTGATCTGATCCAAAACGATCTTCGCTTTTGTGGCAGGGATGCCAACATACTTAGCAGATGCGTGGGGTCTTCTTTCTTTTGTTGCGATGTTTCTTTCTTTCTTTATTTGGCTTCTATGACCTTTTGCCATGAACGAAACCTCCTTTCGTCATCAGATATTAGCGAACTCTTGACTTCTTTTCTGCGTCTTTGCCATGACCTCTGTAACTTCTTGTCAACGCAAATTCACCAAGTTTGTGGCCTACCATATCTTCGGTAATATATACAGGCACATGTTTTCTGCCGTCGTAAACTGCGATTGTATGACCGATCATATCGGGGAAAATTGTTGAACGACGAGACCATGTTTTGATTACGTTCTTTTCGCCAGCTGCATTCATAGCATCAATCTTCTTTAAAAGATGATCATCAGCGAAAGGTCCCTTTTTGAGTGATCTGCTCATGTTTTAATCCTCCTTGTTTCGTGTTTTTGTGTTTTAGGCTACTGCCTCTACACGTTCCGATCTATTAGCCGTTTCTACGGCGAACAATATACTTGTTGGAAGCTTTGTGTTTGTTTCTTGTTTTGTAACCCATAGCAGGTTTGCCCCAAGGTGTCATAGGAGATGGACGACCGATAGGTGCTCTACCTTCACCACCACCGTGAGGGTGATCGTTAGGGTTCATTACGGAACCTCTTACAGTAGGTCTAACGCCCATGTGACGTTTTCTACCAGCTTTACCGATGTGAATCAATTCGTGATCCAAGTTACCAACCTGACCAACTGTTGCTCTACAATCGATAGGAAGCATTCTCATTTCGCCGGAAGGAAGTTTTACTGTTGCGTACTTACCTTCTTTAGCCATCAACTGTGCTACGTTACCAGCGGAACGAACCAACTGACCACCTTTACCAGGTTTCATTTCAATGTTGTGAATGCTCGCGCCAACAGGAATTCTGCTCATAGGTAATGTGTTACCTAATTTAACTTCTGCGTCAGGACCGTTCATTACTTTATCGCCTACCTGCAAACCTGCGGGTGCTAAAATGTAAGATTTCTGACCATCAGCGTATACGATCAACGCGATGTTTGCTGTTCTGTTAGGATCATATTCGATTGCCGTAACTGTTGCAGGAACACCGTCTTTATTACGTTTAAAATCTACCAGTCTATATTTGATTTTGGAGCCACCGCCGTGATGACGTACTGTCAATTTGCCCTGGTTATTTCTACCTGAATTCTTCTTAAGGTGTACTACCAAAGATTTTTCAGGAGTTGATTTTGTGATTTCATCAAAAGCGGACACTGTCATGTGTCTTCTAGATGGTGTATATGGTTTATATCTTTTAATTGCCATCTTCTGCACTCCTTTCGAGTTTCTATCTATCTACACGTTTCCGTGTGTTTTGCTTTTAGCTTAACAATCTTCCAAAAATTACATTCCCTGGAAGATTTCGATGTCTTTGCTGTCAGCTGTCAACTTAACAACTGCTTTTTTGAACTTAGGTGTTTTACCAAAGTGCACGCCTCTTCTTTTAGGCTTGCCATCATAGTTCATTGTGTTTACAGCTGCAACCTTTGCACCAGCGAACATTTTTTCAACCGCATCTTTAACCTGAGCCTTAGTTGCTTCAGGGTGTACGATGAAAGTGTATTTCTTTTCATCTAAAACAGACATACTGTTTTCTGTGATAACGGGCTTCAAGATTACGTCATAATATTTTAAGTCAGCCATTATGCGTACACCTCCTCGATCTTCGCTACCGCTTCTTTTGTTACAACCAATGTGTTGTACTTCAAAAGATCATATACGTTAATTGTACTTACGGAAGCTGTTTTTACTTCAGGAATGTTTCTTGCGGAAAGCATTACATTGCTGTTTGTACCGTCCATAACGATCAAAGCCTTGCCGCATTTGATGTTTTCAAGTACTCTAGCCATTTCTTTTGTCTTAACTTCCGCTAATGTCAAATCATCCATAACGATGATTTTGCCTTCTGCTGCCTTAACGGAAAGAGCGGACTGAAGAGCCAATCTCTTAACTTTCTTGTTCAGCTTGAAGGAATAATCTCTAGGCTTTGGAGCGAATACAACACCACCGCCTACCCACTGAGGGGAACGGATGGAGCCCTGTCTTGCTCTACCTGTACCTTTCTGTCTCCAAGGTTTTCTACCACCACCGCGAACTTCCGCGCGTGTCTTTGTGCTCTGTGTGCCCTGTCTCTGGTTAGCCAGATACTGAACAACTGCCAGATGCATTACATGTTCATTTGCTTCTATACCGAAAATAGCGTCGTTCAGTTCGATTGTTTCTACCTGATCGCCCTTCATGTTTAATACTGCAACATTTGCCATGTTAGTTTCCTCCTTTCGTAAAGTTTATCAAGCCTTTACGCTGTCTTTGATAACCAGAATAGAACCCTTTGCACCGGGAACTGCGCCCTTGATTAAGATCAAGTTCTTTTCTGCATCAGTACGAACGATTTCAAGGTTCTGGATTGTTACATTGTCGCTACCCATGTGACCAGGCATTCTTTTGCCTTTTTTAACGCGGCTGGGTGTTGCGGAAGAACCCATAGAACCAACTACTCTGTGAGATTTGGAACCATGTCCCATAGGACCTCTGCTTGCGTTATATCTTTTAATTGTACTCTGGAAGCCTTTACCTTTGGATACGCCGCTTGCGTCAACTTTTTCGCCAGCTGCGAATACATCAGCTTTGATTTCAGCGCCAACTTCATATGCGCTTACATCTTCCAATCTGAATTCTTTTACATACTTTTTAGCTGTTACACCAGCTTTGTCAAAGTGACCCTGTGCAGGTTTTGTTACATGTTTCGCTTTCGCATCCACGAAACCAACCTGAATCGCTTCATAGCCATCGTTTTCAGAAGTTTTCTTCTGAACAACTACGCAAGGGCCTGCTTCAAGAACTGTTACCGGTACTAACGCGCCGTTTTCAGTGAAAACCTGTGTCATACCGATCTTCTTAGCCATAATAGCCTTTTTCATTTCGTGCACCTCCTAATTTTCTACAGCGGATTGCCCCTTTCGGGGAAATCATTCTAGATTCATATAAGAGTTGTTGCTGATACTTTTACTTAGCGTATACTTCTTATATAAACCAGTTTTGGATATTTTCTTTCTCAGAAATACGTTCGGTTCGTTGCAGCCCGTTCTTATTTCAAAATTATTTCATTACTTTTAATGTGATATCTACACCAGCAGGCAAATCCAGACGGCTTAAAGCGTCAGCTGTTTTTGCTGTGGGGCTAAGAATATCAATCAATCTCTTGTGTGTTCTCATCTCAAACTGCTCTCTAGAGTCTTTGTACTTGTGTACCGCTCTGATAATGGTCACAACTTCCTTCTTTGTGGGAAGAGGGATAGGACCACTGATCTGCGCTCCTGTTTTCTTCGCTGTTTCGATGATCTGCGCAGCAGACTGGTCGATCAATTTATGATCGTAAGCTTTGAGACTGATTCTGATTTTTGGGTTAGCCATAAAAAAAGTCCCCTCCTTTTCGTACTTTTTGATTTCAGCACGACAAGTGGTGACTGCACACTTATCCGGGTGTGTCCTGCAACGTCGGACACGAGTAACCGCCTCAAAAGAGGACAGTATTTCCCTAATATTCAGTACAGTGACCTTGTCGCCCGGTTTCTTGAACTGGACATCGCTCCGTAGAAAAACCCGTAAGCCTTGATTTTATAGGCTTTTGGCAACCTTCTACCTCAACACTCTATGTCACAACAGTAATCAGTATACACGAAAACAATTGGAATTGCAAGCTTTTCTACGTATTTTTTTTAGAAATTTCTTCAAAATTTAATAAATTTTTAAATTCAAATTCCAGCTCTTTCTAATCATTTTGCACAATAAATCACACCATATCTTTACGATTCACTTTTTCACCATTTTTCTATTCATCATTTTGCCTATTACCATACACTCCATTCTCATTTTTAGGCAATTCCCTAGGAATCCGAGCAACTTTCACATATCTGTTTCTCTGCGCTTTGCAAGCATACCTCGACCTCATCTACATAGGAAAAATAAAATTCCTTTCTTCTCTCCTTATCCCCTGCCTTTAAACCTCTTTCTAAAATCCTATTCTCAAAAGGCAAAAATCTATCCAATGCACAAGGAAAATGTCCTGTATGTTTCCTATATTCTCTTAAGTCTTTACTTAAGGTTTTTATCTTTTGCTCCATCTTTTGAATAGAACTAAGAGCCTCTTCCTCGTCCATCGAATCTTGGCGTCTGCTAAACGACGGAATATGTTTCTTTCCAAAGCTTCTCTGTATATCAGCCCGAATGGATTTAACATCCCCACAAAGAGCGCCTATCCCCTTCAAGAGTTGTACACGCTTTCTTTCCATATTTTCTTTTTCTTCCAACTCCCATTTCGAAACAATAGGCATCCCTTGAAACTTTTCATCCCAACTCCCATTGCCCATCTTAGAATAATATGAAGAAGTTTTCTCATTCATCTGATCAGCATCTGCCGGCATCTCCCTTGTCATTGAGACTTCAGCATTCTCTTCCGCCCTCCTTCCCTCTTCAAGCAAGGACTCCCCGCTTTGCTCCAAAACAGTAAATACCTCTATCAATAACAATTGCAACATCTCCATGTCATTTCCTACTGCATAGAGTTGGGCATTATCCTGCAGTGCATCTGCTAAATGCCATCTCCCCCTTAAGCCTGACCATTGAAAATTAATGTGTTTCCTCTTATTAAATAGTTCTTCTAATCCATACTCTAACTTTACTTTGCCAAAAATACGATCCCCACTCTTATTTATTTCATCAACACGTTCTTTTATAATCATAGCATCCTTATTTTCCACCATCTCATTATTATTTCGCTCCATATATACTCGAAGGTCCTTAATAAAATTAGAAATTTCATCTGCCAAAAGTGTTATCTCCTCCACCAGCTCACACCACCCAAGCATCTTTTTTGCTAGTCCTCCTAATGCTACATTCCCGTCATGTGATTTCGTTTTCCCAAGCGCCTCCAAAACTTTAACCCGTTTTTCCCCTTCTTCCATATAAAACAATACCTGTTCATATGCTTTTTTTGCAACATCCATTTCTGCTTTTTTTACTTCCAACTCATCCTCATAGTCTCTAGCCAAAAATGGAATAAACTTTCTTAGGCTACGTTCCATCTGCTCTACGCAATCTTTTTTCAAAATATACGCACTGCCTAATGCCTTGTGTCTTGATCCGTAAATTCTTTGTCTTCCCTTCCAAAGATCTAACTCTGCCCGTATACATAGGCTTTCCAGCATATCTTCCATCTTTAGGACTCCCCCCGTACATTCAATCTTTATTAGTTCTATTTCTGCACATTTTATAGATTTTCCTTTTTTTCAACTATTTTGTAAGAAATCCTTAGTAAAAATACTCCTTAATCACAAGTCACAAGCAATAGCTTCTCTGAGCAACAAATCAAAACAGCCGTCATACACTCTATCCTCACAAACACAAAAAAGTAGCTCCATCATATCTTGAAGGCATCATAATTTGCAAAGCAAAGAAATGAATTACCTTCTTAAATATAAATAGAACTACTTTCTATTAATCCCCTAAAATTTACTGGAAACTTTAAGTGTCTTATTAATTTTTAAAACTATGGATAGGTGCAGGAATTCTACCACCACGGGCAATGAAATCTTCACAGCTGTAACGGTTTACATGCATAATAGGGGCATGTCCCAATAAGCCACCAAATTCAACGTGACCACCCTCTTTTCTGCCAATTACAGGAATCAAACGAACTGCTGTGGTTTTGTTATTTACCATACCAATCGCAGCTTCATCTGCAATAATACCAGAAATTGTAGACGCAGGAGTATCACCAGGGATTGCAATCATATCCAACCCTACGGAGCATACACAAGTCATAGCTTCTAATTTCTCCAGAGTTAAAGCACCCTTCTCAGCAGCTTCAATCATTCCATGATCTTCGCTGACGGGAATAAACGCACCGCTCAAACCACCAACGTAAGAAGAGGCCATTACGCCACCCTTCTTTACATTGTCATTCAATAAAGCCAATGCCGCTGTTGTGCCTGGAGCACCTGGTTCAGCAAGACCCATTTCTTGAAAAATTTCTGCAATACTATCACCAACAGCAGGGGTTGGAGCCAAAGAAAGGTCAATAATACCAAATGGTACATTCAATATTTCCGATGCCTCTCTGGCAATCATCTGTCCAACACGGGTAATTTTAAAAGCAGTGCGCTTCACTGTTTCGCAAAGTGTTTCGAAATCTGCACCACGCACTTCTTCCAAAGCTTTTTTTACAACACCAGGGCCACTTACCCCAACGTTGATGGCACAATCCGCCTCACCAACACCGTGGAATGCACCTGCCATAAATGGATTATCCTCCACTGCATTACAGAACACTACTAACTTTGCACAGCCAATGCATTCTGCATCCTTTGTGAATTCCGCTGTCTTCAAAATGGTTTCGCCCATCTCTTTCACAGCATCCATGTTAATACCATTTCTGGATGTACCGATGTTTACAGAAGAACAAACGCGCTCAGTTACAGCCATTGCCTCTGGAATAGATGCAATTAATTTTCTATCACTTTCTGTATAACCTTTATGAACCAAGGCAGAGAAGCCGCCAATAAAGTTAACCCCAACTTCCTTTGCCGCTTTATCCAATGTCTGTGCAATGCTAACATAGGAGTCTGTTTTACAGCCTGCCGCTGCAATTGCAATTGGAGTGATGGAAATTCTCTTATTTACAACAGGAACGCCATATTTTTTCGCCAATTCGTCACCAACTCGAACTAGGTCTTTGGCATATGTCGTAATCTTATTATAGATTTTTTCGTTAAATTTATTTACATCTGCATCTGCACAATCTAATAAGCTAATCCCCATGGTAATGGTACGAACATCTAAGTTCATATCATCAATCATACGGTTGGTTTCTAAAATTTCATTTCTTGTAATCATCCTTCAGCCCTCCCTGATTAAATGCGATGCATTGCATCAAAGATTTTAGTGTGCTGAACCCTGATTTTAAGTCCCATCTCACCACCGAGAGCATCAAATTTTGCAGAAATCTGATTATAGTCGCTTGTAGCATTTGCAATGTCTACAACCATTACCATGTTAAAATATCCGCCAACGATTGTTTGGGAAATATCCAAAATATTAATGTTGCTTTCAGCCAAAACTGTACAAACTTTAGCTGTAATACCAACACTATCCTGTCCCAAAACGGTAATAACTGCTTTTTCCATTTCCTGCATTTCTCTTTCTCCTCCTTGATCTTTTTGAAAGACAAAAAGCTTTTTCCCCTGTCTTATCTTTCGTTACACAATAAAAATCCAACTTCATTATATATCCAACATAAATCACGAGTTCAAAAGATAAAATCCCAACTCATGTTCGATAACCTTTTAATAATTGACGATATAAAGGCTTATATATCAATCTAGGGCCACGCCTTACGCTTTCCATTAAAGTGATTTTTTCTACTGTAAAGCTTTTTCCTTCTAATACAACGGCTTTTTGCACATCTGCAAAGCTTCTTTGGGGTTCTACTTCACGCCCCAAAGTAATATGGGGGCTAAGCCCCTTTTTTTCTCTGGCAAAGCCTTGTCTTTCCAAGCTTTTTTCTAAGTTGAAAAACAGCCGTTGAAGGGAATCATTTTTTTCCAAACCAGCCCACAAAACACCTCTGTCGCCTTTTCCAAAAAAGCCAATCTGACCTAACTTTAAGTCAAAAACACGATTTCGCTGACCAACCTCAAACATAGCTTCTTTTACATATTCCACATCTGATGGGTCAATTTCTCCCAAAAAGTGTAAGGTTATATGAAAGTTATCTTGTGGGGTATAATTGCCCCGACGGCAATGTTTTTGCGTTTCCGTTTGCACACCCGAAAGATATTCTTGCACATCAGGTGACAATTCGATGGCGATAAACGTACGCATATCGCCCCTCCTTCCTAATAAAAAAGCTCCGTAGGGATGGGGTAAACCTTATGATTTTCCCGGCATCCCACCGAGAGCTTTTTATATCTTTTCAATTTGCTTATGCTTTTACCAATGTCAAAGCTTTTTCTACTACATTTTCAACTGTAAAACCAAAATCTTTAAATAATAATCCAGCAGGAGCGGATGCACCAAAACCTTCCATGGAAATCACAGCACCATCCAAGCCAACATATTTGTACCAGCCAAAATCAGTTGCTGCTTCCACAGCCACTCTGCTTCTTACTGCCTTAGGCATAACGCTTTCTTTGTATTCTGCACTCTGCTCTTCGAATAAATCCCAGCTAGGCATGCTGATTACTCTTGCAATCACACCTTTTTCAGCCAATACATCATAAGCTTTATAAATAAGCTCCACTTCGGAACCACTAGCCATCAATAATACATCAGGTGTTCCCTGGCAATCTCTCAGCACATAAGCACCCTTTAAAGCGCCTTTTCCTGTACCCTCCAAAGCAGGTAAGTTCTGTCTGGAAAGAACCAAAGCAGTAGGTGTGTTTACTTTTGTCAATGCTGTATACCAACCAGCTGCTGTTTCCCTTGTATCGCAAGGACGGAAAGCAGTGTAATTTGGCATACTGCGTAACATTGCCAAATGTTCAATCGGCTGATGGGTAGGACCATCTTCACCAACACCGATGCTATCGTGGGTTAAAATACTAATTACAGGTAATCCCATCAAAGATTCCATACGAAGGCCAGCCTTCATATAATCAGCAAAAACAAAGAAACCTGCTACATAAGGACGCAAACCGCCATGCACAGCAATACCGTTTGCCATGGCTGTCATTGCAAACTCACGAATACCAAAGTGAACATTGGAGCCTGCTGGATTTTCTTTGCTGTAATATTCTCTATCTTTCATCAAAGACTTATTGGAAGGTGCTAAGTCAGCAGAACCACCAAATAAGTTAGGCACTACCTTCGCTACCTTCTGCAATACTTTTTCAGAAGCGGCACGAGTAGCAATGTCACCTTCGTTTTTCCAGAAATCTTCGTCGTTCAAAAGATCAACTGCTAATTCATCGCTATGCCAAGCAGCATATTCCTTTGCCAATTCAGGGTTCTTTTCAGCATAGGCCTTAAACATTTCGTTCCAAGCTGCTTCTGCTTTTTCACCATTAGCAATGATTTCTGCCATATGAGCCTTAACTTCATCAGGCACAAAGAATTCATCTTTATAGCTCCAACCTAAGTTTTCTTTTGCTAAGCCAATTTCATCCATGCCCAAAGGTTCACCATGGGCAGAAGCCTTACCCTGTTTATTGGGTGCGCCGTAACCAATCTGAGTGTTTACTTTCACCAAAGCAGGCTTATCCGAAGCCTTTGCCGCTTCAATGGTTTTTGCAAGGACATCTACATCATTGCCATCTTCCACATCAAATACATCCCAACCGTATGCAACAAAGCGACCTTTTACATCCTCTGTAAATGCTGTGTCTGTGCTGCCTTCGATTGTAATTTTATTACAATCATATAAAAGGACTAATTTAGAAAGACCCATTGTGCCTGCCAAAGATGCCGCTTCAGAGGCAACGCCTTCCTGCAAACAACCGTCACCACAAAGGGCGAAAGTATAATGATCAACTACTTTAAATTCAGGTGTGTTGAACTTTGCAGCCAGGTGGCTTTCTGCCAAAGCCATACCTACTGCATTTGCGATACCCTGTCCCAATGGACCAGTGGTTGTTTCTACACCAACGGTGTGCTTATATTCAGGATGACCAGGTGTCAAAGAGTTTCTTTGACGGAAATTCTTTAAGTCTTCAATTGTCAATCCATAGCCAAACACATGCAACAAAGAATATAACAATGCAGATCCATGACCTGCCGAAAGCACAAAACGGTCTCTATCATCCCATGCAGGATTCTTAGGGTTTACCTTCATTCCTTTTGCCCATAATGTGTATGCCATGGGTGCTGCACCCAAGGGCAAACCGGGGTGGCCGCTATTTGCTTTTTGAATTGCTTCTGCGGAAAGAAAACGCAGGGTGTTAATTGTTAATTGATCCATAGGATTCATGTTTTTACCTCCGAAAACAAAATTAAAACCTCAGTTACGTTTCATTATTTTTTAGGTACAGTTTCCCAATCTTTCAAGAAACGTTCGATGCCGATGTCTGTCAAAGGGTGCTTTGCCATCTGAATCAATACGTTATAAGGAATTGTTGCAATGTGGCAACCAACTCTTGCTGCATCAATTACATGCAAAGGATTACGGATACTTGCCGCAATAATTTCTGTTTCAATGCCATGTACATCAAAGATATCAACGATTTCTTCAATCAATGTCATACCTACTGCGCCGATATCATCTACTCTGCCTAAGAAAGGGCTAACATATGTTGCGCCTGCTCTTGCAGCCATTAAAGCCTGTGTTGCAGAAAAAATCAATGTTACATTTGTTTTGATACCTTCTGCAGTTAAAATCTTTACAGCTTTTAAGCCTTCCAATGTCATAGGAATTTTAATTACAATATTTTTATGGATCTTAGCCAACTCTCTGGCTTCTGTTACCATGCCTTCATGCTCAAGGCTGATGACCTCTGCACTGATTGGGCCGTCAACGATTGTTGTAATTTCCTTTACTACCTCAACGAAGTCTCTGCCTTCTTTCGCAATAAGGGAAGGGTTTGTCGTAACGCCGCAAATAACGCCTAAATCATTTGCCTCTCTGATGTGTTCCACATTTGCTGTGTCGATGAACATTTTCATGGTATTATCTCCTTTTTGTCCTTTTTAGATTCCTTATTCTTTACCCACACCATTATAAATGAACGGTGCGTAAACCCATAAAACACACTCTAAAAACTTCTGACAATGCGTTTCTTTTACATTGTAATGCATCCAAACGACAAAATCAACGGCTTTCCCCTCCCTGCCTGTACTTTCTAAAAGGCAAGCAAAGCCTATGCCCAAAGCGGGTCTTTTCTTGTCATATCTGCATAATACAAAGGAGGGTGTTTGATAAGAACACCCTCGATTTTTTATATAATTTCATGAATCTTACAAAAGATATCCTTTTACAAAGTCCTTAATTTTATCCCTGTCACACACATTTTTATGTAAAATTTCTCTATTCTGAATGCCCTGAACCGGTTCAGGGATGGAAACGCCACTTAACTTTGCTAATACATCCATTAATTCAAAGGCATCATCATCAACATACTTTTCGTCCAATGCCATCATAACATCCTTGGTAAATTTATAAGGGCTGGCAGTTGAAACAATTACCATTGGTCTGTTATCTTTACTTTCCATCTTATATTTCTGATAAGCAGCATATGCAACTGCTGTATGGGTATCCATAACATAACCGGTTTTCCCAAAGAAGCTCTTGATTGCATCATAAGTTTCTTTTTCTGTTGCAAATTCACCACTAATTTTTGTTTCAGTAACCTCAACAGAGTATTTGCCATCCTGTGTTAATTGATTCATGCCTGCCTTTGTAATTTCCTGTCCTGCCATATGGCATAGCAAACGTTCCAAATTGCTAGAAATCAAAATATCCATTGATGGAGATACTGTCACATGGAACTGTCGGTTTCTGTCATAAGTACCAGTGCGGAAGAAATCATACAACACCTTGTTATCGTTAGACGCACAAACAAAGTGTCCAACGGGTAAACCCATTTTCATTGCATACCATCCGGCTAAAATATCACCAAAATTCCCTGTGGGAACTGTGAAGTTAAGTTCTTCTCCCATCTTCAAAGCACCTTGTTTTACAGCACTTAGGTATGCGTGGAAGTAATACACAATTTGAGGAACCAAACGGCCAATATTAATTGAGTTTGCAGAAGAGAACAGGTATCCTCTTTTTTCAAGTTCTTCAGATAAGGCTTTATCCGTAAAGATACTCTTCACTGCACTTTGGGCATCATCAAAGTTGCCAAGAATACCAACTACACAAGTGTTATCACCCTCTTGCGTTGTCATCTGCAATTTTTGCACAGGGCTGACACCATCTTCAGGGAAGAACACAATGATTTTGGTTCCTTCTACCCCAGCAAAACCCTCTAACGCAGCCTTACCTGTGTCGCCGGAAGTTGCAGTCAAAATTACAATTTCTTTGTCGATACCCTCTCTTTTAGCTGCTGTTTTCATCAAATATGGCAAAATAGACAATGCCATATCCTTAAAAGCTAAGGTTCTGCCGTGAAATAATTCTAAAAATAATGCATCATCCTTTTTGATCACAGGAGCAATATCAACCGTATCGAATTTTTCATCATATGCACCGTTGATACACGCTTTCAGCTCGTCTTCCGTAAAATCTAAAAATTTGCTCAATACTTCGTAAGCCAATTCCTGATAACTCAGTTTGCTTAACTCCTCCAAGGATTTATCCATGGTAGGAATTACCTCAGGTATATAAAGTCCACCATCAGGGCAGATACCTTTTAAAATAGCTTGGGATGCTGTTGCCTGAATGGACTTGTCTCTCGTTCCGATATATGTCAAATTTGCCATGCCATTTACCTTCTTCCTCTTTCAAAAAATATACGATAGTTCCATTTTACAAATTTTTCGCCATTTGTCAACCACCATTATACATTTGTCCGCAATTAAAGGACACAATTATTCCCACTTCCAACCAACTGCATATTTATTCTTTAGTCTCCCAGCTTGTCTCTTTGCCCATCCAAGGGGATATCCTTCAACACAGACCAACGTCCATCCATCTTTACCGTCCTCTTCCACGGTTTCACCTTTCAAGTAACGAATTACTCTGTCATCCTGCAAGGAAAAATCGGTCACATTGGTTACATCACCTTTGGACAAGCCCATCGCAAAAGCCTGTGACGGTTCAAAACGCCCTTTTTTTATTGCACCTAATTGCCAACCGGTGCGTAATACTCGCAATCCCTTCATTGAGGGCATCTCTTTCGGTAAGAGATATAGACTATCCCCAAAGATTTTATAGGTACCCACAAATTTCGTCTGTAAAGTCACTTTGGCAAAATCATAAAATGGTGCTAAGTCCTTTTCTCCTTCTCCGACCTCACCAGCCAAGGTAACCTCTTGCCTCTCTCCCTGTTTTTGCATCAAAGCAAGAAAGTGACCCTCCCCTTTTATCTTATGAGGGTATAACCGGGCACATTGACTAAGCCCATTAACACCATCGGCAAAACCATGTTCCTTTTCAATGGTAACTAAAGAAAATTCTGGGTGGCTTTCTAAAAAATCGCCAATACTCTTTTCATTTTCCTCAATCGCAAATGTACAGGTTGAGTACAGCATCATCCCACCAGGTCCAAGCATATTAGCACAGGATTCCAATATCTTTGCCTGCTCATTTTGGCAAAATGAAAGCATCCCTTCATCCCAACTTTTTACCATGTCAGGCTCTTTACGGAACATCCCCTCCCCAGAGCAGGGTGCATCGATCAATATCTTGTCAAAATAATCCTGAAACCTTTCCTCCAATTTGCTAGGAGCTTCACTCATAACTACGCTATTACGAATGCCAAATAACTCAATGTTTTTAAGAAGTGCTTTTGCACGCCCCGTGCTGATGTCATTTGCAACCAAAAGACCTTCCCCTTGAAGGCGTGCCCCTAGCTGGGTTGATTTTCCACCAGGAGCCGCACAAATATCCAAAACTCGATCACCAGGTTCAATTGGCAAAATTGCCCCTGGGCTCATTGCACTTGGCTCTTGCAAATAGTATAATCCAGCATGATAATAAGGATGCTTGGCAGGGCGTTCCCCTTCCACATAATAAAATCCCTCTTTACACCAAGGCACAGGTGAAAGGGAAAATACTTTTTTATCCTGCAAACTTTCTGGCTGTAATTTTAATGTGTTGGTACGCAAACCAAAATATCTAGATTCTGCAAAGGAATCCAGATATTTTGGGTAATCATCCCCCAAAAGTTCTTTCATTTTTTTGGTATATTGAATGGGTAGTTCCATAGTTTTCCTCCAAATAATAAATTTCTTTTTAACATCATACTGAAAAACAGCATAGAATACAAGAAATAGCCAAAAAAACAAAGTAAAACTCTAACGATTTTTATCTTTACAAAGTGCGCTATCTCGTATAAGATAAATATCGTCACTTTAAATAATATTTAATACAATCTAACAAGGAGGTTATTTCATGGGAAAAGCAGTATGGAAACCTGGAACCGTACTTTACCCTGTACCCGTTGTTATGGTTTCGTGCGGTACAGAGGATAAAGGAAATATCATTACAGTCGCCTGGACGGGGACCATAAATAGCGACCCTGCAATGACCTATGTTTCCATTCGTCCCTCACGCCACTCATTTGACCTGATTAAAGAGAGCGGAGAGTTTGTAATCAACTTGGTTACAAAAGATTTGGCTCGTGCTTGCGATTTTTGCGGTGTGAGAAGCGGACGTGATATGGATAAATTTAAGGAAATGAATCTTACTGCAAAAAAGGGGGAAAAGGTAAATGCGCCAATCATTTACGAAAGCCCCGTAAACATCGAGTGCAAAGTAAAGGAAATTATTCCTCTGGGCACGCATCATATGTTTTTAGCAGAAGTCGTTTCTGTTAGCGTCAGTGATGAGTATTTAGACGAAACCGGAAAATTTCATTTTAATGCGACGGAACCTGTTTGCTATTCACACGGCGCATACTTCACCATTGGTGAACAATTGGGGACTTTTGGCTATTCCGTAAAAAAACCGGAAAAAACAAAGAAGAAGAAATAAGAAAGTAAACGTATTAAAGGGAGGATCTTTTGCAATGTTACGAATCACAGAAGTCAATATCTATTCTATCGATAAAGGCGATGATAGCTGGGCAATCGAGGGAGAAATTTTATTTGAGGACGATTTAACCTCAGCCTTTGAGGCAACCTATCTTGCTGAAGAAGACGAGTTGGAAAACCTTTCCTTAGAATTGGATTTGGAAGAGGATTACGATGTAAGAGCATTGAAAAAGTGGATTGTTGAAGCTACAAATGACTACGAAGACTAAAAAATAACGGCTATTGAATATTCAATAGCCGTTTTATTGTAATTAAAGTATTTTTTTCGGGCAAAAATTTAAATAGTCCGCAGATACCAACTGATAGTTAACCCCATCTCTTTCCCCTTTTAAGCCCATATCATGGCTTTGTTTGCCGTGTAAATGGCCATACACCACCTGCTGAATAGGGTATTCTCCAATAATTTGTACAAATGCAGAATCCTCTTGCTTGTCATTGGTGGGCGGAAAGTGCATCATCAGTAGAATTTCCTTTGCCCCTTTCCTCATAGCTGAATCTAAAGAAAGTCTTAGTCTAATTTGCTCCCTTTCATACAACTTTTTATCTTGCTCTGTAAAATGGGTATCATTGGGGCAAAGCCATCCTCTGGTTCCACAAATAAATATATTTTCATAAAGGTCACAATCATTTTTTAAAAAACGCATTTTTTCGTACTTTCTTTCTAACTTTGAAGCAGATTTCCACCAATAGTCATGATTGCCCTCTAAAAAAATCTTTCGACCGGGTAAGTCATTGATAATCTGCAAATCAATCTGAGCTTCATTCTCCTTCATGGCCCAAGAAATATCCCCAGGCAACAAAACCGTATCTTCAGCACCCACATTTTTCTTCCAATTTTCTATTATTTTTTCACTGTGACCTTCCCAGTGGGCTCCAAAAATACTCATAGGTTTATTTACTGAAAACCCAAAATGAAGATCGGCAATTGCAAATAATCCCATTGCTTTACTCCTTTTTACACACGATAAACCTCTGCTAATACATTTAACTTTTCATTAAATGCCTTTAGTTCATCTATATCCTCTTTGTTCCATATATCAACAAACTCTTTGTTGATTTCGTCCATTTCCTCTAATTTTGCCCCAAAATGCAAACTTTGAATATTATCAAGAATATTTGAAACCAAATTTCCTCTTATCTCATGTAAGCGTTGCGCATTTGTAATTTCCTCTCGAATCGTAGCCATCTCACGATCTAGATGAAAAGCAGCCTCAGCGCAATTGGTAAGCCTCTTCTGCAAATTCTCGGGTATATTGCCACTATATTTATATCTAAGGGAATGCTCCGCCGTTGCCCAAAAATTCATGGCATTGGTTCGAATTTGAATCTCTGCTAATATTTCCTTTGAGCCTAACGCAGTACTAATAGGATAACGTATGATGATATGATAACTACGGTATCCACTGGGCTTGGTATTAGTGATATAGTCCCGTTCTTCTATAATCCGCATATCTTTTCTGGTACGAACCATATCAACTACCTTTTCGATATCCTCAACAAACTGACATAGGATACGAATACCCGCAATATCCTCTATTTTCGCTTCTATTTGCTCAGGAGGTATTTGTTTTCTTCCTGCCTTATCCAATATACTTGCCGGTTTTTTTAAACGCCCTGTGACAGAGTCGATAGGGGAATAGATTCCCAGATGCCTACACTCCTTATCGAGACAACGAAATTTTAAAAGCAACTCGTCCATAGCTTGTTCATAAGGATATAAAAGTTCTTTCCAGTTTATTATTTCCAAAACGGCACCTCTTCTCCTCGCATTGACTCTAATTTATAATTAAACCGCAATCTATTATTCAAAATTTATGTAGAAATCAAATGAAATGACACTTCTTTAATCGTTATAATACTCCTCTTTGGTCATGGAATACCATTTTTTATCCATCACAACACCGTCATAGCGTATTTCAGCCTGGCGCTGTAACCCTTCATAATGAAAACCATTTTTTTCAATCACCTTTTGGGAACGTAAATTATCTGGATAGTGAGAGACAGAAATCAAAGAATACCTCTTTTCTTGAAATCCATAGGAGAGTATAGCATTTACAGCCTCCGTCATATAGCCCTTACCCCAATGTGCTTTGCCCAATGCATAACCTAGCATCCTACATTCATCATTTTCTCTTGTTGCATCTGGAATAAAGCCAACAGTTCCAATTAGCTTGTTGCTTTCCCTCTCGATCATACCAAAAACATCTTCTTGGCCTAAAAATACAGTTTCAATTATTTGTTTTGACTCTTCAATACTTTCGTGGGGTTTCCACCCCGCATTCTTCCCAACTTCCGGGTCCTTGCTATATTCAAAAAGATCATATACATCATCTTCTGTTAAATTGCGAAGTATCAAACGTTCTGTTATCAACATAATAATCCCTCCCTGCATCAGTATAACATATAACATCAATGCTATGCTATATTATTCCATCGTCAAAATATTTTGGAATTAAATATAAAAAATACCTTGACAATTCTATCTAGCAATGGTAGCATATTCCCATAGTTAGTTATAGCTAACTAAATACTACTTCTCGGAGGTACACAATGAGCGTTGTTATTGTAGGCGGTCACGATCGCATGGTTCGTCAATATATGGATATATGTAAAAAATATAACTGCAAAAGTAAAGTTTTCACTCAAATGCCAGGAAATTTTCGGAACCAGATTGGCAAAGCAGATTTAATTGTTCTATTTACTAGCACGGTTTCTCACATTATGGTTGCTGGTGCCGTTCAAGAGGCAGAACGTAATCAAATCACGATTGCACGTTCTCACAGTTCTTCCTCGTCAGCGTTGAACAAAATTCTTAGTTCTTACTGTCAGGCTTAAGTTAGCCTCAACTAACAAAAGGAGGTATACTTATGTCTGATTTTGAGATGCAGATGCTTTACCATGGTGCCCCTACCCTTTACGGCATTAAGCAAGCAAATCTTTTTTCTTTACCCTTACCCCGCTTGCAAAACCTAAAAGGTGAAGTGGACAATTATCAAAAACAACTGGCAAAAAGGGGAATTTCGTTGCAGTATCTTTATTGCTGCGAGAAACGTGTATTCTTCTTGGTGTATAGAAAGGAAGCGCTTTTGCACTATTTTGGCGACCCTAAAGTCAAAGACTTCCTCGTAAAAACTGGGTACCCCCAATCAGTAAACCAAGAATCTTCCCTTGTGACTACATTAGCCTTTTTGCGTCAACGTATCCAAAAATGTAATGAATTCCCTCATGAAATTGGTTTCTTTCTTGGATATCCATCGGCGGATGTTTTTGCATTCATCAAGGAAAAAGGGCAAAATTATAAGCTCTGCGGTTATTGGAAAGTATATGGCGATGAAAAAGCTGCCGTAGCAACCTTTCAACAATATACAAATTGTAGAAAAAAGTTATTAAAACAGGCTTCCAAGGGGATTTCCATTCTTTCTCTTTTAGAAGCAAAACAAACATTACAGGAGGTTTTGTAAATGAAAAATGCAGTAATTTATTGGAGCGGAACAGGCAATACATCAGTAATGGCAAAAGAAATCGCACAGGGCATGGGTACAGATACTGAACTCATCTCCGTTGATGCATTTAATGGTAATATTAGCGAATATGACAAAATAGCATTTGGTTGTCCTTCTATGGGCGATGAAGTTCTGGAAGAAGGAGAGTTTGAACCATTCTTCTCCTCCATCGAAAGCAGCTTAAAAGGTAAAAAAGTAGCACTCTTTGGTTCCTACGGTTGGGGTGATGGCCAGTGGATGCGAGATTGGTGCGCAAGATGCGAAAAAGCGGGTATTAATCTTTTCGACGAAGGTCTCATTCTCTGCGGATTCCCCGACGCAGATGGAAAAGCACGTTGCATAAAGTTTGGTCAGGACTTCTTAGCTTACTAAGAAGGATTTATTCAATAAAATCATTTTTCAATCCTTTTCCTTTAAGGCACCTGTCCAATCAGGTGTCTTTTCCTATGTTTCCTCTTTATTCTGTGAAAGGCACTTAACCAGCTCCCACTGAGTCTCATAAAACATTTTACTAAAGTACACTATTCTAATATCAGGTTTATACATGTATAAAATGAGTTTCTTCCCAATCAAAGAAACCCATAGCATTTAATTGGGTTTAACTATGGAATATTCATATCTTGCAGGGGATAGCATTTTCGACAATAATTATAGTTATCCCTTGTAGAAAATAGGGATGTTTAAAACATATCCCTTGCATCTAATCTGCTGCTAAGTACAATTAGAACTAAATCACCCTTGTTATTGGACATTTCCCACTGGCTATACTGATTCCCTATGCGCCACTGCGAATGCACAAGACCATTGCCCTTCAAAATAACGCCTTTTAGCCTCACCTCCTATAAACTAACTCCTGCTATCAATCATTTAACCTTTATTAATCTCTGATTTCCTTATTCAAATAGCCTAGATAAACTGGCCACTTTAATACATACAAATCTAACCCAGAAGCATACTTTTTGCCCCTAACAATAACATGTTTTGAAAATAGAATCCCCCTTCCATATAAGGCATCATAAACGAGGTCTCCGCCCTTCCATTTATATAGCAGTCAGTCCTCTTCCCATTCTAATTGCATGTTTTTTGGCATCGAATATACAATTCTTAAAGCTAACCCAAAATACCCTTTAAGCATAAAAAAAGGTACTACCGCAAATTGTCGGTAGTACCTTTCCTACTTCATATTTATTTTAAAGAGTGATCACAATGGCTGCATGAAGAGCAGTCTCCACCACAACCGCACCCCTTTTCTTTTTTCAAATGCCTTACAATGGCAACCCCCACGCCAATTAATACGATTCCAACAATAATTGTTCCCGGTGTCATAGTCAAAACCTCCTTTTTGAGCCATAAAGCCTATGAAAATATTACTTTATTTCCGTTTGCCATTAGAACGCACCATAAGATAGATAAAACCAATTACAACTAAAATTGCAATAATTGTACCAAATCCAAACGCGGAAACACCTGTAATTACTGCACCGATCTGATATACACAGAAAGAAACAGCATAAGCAAAGATTGTCTGGTATGCAATTGCAAACCAAGTCCATTTCGCATTGTTCATTTCCCTCTTAATGGCACCAATAGCCGCAAAGCAAGGTGCACACAGTAAATTGAATACTAAGAAGCTATACGCAGAAATCTGAGTAAAGTTTGAAGCTAAAGTTCCCCAAATTTCCATCCCATCTTCAGCAACTTCAGCAAAGCCATAAAGAACACCAAAGGTACCTACTACATTTTCTTTTGCTACCAGACCCATAATGGCTGCCACTGCTGCCTGCCAATTTCCCCAGCCAAGGGGTTGGAAAATCCAAGCAATCGTGTTACCAACCATAGCAAGGAAACCATCACTTAAATCATCAACCATTACAAATGAGCCATCCACAAAACCAAAATTGGACAAGAACCAAATTAACACCGCAGAAAGCAAGATAATGGTACCCGCTTTTTTAATGAAGGACCATCCTCTTTCCCACATACTGCGCAATACGTTTGAAATTGTAGGCATATGGTAAGCAGGAAGCTCCATAACAAAGGGAGCTGTATCCCCTGCAAATAACGTGGTTTTCTTTAGAATAATACCAGAAATAATAATTGCCGCAATACCGATGAAATAAGCACTAGGTGCAACCCATGCTGCTCCACCAAAAAGAGCACCTGCAATCAATGCAATAACGGGAAGTTTTGCTCCACAAGGAATGAAAGTGGTTGTAATGATTGTCATTTTCCGATCCCTGTCGCTTTCAATGGTTCTTGATGCCATAATACCAGGAACACCACATCCTGTACCAATTAACATTGGAATGAAAGATTTGCCGGACAGTCCAAAGCGGCGGAAAATACGGTCCATAATAAATGCAATACGAGCCATATATCCACAAGCCTCTAAAAATGCTAAAAATAAGAATAATACCAACATCTGGGGCACAAAGCCCAATACAGCACCAACACCACCAACGATACCATCCAGAATCAAGCCTTGCATCCAGTCAGCACAATTTACTTCAGTTAAGAAATCACCAACAATCGTAGGAATACTAGGAACCCATATACCAAATAATGACCAACCTTCACCAAACACGCCCTCGTTTACCCAATCTGTCACATATGTACCAATGGTAGAAACAGAAATATAATAAACCAAAAACATTACCAACGCAAAAATGGGTAATGCCAACCAACGGTTGGTGACAATCTGATCAATACGGTCAGAAGTGGACAATTTTCCTTTTTCTTGCTTTTTATAACAACCTTTGACTATTTCGCCAATAAGCAGGTATCTCTCATTTGTGATAATGCTTTCGCTATCATCATCCATTTCGCTTTCAATCTTAGTTATGATATCTTCCACATCACAGAATTTTATTTTTTCCTGAAGAATTTTTTCATCTCTCTCGAAAAGCTTTATTGCATAGAAGCGTTTTTGTTTGTCTGCAATTTCTTTGGGCAAACGAGAAGAAATTGCAGAAATTGCGCCTTCCACTTCAACTGCAAAACTATGAGGCCTGCAAGGTATACCTGAGTTTGCTGCCTCTACTGCTGCTTGGGCCGCTTCCTTAATTCCTGTTCCCTTTAATGCAGAAATTTCTAACACAGGACAACCAATTTTATCCGCTAGCTGTTTTATTTGAATGTTATCGCCATTTTTCTTAACCACATCCATCATATTTACAGCAATTACCATTGGGATACCCAGCTCTGCCAACTGAGTTGTTAAGTACAAGTTTCTTTCAAGATTCGTACCATCAACAATATTGAAAATTGCATCAGGTTTCTCATTCATTAAGTAATTTCTTGCCACAACTTCCTCTAATGTATAGGGTGATAAAGAATAAATACCCGGCAGGTCTGTAATGGTTATATCCTTTTGTCCCTTTAATTTACCTTCTTTTTTTTCAACCGTTACCCCTGGCCAGTTACCCACAAACTGATTGGAACCAGTCAAAGCATTGAATAATGTTGTCTTACCGCAGTTAGGATTTCCGGCAAGCGCAATTTTTACTGACATAATAATCCTCCTCATTGTTAGCATAGGCTAACATCTCTTCAAAAAAAATTAGTCATTGCTAACTTTAATTTAAAATTTTTTACTCAATAATAACCATCTGCGCATCCGCTTTTCTCAATGAAAGCTCATAGCCTCTCACTGTAACTTCAACGGGATCACCCAAAGGTGCAACTTTTCTAATAAAAACCTCTACACCTTTTGTAATGCCCATATCCATAATTCTTCTTTTTACCGGGCCTTCACCAGTAATTTTAAGCACAGAAATGTGCTCACCAACTTTTGCATCTTTTAATGTTCTCATGTCATCCCATCCTTATACCATAATTCTGCAAGCCATCGCCTTGCTGATTGCAACTCTGGATTCTTTTACATTTACAATTACATTTCCTTGAAATTCAGAAATTACTGTTACTTCACTTCCTGTTACAAATCCAAGGGAAGCCAAAAACCGTTGTGTCTCATCTTTTCCACCAATCCGTTTTATAATTTGTGGAACTCCCAGATTTACTAATGTAAGTGGCATCTCAATTCACCCTTCCTCACTAACACTCGTTAGTCATATCTAACATTTGTATCAAGTTTACCACGACTAACTATTTCCGTCAAGTATTATATTTATATGCAACCCTATAAAATCTTTAATATAAAAAACAACTACACGAGCTATTCTTATAAAATTTCTCATCCAAGCAACTAGAATAAATCTCTAACAAAAAAAGAAACCCATTTTTCACATAGGTTTCTAAAACTCAAACTATGGCTTTTACTTTTTTAAGAAATAAAAAAAGTGTCTAATATTAGACACTCTTTAAGCGCGAGACGAGATTCGAACTCGCGACCCTCGCCTTGGCAAGGCGATGCTCTACCACTGAGCCACTCGCGCATATATGGTGCCCAGAGCCGGAATCGAACCAGCGACACGAGGATTTTCAGTCCTCTGCTCTACCGACTGAGCTATCTGGGCACATATTAAATTTAAGCGGTTATGCCCGAGACCGGGGTCGAACCGGTACGAGTGTTACCTCGCAGGATTTTAAGTCCTGTGCGTCTGCCAATTCCGCCACTCGGGCAAATTCTTGCTCTTTTTAAACCGCTCATTTAATATAACAAAGACAGCCTAATTTGTCAATACTTTTTTTCATGATTTTTTTATTTTGCATGAATTTTTGAACAAAAGTGAATACTAACCTTATGTCTACTAAAATTGAATTCTTAGGAAGCAAAACAATTGTATTCAAAAGCTTTTCTTTTCTTAGTTTTCCTTAACCCCATTATTATAGTATACCCCTTCTGGGCTCACCCCATCACGATATATAACGTCTTTCTGTACATTTATTCCCTCTATATATGCAATCACCGCGTAGCCCTCCTCATGATTTTGGTTTCCCCACTCACCAATAAAGAATCCATCTTTATCCACAGCCATAGATATCTTCTGTGTAAGTGGATTTTCATAGTCACCATACTCTACTTGGCATATCACTTCAGAAATTTCTCTGTCTGATACAAGCCCTAGGATTTTACCATCAATTAGCAAATACCCTGTTACAATCTTTTCACAGGGAATAAAACCACTCACTCCGCCATCCTTTAACTTCCACAAAACAACAAATGCGGGCTCTGCTGGTACTACCGATAGATCCCCATTCCACTTGCCAACAATTAATTTACTTCTCTCCTCCAGATCGTATTCAGCTAGAATTTTATCAGAAGGACCATATCCTAATCCTCTCTCACAAGCATAGAATACGTCTTCTGCAGTAAAGAAGTAACTGCCCAATCGCATAAATGAAAATAAAAATACTGGAATCAGAATGATGAAAAATAGTACTTGTTTTTTACGACTCATGGGCCATCACCCGCCCCTCTGTTAATGTAATTGGTATTTCCTCATTTTGTCTAAATGAAATCATAATTTTGTTTGCGGTCGGTGGTACATTTTTTAAAAATTGTTGTCCTCTCCCATAATATCCACCGCTTTTCCATCCACTTCCCCCAGAATATACATCCTCGTTATCATCAAATATCTTAACCCCTATGGAAGAATTCCACTTTATACTGTCTGAAAAAGGATTTGTCCAAGTAGCATAACGTACCTCTAAAGTGTTATCCTCATAATACAAAACTTTGTCTATGATCAATGTAGTATCATATATTTTTTCTCGATAATCTACATCAATGGTATATACCAAGGCACTATCCTCTTTTTTATCATATCTTTCCAATGTAGAATAAATCCCTGTGCTTGCTAAGGAAAAAATAGGCAATATATTTGCTATAACTAAAACTATGAACACCATTCTCAAGCACCGCCAAATCCAGCCCAACACAGGGTTATGAACCCGATCTAATTCCTCGCCTATCATGTCAGGATCACCCATGCAGGTTAAAACTGCCTTAGCGGCTTCCTCCTCAGTCAACCCCTCAGAAAGAAAATCGTCATAGCGATCCTCTAAGTGATCCCTGAGTTCAAAATAGATGGTATTATGGTCATATTTAAACTTAACGTGAGATAATACTCGCTTGATATAATCCTCCCAGTCAGGTACACGCATACCCCGCACCCCCTAAAACCTTTTGCACAGAACCAGTAAACTCGTTCCACTGTTTGCGTTCATCGGCCAACTGGGTTTTGCCCTTTGTCGTAATTTGATAGTACTTACGTTCCTTTCCTGTTTCTGCCTTAGCCTTATATGATTTCACTAACCCTTGGCTCTCCATACGATGTAAAACAGGGTATAATGTTCCCTCTTTAAATTGAAAAACTTGGTTACTTCGTAGCTCAATTTCTTTTATGATTTGATAACCATAATAATCTTTTTCCTGCAGTAAGGATAACACCATCAAAAAGGTGCTTCCACCAATCAATCCTTTATCCATTTAATCAGCCTCCACTTTTTACATAGAACATCTAGGTAATATATTACCTAGATGTTCTATGTATGTCAAGAAAAATCTATTTATTTCCCATATTCCATAAACAAAGCCCCTATTTTTCAAAAATTATCTGAAAAAACAGGGGCTTTGTTTTGAAGTTAATCAACGTTGAAATTCTGCTTAGTCTTCATCGTTATCATCTTTTTCATTATGGCCTTTATTGTTGTCATCCTTTTTGTCTTTATTGCTTTCTTTACTGTCTTTCTCATCCTTTTCAGACTCTAATATTTTACCTGTTTTTGCATCAATGGTATATTCAAATTCCATACTATTATTCTCGAATTCTAATTCATAAACCTTCTTATTATCGTCTGTATCTAGCTTAGCCTTTGTAAACGTTACATCTTTTTCCTTAACACCAGCATGGGAAAGGGCTGTTTTTTTCGCCTCAGCTAATGTTATGGTTACTTCGACAGTGTTCCCTTCTTTATCTTCCATTTCAAAATCTATAACAGCTCCAGTGGTACCATGGATTGTATATTCATACTCAGCACTTGAAGTATAAAAGTCAACCTCTATATTTTTATCATCATCATTTTTAACCTTTGTAAATGTTGCTTCACTATTTTTTACATTGGCATGGGCTAACGCAGCTTTTTTCGCCTGTTCAGCACTTATAAATTTTCCATCCTCTGTTGCATTAAAATCCTCAATTTCATGGTCCACAGACAGAATTACACCTGTTAATGCATCAATATCATAGTCATACTCATTGTTGCCATGGTAGAATTCGATTTCATAAACCTTTTTACCATCTTCTTTATCCATTTTTGTGTCTACAAATCGAACATCTTTCGCATCTAATTTAGCATGTGCTAGTGCTATTTCCTTTGCCTTGCCCATCCCGATATCACCTTTTTCGAGGTTACTACCCTCTTCACCTTTTGTTCCAAAGCTATCTGCATCTGTTACAGTGCTATTTGCAGGAGCAAGACTTACTTTTTTTGCCGTACTATCCCAAGCAACATCCTTGCCCATAATTTGACCTATTGCACGCAATGGTAAGTATGTGGAACCATTATATACAATGGGATTTATTTTATTACCTGAAGCAGTTTTAAACTCTTTTTGAGCACCGTCAATTACAATCGTAAAATCGGCTCTTTCCTGCACCACAACATCCTTTGATTTTGCTGTGCCTGACTTTGTTTTATCAGCCAACTCCGCTCTTGAACCACTTAATGTAATTGTTTTGTTGCTTTCATCCCAATTTACATTTTTACCCATAATTTCACCAACAGCACGCAAAGGCAAATAAGTAGTATCATTATACAAAATAGGAAGTGCAACGCTTCCATCTGCACGTGTGAAAAGGCATTTATTCCCATCAATTTCAATTGTAAAATCCGATCTTAACTCTGCATTTGTCCCATTCTGCGCAAAACCTGGAACTGCCATTGAACAAATCAGAGCCCCTACTGTCACGATACCAACCACTTTTTTCATAGAATCCATCCTTTCGTCCCCATTCATTTCAATTACTCCTATTCTTTCATCCTACCATAATTGTGAATATAAATCCAGTCCAACAATGACAAAGTGTATTGTACAATCATTTTAAGAAATAAAAAAAAACAAACCTTTCGGTTTGTTGATAAAAATGGGCGGAGAAGGATTCGAACCTTCGAAGCTATCGCAACAGATTTACAGTCTGCCCCCTTTGGCCGCTCGGGAATCCACCCATATGAAAAGCCGATGATCGGACTCGAACCGATAACCTGCTGATTACAAGTCAGCTGCTCTGCCAATTGAGCCACATCGGCATGTCACTCTCAAATCGAGTACGAATAATATACTAACACAGGAATTTTAATCCGTCAAGTATTTTTCAACGAGTTTGGACAAAAAACTACTACTTTTGTTTTTTTACTAATAAATATGGCTTAAAGTTTGCAAAATATCCCCTAAATACTGCTGCATGAAATGCAGAACCAAAAGCATTGATGCCAAATAACACCCCAGAGCTATTGGTTTTTGCAGATGGTTTTGTCTTCTGGAAGAAGCCATTACCTCTAGTATGGACTGAATACATAAAATTATAAATAATTGTCCTGCCAAAGTTAGAAATCCTTGCATAAAAAAGCTCCTCTCCCGAAAACTTATTAACATACTATGAAAATTTCTCTTTTCAAATGACGTTTTTCCGTTCATAATAAAAGAGAAGTTATTTAGCGAAGGAGGGTCTGAAATGAACAAAAAAGTAAAAGAAGCAGCACTTTCCCTTTCCGCCGCGACAGCGGGCCTTTTAGGCGGACTGATTCTTTGGCAAAAAGCGTGTTTTTGGCAAGCTGAAAAAAAGGTTGATGATACCAATTTTGAAATATATACGTCTTCCCATGGCAATATTGCTTATACCTCTGTTGGCCGAGGGCGACCTTTACTGCTGATTCACAGCATGATGATAGGAACAAGCCGCAAAGAGTGGGATATGGTCATTGATACTCTATCAAAAAATTACCATGTTTATGCTTTAGATTTACCGGGTTTCGGCTCCTCTTTTGTGCCAGATAAACCCTGGACAGCTTATCAATATGCCCATTGTATTCACGATTTCATGGAAACGGTTATCCACCGCCCTGCCTGTATTTTGGCCTCAAACGGCGGTGCCGACCTGGCATTAATTACTTCTATGCTTTATCCCGAAAAAATAAAAGGGCTTATGCTTATATCTCCAGAAGGCTTTGGTCGTGGCTTTGCCACAAATGAAGATACCGAACCCCTCCACAGTTTGCTTCTTCCCGTTTCAGGGACACAGCAATTCTTGATGGAAACTTCAAAAGGGAAAATCAAAGAAACACTGGAGGAAGCATTCTTTGCAAAAGAAAAAATTGCAAAAGAGCTCATTGATCAATGCTATTACTCCGCTCGCAGAAGCAAGAAAGGGCAGGTTTCATTTGCTACCATTAAAACAGGTTTTTGGCGCGCAGATACAAAAGCAGCATTCTCTGCATTGAGCGTACCTTTTTGGATTTTTTGGGGTGAAGAAAATAAATCAAATCCTATTTCCAACATGGAATGGGCTGAAGAAGCTCGCCCAGATGGCGACTACGTGATATTTGAAAGTGTTGGCACCTTTCCCCATTTGGAAAACAGTCAGTCCTTTACAGATATCGTAAAAGAATATTTGAAATAAAGGGGAATCTTGTAATGAATCATCTAGAAATGCCAACGCTATCACAAGAAGCTATGGAAACCTGGTTTCAGCAAGTTACCACTCGTGGCTCCAGACTTCTTAGTCATGGCGTTGTGCAAAAAATTAAACCAAAATTTGTAAGCTGCAACTTTGATGAAAAAACAGTGGAGCTTGCATACGACGTTTTAGAGTGGGAACTCAACCCCCAAAACGTTATTCATGGCGGCATTATTGCCACCGCATTTGACACTACCTTGGGGCTTCTTTGCCATTACTACACAAAACCCCATGTAGTTACCACCGTTAGCTTAAATACCACATATCATAAGCCAATCTTTTTAGGAGACTCTTTCCATATTAAGGCTAAATTTGAATTTCAAGGCAGATCCTTATGCAACATCACTGGAGAAGCATGGATCAAGAATAAAACTGTATTGGCAGCAAGCTCATCAGCAGTTTTTAAAGTATTAAAAGAAGTTCAAAACAACCTATTAATATAAGAAAGGATGGTACTACATATGGTAGTATTCAATAAAAAAGATTCTAACCAAACAGATATGGAAAAATGGTTTTCCCAAATAAATACCTCCGATTTCACAATGACAAATGTAGGCATTTTAGACTTATTAAACCCCTCTTTTGTTTCTTGTAGTCATGAAAAAAAAGAATTGACCTTATCCCTTGATGTAAAGGATTGGGAGTTAAATCCAGAGGGCGGACTGCATGGAGGCATTATCGTTACGGGGTTTGACACAACCTTTGGTTTGCTTTGTCATTACTATGCAAAGCCAAATATGGTTTGCACCATCAACATTGCTACAACATTTTTACAACCAATTTTGCCTAATGATACCGTAGAGTATCACGCCCGTATCATTTCCCATGGCAAAACTGTGGTAAGCATGGTGGGTGAAGCACGAATAAAAAGAAACAATATTTTAGCAGCAACAGCAACCACAACCTTTATGGTTTTGGATAAACAAATGGATCAAACAAAATGAAAAAAAGAGGGTATAGAATATTCTACACCCTCTTTTTTTATTTTTTCACAATAGGAAGCCAAACCTGACTACGATAATCTGATGCACCTTGGTCACCCTCGAAGTAAACTTCAATATCGGGTGCCGCCGCATATTCATAACCTGATGTTGGTAGCCACTCAGTAATAATTCTTTGTTGTAGATTTTGAATTGCATGGGGCATCGGGCCAATACAATCAAAGATTGCCCATGTTCCCTCTGGCACCATATATTCCTCCATTTCCTGGGGACAGGGTGCATGGGTTGCGGCAGCAATAAAATACCCGCTAAATGCGCCATCATCACAAGTAGACACACCTAATACCCCATTAGGCTGTGCACCATCCATAATGCCGCAAATTTTTTCTATGCCGCCTTTTTTCATAACCTCAGACCAAAACAATGGTACCTTTTCAAAGCAGTCCTCCATAGTCATTGGTTCTTTTGTTGCAAACCCTACAATTCTAAATCCGTCTTTCTTCTCAATCCTAAAATTCATTACCTCATCTCCTTTTATTGATAAGGTAAAAGTAATGCGGGGATAGACCGTTA
Source organism: Clostridiales bacterium UBA4139 (assembly GCA_002380805.1). Classification (GTDB taxonomy): domain Bacteria; phylum Bacillota; class Clostridia; order Lachnospirales; family Anaerotignaceae; genus Chakrabartyella. The sequence goes on along the minus strand of DFWH01000001.1, from coordinate 39,885 downwards.
GGCTAACACCCTGGTTCTTCGCCATGGATGGAGCCATGCCATGTATTGCCTGAAACGCTCGATTAAAAGCTGTTGGTGATTCATATCCGTATTTTGTAGCAATATCAACGACCTTTTGATTCCCCTGTATTAATTCGAATGCTGCTAAGGTCATTCTTCTTCTTCGAATATATTCCCCAATGGTAACGCCGGCAATATAGGTAAACATGCGCTGAAAATGAAAGGTAGAACAAGTCGCAATTTTTGCTGCAACCTCTACATTCACATCTTGATCTAAGTTATTTTCAATATAGTCTACCGCCTCATTTAGTCTTTGTATCCAATCCACATTCTTTACCTCCTATGATAAAAGGATAGCATTTCTTTATTTTCCCTTCCTCTCCGTTTTGTAGCAAAAAAGGAGAGCTTTTTACCACTGTATCATAAAAGGTATTTTTATACAATCATTGCCATGAAACCCAAATAACTCATTACTTAATATTCTAGCGTAAAACTTAACCCCATTTCTAAGCTTGTACCATTTCAAAAGTAATAAGTCACTATCAAAAGTCGTTTGCAGAAACCATTTTCCCTGGATTACTTCTGCCTTACTCTTCATGCCGATTCCACTGCATTTTTGCGAATACGAATCACAATTTCACACTCATCATCATTTTGTGTATCTTCATAAACCACATCCATGCCACTACGGCGAATCACTTCTAACGATTGCTTTATGGTGTTTGTAAACAAACGGAAATCGGTAATATAGCGCTTTTCCCGTCTTTCTCCTCTTTCCGTATGCCTATGTCTCATCTCTTCTAGCGTATGCTCCACTAACTCTTCCGTTCGCTTTACATTCATTTCCTCCCGGATCATCTGAGCCATTACTACAAGGCGACTTTGCTCATCAGGCAACCTTAATAATGCCCTTGCATGACGCTCAGTAAAATGGTTGTCCAACAATTCTTTTTTTACACTATCCTCTAACTTTAAAACACGCAATTTGTTGGCTATGGCAGACTGGCTTTTTGATAGCTTTGTAGCCAACTCCTCTTGGGTTAAGCCATAGTCCTCCATCATATTGCGATAGCCCTCTGCCTCTTCCAAAAAGCTTAGGTTTTGGCGTTGAATATTCTCAATAAAAGCCAAAACTGCACTATCACTATCACTTACCTGAATAAATATCGCAGGAACCGTCGTAAGCCCTGCCATTTCCGCTGCACGCAAACGTCTTTCTCCTGCCACCAGTTCGTAGAATCCGCCACTCATCTTACGAACAGTAATAGGTTGCAGAATTCCATATGCGGTAATGGATTCTGCCAGCTCCTCTAATGCGCTAATGTTAAAGTACTTTCTAGGCTGATATGGATTAGGACGAACTTTTTCGATAGGCAATTGATATACAGCCTTCTCCTTTTTTAAACGCATTTCGGGAAATTTCAAAACCTCCATATGTATTTCCTCCTTTTTTATCCTATGGAAACCGAGATAGTTTTACAAATCAACGGCATTTTTCTTTTTTTTCATTCTATCATAGGAAATCCATTTTTACAGAAAAAGCGTACAACAAAAACACACCCCCCTCGACAAAATGATGCGGCATAAGACACAAAAAACTCGAAGGTTTGGATAAGTTGTCGTAGCTTGGTGGAATTTCTTCATTTTTATGGCAATTTATCGTCAAATTATCTCATTTTTCATACTACATATATTGTTTTTTTATCTTCAAACACTATATATTCTGTTTTACAAGTTAAAAACGCAACCTCAGAAAGTGATATTTCCCCACTTTTGATACACAATATCAGGTTCAAAAAAATTTCTCCACTACTATATCTATTATCCAATATTTCCCTGGTTATGTTTTTTGATTCTTATTTTTCCTTTTTTCTAAGCCTATTCCATCCAAATGCTCATGAATAAAAATCCCCTTCCTTCTATAAAAAAAGACAACATCTCAAAAGAAATGCTGTCTAAGTTTATTATTTTAAAGGGTTTTTTGAAATTTTACCCGCTTTTCTAGGATACTGTTTTGGCGTTGATGATACCTTCTCAATAAAGATAAGTTTGTGGGATAAATCCGTAAAAGGTATTGTAACATCTATGACCTGGGTTACCTTGCCCCCAAGCTTTTCCAACGCACTTTCAGCCTCTAAAATCTCCGCCGATGCATCAGGTCCTTTTAAAGCCGCTAATGTTCCACCAATTTTTACAAATGGCAAGCAATATTCTGATAATACTGCTAAATTTGCCACGGCGCGAGATATACAATAATCAAACTTTTCTCTGTATAGAGGGTTTTGACCACCATCTTCCGCCCTTGAGTGGACACATTCTACGTTATTTAAACCCATTTCCTTGATTGCCTCTTCCAAAAATCCAATTCTTTTTTGCAAAGAATCCAGAAGTGTCATTGAAACATTGGGACAAGCGATTTTTACGGGAAGCCCAGGAAATCCTGCCCCCGTACCAACATCAATGATTTTTGTTTCATCTGTCACCTCTAAATAAGGCACCAAGCTCAAGCAGTCAACAAAATGCTTTAAAATAACTTCTCTTTCTTCGGTAATGGCCGTTAAATTCATTTTTTCATTCCATTCCAACAACAAAGACATATAAGTCATAAACTGCTCTGTCATCTCTTGTGAAAGAGGAATCTGCATCTGCTCGCAGCAAGATTTCAATAGCATTTTATTATCCATGGACTTACTCCTTTTCGATACAATATATTTTCCACTTGCCAAAGTGATTAGGCTCTGCCACCATTCGCACAGAAATCACCTCTGTCTTTCCTTGCTCACCTCTGCAAGCCAAGGAGACTGTTCTGATCTCATTTAGTATATCATCTGAAAAGAAATGTAACTCTTTTTTCTCCCCAAATAACTTTTTAATACCTTCTAAATCCGCCATTGTTGCAACGGTGTTAGATAGATATCCCATAGCTTCATCTTCACAGTCTTTTTCCAATGCACTTAAAAATGACCTCACGGTTCCGCTAGGATTCGGTAATGAAAAATAAGGAGAGCTAACGGTATTAAAACATAAGTCTTCTAACGGAAAACTCCCTTTAGGTAAAAACAACCTTCTGTCTTTTTTGGGTTCACTGCTTTGACTTCCCTCCCAAGGCAGAAAAAAATTCATTTAACCCCCTCCTCTCTAAAAAATCAGCCTTTGCGCTTTTGTTGCTCTAAATAAATCAACAATACAGAAATATCCGCAGGTGATACCCCTGTGATACGGGATGCATGCCCTAATGAACTAGGTCGAATTGCATCCAACTTCTGCTTTGCCTCAATACGCAAACCTTGAATACTCTGATAATCCATATCTTCTGGCAGTTTGCGGCTTTCTAGTTTTTTAAACTGTTCTACTTGCTTCAACTGCTGACCAATATAACCTTCATATTTAATTTGGATATTGACCTGTTCTCTTACATCCGAAGGAAGCTCTGGTCTATCTAAATCCAAAGGTGCCACCTTTTCATAATCTAATTCAGGGCGCTTTACAAGGTCAGATAATTTTACACCAGATTTGATTGGGGTGCTCTCATATAGATCCAGCACTTCCAATGTTTTAGGGTTAGGTGCTATGGTTAATGCCCTCACACGCTCAATTTCCAATGCAACCAATCGTTCCTTTTCTCTTAAGGCAAGATAACGCTCTTCGGGGATCAAACCAATCTCATGGCCAATGGGCGTTAGCCTTTGATCTGCATTGTCCTGACGCAATAATAGTCGGAATTCTGCACGGCTTGTCATCATTCGATATGGTTCTTGGCTACCTTTGCTAATTAAATCATCAATTAATACACCGATATAGCCATCAGAACGCTGTAAAACAATGGGTTCTTTCCCTTGTAAATATCTGGCCGCATTAATGCCACCAATAATCCCCTGGGCTGCCGCTTCCTCATAACCTGAACTTCCGTTAAACTGACCCGCACTAAAAAGCCCATTAAAATCCTTAAATTCTAAAGATAACTTTAACTGAGTTGCATCAATGCAGTCATATTCGATAGCATATGCAAAACGAGTGATTTCACATCTCTCTAAACCAGGTACAGTGCGATACATTGCAATCTGTACATCTTCAGGCAAAGAGGAGGACATCCCTTGAATATACATTTCCTCAGTTCCCTCGCCTTCGGGTTCGATAAAAAGCTGATGACGTTCTTTGTCAGCAAAACGAACCACCTTATCCTCGATGGATGGACAATAACGTGGGCCTGTGCCCTCAATAATCCCACCATATAAAGGGGAACGATGCAAGTTGTCCCGAATTACTTGGTGTGTCTTTTCGTTGGTATAAGTTAACCAACATAATGCTTGTTCTTTTTTAATGTCTTCTGCTTTATTTTCAAAAGAAAAAGGAACAATATTTTCATCCCCGTACTGAGGCTGCATTTTTTCTAAGTCTAAAGAGCTTTTCAACATCCTGGCAGGTGTACCTGTTTTAAAACGATATAGGCGAATACCCAAATCTTTCAAGCATTGGCTTAATTTTGTGGCAGGCATCAAGTTGTTTGGCCCACTGGGAACAATAACATCACCATGCAAGCAACGACTAAGCATATAAGTACCCATACAAAGAATAACAGCTTTACAACGGAAAATTGCACCACTTGTGGTTACTACACCGGAAACACTACCATCTTCCATTAGAATTTCCGCAATTTCTCCCTGTCGAATTTTTAGGTTGGGTGTCTTTTCTAAGGTATGCTTCATTTCTGCTTGATACCTAATTTTATCTGCCTGAGCACGTAAGGAATATACTGCCGGACCTTTTCCTGTGTTCAACATTTTTGTTTGAATATATGTTTTATCAATGGTTTTGCCCATTTGTCCACCCAAAGCATCAATTTCTCTAACCAAATGTCCCTTAGAGCTTCCACCAATAGATGGATTACAGGGCATCATCGCAATACTGTCTAAACTTATGGCAAACATAACGGTTTTCATTCCCATTCTTGCTGCTGCAAGTGCCGCCTCACATCCTGCATGGCCACCGCCAACAACAGCAACATCAATGGTTTCTGCCTCATACATCATTCCAAAACTCCTTAGTATCATGGAGATATACTCCACTTAATTTTTATTCAAAAACCATACTTCAGAAAAGACTCTTTCCAACTTCATAAATTCCTAGGCAGTTGCCTTTTCTTCTTCTAATTTTTTCATTGCTTTTTTAAATTGAACCATAAATAAAATGGCAGTTGTTGCAACTGCAATCAAATCTGCGGCAGGCTCTGCCAAGAAAACTGCCTTTGCCTTATCCTCGATAAACATAGGCAATATGTAGATAAAAGGAATTAACAACAAAATTTTACGTAAAATTGCCAAAAACAAGGATGTTTTTGCATTCCCGATGGCGATGAATGTTTGCTGGCAAGCAATCTGAATACCAAAAATACCGGAGAATAGCATATAATAACGCATTGCCCATGCACTATAATCCAACAGTGCAGCATCGCTGGCAAACATTGATGATACCACTCTGGGGAACAACATAACAATTGCCCATAATGCCATAGAATACAATAAACTGGATTTTAATAATAAATGAAATCCCTCTTTCACACGCTCTGGTTTTTTGGCTCCAAAATTATAACCTGTAATTGGTTGTGCACCCTGAGCAAGGCCAACCAAAGGCAACATAGAAAACTGCATAACACTGCTTAAGATTGTCATTGCACCTACCGCTGTATCACCACCATATTTCAATAAAGAAGAGTTAAAACAAATACTGATAATGCTTTCTGTGGATTGCATGATAAAAGGAGAAAGTCCTAATAATACACAGGGCCAAAGGGTTTTACCATGAATTTTAAAATTTTTCAAGCGTAATTTTAGGGTTGTCCCATTCCCTGTTAAAAACATAACTACCCATACGGCGGAAATTCCCTGAGAAATAATTGTTGCCAATGCAGCGCCTTTTACACCCATTCCCAAGAAGAAAATAAAAATTGGATCTAAAATAATATTACTAATTGCACCAATTAAAATCGTCTGCATACTTACTTTGGCAAAACCTTGGGCAGTGATAAAAGCATTTAAACCCAACGCAAGCTGCACAAAAATTGTTCCCAATGCGTAAATATTCATATAATCCAATGCATAGCCAATGGTGTTTTCACTGGCACCAAAAGCAAGAAGCAATGGCTCAGAATAGAACATTAATATAAGGGTAAGGGTTATGGCCAGAATAATTAATAACATGGTACAGTTGCCCAATGTTCTTTCTGCCTCTTCTTTGCCACCCTTTCCCAACAATATAGATGAACGAGGTGCGCCACCCATACTTGCCAAGGCTGCAAAAGCGGAAATCAGCATGATAAGGGGCATACAAACACCAACACCCGTTAAGGATAACGCTCCCGTATCCGGAATGTGCCCGATATACATTCGGTCAACTACGTTGTATAATACATTTACAATTTGTGCTGCAATTGCTGGTACTGCAAGTTTTACCAACAAACTCTTTACTGGTAAAACACCTAACTCATTTTCTTGTGGTGCGGTTTTAGGCTGATTGATCTCATCTTGTTTCATACATACACTCCATTTCTTTATTTACCCAAACAGAATTTCGTAAAAATTCGATCAATGATTTCTTCATCTGCCACATCACCAGTGATTTCGCCCAAAGCACGGTTGGCATCCTGTAAGTCCATAGAAATAAAATCTTCAGGCATACGGGTACGAATTGTAACCAAGCAACGTTCCATAGCCTCTTTGGCTTGAAACAACGCATTTTTATGACGAGTATTGCCCAGCAGAGCATCCTCGGCTTTAACACTTTCACCGCTAAAAAACAATTCCTTTAATCCATTGATCAGTTCATCAAATCCACGGTTCTCCTTAATGGAAACTGGAATCATCTGCTCCTTTGAGATATATTGTTCTAATTCATCCAAAGAAATCTTTTGATCCAAATCTGTTTTATTAATTAAAACCATTGTCTTTTTTCCCCGAATAAAAGATAAAATATCTTTATCTTCCCCCTCCAACGGTCTTGAACCATCAAGCATCATCAAGATTAAGTCTGCTTTTTCAGCATAAGACTTAGACTTTTCAACGCCCATCTTTTCCACTATATCCCCGGTTTCGCGAATACCAGCGGTATCCACAATTTTCATAGGGATGCCATCTACATTGATATACTCTTCAACGGTATCACGGGTTGTACCAGGAATATCTGTTACAATTGCTCTTTCCTCCTCTAATAACCAATTCAAAAGAGAGGACTTACCTACATTTGGCTTACCAACAATAACGGTTTCCAAACCTTCACGGATGATTTTTCCACGATCAGCATTTGCCAATAATGTTTCCATCCGTTTTAATAGTCCTATGGCGCCCTGTTCCATATTGCCATAGGTTTCTTCTTCAACGTCATGCTCAGGGTAATCAATGACAGCCTCAATAGAAGCAATCATATCTAAAATTGCTTCACGCATAGAACGCACTTCTTTTTTTAATCTTCCCTCAAGCTGATTTACCGCAGCCTGGCGAGATAAATCCGTTTGAGAATGAATTAAATCAATAACTGCTTCGGCTTGCGTTAAATCCATCCGTCCATTCAAAAAAGCCCTTTTCGTAAATTCCCCGGGTTCTGCCAATCTGGCACCATCATTTAACACTGCCTCTAAAACACGACGTGTTACCAAAGAACCACCATGACAATTGATTTCTACAATATCTTCTTTTGTATATGTTTGAGGTCCTTTCATCACTGAAATTAAAACCTCGTCAATAACCTCACCCTGATTGATTATTTTACCGTAGGATAAGGTATGACTATTCTTTTCCAAAAGGGATCTCTTTCCTGAAAATAAGCGATCAGCCAATGCAATGCACCCCTGACCACTCATTCTAACAATACCAATGCCTCCCATGCCTAAAGGAGTTGAAATTGCAGCAATGATATCATCTAACTGATTAACTCTATTCATTTGCTCCTCCTACGAATAAGACTTAAAAACCTTGGCAATTTACATCCCAATAATCTTCACGAAACATAAAAAAAGTTTGCTTTTTAATATAGCAAAACCCGCAACAAGAGTTCCTGCAACGGGTTTTTTTTGCTCTTATTTTAAAGTAATTACAACATTACGGTAAGGTTCTTCACCTTCACTGTAAGTTGTTACGAAGCGATCATTTTGCAATGCAGAATGAATAATTCTTCTTTCATAAGGATTCATTGGCTCAAGCACAACATTTTTCTTTGTATGCTTTACTTTTTTTGCTAAGTTAAATGCAAGGGTTTCCAATGTTTCTTTTCTTCTTTGACGATAATTTTCTGTATCTAACATTACACTTACATAAGAATTGCTATTTTTATTCACAACCAAATTTACCAAGTACTGTAATGCATCTAAAGTTTGACCTCTTTTACCAATTAAAATACCCATATCTTCACCGGTAAGATTAATTAAAAGATGTTTGTCTTTAAGCTGGGCTTCAATTTTAACAATAAGACCCATGGATAAAAACACTTCTCTTAAGAAGTTTTCAGCCGCACGTTCGGGATTAAAATTTTTCTTAACCAAAACCACTGCATCTTTTCCACCAAATACACCGAGAAAACCTTTTGAACCTTCTTCAATCACAGTAATGGAAACATCTTCTTTTGAAGCGCCTAATTCAGTTAAAGCAGCTGCAATCGCTTCTTCCACGCTTTTACCGCTTTTTCTTATTTCATCCATTCTGAGCAGCCTCCCCCGCAAATTTCTTCTTGTAGTGTTTCTGTAAGATTACCTGCTGAATGATACCGAAAATATTACTGATTGTCCAATAAAGACCAAGACCTGCAGGCATAGAAATACAGAAGAAGCCCATCATAAATGGCATAACATAAGTCATTGTTTTTGTCATTGCCATAGCTGGGTTATTAGGGTCTGCATTTGCACTAGGAGTCATAACCATCATGATTTTAGATTGTGCATATGTGGAAACCGCAGCCAAAACAGGAATAATCACACCTGGCCACTTCAAACCTGCTGTACTAACCAGAGGAATAGTCAGGAATGTTTCAATATTATTTTTTGTTGCCAAAAATTCAACCAAGCCATTACCATGTGTTCCGAGCTGGCTCATAATTGTTGTCCAGTCATCAACACTCAAGTAGTTTACCAACATTACAACATCGCCAACACGGCTCATATCAAAACCACTGGTTTTGATAACATCAACACTTTTGTACATATCAACGAAGTTCTGTGCATAGGGCGTAAAAACTTCCATTCTGACATCTGCAGGAATCTGCAAAATTGCATTTGCAATGTCAGTATAGTTCTGACCAATAACATCAACATAAACATATGCATTCTGGAACAGATAAAACAGAGCATACAAAATAGGAAGCTGAACTAACAAAGGTAAGCATCCGCCCATAAGGCTAATACCATTTTTCTTTTGAAAATCCTGCATTTCCATAGCCATTTTTTGCTGGGAAAGCTGATCTGTTTTACCTTTATATTTATTTTTAATCTTTTCTAACTCTGGCTGAAGCATCTGCATTTTAAATGAAGATTTTTGCTGCTTCACCATCAAAGGGAACAGAATTAATTTCACAATCAGAGTAAATATAATAATTGCAAAGCCTAATACGCCCACGGTCATCATACCGTGCAACCCATCAAAGAGCATATTGTATACATAACCCATTAATTCGGCAATGGGTCCCAATATACTACCGGGCATTCTTACAGACGGAAGAGTCGTCAATGCGACACCTGCTAACATTTCACTTCCAAACACTTTTTATGCCTCCTTAAACAAACAAATAGAATTTTTTGCCCCGCGGGACAACCTTCACAGACAATAGAATTTTTTAGGGAACGGGGTCATAGCCGCCTTCATGGAAGGGATGGCATTTCAAAAGTCTTCTGACGGCAAGATATGTGCCCTTAAATATGCCATAACGAGATATGGCGATGTACGCATACTGAGAACAGGTGGGGGTAAACCTACAATGTGGCCCAATTAAGGGAGAAATTCCCACCTGATAAAAACGGATTAACCACAGGAAAATTTTTTTACCCATATCTTCATCTCGCTTCTTATTCTCCCTCTTTCCCCATTTCTTTATCTTGTTGGGAAAGAAGCAATTGATGTTTTTTTAATAGATGCCGCAAGGAGGCGTTGACCTCATGGTAAGATGAATCCTTACATATAACACGGGCAATGACAACAATATCATAGCCACAACGAAGATCTTCCTCCATATTGCGGTAACTTTCACGAATCAAGCGAGTCACATGGGAACGAACGACGCTCTTTCCAACCTTTTTACTGACTGAAATACCTAATTTGTTCCCTTGTGTCCCATTTTTCACCACATACATAACCAAATGGCGGTTGGCAATAGATCTACCTCTATTATATACATACCGAAATTGAAAATTTTTTTTCAAAGATTCTGTAAACTTCATAATAATCCTTCTTTCATTCGGTAGCGCCAAAATGTTCCTCATATGAACAAAAGGCCACTTTCAGCGGCCTAATATACTTTTGGTATGAGGATTATGCGGATAATACTTTTCTACCTTTTTTTCTTCTTGCAGCAAGCACTTTTCTGCCGTTAGCAGTTCTCATTCTTTTTCTAAAGCCATGTTCTCTGCTTCTCTGTTTTCTTTTAGGCTGAAATGTCATTTTCATAGTTATACGCACCTCCTTTATTGCAGGGTTTCACTGCCCTTTTTACGAGCACTGCTACTATTATAGTAAAAAAGAAATGGCTCGTCAAGAAAAATATTTCCCTTAAAAGCCTTAAAACTCTGGTATTTCAGGGAAAAATTATATTTTGACATTTTTTTTTTATTTTCTCCTGATATATTGTTTTTTTTTATTTTTTTAATCTATATATAGTAGAAATACAAAAAAAATCAAATTTTTTTTCTTTCCATCTATTTTTTGGTTGGGGATAACTTGATTTTTTCATTGCGGTTGTGGATAACTTTTGTTATACTAAGTCCAAGGTGTCAAGAAGTTGATCCACAGAATTCACACATGTTTTGCCGCTCCAAAATTTATGTTATCCACAATCTGTTGATAAACCTGTGTATAACTTTAAATTTTTGTGAAAAAGCTCTTGAAAAACACATCCCTCTTGGCTGATGACTCTTGTTCGAATTGGGATGTTTCGCGTTTTTTCATAAAAAATGTTATGTTGATTATGTGGGCAAATAAAAAGCAACAGTTGTGAACAACCTGGGCTTGTCCAATACCAAGACAAATTTCTTTCACAGCCCAACCATATTCGTTTGTGAATAACTATATTGTTATCCACAAAAATTTAACAGGAGGTACATAATGGAACAAATAAACGAATTTTGGAACGAAGCATTAAAAATTATCGAAGAAGAAAGTTCTGCCGTTAGTTTTGAAACATGGTTTCGTCCAATTGTGCCCTATGGCATTCAGGATAATTGTTTTTATTTGCAAGTAGAAAATCCTTTAGCCAAAGATATGCTGGAAAAACGTTATTTTGACCTGTTACGAAACACCATCAAACAGGTAATGAAAAGAGACTTGGAAATTATTATTTTGCTTGGTAATGAGCGTCCCTTAAAAATGATGCAACAAAATGATACACAAAAGCAAACTACTGAAATTCCAAGGAATTTAAACCCTAAATATGTGTTTAGCTCTTTCGTAGTAGGTAACAGTAACCGTATGGCACACGCTGCATCTTTGGCAGTTGCAGAGGCTCCTGCGAAAAATTATAACCCTTTATTTTTGTACGGAAACTCAGGTTTAGGTAAAACTCACTTAATGCATTCTATCGCACACTATATCCTTGATCATAATAATGCTGCAAAAGTATTATATGTAACAAGTGAAACCTTTACCAACGAATTAATTCTTTCTATTCAGAATAATAAAAACGAAGCTTTTCGTAATAAATACAGAAATATCGACGTTTTATTGATTGACGATATTCAATTTATCTCCAAAAAAGAAGGTACGCAGGAAGAGTTTTTCCATACCTTTAATGCATTATATGAGTCAACAAAACAAATTATTATTTCCTCCGACCGCCCTCCAAAAGAAATCGAAACTTTAGAAGACAGGTTGCGCAGCCGCTTCGAAATGGGCTTAATTGCTGATATTCAACCACCAGATTATGAAACAAGAATTGCAATTCTCCGGAAAAAAGCAGAACGTGATAATCTTCAGGTGCCAGATGATGTAATGGCTTACATCGCAAAGAATATTGCATCAAATATCCGTGAATTAGAAGGTGCTTTGACTCGTATTGTTGCCTTTGCAACCTTGACAAATCAAAATATATCTATCACTTTGGCAGAAAACTCATTAAAAGATATCTTTAGTGAAAATGCTTCTGCACCTTTAACGCCTGATTTGATTCAGGAAATCGTAGCAGATCACTTTAATATTCGTATTGAAGATATTCAGGGAAGTAAAAAACCGAAAAATATTGCCTTCCCTAGACAGGTTTCTATGTATTTATGTAGAAAATTATTAGATATTTCCTTGCCCAAAATTGGCGAAAGCTTTGGCGGGCGTGATCATACAACTGTAATTCACGCTATATCCAAAATCGAAAAGCAATTAGAAATTGATACGGCATTGCAAAGCACAATTTTGCAATTAGAAAAAGAAATTAAGGGGCAATAATTTTCCACATTGGCATGTGGAGCAGACTAGGGACAACCTGTGGATAAGTAAGGTGATGTTATCCCCCATGTGAATACTGTGGATAAGCTATCAGTCTACCCACATCTCATCCACATGACTTACCAACAGGTAGAATTCCTAATTTTCTGGGGAAAAACAGGTTTTCCACAAACCCACAGCCCCTACTACTGCTACTGCGGTTAAACTCTTATTTATTTCTTTATTGACTGTGTGAAAAGGAGTTGTGAACAACTTGAAGCTAGTATGTAAAAAAGATTTATTGTTGCAATATATTAATATCGTAAACAAAGCGGTTTCCAATCGCACAACTTTACCCATTTTAGAATGTATTTTGTTAACAGCTGATGAAAAAGGGTTCGTTTTAACAGGAAATGATTTAGAATTGGGTATCAAAACTGCATCAATCGATGCTAATATTTTAGAAAAAGGCGAAATTGCCATTGAAGCTCGTATTTTTAACGAAATTATTCGTCGCTTAAATGGCGATGATGTAACTATATCGACAGATGAAAGAAATGCAGTGAACATAATTTGTGGTTCTTCAGAATTTACAATTATGGGTCAAGGCGGTGAAGATTTTCCTGCTTTACCAGAAGTTGAACAAAACCAGGCTTATACCTTGAAACAAAATGATTTAAGAAATATGATTCGCCAAACTATTTTTTCTATTGCACAAGATAACTCAAAACCTGTGTTAACCGGTGAATTATTCGAGTTTAACGAGGATTTTTTAAATATTGTTTCTGTGGATGGCTATCGAATTTCTTATCGGAAAAATAATTTGTTGAATAGTTGTGGAAAAAATGAAGTGATTGTTCCAGGCAAAACATTAAGTGAATTAAATAAAATTTTATCTCAAGAAGAAGAAGATTTGGTTTCCGTTTTTGTAACAGACAAACATATTTTATTTGATTTGGGTACTGCCATTATGGTTTCACGTTTGATTGCGGGAGACTTTATTCGCTATGAACAAAGTTTTTCTGAGGATTTTAAAACAGAAATTTTAATTGATAAAAGTGAATTAATTCAATCTTTAGAAAGAGCATCCTTGGTTTCTAGGGATAATAGAAAAACGCCGGTTCGATTTAAAATCAAAACAAAATCCTTAGAAATTACAGCGAAAAGTGACATGGGTACTGCTTTTGAAGAAATTTCTGCTGAAATTGAAGGCGAAGAAATCTCTATCGCTTTTAACCCACGCTACTTCATTGAAGCATTACGATCTATTGATGAAGATAAAGTAAAAATCCATTTTACTGCTTCATTAAGCCCTTGTACAATTTTACCTGTTGAGGGTGATTCTTTTAAATATTTAATTCTTCCATTAAGAATATAATTTTATGTAAACTAGTTTAGAAAGAAGGATTACTCTATGCAGGAAGTTGCAATTCATACCGAGTTCATTAAATTACAGCAAATTTTGAAGTTAGCAGGTTTAGTTGGACAAGGTTCTGACGTAAAAGTTTTAATTTCTGAAGGTTTGGTTTATGTAAATGGGCAACAAGCTTTGGAAAGAGGCAAGAAAATCCGTGCCAATGATGTAGTTGAAGTTAAGGGATTTGGTTCAGTTAAAGTTGTAAATGAAAATTGAGATATTTTTAACAAGTTGAATTTTGAAATAAAACACATTAAAGGGGATAGTATATCCCTTTTTTGTGATTTTTTAAAAAAATAACATATAATTCTTATGAATGTTAAATATATAACGATACATTAATATTTGGGAATTATTTCTTTTATTTCTATTTTTTAGTTGTATATTGGGTGGATATTTATGCAGGTGTTGGAAGTTTCATTACAGGGATTTCGTAATATAGAAAAACTACATATACAGCCTTCAAAAGGGATCAATGTGTTTTATGGGAACAATGCCCAAGGAAAAACAAATTTTTTGGAGTCCCTTTATTTTTGTGCAACAGGACGGTCTATGCGTACAAAAAATGACTGGCAGATGATAGGGTTTGATGAAGAAGAAAGTCATATTCGTCTAATTGTGGCAAAGAAAAATCGAAATGAACGTATTGATGTTCATTTGAAAAGAGATACAAAAAAGGGAATCGCAAGAAATGGTGTGCCAATTAAGAAATTAGGAGATTTATTTGGCACATTGTATACAGTTGTGTTTTCTCCGGAGGATCTTTCTTTGATAAAAGATGGACCTGGGGAAAGACGTCGGTTTTTGGATATGGAACTTTGTCAGTTGAGCCGTATTTATTATTATGATCTGCAACAATACTATCGAATTTTAAAGCAGAGAAATAATTTATTAAAGGAAATTCAGAAGAAACCATCTCTTCAAGAAACCCTTTTTGTGTGGGATCAGCAATTAATTGAATATGGTGAGCGAATTATAGGGGCTAGAAGGGATTTTCTGCTTAGGTTAGATATAATTGCTGCTGAAAAGCTAAATGCCCTTACAGGGGGCTTAGATCAGCTTAAAATAATATATAAGCCAAGCTGTGAATTGGGCCATATGTCTGAACGCCTCAATCGTAATTTGCAGCGAGATATCTATTTGGGTAGTACAAATTATGGTCCTCATAAGGATGATATTCTTTTTTCTATTGATGGGAAGGAAGTTAAGAGTTTTGGTTCTCAGGGGCAGCAAAGAACTACGGCTTTGGCAACTAGATTAGCTGAAATTGATTTGATTCGAGAGGAAACCGGGGACGAACCTGTACTTCTATTGGATGATGTTTTATCTGAACTGGATGAGAATCGACAAAAATATTTGATGGAAAGCATTGATGGCTTGCAGGCTTTTTTAACTTGCACTGGTATCGAAGATGCTATTAAGAAATACATTAGCAAAGATAATCTGTTTTATGTTGAAGATGGTCGTATTTCCCCTGAATCTTAAAGCTTTTTTTGAGGTGTAAAAGACAAAGTGCTTTTGCATCTTTTTGTTTTTTTAGAATTCTTAGTTTAATTTACTATTTTTTGAAAAATTAAATCAAAAAATTGTTCAACTAAATAATAAGGAAGAAAAAAAATCAAAAAAAGTTGTGAAAATTCCTGTTTTGCTTGAAATTATAAGGTTTTTTCCTTGTGGAATTGATTTAAAAATGGTATAATAGTTATGCAAGGTAAACTTTCTAAGTTTTGTTAAAAAGAACCCTGCTTTTTTTAAGGTTTTTTATGAAACTTAGGGTGTTTAATGCAATTGAGTTAAGCTTTGTGTAAAATGATAATTTATTTTACCAATCATTAATATTTGATTCAAAATAGGTTTCATGAACGAACCTATTTTTTCTTTGGCACAAAGAAAAGATGAAGAACCCTAGAAGATTTAGTTGAAGGAGAGGTTTTATGTCATCAGATTACAATGAAAGTCAAATCCAAGTGCTGGAAGGGCTGGAGGCTGTTAGAAAGCGTCCGGGTATGTATATCGGTTCTACCAGTGCAAGAGGTCTGCACCACTTGGTTTACGAAATAGTGGATAATGCGGTGGATGAAGCCTTAGCAGGATACTGTAATGAGATTACAGTAAAAATTCACCCCGACAACTCTATTTCTGTTATGGATAATGGTCGTGGTATTCCCGTTGGAATACAACATCAAAAGGGGATACCTGCTGTGCAGGTTGTATTTACGATTTTGCATGCTGGTGGTAAGTTTGGCGGCGGCGGGTATAAGGTTTCCGGTGGTTTACATGGTGTTGGTGCTTCCGTAGTAAATGCCTTGTCAACCTGGTTAACAGTTAATATCCACAGTGATGGAAAAATATATGAGCAAAAGTATGCTCGTGGGGATGTATTAATGCCTGTTACTACAATTGGTGAATCCCAGTTACATGGCACTTATGTTCATTTTCTACCTGATCCTGAAATTTTTGAGGAAACTGTTTTTTCTTATGATATTTTAAAGCAGCGTTTTCGTGAGACTGCTTTCTTAACAAAAGGCCTTAAAATCAATCTGATTGATTTAAGAGAAGGCATGGAACAAGAGCGTACTTTCCACTATGAAGGCGGTATTAAAGAGTTTGTTTCGTATATTAATAAAAGTCGCCAACCATTGTATGATGATGTTTTTTATGCATCAGGTGAGAAAGATGGCGTTTTGGTTGAAGTTGCATTTCAGTATAACGATGGCTATACAGAAAATATATTTAGTTTCGTAAATAACATCAATACACCCGATGGTGGTACTCATTTGGTAGGCTTTAAAAGTGGATTGACCAAAACATTAAATGATTATGGCAAAAAAATTGGTGTTCTTAAAGATGCAGATAAAAAGCTTTCTGGCGATGATGTTAGGGAAGGTATTTCTGCTGTAATTAGTATAAAAGTTGAGGATCCACAATTTGAAGGCCAGACAAAGGCTAAATTGGGAACAAGTGAAGCAAAGAATGCAGTGGAAAGTGTTCTGAGCGAATATTTGACCTATTACTTGGAAGAAAACCCTTCGGTAGCAAAAACCATTATCGAAAAGGGAATGACGGCTTCTAGAGCTCGTGACGCGGCCAGAAAGGCAAGAGAGCTAGTTCGCCGTAAAACCGGATTGGAAAATACAAGACTTCCTGGCAAATTGACAGACTGTACCAGTAAAGATCCCTATGAGTGTGAAATTTACATCGTAGAGGGTAACTCTGCGGGTGGTAGTGCAATTAAAGCCAGAGATCCTAAAACCCAGGCAATTTTGCCTTTGCGTGGTAAGATTTTGAACGTGGAAAAGGCAAGATTGGATAGAATTTTAGGTAGTGAAGAAATCAAAAATATGATTACTGCCTTTGGAACAGGAATTTCAGAAGATTTTGATTTGGATAAACTGCGTTATCACAAAATTGTTATCATGACTGATGCCGATGTGGATGGTGCTCATATTCGTACATTGCTTTTAACCTTCTTCTATCGCTATATGCCTGATTTGATTGAAGAGGGAAAGGTATTTATTGCCCAACCACCGCTGTACCGTGTAGAAAAGAATAAGCAGCATTATTATGTGTATGATGATGCACAGTTGGATGCGTTATATAACGAAATTGGTAAAACTGGTATCAAAGAAGTGCAGCGTTATAAGGGTCTTGGTGAAATGGACTTTGATCAGTTAAGAGACACTACAATGGCAGTAGAACATCGTATTTTAAAGAAGGTTGATATTAACGATGCATTACTTGCAGATGAAATTTTTAGTATGTTAATGGGTGATAGCGTTGAACCAAGAAGGGAATTCATTGCAGAAAATGCCCAGTATGCAGAAATGGATTTCTAGTATTAAAAATAAAAAAATAAGTCTTGGGGGCGGTGTACTCTTGCTGCTCAATAAGTATCCATACCCTTGGGTTTTGCTTATTTATAGAGAAATTCAGTAGCCCTTCATACTACAAAAAAATTAATTAATTTAATTCCCCCTTAAAATAAAACTTTTGAAAAGATGGGTCAAGGGATGAAATCCCTTGTGGGGTGTTTGGGGTAGAACCCCAAGGTCTTATACCCCCTAAGAAGGTTTAAAATAAAAACGAGGTGAAAGAATGAGCGACGAAATCAGAGAAATAGATAAGGTCGTTTCCATAGATATCAACGAGGAAATGAAAAAATGCTACATCGATTATGCCATGAGTGTAATTGTTGCCCGTGCATTGCCTGATGTACGAGATGGTTTGAAGCCTGTACAAAGACGTATTCTCTATTCTATGAACGAAATGAACTTGGACCCCAATAAAAGCTATCGTAAATCAGCTCGTATTGTGGGTGATACCATGGGTAAGTATCATCCTCATGGTGATAGTTCCATTTATCAAGCAATGGTTCGAATGGCACAAAATTTCTCTATGCGCTATATGCTGGTAGATGGTCATGGTAACTTTGGCTCCATTGACGGTTATGGTGCTGCTGCCAGCCGTTATACTGAAGCCAGAATGTCCAAGATTACGGCGGAATTATTGGCGGATATCGAAAAGAATACCGTTGATTTTGTTCCAAACTATGATGAAAATGAAAAGGAACCTACTGTTTTACCAGCCAGAATCCCCAATCTTTTGGTAAATGGCTCATCAGGTATTGCTGTTGGTATGGCTACCAATATTCCTCCTCATAATTTAACAGAAGTAATAGATGGTGTTGTTTGTATGATTGATAATACAATCAATGATAAAGATACTGATATTGAAGAGTTGATGGAATATATTCAGGGTCCTGATTTCCCCACAGGGGCAACAATCCTTGGAAAAAGTGGAATTCGTGCTGCATACCGCACAGGTAGGGGCAAAATTTTGGTGCGTGCATTGGCTGAAATTCAGTCTATGTCCAACGGCCGTGAAAAAATTGTAGTGACTGAACTTCCATATATGGTAAATAAGCTGCGTTTAATTGAAAAAATCGCAGAATTGGTTAAAGATAAGCGTATTGAGGGGATTAGTGATCTTTATGATGCCTCTGCTGGTGATGACATTCAAATTATCATTGAACTGAAAAAAGATGTAAATGCAAATGTTATTTTGAATCAGCTCTATAAATATACACAGCTTCAGGAAAGCTTTGGTGCCATCATGCTTGCTTTGGTAGATGGGAAGCCAGAAGTTTTAAATTTGAAGCGTATTATTGAAGAATACCTGAAACATCAGGAAAATGTTGTAACAAGAAGAACACAGTTTAATTTGGATAAAGCTGAAAAAAGAGCACATATCTTAGAAGGCTTGCGTATTGCCATCAGTAATATTGATGAAGTTATTCGTATTATTCGGACCAGTTATGATAATGCGAAAGAGCGCTTGATGGAACGTTTTGAGTTATCCGATGTTCAGGCTCAGGCAATTTTGGAAATGCAGTTGCGCCGTTTACAGGGGTTGGAGCATGAAAAAATTGATGCAGAATATAGAGATTTGATGGAAAAGATTGCGTATTACAAATCCTTATTGGCAGATAGAAAATTAATGTTAGGTGTTATCAAGGATGAAATTACAATCGTTAGAGATAAATTTGGCGATGAACGTCGTACCCAATTGGTACAGAATCCTGGCGAAATTGATCTGGAAGATTTAATTGAAGAAGAAACCTGTGTCATGACACTTTCTAACTTGAATTATATCAAGCGTACACCTTTGGATACTTATAAGAGCCAAAATAGAGGTGGTAGGGGTATTGTGGGAATGCAGACGAGAGAAGAAGATTTCGTGAAAGACATGTTCCTCTCTTCAACCCATGATACAATATTGTTCTTTACGGATAAGGGCAGAGTATACCGCATGAAGGGATATGAAATTCCTGAAGCAGGACGTACTGCAAGAGGTATGGCAATTGTGAACCTTTTAGAGATTGCTCCCGGTGAAAATATTACAGCCATTATTCCTGTAAAAGAGTTTAAGGAAGATGAATACCTTGTGATGATTACAAAGCGGGGAATTATCAAGAAAACTGAAATGGCAAGCTTTGCAAACATTCGAAAAGGTGGGCTGATTGCAGTAAACCTAAGAGAAGATGATAACTTGATTTCTGTTATGACAACCAATGGGGAAAATGAAATTCTTGTTGCAACAAGAAATGGATTGGGAATTAAATTCTCTGAGAAGGATGTTCGCCCTATGGGTCGTACAGCAACAGGTGTTAAAGCGATAACGTTGCGCGAGGATGATTATGTTGTTTCGGCAGTAAAGCTTTCAGAAGGATTACAAATTCTAAATGTAACTGAAAAAGGTTATGGAAAGCGGACAGAAACAGATGCATTTACCCTTCAGTATAGAGGTGGTAAAGGTATGAAAATTCATCAATTAACGGATAAAACAGGTTTATTGACTGGTATGCTTCTGGTTGATGAAAATGAAGAAATTATGTTAATGACCTCAGAAGGTGTTATTATCCGTTTGAGAGCGAAGGATATTTCCACCATTGGTCGAGTTTCACAGGGTGTGAAGCTGATGAACCTAAATGATGGCATTACTGTTGTGGGAATCGCAAAAATTTCAGAGGATGATATCAAAGATGAATCTGATGAGTTGGAAGAACCAATAGAAACAACACCAGTGATTGATTAATAAATATTGATATAATAAAACTGCACAATTAAAAAGTGCAGTTTTATTTATGTTTTTTCATTTCACTAAAAAGGTTTTTAGAGTTTAAGTAAATTTTTAATATATATAATTCTATAAAATATGGTAATATTAGGGCAATGTAATTATTTACAAAAATATACAGTTAAAAATAAAAACTGTACAAAGCAATTGAAAGAGGCGATAGATAGAATGATACAACATTATATTTTTCTAGGTATTGTCAGCACAATGGCAATGTTGTTGCTCTATGCCATAATTAAAAATAATGAAATATTAAGTCGAAAAATGAAGATGTTCTTTACATATGCCATTTTGGGTACAATTATTGTCACTCTTTGTGAAATTGGAACATATTTTTTCGAAAAACCTTATATGGACTTTCGTTTGGAAAGTTTGTTTTGTAATGTAATCGGTTTTTCTATTTCGCCATTTATACCCGTTTTTATGGCGTTATCCTTTTGCAATGCAGATTATTCAAAATTAAAAATTTGGGTTTTCCCTGCAACGCTGAATATGATTTTAATTGTACTTTCACCGTTTTTCGATTTGATGTTTTCTATATCAGTAGATAATATATATACAAGGGGTCCCTGGTTTTTCATATACGTTTTGTCTTATGTATGGGGCATCTTATTATTAGTTTATGAAACAATAAGACTGAAAAAAAGATATCAGACGAAAAATAGCTTTGTGCTGTATTTTCTATTGTTATTTATCATTTTCGGTACGAGTATTCAGGTGATTCTGCCTACGGTGCATACAACCTGGATTTGTATTTCGCTGGCAATTACCATTTACTATGCCTATTTTTGTGAAATTTGCGAAAAGTTTGATGTGCAAACCTATCTACTAAATCGTCGTGCGTATAACTGTGAAGTGGAACGAGTAGCGGAGTCTAGTCAAGCCACAATTTTGATTTTCGATGTGGATGAATTTAAGGAGATAAATGATACTTATGGACATCAGTTTGGAGATGAATGTCTATATACAGTGGCTTGTTGCATAAAAGATGTTTTTCAAAATATAGGTTTGTGTTATCGTATTGGTGGTGACGAGTTCTGTGTTATATCAAAGGTTACAGATGAAACTATAATTTTGGATGCGAAAAAAATGTTTTTGAAAAAAATTGCAAATTGTAAGGAAAAAGATAGGAAGCTTCCTAATGTATCAATTGGCCATGGTTTTTATAAAAAAGGCTTATGTAGAGTTGATGAAGCTATAAAAAATGCAGATGAACAATTGTATTCGTTTAAGAAACTTCAAAAAGTAAATGCAGATGAACATGGGTATTAGTAATTATATTTTGTGAAATATAGATAAACAGATTAAAAATATTGTTGAATATTTGACAAAAAATGCATAAACTGCTAAAATCGGATTATAGATAAAAAGACCGAGGTGTATAGGAAGATGTGGGATATAGAGTTTTTTTTAGCTTTGGGGAAAGTGCTTTCATTGGTTCTATGTATGGTGTTTATTGAAGGTGTTGTTGCGAGTAGGCCGAATCCAAATGCCAAATGGACGGGGTTAATATTGCCTGTGATTATGGTTTTACTTTCTATTTGGGTGTATTTTACTTGGAAAAATTGGATTTATTTCATTTTGGTGTTTGGTCCTGCTTTGTTGTGCTGGTTTATCTACTATGTTTGTCGTCGTTCTATCAAAAATGGTACTGCTTTAAGCCTGCAAGAAGAAGAAAATAACTAATTATTATAAAAAATGGACAAATAATATATTTGTCTTTTTTTTGCATTTTGAATTAAGCTTAATTATTTATAAATTAGGGGGTGTCCAATGAGGAAAAGTATCATTTTATTGTTAGGCTGCATTATGCTAACTTCTTGTTCTATGAAAGAAAAACAGGAATTTTCTGTATCCGGTGGTCTTTCTGAGCCAATTGTAAAAGAAGCAAAGTTAGCTGTTGTTGGAGATATTATGGTTCATGATTATCAATATAATGAGGCATATGATTCTGCCACTGGCACATATAACTTTATGCATAATTTCCAGGATGTAAAAAAATACTTTGATGGATACGATTTGGTATTGGGTAATTTAGAATTAACATTTGGAGGAGCGGATAGGGGTTATTCATCCTTTCCTTGCTTTAATACGCCAGATTCTTTTTTAGATGCAATCAAAGATGCGGGGATTGATGTGTTGACCACAGCCAATAATCATAGTATGGATACAGGAAAAAGTGGATTGATTCGCACATTGGACAAGCTAGATGAGTATGGAATCGAACATATGGGAACCTATCGATCCCCAGAGGATAGGGATAAAATATTAGTAAAAGAGGTAAATGGAATTAAGTTTGCATTTTTATCCTATACCTATGGCACAAATGGAATCCCTGTCCCAGATTCTTATTTGGTTAACTTAATTGATAATGATCAGATGACTGCGGATATCAAAAAGGCTAGGGAAAAGGCAGATGTGGTTGTTGTTATGCCGCATATGGGTAACGAGTATGAGTCATATCCTCGGGATGTATTTAAAGAATGGGCGGATTTAATGTTTATTGCAGGGGCAGATATTGTTCTTGCCAGCCATCCTCATGTTTTGCAGCCGATGGAGTATAGGAAAATTGATCATGGTGATGGAGTACACGATGGATTTATTATTTATTCGTTGGGAAATTTTATATCTTCCCAAACAACTCCTCCCAGAAATGCCTCCATAGTTTTGCATTTAACTGTCGAACAAGTGGGAAATGAGCCTCCTAATGTGAAAGAAGTATCGTTTGTACCTATATGGACTCAATTTAGAAATGGGCAAGATAAAAATCATTTTGTTGTCCGTAGTGTTTATGAAATGTTAACCCTAGAACAAAGTGAAAAGGATCAATTAATACGGAGAAAAGACCAAAAACGCCTGGAAGAAGTTCATTCTGAAACAGCATCCTTTCTTTTAAATAAGGAAGTACCTCTTTCCGAAATTCAGGAGGAATATGTTTTGCAAAAGTGATGAAAACGCTTGTCATGCAACCATAACAATGATAAAATAGAAATATAATTGTTAAAAAAGAAACATATGGGAGGAACTGTATGGAAAGAGACTATCTTGCGGAAAACGTAGTCTATTTGACTAAAGATTTAGGTAAATGCAATATTTCGCAAAATTTGTTCCAGCGTTTCAAAGAATTGATTATGGGCGGGCAGCTTCCCGCAGGATATATGTTGCCTAACGAAAATATTGTAAGCGATATGTTAAGTGTAGGACGCAGTACGTTGAGAGAGGCATATACGGCCTTGGCAGTGTTTGGTTTCATTCGTCGGTCAAAGGCTGGTACGTTTGTAAATGAGATTGATAATATCGTAAATATTGCCCCTTTTTGTATTACTGTGGAAAATTCTGATTTGGGAGACCTTTTAGAATTTAGATATATGTTGGAGGCGGAAACGGCTAGTTATGCAGCAAAGAGAGCAACACCGGAGGACATTGCTGATTTGACATTTTGCTATGAAAAAATGATAGAAAGTAAGAATGACGTAAACTTATTTGTTGATTATGATTCTATGTTTCATATGCAAGTATCAGCAGCAACCCATAATAAACTTCTGATGAGTACCATGATTGCAGCAAAGGAATCCTTTGAAAAGGGAATTCGATTGGCTCTTAGGGAATCTCTTACTCAAAACCCAAGAGCAATTGATGTAACAATTGATTTGCATGGAAAGCTTCTGAATGCAATTAGAAATGGGGACTACCAAACAGCCTATGCCATTATGAGAGAACATATTTCTTATGTAAACTTGACAGTAAAATATGGCTAAGGTTATAAAGTGATTAAAAAGGGCATCTTTGGAATAGGGCGTAATTTAGCCTCGATTTCGGATGCCTTTTTCTATTTATAAATTAAAATGTTGTATCTTAATAGAATTGGAGATTTCCTTGATTTTACAAGGTTTTTGTGATAAAGTTTAAAGAAGTATGCACTATTTTTTTATAGTTGGAAAATAAATATTTTTTTGATAACTCATTCTGAATGGAGGATTAATAATATGGATTTTAAAGTGGAAGTTGCTAAACTTTTAGCAGCTGCAGCTGACGTACCCTTGGAGGATGCTTTAGCCACAGTAGAAATACCTGCGAATAAAACAATGGGTGATTTTGCTTATCCTTGTTTTCGTTTGGCAAAAGTATTTCGTAAAGCCCCCCCTATGATAGCACAGGAAATTTCTGAAAAGCTGGACAAGCCAGAATTTATTGAACAGATTCAGGTTGTTGGGGCCTATGTTAACTTTTATATTAACAAAGGTGTATATGCCCAGGCTGTTTTAAATAATGTTTTAAGAGAAAAAGAAAACTTTGGTAAGAGTGATATTGGTAACGGAAAGATCATTGTAATTGATTATTCTTCTCCTAATATTGCTAAACCTTTCCACGTTGGGCATCTTCGTTCCACGGTAATTGGTAATGCTATTTATAAAATTCATGAGGAATTGGGTTACAAATGTGTTGGTGTAAATCACCTGGGTGATTGGGGTACTCAGTTTGGTAAACTTATTGTTGCTTACCGTAATTGGGGAAGCAAAGAGGCGGTTGAAAATAACGGGATCCAGGAATTGATGCGTATTTATGTTAAATTCCATGATGAAGCGGAAAACAACCCGGCCTTAGATGATGAAGCAAGACTTTGGTTTGTGAAAATGCAGGAGGGAGATGAAGAAGCCCTTACCCTGTGGAAATGGTTTTATGAAATTAGCATCAAAGAGTTTGAGCGTGTTTACGAAATGTTGGGTGTAAAATTCGATGCATATACAGGGGAAAGTTTTTATAATGATAAAATGGCACCTGTTGTGGAAGAATTAAAGGATAAAAACATTTTGAAAGAAAGTGAAGGAGCTATGATTGTTGATTTGGAAGACAAGAATATGCCTCCTTGCTTAATTATTCGTAAAGATGGCGGAACATTATATGCAACAAGAGATATTACTGCTGCATTATACCGTAAAAAGACATATAATTTTGAAAAATGTATCTATTTGACAGCGTTGGATCAAAATTTACACTTTGCTCAGTGGTTTGAAGTAATTCATAAAATGGGTTATGATTGGTATAAAAATTTAATTCATGTTCCATTTGGTTTAGTAAGTTTAGATAGCGGTAAACTTTCTACTCGCCATGGAAATGTAGTTTTGATGGAAGATTTATTAAGCCAGGCTATTGGTGAAACAAAGAAAATAATTGAAGAAAAAAATCCGAACTTGGAGAACAAAGAAGAAGTTTCTAAGCAAGTGGGAATTGGAGCAGTTATTTTTAACGATTTGTATAATGGTCGTATTAAAGACGTTGTTTTCTCTTGGGAGAGAATGTTGAATTTTGATGGAGAAACTGGTCCTTATGTTCAGTATACTCATGCTAGAGCTTGCAGCATTTTAAAACGTGCAGGAGAATTTTCTCTTGAAAATATTGACTATTCTAAACTTTCTGATGATGCTTCATTGGATATTTGCAAACTTCTAGAAGCCTATCCAGATAAAATCAAAGATGCAGCCATTAAATTGGAGCCTTCTATTGTAACACGCCATTTGGTTGCAATTGCCCAGGCATTTAATAAGTTTTATCATGATAATCCTATTTTAAATAGTGAGGCAGAGGTAAGACAGGCACGTTTGGCTGTGGTTGTTGCAGTGAAAACTGTTATGAAAGAAGGTTTGAGCCTTTTAGGTATTGATGCACCTGAACAAATGTAAAAGTGAGGTGTTTTAGCATGAAAAAGCTAAAGCTTATTTATAATCCTTTTTCAGGTAATAAAAGCTTCAAGTTCGATTTAGACGTATGCATCGGCATTTTTCAAGAAGGTGGATATGAAGTGCATCCTTTTCGCTCTATGGCACAAGGAGATATTGCAAAGCATATCGCTAAAATGGCCGATGACTATGATGTTATTGTTGCTTCTGGTGGGGATGGTACAGTTAATATCGTTTTAAATGCATTAATGAGCCGAAATATGAATATTCCGTTGGGAATTATTCCATCTGGAACGGCAAATGACTTTGCCACATATTTAGGATTTAAAAGTGGGCAAGTTGAGGAAAGTTGTCGTGCAATTGTAAGTACAAAGCCTGTTCCTATTGATTTGGGTCTTGTAAATAATGAAACATACTTTATCAATGTTTGTGCTGGTGGACTGCTAACCAATGTTTCTCAAACGGTAGATAAAGATGTGAAAAATGCTTTGGGAAATCTTTCTTACTATTTAAAGGGAGTGGAACAAATACCAAGTTTTCATAAAATTCCCTTTAGAATAACCACAAGCAAGGAAGTGGTTGAAGAATATTTATACTTGTATATGATTATGAATAGTGCAGGTACAGGTGGATTCACAAAACTTTCACCTCAGGCTTCTATTCAGGATGGTATGTTTGAATTTTTAGCAATTAGGGCAAAGCCTTTAATTGAGTTACCTCCGGTTTTCTTGAAGATGCTAACAGGAGAACATATCAATGATAAGAAAAATATTCTTTATATAAGAGATAATTATTTTAAAATTGAATGTTTACAGGATGATTTTAAAATAATGGAATCAACTGTGGATGGAGAAATGGGACCTAAAATGCCTTTTGAATTAAAAGTTATTCCAAAGGCAATTCGTGTGTTTGTGAATCCAAGTAGAATGTAAATGTTTCACGTGAAACATCATGATTATAACAAAAATATTAAAACAGTAATGTTTCACGTGAAACATTGCTGTTTTTCTTTTCATTCCAACAGGGATGTGCTATAATTTTTTCAGATACGGAATGAAAGGCGGGAAAACCATGGGTAAAGTTAGGGTTATCGCAGTGACAAATCAAAAAGGTGGTGTGGGAAAGACAACCACGGCCATTAATTTATCAGCGTGTCTTGCAGCTAACGGAAAAAAAGTACTTGTTATAGATGCAGATCAGCAGGGGAATACAACCAGTGGCCTTGGCCTTGATAAAAACAATATGGATGTTACAATTTATAATATCTTTTTAGGAGAGGCAACCATTGTGGAAGTAAAGCAACCAACTTGTGTTGAGGGGTTAGAGGTTCTTCCAGCAAATATAAGCCTAACCGGAGCTGAAATAGAGTTGATTGGTAAGGAAGAAAGAGAATTTATATTACGGGAAGAATTGGGTAAAATAAAGGATGATTACGACTTTATCATTATAGATTGTCCACCTTCTCTAAATTTGATTACAATAAATGCTTTAACTGCTGCTGATACTGTTTTAGTGCCAATTCAGTGCGAATATTTTGCTTTAGAGGGGTTGGAACAATTATTACATACCATTAACTTGGTAAAGAAAAGATTAAATCCCTATTTAGAAATTGAGGGAATTGTTTTTACAATGTATGATGCAAGAACAAATTTGTCATTGCAAGTGGTAGAAGAAGTTAAACGCAGCCTCGGGAGCAATGTATATCGGAGTATTATCCCAAGAAATGTTCGTCTGGGAGAAGCACCAAGTCATGGGCTGCCAATTCACTTATATGACCCCAAATCCAAAGGAGCAGAGAGTTATTCGCTTTTAGCAGAAGAAGTTATAGAAAAGGAGTGGAGTTGATCCATGGCTGCAAAAAAAATGGGACTAGGATCTAAAGGAATGGGAATAGAAGCGCTTATCAATAACAAATTAGAAGATTTCAAAGAAACAGGAAAAGAAGTGAATAAATCAGCCGTTTGGGAGCTGGATATGAACATGATTGAGCCTAATCGCAAGCAGCCAAGGAAGTATTTTGATGAAACAGCCCTTGAAGAGTTGGCGGCATCAATAAAAACTTATGGTATGATTCAACCAGTGGTTGTTAGAAAAAATAATGAGTACTATGAAATAATTGCAGGGGAAAGACGTTGGAGAGCTGCAAAAATAGCGGGATTGAAAAAAATTCCTGTCATTGAAAAAAAATGGAAAGATGCAGAGGCATTTGAAGCAGCTTTAGTTGAAAATTTGCAAAGAGAAGACTTAAATCCAATTGAGGAAGCTGAAAGTTATCGCCGCTTACAAGAGGATTTTGGCTTGAGTCAAGAGCAGATTTCGTCAAAAGTAGGGAAAAGTCGTTCTGCAATAACCAATTCTTTGCGTTTATTACAGCTTGATACCCGTGTGTTGAATTTTGTTGTCGAAAACAAATTAACTGGCGGTCATGCAAGAACATTGCTACCAATCTCAGATGGAGAAAGGCAATTTGAATTGGCTGAACATATTATTGAAGAAGAATTAAGTGTTAGAGCCACAGAAGCACTTGTAAAGGTTGAATTAAGTCAAAAAGAAGACGGGAAAAAAGTAAAAAAAGAAGATGATATCCAAAAGAATGCGAATCAAAAAGCAGTTGAGGATGAGTTAAAAACAATTTTTTCAACAAGGGTAAAAATTAATCAAATGAAGAATAAAGGGAAAATAGAAATAACATATTATTCTCAGGAAGATTTGGATAGACTGATTACCATTATGAAAAGAATGGAAGGATAATTACAAATGGAAATGTTGCAAGATTATACTATATATATTCTTTTAGGGTTAGGAATAGCCGTGCTTGTACTTTTCATTCTGTGCATCGTATTATTTGTTAAGTTTAATAAACAAAAGAAAAAATACGAATTTTTTATGGGTGCAAACCGCAGACCTAGCCATAATTTAGAAATGAAACTAGAGAAGTATTATGAAACATCAAAGTCCATCGAAGAGAAGTATGGAAAACTTTTGGATATGGTTACTGATATGGACAAAACCATGAAAAGTAATATTCAAAAGGTTGGTTTAATTCGGTATAATCCATTTGATGAAATGGGCGGAAATTTGTGCTTCGCTTTAGCTCTTTTAGATGGAGAAGATAACGGTGTTGTTTTAAATGGTATTCATAGCCGAACAGGCTCTTTTACCTATGCCAAACCCATTCAAATGGGCGTAAGTATCTATATGCTTTCTGAGGAAGAAATTAAGGCTGTTGAAATGGCTAAAGATCGTGCTTATCATCCTGAGCATGAAAAAGTGGTTAAAATCAAATTCAAACCAACTTTCAGAAGAAGGGATAAAGTTCCTGTTATGGAGGAGCAAATTCAGCTTGAGATAGCAGAAGATGAATCGCCAGTAGAAATGAGCGGGGACTTGGGTGATGTAACTTTGGCTGAAAAAGAGCAAATTTTACAGGAAGAAATCATTGCTAGTCAAATTGCTGCGGTAGAGATGCTGAATGATGAGATTAATAATTCTGAAGAAAACTTTTCTGAAGAAAATGAAAATATTGTTCAAGAAGCTCCAGTTTTTATTGAAAAGCAGACGGAAGACGAGGAAAAAGAATAAAAAAATGGGTGGAAAGAGGAAAAAGAATTTCCCTTGGAACCACCCTTTTTTCTTACAGAAATGTGGATATGTGTATAAATTGTGTGGAAAATGTGGATAACAAAGCGTAATATTTTCAAAAAATGAAAAACAACGTGAAAAAACTGATAAAGTTATCCACAAAATGTTGATAACTTAGTGTAAAAAGGAGTATAGTATGGGATATAAAATGATTTTTTCTGATATGGATGGTACTTTGTTAAAAAATGATATTGAGGTATCAGAAAAGAATAAAAAAGCAATACAAAAGGCTGTGGAAAAAGGTGTACAATTTGTTATTTGTACAGGTAGAGGTGTATTTGGCGTTGAGCGTTATTTAGAGCAGTTAAATTTGATTGGAAAAGAGGGATATGTAATTTGCCAAAATGGTGGGGCAGTCTATGACTTAAAAGACATGTCTTTAACAATAAGGGAAAGCTTTTCACCAAAAGTTTTTGCCCCCATTGTGCATTATGCCCGAGAGTTAGACTTAGAACTTTATTATTATGATGACCGAATTTTTATGGCTGAAACAGAAAGTGAGCGTGTAAAAAAATATTGTGAGGTAATGGGAAACTCTGTGAAAATTATGGCTGATCCTCTTTCTCATGATGGTGAATTTACAAAATGTTTGATTACCGGAGATAAACAAAAACTGCTTATGGTGCAAAAAAAGGTAAAGGAATTAGCCAATGACGAGCTAGATTGCTTTTTTTCAAGTAAAATTTTCATGGAAGTTGTGAAAAAAGGTGTAAGTAAGGGAAATATAATGGAGGAAACGGCTAAAAAGGCAGGGGTTCCCATTCATGCGGTGATTGCAGTAGGTGATAGCGATAATGATGTTTCCATGATAAAAAAAGCGGGGTTGGGCATCGCTGTTGCGAATGCGGAACCAGAAGTAAAAGAAATTGCCGATTTTGTTACAGAAAATGGATGTGAACAAGATGCAATCGCAGAAATCATAGAAAAGTTTATACTTTAAGTTAACATAAGTTGTAACTTATTATGAATAATACTTGAAAATAAAAAGCTCAGAAAAAAGTATTGATTTTTATTGACAGTTTGGTATATAATAGTGGGGCAAATAGCGTGTGGCGAAAATTCGTCCATAGGAAAGCTAAGTTTTCTGTATTTCTTCAGAGAGTCGGCGTTTGGTGCGAGCCGATGAAAGAAAGAAAATGCTCCACTTTCTCAGCTGCCGATGAAAGTCGGAAGGGTAAGCCCTTTATCGCTGTTTAAAGAGGTTCGAAGTTATTTTCGGGCAATCTGGGTGGCAACGCGGGAAATACTCTCGTCCCTGTTTTTTATGGGATTGGGGGTTTTTTTATTGCTCCGATTTCCCAAATTCGGTATATATAAGATTGAAGGAGGAAAAAAAGATGTTAGATATTAGATTTGTAAGAGAAAATCCAGAAGTAGTAAGAGAAAATATCAGAAAAAAATTCCAAGATAACAAATTACCTTTGGTGGATGAGGTAATTGAGTTAGACCTTGAAAACAGAGCAATTAAGCAGGAAGTTGAAGTGCTTCGTGCAGAAAGAAATAAACTTTCCAAGGAAATTGGTGGTTTAATGGCAAAAGGCTTAAAAGAAGAAGCAGAGCAGGTAAAAGCGAAAATCGCTGCAGAGGCTGCAAGAGTAGATGAGTTAACTGTAAAGGAAAAAGACGTTGAAGAAAAGATCAAGAAAATTATGATGACCATTCCTAATATCATTGATCCTTCTGTTCCTATCGGTAAAGATGATAGTGAAAACGTAGAAGTTCAGAAATATGGTGATCCAGTGGTACCTGATTTTGAAATTCCTTACCACACAGAAATCATGGAAAGCTTTAATGGCATTGATTTGGAAGGTGCAAGAAGAGTTGCAGGTAATGGTTTTTACTATTTAATGGGTGATGTTGCACGTTTGCATTCTGCAATTTTGGCGTATGCAAGAGACTTTATGATTGATCGAGGTTTCACATACTGCATTCCGCCTTTTATGATCCGTAGCAACGTTGTTACAGGCGTAATGAGCTTTGCTGAAATGGACGCTATGATGTATAAAATTGAAGGCGAAGATCTGTACCTCATTGGTACTAGCGAGCATTCTATGATTGGTAAATTTATTGATACAATGAGCAAGGAAGAAGAACTGCCTTATACATTAACAAGCTATTCTCCTTGTTTCCGTAAAGAAAAAGGTGCACATGGTATTGAGGAACGTGGTGTATACCGTATACATCAGTTTGAGAAGCAAGAAATGATCGTTGTTTGTAAACCAGAAGAAAGCCCTATGTGGTATGATAAACTGTGGCAAAACACTGTTGATTTGTTCCGTACAATGGATATTCCAGTGCGTACATTAGAATGTTGCTCCGGTGACTTAGCAGATTTAAAGGTGAAATCTGTTGATGTTGAAGCTTGGTCTCCTAGACAGAACAAATACTTTGAAATTGGTAGCTGTTCTAACTTGGGCGATGCACAGGCAAGAAGATTAGGTATTCGTGTTGCGGGGGAAGATGGCAAAAAGTATTTTGCACACACCTTAAACAACACGGTTGCGGCACCTCCTAGAATGTTGATTGCTTTCTTGGAAAACAATTTACAAGCAGATGGTATTGTACGCATCCCAGAGGTATTACGTCCTTATATGGGTGGAATTGAGAAAATGGTACCCAAAAAATAATTTTTAAAACCTGGGGGCTTAGGGATCTAAGCCCCTTCAATTTAAAAAGAAATCTTAAGTCAGTATAAACAGTAGATATAACTAAATTTTTATGGAAACTTGCGTAAATTATAAGAATATCATTGACAAGCTCTGTAAAAAATGATATGATGTTTTGGCAGTAAGCATTTGGAGAAGTACTCAAGAGGCTGAAGAGGTGCCCCTGCTAAGGGTATAGGTCGTTAACGCGGCGCGAGGGTTCAAATCCCTCCTTCTCCGTCCTAAAAAACATATCTTCCATTAAAGGGAGGATATGTTTTTTTTTATGCTTTAAATTAGGATATAATTAGGTGTAGATTATTTATTTTAGGTGGTGTATGTCATTTTGAATATTAGACTAATTAAACACAATGAAATTCCTTTGCTTACTGAATTTCTTTATGAGGCGATTTTCCAAAGAGATATTGAAAATTTGGCTCCAAGAATTATCATACAAGAACCAACATTGTGGATTTATGTTGATCAATTTGGAACAAAAAAGGATGACCACTGCTTTGTTGCAGAAGTTGGAAACAAAATTGTCGGTGCTGTGTGGGTTCGCTGTATCAGAGCTTTTGGGCATATTAGTGAAAGTGTTCCTGAATTTGCTATTTCTGTATATCCCCAATATCGTGGAAAAAACATCGGTACAAAGCTTATGGAGACAATGTTGGAACATCTAAGATCTAGAGGCTATGCACTAACATCCCTTGCTGTACAAAAGGACAACTATGCTGTTAAAATGTATAAAAAAGTTGGATTTAGAATTGTTGATGAAAATGAAGAGGAATATATTATGACTTGTCGTCTTGATTGACAAATAAAGCGAATAAGCATTATATCCGTGTAAGGTCACATCCTCTTGTAAAAATAGCTTTATACCTACAATTACCAGACCAATCGTAAAAACAGATAAAAAAGGTATCTTTTTTTATCTGTTTTTTTTTATTACTTTTTAGCTCATACTGCGGAAATAGCCTATTCTCTAATTGACACTATCCAATATTGGATATATAATTTAATTATTCTTGTAATTAAAAAGGAGGACCATATGGTTCAATTATTAATTTTATATTTTTTTAGTCTGAAGTCTACCCATGGCTACGAAATTCAGAAGTTTATCCAAATAAACCACATGGATGAGTGGAATAGCATCCAATCAGGGTCAATTTATTATGCCATTGGTAAATTAGAACGAGATGGTTTTATACGTATGGTGGAAAAAGTAGGTGAAGGTGAAAAGAAAAAACAAGTATTTGAGATTACGGAAAAAGGGCGAGAAAAACTTCATTTGTTGGCTTTAGAAGAGGCAAAAAAACCATTACAAAGTATATCGTCCGAAAAATTTTTATTTTATCCCATTGCTGCCAGCTTATCAAAAGATGAATTAATAGATGCAATCCAGCAACAGCAGAATAAGCTAAAGGACAAACAACAGTCTGTTCAGAAATGGATAGATGAAAAGCAGAAAAGTTCATTTGCCATTGAGCTGGCGACGCTAGAGTTTATGAGGTTATCCGTTGAGAATCAGATTATTTGGCATCAAGCCCTATTGGATCACATAGATGAAACCATGCAATCAGCTCAAATGATTTCAGAAATGATACAAAGAATTAACTACATGGAATATATACCTGAGTAAAAAATTCCGCATCTTTTGGGTGCGGAATCAAAAATCACGATATATCCAATATTGGATATAAGAAGGAGTTAGATATGAAAATTGCCGTTATTATGGGAAGTCCCAGAAAAAAAGATAGTTACCAAATTTGTAGACAGATAGAAATGCAATTAAAACAGTTTGAACCCAATATTGAAATGGACTATATTTTCCTCAGTGAACACCATATTTTGGATTGTAAGGGTTGTTGCGTATGCTTTCAAAAAAGCGAAACCCTTTGTCCTTGTAAGGATGATGATTTGAATTTAATAAAACAGCGTCTAATTTGTGCTGATGGTATGATTATAGCAAGCCCTGTTTATGCCTATCAAGTTACTGCCCAATTAAAGAGATTTATTGATAGAATGTCTTACTTATTCCACAGGCAGCAGCTTTGTGGCAAACCAGCACTCATTGTAGTGACTACTGATGGCGGGGGCAGTAAGCAGGTATATCAATATCTTAGGATGACGGTATCTGGCTGGGGAATGAAGGAGGTTGGTGATATACAAATTATTTCTCCAAGATATTTTGAAGAACGATTACCGAAAGGTGCCTACGGTTATCATTTGGGGTACCATAATAAAAAGCAAAAACAGTTAGCACTCCTTTCAAAAGAATTTATTCGTTGTTTGTCGGCGGGAGAAGAAAGAGTGCCTTCTTTTTATGATATATTTATGTTTCACTGCTTACGGAGCAAGACATATACATCCGTTGTAGATCGAAGTTTTTGGAAGGAAAAGGGGTGGCTAGAAGTAAGCTATTTTTACCCTGTGAAAATGAATATTGCTAAGAGAGGATTTGGCGGTGTTATGAGATGTCTAATTAATATAGTAGGAAAACGATATATTGAAAAATAAGGCTCTCTGTGGTGAAAGTAAGGATATTATGTTTTAAGTAGGTATGATATAGGAAAGGAAATGACTAGATAGTTATAAAAATTAATTTTGTTTCTTTTGCAGACTTGAAATAAAGTCTGCTTTTTTATAGACATTTGCACTATCATGTATTACAATATAGATGTATATTGCAATACAAGGTAGAAGGAGGAGCTAAATGATTCCATCTCAAATGTTAAAAGGAATTCTTGAAGGGTGCATTTTAAAGATAATTAGCTCTAAAGAAACATATGGATACGAAATATCAGAGGAGTTAAAGAAGTACGGATTCTCCAAGATTTCTGAGGGTACAATATATCCCCTATTATTAAGGCTAGAAAAAAATAATTTTATTGTAGCAGAGTATAGAGAATCCTCCAGTGGTCCCAAGCGTAAGTATTTTTCTATTACGGCAGAGGG
The DNA here is from genome assembly GCA_002380805.1 of Clostridiales bacterium UBA4139. Taxonomy (GTDB): domain Bacteria; phylum Bacillota; class Clostridia; order Lachnospirales; family Anaerotignaceae; genus Chakrabartyella. The sequence goes on along the minus strand of DFWH01000001.1, from coordinate 4,307 downwards.
AATAAGAGAATTAAACGATTTCTATCTAAGTTGGCAGGAAATGTGTTGTGCAATCAATACGTTATTTTACTCTGGAGGTGCAGACAATGAGTAGTAAAGTAAAAGAACTACAAAAATTAAACAACCAATTAGACAAAAAAATAAACGCAGAGAATCAAACTATATTTACAGATATGATTTGTTATATCCGCAGTGCAAATATTTCTGATTATAATCAGGAAGTGGTTAGACGAGATTTGAGTGAAATGATTTTGTCTGCCCAGGAAAGAGGAGAAGATATTCATGGGGTAATCGGTGGAGATTTTAAAGAGTTTTGCGATGAAGTTATAGAGAATCTGCCACCCAAAACAACAAAAGAAAAAATCTGCGATGGGTTAGATATTATTTGTACTAGTATTGCAATTTTGGGAGCCATAAATATATTTTTTTCTAAAGACTTATATAGAATTGTAGAACAGATACTTTCTAAGCAATCGGTCAACTATAACATTGGCATACCTTTAGGGACCATTATTTCCTCTGTAATCGTAACGGTAGCGGCTGTTTTAATCGTTAATATAATTACAAAAAATGCCCTTAATCATTCAAGTAGCCCTAACAAATTGAAACGAGCAGTTTTAGGTGGTGCTGCTGGTGGAGGGATTATGGCATTATTTATACTGATTGCAAAATTAGGAACGAAGGTTGTATTTTCCATCAATATTTTTCTTGCTATTTCATTACTTATAGTATTTTTTATTACGCACAAATTGTTAAACAAAATTTAGATTACCTCATAATTGCCTCATTAGATGAAAAGAACATTTAGCTTGCAACGGCAAATTTTTAATAATGTTATTCCTAAAAAAACCTCCTACCATTTAAGTTTTAAATGGTAGGAGGTTTTTACTGATTAGATTTGATAAGTTGCGGTAATGCTTGCAGAAACTTGAATTTTATCATATTTGATTACAGTACCACCAGCACTGTTACCGTATGTAGTGTCTGCCAAAGCTTTTTCTCTGTAAGAGGATTCTTCGAAAGAGGAATAAGATTCATGCTCCACAACGGATTGAAGTTGACCCAGAGGAGTTCCATAGGCAGCAGCAATGGCATTAGCGGATGAAGATGCGTTTTTTACTGCAGCTTTTAATGCTTCTCCATAATACTTTGTGGGGTCTTCTATGGAGAAAACAGCGCTATTAAAGCCTGTCGCACCGGCACTTAAAGCGGCATCAATATAAGTTCCTACGTTATCAATGTCTTTGATGGTTACTTCTAAACTGGAGTTTGCCTGATAGCTATCAACGCTTCTTTTGCCTGTGACATCATCATACTGGTAAGATGGATATACAGAAGAGTAGCCTGTAATGATTTTATCTTCGGGGATACCCATTTCTTCTAATTTGTCAACCACCTTGGCGGTAAGCTTGCTATTTTCCTTCTGGGCAGTATTTGCTGTTTTGCCATTGGTTTGAATGGATAGAGATAGCTGAGCAGTATCAGGTTGAACATTTACGATTCCTGTACCATTGGTGGTGATAAAGTTACCCTCTGCTGCAAGCACTGCTGTGGCAGAACCAAACATAAGAACCGTTGCCAGGGATGTAGTAATAAATACACGTTTTAAATTTTTCATGTTTTTGTCCTCCTTTTTTTCTTTAAAAAACAATACAATATTTTCCATAAATTTAGACGTTGAAATTTTGTTCCAGTTCCCAAAAAAAGAAAATATTCGATTTTTATTTGGTTTATGTTATACTTGAGAAAGTGAATTCAGTTAGGAGAGAGTGGACTTATGAAACAAACATTGGTAATTGGTTCTTCGGTTGTAGATGTTATTGTAAATATTCCTCATTTACCTGTGACGGGAGAGGATGTTCATATATCAAAGCAAAGCCGTTCTTTAGGGGGATGTGCATATCTAACCTCAGATATTTTGCGTCTGTTTTCAGCACCATATAGCCTCTGTACAGCCGTTGGTGGCGGTATTTATGGTAATTTTGTTTTTGAAAAATTAAAAGAGAGGGGCGTCAAAATTTATGTAAGGCGGCCTGAAGAAGAGAATGGTTGTTGTTATTGCATGGTTGAAGATGGCGGAGAAAGAACATTTATCGTTGACCATGGCATTGAGTATACCTTTTATGAATCCTATTTAGAAAATATTCGAACAGAACTCATTGATAGTGTTTATATTTGCGGGCTGGAAATTGAAGAGTATACAGGAATGAATATCATTAATTATTTAAAGAAGCACCCTGAGTACCAAATTTATTTTTCTCCAAGTCCAAGAATTATGAAAATTGATAGCCAAAGAATTGAGGAGGTTCTAAAGCTTCATCCAGTGATGCATTTAAATGAAAAAGAGATTATGGATTTTACGGGAGCTGACGCCATAGAGCAAGCAGCCAGAACATTGTTTGGCAAAACCAAGCGCCCTGTTATTGTAACTTTAGGGGACAAGGGGTCATATTGTTTTGATGGAGAAAAAGATTTATTTGCGCCTCCTGTAAAAACAACAGTGGTTGATACCATTGGTGCAGGAGATTCTCATATGGGTGCTGTCATTGCAGCCAGAAGATTTGGGTTGTCTTTTGCAGAGGCCATAGAAGCGGCAAATTATATTTCAGCTGCAGTGGTAGCCAAGGCGGGTGGCCTTCTTGAGGATAAGGACTTTGAAGCGGCACTGAATAAAATGCCTGCTAATTTACAGCAAAAGTTTTTTGTACAGGTTTGAACCTGTAAATAAGTAAGCAATACGACAAAGTTAATAGTGAAAGGCGAAGTTATATTAACTTCGCCTTTTTATTTTTACAAATTTAGTTTTAGATCATTTTCTCTGATCCAGCCAATTTTTCTAAGGATATATGCAAAAATCAAAGTGAAGATAGCAGGTAGGATGAAGCAGATTAACCCCATTCCTAACCAGTCATATGCTGTAATTGCTATTTTGGTTCCTGCTGCAATATCATTAACCCAACCTGTATACAGACCGATTTGCCCAACAAAACCGCAAGTACCCATTCCAGATGCTACGGCATCACCATTCATTTTCATCTGAAAAATACAAGTGGCAATTGGTCCGGTGATTGCGGAGGCTAGGGTAGGAGGAATCCAAATTTTAGGATTACGGACGATATTACCCATTTGGAGCATTGAGGTGCCTATGCCCTGTGCAAACAGACCGCCCCACTTATTTTCTGGAAAGCTCATAACCGCAAATCCAATCATTTGCGCACAACAACCTGCAACGGCGGCACCGCCAGCAAGTCCTGTAAGGCCTAATGTGGCGCATATGGCTGCACTACTGATAGGTAGTGTTAATGCGATACCAACAATAACAGAAACCAATATGCCCATTAGGAAAGGCTGAAGTTCTGTGGCCCACATAATGGTTGTACCCACTCCGTTTGCGGCAGTACCCAGAGAAGGCCCCCACCACATAGATAATAATACACCTACAATAATTGTTACAGATGGGGTTACCAAAATATCAATTTTTGTTTCTTTGGAAACGGCTTTCCCAAATTCTGCTGCGAAGATGGTTACTACAAATACAGCGAGAGGGCCACCAGCACCACCTAGGCTGTTTGCTGCACCACCTACGGCAATCAATGAAAATAAAACCAGAGGGGGACATTTTAATGCATAGCCTATGGCTACTGCCATTGCTGAACCAGTAACACTTTTTGCAAACCCTCCGATTTCAACTAATATTTCAATACCAAATTGCTGCCCTAATGTTGCAATAATAGTACCAATTAGCAAAGAGGCAAATAGCCCTTGTGCCATTGCGCCTAGGGCATCAATTCCATAGCGTTTTGCTGAAAATTCAATATCCTTACGCTTTAAAAATGAACCAAAACCCTGTGTTGCACCTGCTTTACTCATAACAACCTCCCTTAATAGCTCATAATCCCCGATATTTTTGAATATTTAAGCATTATTATACATTCTGATTTCATGGAAAACAATGCATTTTTTCAAAAAGTGTGTTTTTACCTATGAAAAAAATCATTATAGTAAAAACCAAACTCTTGATAATAGACAAATTCATAAATAGTCTTGACCGAATTTATACAAAAAATAAAGAATTTTAGATCTTTGCATTAAAGAAAAATATACTTCTTTTAGAAATCCTGAAAAAGGTTCATATATGGCAATGGTGTTCGCATATAAATAATCCAAGATGATCTTTAGGGGAGTGCTACGGTTGAAAACATATATCGAAGAGAGGGCGGTAGAGGTGGCAAAATTTATGATCCATACTAACGCCACTGTCAGAGAGACGGCTAAAAAATTTGGAATCAGTAAGTCCACGGTACATA
>DFWH01000004.1 GCA_002380805.1 Clostridiales bacterium UBA4139 | reverse complement strand
CCTATCCAATGGGATATTGATATACTAGAAATAAAAAGAAAAGTAAGTATTGACGTATTAGAATGCCGTCATTCCTTACTTTTCTTCCCCTTACAGCAGAAATTTTTTCATTAAAGTTATCCAGTACTTTTGCAAAGCCTATCTTTTCTTTCTCACCTGTCCATTCATAAGTTTTATGATTAACCAATGTGCCTTCTAAAACTTCCCTACTTTTTTGTTTTTATTGTATCAAAACACTTCTTTCTAACTTGGACAGCTTTTCCAGTAATTTGCGTTCATATAATTCACCTATAATTACGTCAATTATTTCCCCGCTAGGGCCTTTAAGGGACATTTAACTCCAAGTTCAGTCACTACAATTTAACCCCCTTTATTTTTAATTAGTTTAAATCTAACATACGCAAAATCATCTTTTCATTTTTATTCACGATTTCCTCAACCTCCTCAACAGTATATTTTACCAAGGAGCTCTTGTTACGTAAATTTTGTAAATATGCGTTTATATATTGTATATACTTTTCATTCGCCAAAACATAATACCGTGACGCACCATTTTTGATTAAATGGCCATTCTTTTTAATGAAAAGCATTTTGTGGTTAAAATAAACGGATATCTGGAAAAATTCTTCTAAGAAATAATCATCCTCTAATATATAAAGATTTATTTTTCTATTTTTTTTCATATATTCAATGATTTGTCTAATGTGTTGCCTTCTTTGCTCCACCGTAGCCTGATAGTGAACATCCATATAATACATTACACCTTTTTCCACATATCTCATCACTGCAGACTTGGGAAGAATAAAATTTATTTCTGCATTAATAAACCGTTCTTCCCAAGTAATCTGTAATTTTTTAACCACCGTAGCCATATTCTCATTACCACTTTGGGCAACAGCCTCTTTGCTGAGGCTATCTACAATATCCTCTGGCAAAAAAAACTCGAAACCATATACCGAAAAGAATTCAAACTCAGGTGCAGTGTAGAACTTCGTCCGAAAACCACCACGCTCCACACTTAAATTATCCGTAGGGCGTAAGATAACATCTGTATCCTTGAGTTTAGAACTTGTTTGAAAGTATATTTCATTTACGGCTATCTTATCCCTTACTTCTATCGCCATGTCTAAATCACCATTATAGTCAACAGAAAACAGAAAAGCTATTTTATCCTGTATTACTAGAACATTATATTTCTCAACCTTAGAATTGTTAAATATGGTAAATTCACAATTCAACTCCGAATTTAATAAAGAATAAATTCTATTTAATGCCCCCTCATAATTTGTCTTTAAAGGATTTATATTTAGCCCCAAACTTGCAAATATGCGTATATTATTCCTTAAATGATAGGGACGTAGATGATCTGCACCATAGATTTGAAGAATCCTATCTATATCTAATGTACAGATGAGATTTACGTCACTATTAGAATTTTCTACGATTTCCCTTACTGTTTTGGATAGGTATTCAACAATTTTTTTTCTACCCGTTATTACAGTACTTGTTTTTTCCTGCCAACTTTTTTTCGACGGAAGGTTACCCTCAGAAATTTCGTAAGAAGACATTAAAACTTTATAAATTTCATTTACTATCATTTCTTCATTATTTTGCTGCTCACCTAAATTTATTAAATTCAGCTCTCTAGAAACCAACGAATAGGTGTTATGTACTACAATTTCCCTTGCAAAAAGTTCCGCAAGCCTTTTATTGATACTACATATATTTTTTTTCGGTGGTAAATTATTACCATTACACCACTTGCTTATATAAGAAATGTCATAATCAACATTTTTTGCCACATTCATCATTTTTACGTTAGTTATACCGATAAGGGTTTTTAATACATATGCATAATTACTAATTTTAACCATAAAAAACCTCCGTTAACATACTTTTTAGTCTGTAGTATAAAATACACTTTCTCTATAATACCATTTAATGTAAAAAAATGCAGTATATACTTATAGATTATGTATAGTATAAAATTTTGTACAATCATACCCTTATAACTTCTCTTAATAATGAGGTTAAGTTGTATATCAAAAACTCCTTTGCAACAATACGTAAAAAAATAAAAGCTCCAGCTTACAAAGTTTATTAAATCAAACCTTGAGGAAAGCATCAGAGCTTTTTTCATTTTGCTAAAGTACTTATTTTAAAGCTTAAGTTTAGAATTCCTGCACAGAATTCCCATTATTACAGAATACTATTTCAAATTAACACCATTCAAATTATATGTAAACTGCCAAAATATATGTATTAAACAATGCTAATAATGCATATACACCCCATAAGATACATATAGGCTTAAACACCTTTTGCATAACCAGCCCTTCAGATTTTTGTAATCCAACCGTTGTACAAGTTGCTACAACATTATTTGTACAGATCATATTCCCCAATGCACCACCTGCGTTCTGTGCCGCAAAGACGGGTGCTACTTCAATATTTAAAAGTTTGCTTGCTTCGTAATGCAAAGGCGAGAATAAAATATTTGATCCTGTCGTTGTTCCTGTAACAAAGGAGCCTAACGAACCAATCAATACTGCAACAGCCGGATAAAGTGCTCCCGTCATATCCGCCAGCGTCCTTGCTATAATTGATAAAAGCCCTGCGGTTTTCATCAGATTTGATAATGCAAGAAGGGCACACATCGCAATTAAAGCACCGATAACACTCTTAAACGAAATTACCATGTAGTAAGGTATACTTTTAACGTCATGCAGTACCATAGCACCTAAACAACAAGTAATAAAAATTGTAATACCAATCCAAACGGCAAAGCCTAAACCAATGAACCAATCTGGCGCAAAAAATCTAACCGCTGGTAGCAATACCAATAAAATTAAATAAGGAGATAAAGCAATTACTGGGTTCATTTTACTCTTGGGGGCGGTTTCATCTAGTTTAAAAGTAAACTCTTCAGCAACTGGCTCATTTTTGTCTATAAATCGTATATACAAAACTGCTACAAGCAACGAAGAAATACCCGCACAAATGGTTGGAAACTCTGCCCCCACAAATGTAGCTACAAGAACCATAATCCCACCGTAGGTAATTCCTGTTACCAAGCAAAAGGCTACAATCCCCTTATCAAAGGCCTTTTTACCATACAAAATATATAGAACAATAAANNAAATGGGGCTAAAATCGCTCCAAAGAAATGAATGAAAGATGTAAACATTCCTATATCCATTACGTCTACAACATCTAAAAATGCTGCAAAGCCACCGATCGTAGTTAAACCAGCTGCCCCCAAGGATGCTGCAATTCCGTTAAAAACCAGCGCCGCAATAGCAGCCTGCAATGCAGGTAACCCTAATGCAACAAGGAATGGAGCTGCAATTGCAGAAGGAGTCCCCGCACCTGCAACCCCCTCTAAAAATCCACCGAAACAAAACGCAATAATAATAACCTGTTTTCTTCTATCGCTAGTAAGATTTGCAATAATTTCCTTAATTTTATCCATAGCACCAGTTTTGAGAAGCATGTTCAAGATTAAAAATGCTGCCCAAATCATAAATATCATTTTAGAGCCATCAACAATACCATTTATCACCTGCGTTTTCACGGTAGAAAAATCAAGATTAAAACCAAACATAACCAATTCAATCGTGTATATGAGAGTAAATACAGCAACATACATTGCTGGTTGTTTTAAAGCGACAACCCCTATGATAACAAAAATAATTGGAGTCAAAGCAAGTAAAAAAGAATTTAAGTCCATAACATTCCTCCATCAAAATGAACTAGATCGGCTATATATCAGATATAAATTAAGACACCTTCAAAGTAAAGCAGCTCTTTTCTATCTACGATAAATCCGAGTTAAGTTTGAAAGTGCCTTTTATTTTCTTTCGATACGACTTAAAAGAAATGATTGATCAAAAATAAACCAATATCATGTCTCGCGTAATTATGAGACTCTTGCTTCTTTTTTCTCCTGAAAATTATAGTTAATTGGTGCCACTGTTTCTACAAATTCAAATAATATCCCATTCGAATACTTTGGTCTTAAAAAATTCACCTTAATATCTTCAGTCCCTGGAACAGCAGCTCTTTCAAGCATTTCCATTCCCTTTAATTTCATCTCTTTAGAAACAGCCTCAACATCTTCAACCTCAAATGCAACGTGGGCAATACCACCTTTACCCCCATTAAAGTCTTTTAATACACCTCCCTGAGGAATAATAAATTCAATAGGTGAATCAAATTCACCATGCTTTGTAAAAATGAGATCCGCCTCATAAGCATCAACATAACCTGAGTAATCTATTGTCAAGCCAAGTAAGTCCATAATTTCTTGTGCTTTTTCAATTGTAGGCATTACAATACCAACATGGTGCATTCTCATAGGTTTCATAAAAAATCCTCCTTATTCATCAACAATCTCTATTTAATCCCATTAACTCATCCCGAAAGATAGAGCTATCCATAATTTTCACATTCTCCTCCACTTTTGGAGTGAAATCCATCAAGTCTAAAATTTGCGTCTGTAAGTCAATACCAGGTGCTATCTCTGTCAAATAAACACCATCTTTACGCAATTCAAACACAGCTCTTTCCGTTATATACTTTACGGATTGTTTTTTTTGCATAGCATACGAACCATTAAAAGTTATTTGCTCCACAGTTTTAAGAAACTTTTTTTGTCTGCCTTCCTGCAAAATTCTAATTTTGCCATCATCAACTATCGCCTTCAATCCCCCGGTGGTAAAAGTTCCGCAAAAAACAAGACTCTTCGCATTCTGTGAAATATTGATAAATCCACCGCAACCAGCAATCCTTGGGCCAAAACGGCTTACATTTATATTTCCTTCCTCGTCCGCCTGCGCTAATCCCAGAAATGCACAGTCCAAACCTCCACCATCATAAAAATCAAATTGATACGGTTGATCAATTAGGCAATCCGGATTTATGCTAGAGCCAAATCTTTTTCCACCCTGAGGGATACCACCAATAGGCCCAGACTCCACCGTTAGTGTGAAATGACCACCAATTCCTTCCTCCCCTGCAACTGCCGCAACATACTCGGGTATACCAACCCCCAAATTGATTACTGTATCTCTTTTTAATTCCATGGCTGCTCGCCGTCCAATCACCTTCTTTATATCTAAAGGTATCATGGGCATCATATTAGTTGGTACCCTTACATCTCCCGTCAGAGCTGGATCATATAGACAGTCAAAACACTGCTGATGATCCCTGTCGCTTTCGGCAACAACAACAGCTACAACATATATTCCTGGAATTTTAACCAACTTGGGGTCTAAGGTTCCTCCACACACAACTTTTTCAACCTGAACAATGACCTTGCCACCACTGTTATATACAGCCTGAGCCAAAGAAGTACCCTCCAAAGGAGTTACTTCTTTCTCAAAGGAAATATTCCCGTATTCATCAGCATAGGTACCTCTAATAAACGCTACATTAATTGGAAAAGCTTTATAAAATAATACTTCTTGGTCTTCAACTTCTATCACCTTACACATACACTCTCTTGTTACACCATTAAGGCAACCACCGCCTTTTCTTGGATCTGCAAAAGTATGTAGACCTATTTTTGTTAAGGTTCCAAGTTTTCCCCCAGCAATATCTCTAAACAAATGGAGTAGCGTTCCCTGAGGTATATTGTAGCCCTCAATATCATTTGCAATTATCATCTCTGCTAGCTTTGGAGCCGTGTTATAATGTCCTGCAATCACTCTCTTGAGCAATCCTTTATGTGCATAATGCTCTGCACCACGACCATCACGATTTCCTTGGGAAGCAGCATAAATTAGCGTTAAATTTCTTGGCGAACCTGTCCTTAAAAATCTTTCCTCTAATGCCTTATTAAGACTCTCAGCATTTGCACATCCAACAAAACCACTAGTCGTTAATACATCACCATCCTTTACCAGACTAACTGCTTCATCCGGCGTCAATACTGTAATTTTTTTCATATTCGTTATCTGCACCTCCTTTTTTAAAAATTATACAGGTGCAGTTTGTGAATAAAAAGGCAACGAACTTGCAATAGCTTTACTAAAATTGAAAGATTTGAATTTAATTTTCAAGATGATTCAAATGAAATTAAAACCATGCACACCCCTTCAGAAAATAGCTTGTTTAACAAACCACCCTAACAAATTGCTGTTTTGCAAAAAAAATTCCCAGAATTTTTCAATGGGCACTAGGCCTTTTCTAACATTCAACCAGGCACATTAAGAAAAAATTAGTTATCGTAATCTAGAAAACTGAAGTCAGGAGCTTCTTCTATTAAATTATTGATAAATAAAAGTGAGAGGGAAATTTGAAATCAAATTTTCCCTCTCACTTTTATTGGATATATAGTCATTTGGTGTTTCTTACAATTTGGCTTGTAAACACTTATAGGTCAAATGATTTATCATAACAGCAATATAACTAACTTAATCCATGTTATGATGACCTATAAGAAAAAAAACTTCTCTTTGTTTATCTATACAAATGTGTTATAACACAAATCAAAAAAGCGTTTTAATAAAAAATAATTTGACACGCAAATACGAACAGTCATAAAGAGAATTTGTGAACCTAGTGTCAATGCAAACCAAACACAGATACAGGCAGATTAACAGACTTACTGATATTAAACGATTATACTCAGCGTTATCCTACCAAACGAAGAAAGATCGTTGGAATGTAAGATTCACATTCCTTCTTTTGCAAAACATCATCTAAATTCAATACTCTGCAACTAAAGTTATTTTGGTACCCTCGCTTAGGGGTGCTTTTCCATTTAATAATTTACCCTTTACTTCCTTCGGTTCGTTTTCTTCCATTCTTCATTTACTCCAGTCTTATTCTTCCCTCTCGCCGTTCCTGGTCTCTACGATCAATCCAATTACACCAACGCTTATGTAAACGTCATTAAACCACAAATGCCCAATTCAGTCCCAAATACCCATAGCGCACTATCTACAATAGATGAAGTATCCACCCAAAAGTAGGCAAGCATTCCACCTCCTAGGGCTTTCGCCCCTTAGTCCCACTTTGGTTCCAATCCAGGGGGCAATGGTTCGCCCCTAAGTACCATAGCACGCAACTTCATTTCCATAAGAAGTTCAGCCTGCTCTTTTCTAAGCCTTTCTGCCTCTTCTGGTGTTTTCTCACAGTAATGAACCTTTACTGTGTATTCTTTTTTCTTTGCCGTCCTTGCCACCACTACCACCTCCAGTACAACTCTATGATTCACGAAATTTGTCCTATTCGCTTTATCTAATCCCAGACAATTTTTGTACTTTTGTGCTATTCTTTTTTTAAAACATATAAATACCGACTATGTTAAGAATGATGTTCCATTGTTCACCATATATCTCTTAGTTGTTTAATAAAAGCTCAACTATTTCTTAATTTTCTTTTCATTTTTTTCACCTCTTACTTCATGTGAGCATCTCCTCCACTTTGCTTGTAAGAATTATTTTTTATTCAACTCATATTCTTTTCAGGCATTTTTTGCCGTAGTAACTTTCATATAAAGGTGGGGTTACCTTGCAGACATATGAAAGCATCAAATATCTTAGAAATCCCCAAAATCCTAATCAGGATAACTTCTCCAGAAGAATAAAGGTATCTCGTTCCAATTTGTGAAACATTGAAACTAGTAAAGTTAATCCAACCGAACGTATAATAAATGATATCTGCCGAGAATTTAATACAAATGAAAATTAGCTTTGCTATGGAGAGAAACCAATATCCCCCCATGGAAGTAGATAACGAATTGCAATGAAAATCGGAGAGCTTATCCGTTCTAATAATGACAATGATGAGTTTGTAAAATCTTTTATACTGGAATTTTTAAATCTGCCTCCCGAAGAAAGAAAAAGCGTTAAGTCATTTCTACGAAACAGCTCAAAAACAGTATAAAAAAACAGCCCCTAGGCTGCTTTTTTTAAAGCTTAATTAATCTACGTATAAAATCATATATAATATATAAAATCATTTTATTTTCTATGTTATCTACAATACTATGTATTTTTAAAATTTTTCAATTAGGCTCCACCGCTTTCAAATAAACATTTATTCTTTTGATTGCGTTATAACAATTTCATACATCCCTATGCACTGCCTTTTTGTTAAATAATGTCGCATCTTTTTATAAATTCTTAAGTAAAATAAATGTATCTAGTTTATTTCCATTCTTTCCAATTTCAAATTATGTTACGCATTGTCATCCTAAAAACTATAAATTGTATTCTACTAGAGCTCTGGGGGAATAGTTATGATTGCAATCTACGCAAGACAGTCAATCGAAAAAAAAGACAGTATCAGTATTGAAAGTCAAATAGAAATGGCTAAAAGAGAAATATTCGATGAGAAATTTAAAATATATCAAGATAGTGGATTCTCTGGCAAAAACACAAACAGGCCTGCATTTGCCCAAATGATGCATGATATTAACCGTGGCGAAATTGATAAAGTTATCGTTTATCGCTTAGATAGAATTAGCCGCTCTCTGGTTGACTTTGCTGACTTTATTAATATTCTAGAGGAACAAGGTGTTTCATTTGTTAGTGCTACCGAAAAATTTGATACCTCAAATCCTATGGGCAGAGCAATGCTTTATATTATCGTTGTTTTCGCACAGCTTGAACGAGAGACAATTGCCGAACGTGTAAAAGATAATTATTACGCAAGAGTAAAAAAAGGTGCATGGGGCGGCGGCCCTGCGGCTTTTGGTTTCGATCTGACCAGAACGACAATAAACGGTAAAAAAGCAACAAAGTATCAGCCCAATGAGCAACTAGACCATGTAAAAGCAATATTTGAACTTTATGCAAAACCCTATACCTCCCTTTCAGATGTTCAGAAGTATTTAATTTCAGAAGATATACTTTCTGCTGGTGGTGTTAATTTCGACAGCGCCAAGCTTTCAACAATTTTAAAAAACCCTGCCTATGTAAGAGCAGATATAACAATTTACAACTACTACAAGGCAAAGAGTGTCATCATGGCGAATCAGGTCGAAGAGTTTGACGGGGAACATGGTTGTATTCTTGTAGGTAAAAGAGATGCAAATGAAAGAAAATATAAAAATGTATCAAATCACCTCCTAGCAATCGGCGCCCATGAAGGTGTTATTCCAAGTGAAACCTTCCTTTTCTGCCAGGCAAAACTAGAAAATAATCGACAAATCAAAAACACATATAAAGGCAAGCATTCATGGCTTACCGGCCTTGTTAAATGTGGGCACTGTGGGTATGCCTTCTCGGTTCGTTTTGGCAACACAAAAGAAGGACGCACCCCCTACTTTGCTTGTTCTGGGAGATACCTACATAAGTGCTGTGATGTGAAACAAACTCACCGTGTTAGTGAAGTAGAGGCATATGTAGAATCGAAAATAATTAGTGAGTCAGAAAACATTAGGCTTGTTCGTGAAAAACGAGAGAATTCTTCTAGCAAAGAGATGCAACAAAAAGCGCTTGAGATTGATGGGAAGATAGAAAACCTAATCTCCACTTTGGAGTCGGCTAGCAATATTTCAACGGAATACATTAATCGCCGTATTGATACCCTGCACCATGAAAAACAATTATTAATGCACCAGTATTCACAAACACTACTTGAATATGAACCGGCAGAAGTCATTCCTTTTTCTGCCGAGGACTGGTCTAAGCTATCCTTTGAAGATAAAGGTCGTGTTGCACGAAGTTTGATTTCCAAGGTAGAACTAAGTAACACAGGGGTAGAAATATTCTTCAAATAATAATTAAAAACAGTCTCATTTTATTAAGAACTTTAAAAGAACCTGGCAGAAAATACGCCAGGTTCTTTTATCACTTGATTTCATGGTTAAACTTTTACAATTTGAAAGGGGTTTCCTAATATAATGCAATACATTGTGCTTTTGACAAATTTTGATTTTATATATTTAACAAACTGAAATAATACAAGCCAAAACTAACGATAATAATTAATCAGGTACACTATAATTACTACTGTGGCTGATACTGCGGCACTAAAACAAGCAAATACTAAACCAGAATCAAAATATTCAGCATGATATATTAATACCCTCAAATTAATAACTATAAGAAGATGTATAATCCAAAATATTAGAATTCCTAAAAATACAAATATAGAATAGTATACTTTTTTATTAATGCTGTTTTTCTTGTGTCTTTTATAAAAGAACATTAGCAGAAATATTAAAAGACTTCCTAAAAGGATGAATATAAAATTAGTACTAGCCAGAAATTTAATAAAATCACCCCATAATGCTGATTATGTATTGAATAATTATACTTCTTTCAATTTCAAACAAAAATTTTTAGGTCTATTAAATAAACAATATCACAATTAGATTAATTTTTCCATAGGATCATTTTATAGTCTTAACAAAAACAAGGTGTAATTTTCCCTTAAATAATAATATAAAATTACTTTTGTTTTTGTTTCTAACAGTGATAGTTTAGACTGGAAGGAA
>DFWH01000017.1 GCA_002380805.1 Clostridiales bacterium UBA4139 | reverse complement strand
AAAGTAGATGGTTGCCAGAATCCATTAAAAAGGAACTGTTGGATAACAGTTCTTTTTTTTGTGCAAAAATTGAAAACTTACTCAATATCTCAACGTAGTTAAATTGCAGTAATAGCTTATTTAAGTTCAAGATGGATTTATACCCAATTGGGCAAGTATTGTCAAGTGGTTATCTTGAAGTTATAAAGCAAAAAGGTATTTATATAGAGCTATCTAGTATTGCAAGTTGTAATATGTTAATGTCAGTATTTTTTAGAGGGGTTATGGTGAGCATAAAGGCTATGCAGAAGAGGATAGATATGATATAATTGGCGATACACCTTTACATAAGAAATTAATTTGAATTAGGAGGAAGTACCATGCTAACACAAGTAGCGGATAATATTTATAGAAAAGTAGTGCCATTACCTAATAACCCACTGCGGGAAATTAACTCCTATATTATAACTGGGGAGAAAAATCTTTTGATTGATACTGGATTTAATAGACCTGAGTGTGAGGCGGCGCTAAAAGGCGCTTTTTCAGAGCTTGGAATTGTCGATACAGATTTGTTTATCACCCATTTACATTCAGACCATTGTGGTTTGGTGCCCAAATTTGCCACAAGTTTAAGCAAAATTTTTGCTAGCGAAACTGATGGTGAGCTCATAAATTTCGAGGTGGGAAACCTTTATTGGCGAATGTTAGATGATTTATTTATAAAATATGGCTTTCCAAAGGCGGCATTTGGTAGAAATACAGACATCCACCCAGGTAGAAAATATTGTCATGACGCAAGAGTAGATTTTACATATGTTGCAGAGGGAGATGTGCTGAAATACGGAGGTTATGAGTTTGAGGTGATTTTGACACCTGGTCATACACCTGGACATGCTTGTCTATATGATGCAACGAAGAAGATTTTGTTTTGTGGTGACCATATTTTAGGCACCATTACACCAAATATATGTATAGAATTGGGTGTCGAAAACCCGCTCAAAGATTATTTAGATAGTCTTGCAAGGATAAATAAATTAGATGTGAAATTACTACTTACAGCCCATGGTACACCCATAGAAGATATGTATGCAAGAATTAGGGAATTGCAAATGCATCATGAAGAACGTTTGGAGGAAGTTTTGGCGGTGTTGGGCACCGAGTGGAAAACAAGTTTTATGGTTGCGAGGGATATGACCTGGGAAATAAACTGCAAGAATTGGGAAGAATTCCCTGAGCCGCAAAAATGGTTTGCAACAGGGGAAGCAATCTCCCATTTGCAATACCTTTTCTTCTTGGGGAAAATTTCGCGTGAGGAAAAAAACGGAATCTACTATTATAAGAAATAAATTTGGGGGAATGTATGACAGGAAGAATTTTTATTACGGGGGATAAACATGGAACGTTTTTGCCTTTGTTTACCCTTGCTGAAAAAGAAGAATTAAAAAAACAAGATATTTTAATGATTGCTGGAGATGCGGGTTATGTTTGGGATGATGATTTTTCTTATGGGATTAAAACATTAGAGCAAATTTTTCCTGGCATTATTGTATTTATTGATGGTAACCATGAAAATCATGCTTTGTTAAATAGCATGGAGGTTTGCCAGTGGAATGGAGGAAAGGTACACCGCGTTGGAGAGCGAGTGTATCATTTAATGCGTGGTGAGATTTATTCTATCAACGGAAGTAAATTTTTCACCTTTGGCGGTGCACGCTCTATTGATAAAGATAGACGTGAGGAGGGCATAAGCTGGTGGAAAGAAGAGGAGCCCACTCCTGAGGAAATTGAGTATGGCAGAAAACAATTGGTCGAGCATTACAACGAAATCGACTATATAATTACTCACGAAACACCTTTGTTTGCCAGAGAGTCTATCCCACGATTTAAACAAATTGACGAGGATTACACTTTTCCCGCACAGCTTGAAGAGTGGTACCACATAGCCGCAAAATCATCCAAGTTCAAAAAATGGTTCTTCGGGCATATGCATGTGGATCAAGTCATAACACCACAATTAAGAGGTGTGCATACAGGTATTTTACAGTTAGATGAAGAAAAATAACTTGGTAGTTTTTGAGTGGTTAGTCTGAGAAAATAGATTAAAGCAACTTTGAAATATAAGTTATCTTCGGTCATTATAAGTGTTATGGGGATGCCACCATGTATCCTACGCAAGTGTTTTAAATATTGTATAGCATCACTTCTTAAAAGTATTGCTAAGTGAAGTTTAATAGAGGAGGAGGCAGCCAAGAAAAGTTAGGCTGCTTCTTTTATTTTATATAAAAGATTTTAAACCGTAGATTGGTTTTGGATAATGGCTAAAATGAGTAAAAGATTGAATATCAATATGAATTACTTAGTTGTAACAAAGTTTTATCTAGGAAGGTAGTGCAACGATTTTTAGTAAAGCTTTTCAAAGCATATGCAAAAATGATGCAAAAAAGATACCTTTACGATACACCAATGGTATATTCTTTGAACATCTTAAAGAAAAGGATTTTAAAGAATATGATAGAAACCAGAGAGCAAAGAAAAGATTTAAAAGCAAGGAAGCATAAAAGATCAAAACCAAGAAGACATAAAAGGCGTAGAAGATACGCAAGAAAAATCACACTATTATTTCTTTTTGTTATGGTATTTGGTAGTTTGACATTTTATCATGTACAGAGAATAATTGCCTCGAATAATAATGGTGATGTTTATCAATCTGAGATTGAAAAAATGCAAGCATTAGAACCAACTGCAATAATTAATACGTTGAATGCAACTGATGAACCAAGCTGGAAGTTAATTCTTGTTAACCCATGGAATGCGCTTCCTGAAGATTTTGAAGTTGATTTGGTGCAAATAAAAAATGGCCATTTAATAGATTTGCGTATTTTGAAAGATCTACAAAGTATGATGGATGATGCTAGAAAAGCCGGCTTTTCTCCCATAGTTTGCTCAGGATACAGAACGCAAGAAAAACAAAAAAAACTTTTCGAAAATAAGATCGCTGATGTAAAAAAGAGGGGATTTTCTGATGAACAGGCTGAAATTGAGGCAGCAAAGTGGGTGGCAATTCCCGGTACAAGTGAGCATCAGCTGGGTCTTGCTGTTGATATTGTTTCTTCCTCCTATCAGGTTCTTGATGAAAGTCAGGGAGACACAGCAGTACAGAAATGGCTTATGAAAAATTGTTATGATTATGGCTTTATACTTCGATATCCATATGACAAAAGTCATATAACAGGTATCGGTTATGAGCCATGGCATTATAGATATGTTGGAAAAGAGGTGGCAAAAATAATAAAAGAAAAGGGTATTACTCTGGAAGAATATCTTGAGGAAGTATAATTGGATAAAGTGGATGAATTATTTTTACGGGATATGGATAGTTGGACTCATTCAAAAATTAATCAATGAAAAGATATGGCCTCTGCAGAGGAATCTATTTATTAGATATATAGAACTGTATCATTTGAGAAACAAAGGGATAACCCTGCCGATTTAATTTCGGCAGGGTTATCTTATACACTTTTGATTTTGTAGAAATAATTTTTACTATTCCATTTATATGTGAATCCTTTTAGATAAAAAGAACAAATTATGATTTTAAACGATTAGTATAAAGAAAATTCCCCTTAATTTAAGATGAATACTGGTTCGCCGATGGTGATATACAAGCAGAAAACTTTTTCGTTGTAATCATAAATTACAATAAAATGTCCGGTTATTGTTAAATTGCTTTCCCAGCTGTCAAGGGTAAGTACAATTCCCTCATTCGCAGTATGAGTCATGGTATGTTTTTGTAAGGGTAGTGTTTTCACTAAAGCTATAAATAACTCTATATAAATCATAAGTTGCCCTGGTATCTTATATAAATTAGTTTTGCATCGAAGCTATTTCATAAAAAAAAACCTCTTGTTAAAGGTACAAAAGGATTTTTTAGAAACTAAAAATTTGCTAATTTATTGATACCAACAGTTGATTTTGGTTTTTAAAGATGCTGTATCTTATATTATGATTTTCAGTTGCAAATTTCATAGGATATTCACCAACAAATGAGAGGTTAATCAGTTTTACACCCCAATAGTCTGACAGATTTTTTGCAAGGAGGGCGACGCTATAATCGCCGAGTGATGCGCTACTTGATATTTCATATTGATAAATTATATTTGTTTCCTTGTCTTTTAAAATATAAATGGTTATATCCTCGTTGGAGATAGCTAGATAACTTGTCTTAACATATTTTCCTTGAGTGGATAAATCTGAATAGGTCTGGGTTGTAGTGTTGGTTAAAATCAAATTATCTTCGTTTAATTCTATATCAGGGAATGCGCCCATGCTTTGCATTTTTTCTATTTCTTGCAAAGTAATGCTTAAATCAATATTTTCCATTGAGGGTTTATCTTCATTCTTATTTGTTAAAATGACATTTTCAAATTCCCCATATCTGCAAATCAGTTCAAGCCTGCTTTGGGTGTCTAAGTTGCTAGTTTGTGTAGAAGAAATACCAGTGAAATTTTCTGTGTAAACCTTCCCTATAAGTTTTTTATCATATTGTTTAAATAGAAAAGAGGGGAAGAACAATGCTGAAATTAACAAAATAATGGATACTAACAGAGGAATTGATTTATATAGCTTTGTCAAGTACCATTCCCTCCTTTCAAATCAAAAGTTGCACATGTTCCTTTCTGGGGTGTACTTTTAAATGTAAGCGTTCCGCCATGCAACTTTAAAATTTCAGCGCAAATTGAAAGCCCTAAACCTGCACCACCTTGCTCCCTTGCTCTTGACTTGTCTATCATATAAAAAGCCTCGGTAATCTTAGTAATCTCTGATGCCTCCATGCCTCTTCCGTTGTCATAAATGGATATGGAGTAACCATTATCTGATTTTTTCCCAATTAAAGATATTCTACCATTTTCCGCAATTGACTTTATTGAATTATCTAAAAGGTTAACGCAGACAGTTTTTATGAGATCAGGCTCAATGCTTATTACAGCATCCTCATACGACACTGTGAACTCTATATTCACTTTATTAAAGATAGGACGATATGCACCTTCAATTGATTCAAAAAGATCTGTGGCGTTTACATTTTGAAACTCAAAAGTCTGATTTTTAAGAATAATAATATTCATTAGCTTTAATGAAAGGGCTTCTAAGCGCTTCCCTTCTTGGAAAATATAATTTGCCGATTCTACAATTAAATCTGGGTTCATTTTTTTAGAGCGAATCATATCGGCGTAGCCAATGATTGAGGTAAGGGGGGTTTTTAGCTCATGAGTAAAGTTATTTACAAATGTTTCTTGCCTTCTAGCGGCCTCTTTGAGCTCATCTACTGTTTCCTCCAGGTTTTCTGCCATCATGTTAAAATCTTGGGATAGCATGGCGAGTTCATCGTTTCCTTTTATTGTTACTCTTTGGTGAAATTCACCTTCAGCAAATCGCTTTGTTGCGCTAGATAATTTACGAATAGGTCCAGTCAGCCAAGAGGTAACTGCAAATATAATTATTGCGCCAAATACTATCATTATTAACATAAGGTAAAAACAAATTTGATATTGCATGTCTCTGTTTTTAAATAAAGGGGTGATATTCCGACAGGTTTCAACGTACATTTTTTCGCCCTGTAAAATTATTGGTGCTGCGGTATGAATGTAATATTCTTCGTTAGCAAAAGTTATTTCATATCCCCTGGCATCATTGGGCAGTTTTTTTAGGATAGTATTATCAATGTCAGCCCATTTACTTTCATATAAACTGTTATAACTGCTATTACTTATGCGGAAGGGTACGATTCCTTTTGAATTGCTAATAATAACTGAATTTGCAATACCCATAACCCACTGTTCATTAGAAATGATTTCCTCATTTTTGGAAAGAGGGGACTCCGTTGAATTACTCTGCATTTCATTCGTAAGTGTATAAAGAATAATATCATTTTCTTCATATGCAGCAGTGACTTCTCTGCTTAGGGAATATTTAAAGCTTGAATGAATGATATAATAAACACCTATACTGAAAAAAAGAACTGTTATTAGAATTATACTTAAAAAAACCTTCCAAAAAAACTTCATATTATATCTCCAAACGATATCCAATTTTATAGACAGGAACAATCTTTTCTTCCCATCCAAGTTTCTTTCTCATCCTCTGTACATGAAGGTCTACGGTTCGGGAGTCCCCCATATAATCATCACCCCAAACCCTTTCATAGATGCGATCACGGAACAGGGCGATATTTTTATTTCGAACAAACAGCAGAAGAATCTCATACTCCTTTACTGTGAGGCTAACAATCTCGTTATTTTTTTTGACTACTCTTGAAAGTGTATCTATATTTACATCTAAAACTTGTATCTGTTCTTCATTTTTATGATATCGACGAAGGACCGTTTCCACTCGTACCAAAAGCTCAATGATTTCAAATGGCTTAGTAATGTAATCATCGGCCCCCAGCTTTAATCCTTTTACCTTATCTTTTACATCAGATTTTGCTGTTAAAAAGATGACTGGAGTATCAAAAGATTGAATATATTCAATCAACTCAAATCCATTTATTTTAGGCAGCATAACGTCAAGTAATATCAAATCGTATTTATTTTTTTCAATTAGATTAGCTGCTTCTTCTCCATCAAATGCACAGGTGCAGATATATCCAGAATCAGATAAATTTATTTTTATCAAGTTAGATATGGGCCGTTCATCCTCAACTATTAAAATATTCAATTCAAAGGCTCCTTACTTTTTATAATAATTTCATCATAATTATAGTTAACTATGAATCAATATTCAATTAAAAATTATTTACAAATAAATATGGAGATGATATCCAAGGGATTGTCATCTCCAAAAAATTAATGATATTAGAAATTTAACCTTTAATTTCCCCTGTATAATTAGCGGGTGGCGTTTGCTGATCCTGATTCTGGGTGTTGACTTTTGTTTCTCCACAGCCAGCAAGAGATAAACTCAAACAAAGGATAGCAAGTAATGATACAACCATATTTTTCATAATGTCCTCCTGATATTTAAGGTTTATTTTTTATTTATTTTAATATGAAAATGCGTCAGAGTAGTTTCTAATTTGCATCATAGTTGAATCATTTCTAGTTAATTGTAGGCGAGGTATGATTGGTTTTTGAAATATAAATGACATTAAAGCTGTTTATCTCGTTAGGTTTGTGCAATAGCTTTCTGTAAAGAGAAGATCAAAAAATATTTATGCTGTTCCCTTTTGAACAGTAGTTAAGATGATATTTAAAAGAATAAGTTTATTATCAATACTGTTAGGGAGGCGTTGGAACATCTACTTATTTTGGCTTACTTACTCAAATTTTGGTGGGGTTGTCGGACATTAATAAGGATTTCTTTTCGTTCTATAATTTATACTTCAGAAAAGAAATTTTTTTTATGAAGCTTAGCCGTATTCTCCAGTTTGATTTTGAACTTTGATTAAAAGATGCCAATGTTGTCAAACATAAAGCATTTCGTGGGGTGCGTTACAGTTTTTACTTGCCAATTAAACTAAGAAAGAGGTGATTTTTTAGCTAGAGCATTCTTTTATTTGATTTTAAATTAGAAAAGAACATGGGAAATATCTACATCAGTTGCGAGGGTTTATAAAAAAAGTATGTTTGCGCCAAAGCACAGGACAAGCGTTTTTGGTTCTGCCTATTTTAAAGTTATTTTGTCCGAAAATGCTTTCAGATTGATTCATAATTGGCTTAAATTTTACTTTAACGAAAATATAAACAACGATAAAATACTTTGAAAAGACAATTATCAATGAAAAGTAGTATAAAAAAATGTAAAATGGTATTAAAGGAGTAGAAAAATAGCATTTTCAGATTATTGCCACTTTATTGTATATATAGTATAATAACCAAACAAAGAAGAGTTAATAAATAGTGCAAAAAGGTATTATTTTGACGTGCGAAGAATTAAATTCTTATTAATATAACATAAATTAGTCGTTTTTTGATATAAATTCGTTAAATATTTTACAATTATTTTCTTGAAAAACTACTCATTTATATCCCAAAAATATCAATAAATAAGTTTACTTATAAGAAACAAATTGCCGGAAAATATTGAGGGCAGTGGTCGATAAATTGGAGGATGATTTTTTCGAAGCTGAAATTATTGGTTTTTGATAAGCTGCTGGAATCGAAATTTGAAAGGATGGGTTATTCTGAATACGATTGATAATAATGACTTTATGATTTTAAATAGTATTGTTTATAAAATACATACCAATGGTGATTTCCTAGCTATGAGGAAAGAGTTGCTGGAGCAATTAAAGATGATTATGGACTTTGACAGTGCAGATTTTCATCTTTCCAAAGGGGATGGAAGTACTTCTCTGGTATCCCGTGTTTCCTACAATAACAATAGTTCTCTGGACTTTTCTCGAGTATATGAATCCATTGATTATAGTCAAGGCATATTGGGAACGGGAAAAAGTATGGTCTATCGTGAATCAGACATTATTTCTGACGAAAAAAGAATTGAAACTGAGTATTATAAAAATGTATATGAAGTGAATGATTGGCACTATTCGCTACAACTGATATTAGGATATGACGAGCGTTTTCTGGGCGTAATAACATTTTACAGAAATAAAGAAAAGGAAGATTTTAAGTACATAGATGTGTTTAAAATGCAACTTTTAAAAGATCACTTGGCTTATAGAATCTATAAGGAGCAAGAAAGTGCAACAAAGTATGGTGATAAAATATCCATACAAGATGCAATCGAGTTGTTTGGGTTGACAAAAAGAGAAAGCTCCATTTTGGAATTGCTAATGGGCGGTTATAGCAATGAGGAAATCTGCGACCAAAGTGCAATTGCCAACAACACGTTAAAAAAACATGTATTAAATATATACCGCAAACTGGGCATTAAAAATAGAGTGCAATTATTTCGGATGATAAAAGAGGCGTAGGGTAGTACTAGCTAAAGCATGGTATTTGTGAGTCGTTGTAAATCCTTAAGAATGGTTGCAGCGAGTTCAAATAAAACGGAGGATTATAAAGCGAAATATAGTAATCTTCTACGGGGTGTAATTTTATTCGCATTTAAATCAAATTGAGGTGATAATCCCAGAGAGAAAGTACCGTTTATCTTGTCTATGATGAAAAGAGTGGAGGGATAAGAACATTTATAGGATCGGCGTGTAAGGAACTGCTTTACACAAAGAAGATGTCGAAGGTATTTAGGTGACTTTTAGTATGATAACTAGGGAGGAATACATATGAAATTTGAGGAAACAAGCAAATATTTGGAAAGAATCTTAGGCTATATCCATTCAGACGAAATTGATAATGCAGACAAAGAGTTAATGACGAAGGAAACAATGCACCACTTTGATAACTATGTAAGCCCCGGTTGGTTAAAATATCGTAAATCTGTATCCACAAATTCTGCTATGTTAGAGTGGCAAGATCATGATAGCAGTGTTGTAAGTTTATATGGCGAAGATTTTATCGATTGTTTAGGTGGTTTCGGTATTTATACTTGTGGACATAGAAATGAATATATCGTAGACACAGTAAAGGCACAGTTGAACCACCAGGCACTACATTCTCAGGAATTGTTAGATCCTCTTCGTGGCTATCTTGCAAAAGCTGTTGCTGAAATTACACCAGGGGATTTGCAGTATTGCTTCTTTACAAATGGTGGAGCAGAGGCAAATGAAATGGCACTGAAATTAGCAAGAGTTGCAACAGGGGGTCGCTGGTATGTTTCCACTGTAAATGCCTTCCACGGCAAATCTATGGGCGCAGTTTCTATGGGCGGTAAAGGTACATATCGTACACCATATACACCGATGGTACAGCAGGTTGTTCACGTTGAATATGGTAATGCGGAAGATGCAAGAAAAGCAATCAAAAATTTAATCGCTGTTGGCGAAAAAGTTGCTGCATTTATCGTAGAACCAGTTCAGGGTGAAGCGGGTATTATCATTCCACCAGCGGGATACTTAAAAGAGCTTAGAGAAATTTGTGATGAATATAATGTTGCTTTGATCTTTGATGAAATCCAAACAGGTATGGGTCGTACAGGTAACATGTGGAGATGTGAAGGTGAAGGCGTTGTTCCTGATATTATGACTTTTGGTAAAGCATTTGGTGGCGGTGTTATGCCAATCACAGGTTTGATTTGCCGTCCTCACATGTGGACACAGGATTTGATTGACAATCCTTGGCTTCTTGGCTCCCCTACATTCGGCGGCAACCCTGTTTGTTGTTCCGCAGCTTTGGCAACAATCAAATACATGATTGACAATGACATTCCAGGCGAATGCGCAAGAAAAGGCGAATTGTTCAAAGTTGGCCTTGACGAATTAAAAGTTAAATATTCTGATTTGATTGATGATGTACGTGGTATTGGCTTAATGCTAGCAGTTGAATTCAAAACATCTGAAATTGGTTACGAGGTTGCAAAAGGCATGTTTGCGCGTAAAGTAATCACAGCCGGTACATTAGTAAATGCTAAATGTGTTCGTTTTGAACCGGCAGCTGTTATTACAGAAGAACAGGTTGCGCAGGTTCTCGAACGTATGGATGCTGCTTTGGCAGACACAAGAGCATCTTTATAAAAAGTATAAAGTCTAATTGACCAGAATTTTCCCTCTCATGGAAATGAGCATTTCCATGAGAGGAAGATAACATAATTTTATTTTGTTATTTCGATTTAACTAATTTCTCTGGTTCCCATTATTGTGGTAATGAGAAGACCATAGAGGCTGGTTAAATGATGGAATGAAAAAGGAGGATGAACATGACGATCCAAGAAAAGATTGATAACGCAAGAAAAGCGTTGGAGCAGATAAAGGACTATACCCAGGAACAGGTTGATGAATTGGTTTATGCAAGTGCCAAAATTATTTATGACAACGCTGTGCCTCTGGCTAAGCTTGCAGTCGAGGAAACGGGTTTAGGTAAGTTTGAACATAAAATTGCAAAAAACACAGACACAGCTGCTGTTTTCTATGATTACTTAAAGAATAAGAAATCCGTTGGTATTATCAATGAAATCCCGGAAGAGGGTATTATTGAGGTGGCTCATCCCGTAGGTGTTATTGGTGCGATTACACCAGCAACTAACCCCACCGTTACACCCTTGGGCAACTTTATGCACGCGATCAAAGGTAAAAATGCGATCATTATTTCCCCGGCTCCTCGTGCGGAAAAAACAACAACTGATACAATCAATTTAATTCGTCAGGCTTTGATTGAAAAGAATGCACCTGCAGACTTAATTCAGGTGGTTTCAGGTGCTACAATTGAAAAATCTGTTGAATTAATGGAAAAATGCGACTTGGTTCTTGCAACAGGTGGCCCCGGATTAACAAAGGCTGCATACTCCAGCGGAACACCTGCTTATGGTGTGGGTCCTGGTAATCCACCTGTAATTTTAGATAGAGACTATGACCTCACAGAGGCTGCTAAAATCACATTAGTAGCTGTTGGTAGTGATAATGGTATTCTTTGCGATGGCGACAATCTTCTGCTTTACCCTCAGGAGACAGAAGCGAGATTATTTGATGAATTAAGAAACGTAGGCATGGTTGTTTATGAAGATGCTACGGATGTGGAAAAATTCCGTGCAGCGCTGTTCCATGACGGAAAAATTGATAGTGAATTGGTTGGTAAAGATGCGTCTGTAATTGCTAAGGCTGCTGGCTTTGACCTTCCAGCTGAAACTGAGGTAATTGCCCTTAGAATTGATGGCGTAGGCAAAGATGATATTTTAGGTAAGGAAATTATGGGGCCTATTGTTGTCATGAAGGCCTATGAAACCTTTGAAGAAGCGGTTGACATGGCAGTAAGAAACATGGTGGAGGCTGGCGGTGTTGGACATACCGGTGGTATTCTCACCAACAATCAGGAACATATTAGATATGCAGGGGAGAGAATTCCTGTGGCTCGTTTGTTGGTAAATCAGCCCACACCAGATGCATGGGGTCCTGCTACAAATGGTTTATCACCAGCAGTATCCGAGGGCTGTGGCACTTGGGGAAATAACATTCTGTCCGCAAACGTAGACTACCTTCATTTAGTTAACGTTTCTCGTATTGCTATGCCTCTTGATGTAAAGCCTGTTGTTGCAGATGAAGTCTTTAAAGATTAAGAGTGTTGCCAATTTATAATGGCATAATAACATGGCTAAACCAGAATTATCTTGTGAACATAAGTTTTTTGTTGTTTGTATTTGTTAAAATTGCAAAATAATAGTGGGGCTTTTCAAAACTCCTTTTGCAGTTTTTTTAGACAAAATCGATACAGTAAATCGGCAAAAACCGTTTACTGGTGGATAAATTTAGGTAGTTTTGACAGTGGGCTAAAGTATGGATTAACAGGTCAATTTTGTAGATACTTTGTTGTTCGGCGAGTATATGCCTTTTGGCAAAATTGTCTCTTCCCTCCCAGATTTTAGCCACTGTCGATATCAGCCAGGGTTTTTAACACATTTCGAACATGATTTGGACAAAAAGACAATGAATTGTAGTTTACAGAAAGCCTCAATTACAAAAAAGGGGTTCGGTCTATGGAAAAAATAAAAGAGTTAACGAAAAAAGACCAAATTAGGCAAAATTTAATTATTTATGGAATTTTGTTTTCTGCATTTTTTGTTATAGGGATGTTAGTACCCGACGATCCCTCTCAATTCGGGGTACTTTCTGTTATTCCAGCAGCATTCTTGATCATTTTTATCTTTAAAACCAAAAGAATAGTAGAAGGCCTCACATTAGCAGTGATTTTGTGCTGTATTATGGTATACAAACTAGATTTTCTTGTTGCCTTTGCAGAGATTGCTACCAATACCATGATGGATGAGGATATTGCTTTTCTTATCATTGTTTGTGGTTTAATGGGCAGTCTCGTTGCTGTTATTGAAAAAAACGGCGGTGGATTTGCTTTTGGTAACTTTGTTGCTTCAAAAGCAAAAACAGAAAAATCATCATTATTTGGCACAATGCTGTGTTCGGCACTCTTCTCAATGGACGACTATTTAAGTTCTTTGACCTCTGGTATTGCTATGACACCTGTAACAGACAGACATAGGATTCCCAGAGAAATGACTGCCTACGTAATTGATACAACTGCGGCACCGGTTTCTGTTTTGAATCCTATTTCAACCTGGGCAGTATTTATAGGCGGGCTTATGGTTGCGAATGGATTGGCTGAAGAAGGCCAGCAGCTTGCAACTTATGTAAAGACTTTACCTTTTAACTTTTATGCAATTTCTACTCTTATTGTAATGGTACTTGTGGTGTCAGGGGTAATTCCTAAGTTTGGACCAATGAAAGCGGCTTATGAAAGAGTAGCCGCAGGTGGACCATTGGCACCTCCGGGATCAGAAAAAATTGACATTCGTGCAGGTGAAGAAAGGGAAGTTCCTGAAAATCCGAAACTCCGTAATTTCTTCGTACCTATCATTATTTTAATCGCGGGTGTTTGCTTATTTGATTTTAATATGCAAATTGGTGTAATATTAGCGATCTTTTTGGGCTTTGTGTTCTTTGTCGCTCAAGGTATGGACCCCGAAGAGTATGCAGAAGCAGTTATTCAGGGATTGAAGAACATGCTTCTACCGATATTGCTTATGATACTTGCTTTCTGTTTTGCAGATGCAAGTGAGCAAGTTGGCTTTATTAGTTATGTTATTAATGTAGCTGTTGAGAATATTACACTACCATTATTGCCTGTAACCGTTTTCTTGATTTTTGCAGCTACTGAATTTATTATGGGGATTAACTGGGGGATGTATATCATCGCAATTCCTATTGTTGCACCGATTACCCTTGCATTAGGCGGAGATATTGGTGTGACCATTGGTGCAGTTGCCGCTGCAGGTGTTTGGGGGAGCCATTGTTGTTTCTATTCGGATGCAACTATATTAACTTCCGCATCTACCGGATGTGATAACTTTAGGCATGCGATTACTCAAATTCCTTTTGGTCTAATCGCCGGTATAATTTCTGCCATTGGCTATTTGATTTTAGGGTATGCAATATATTAATTTGAATATGATTGTTGCCAATTAGAGTCCTAATCAATATGGGTTGATTGTCCGTTCTACAATCAAGGAGAAGTACATAAAAATAGAATAAGACAAAGGTGATTTTTGCAGTTCGGCAAAAATCACCTTTGTTAAGTTAGGCCTTTAATATAACATTTAAAGGCTGTTTTATTTTTTGGAGCCAAACACATCATCAAGGAAGACACATTTTTAAAATCATGGAATAAACTTTTAGTAATTGGAAGAGAGGTGGTTTTAAAATGAAAGTGCTGAGTCCGGAGAAAGTCTTTGCTCAATATAGGGATGAGGTAACTCCATATGAACCTATTTTGAAAAGGAAATATACGATAACCCATTCAGATATGACAGCGGAGCTATTTGTATTTATAGCAGAAAATTATGCAGAAGATCAAACTACAAAAATAAGAGACGAAGTGAGAATTGTATGGGAAAAATGGCAGGAGGGACTTGCGTTAGTCGGTTCCGTTATTGTGGATGACTTTGATATAAAAGGGATTTCTCCTATTAGAAATAAAATTTTTTATAATGAGATGCCCACGGCATTACAGGCATTACGCCAAGCTGATAGGTTTTTATTTATGAATAGGCCTGAGCTTGATGAGACACCGGTGCTTATTCATTTTATTTCTAACAATCCGGAGTTTGATAAAATTTATGACTTTGGTCAGATAGGAATTTATAAGTAAAAAATGAAGCACACTTATGTGTGCTTTTTGTATTGAGAATCCTAGGCAATCTCAATTATGCCATTTATCGGGGATGGCGAAGTAGCTGGGGTGGCTAAAATACTCAGGGTGAATGGTTAACAAAATTACCGGATACTGCTATTTATCAAATGTGATTTTGAAGAAATCAGGTGAAATGATTTAACTGATATTATGTTTCAATTGATAGAAAATTTAAGTACTGGAAATCAAATCATGAGCATCCTGGGGTATAGATTTTTCTAATGAATATAACATATTTTTTAAAAATAACATTGAAAATTGGGGGATTGAAGTCTTTCGAGGCAGATGAAGTTTTGCTAAGAAAGCTTTGAATTAAGTATTTTCGAGATAAACTCCTGCGTTTGATATTTATTAAATAAAAAAATGTGCTGCTGTGGATGAGTCTGGCTATGTGGTTTTTGTTGACAGAGAATTTGATATATATTATCATATTTACAGACTAACTTTAAATAAATAAAACAAACGAGGTGTACAATGAATAAACTCAAAGGAGTACGTATCGGTGATTTAGAAATAAAAGTGCCGATTATACAAGGCGGAATGGGTATAGGTATAAGCCTTTGGCGTTTAGCTGGAGCGGTTGCTGCACAGGGTGGAGTAGGTGTAATATCAGCGGCACAACCCGGATTTTTGAAAGAGAATTTTGCAAAAGAGCCTTTAAAAGCTAACCTTGAGGCTTTGGCAGATAATATAAAAAAGGCGAAAGAGGCAAGTAATGATGGTGTAATTGGTGTAAACATAATGCGTGTTTGCACAAATTATGACCAGTATGTGCAATGCTGTGTTGAAAGTGGTGCTGATGTAATTATTTCAGGGGCAGGATTGCCATTAGAACTGCCAGAATTGCTTAAAGACACAAAAGTAAAATTTGCGCCAATTGTTTCATCCTTGAGAGCTACCCAGTTGATGTTTAAGAGATGGGATAAAAAATTTGGACGAGTTGCTGACTTTCTGGTTATTGAGGGTCCGAAAGCTGGTGGCCATTTAGGTTTTACCGCAGAGGAAGCGCAAAATCTGACTAATGAAGAATTCAATCAAGAGGTCGTAAAAATAGTTGAATACGTGAATAGCTTTGAAGAAAAGTATGGCCACATTCCTGTGTTTTTTGCCGGAGGTGTTTATGACAGAGCTGATATTGATCATTATTTAAGTTTAGGTTGTAGTGGTGTGCAAATGGCAACTCGCTTTGTAGCCACAGAAGAATGTGATGCGGATGACGCTTACAAAAATGCTTATATTGAAGCTAAAAAAGACGATGTTATGATTGTAAAAAGCCCCGTTGGATTGCCAGGTAGGGCTATTCGAAATAGTTTTACTAAGGATAGAGAAGCAAGCCGTCTACCGGTAGATAAATGCTTTGGTTGCATTGAAACCTGTAATCCAGCAACAACACATTACTGTATTTCTCGTGCCCTTATGCAAGCCGCACTGGGGGAAAGGGAAGATTCTCTGCTTTTCTGTGGTGAAAATGTATGGCGTGTGGATAAAATTTCCACTGTGAAAGAAATTTTTGATGAATTGAATAGTTAATAAAGTATTTAGACCTTGGGAGCGAAAAAACTGACTCCTAAGGTCTATTTTTATAGAAGTAAATAGGATAACTTTTAAGGTGGGATAAGCCCTTTGTTATGACTTGGATTTTTTGATTTTGGGTAAAGAAGCAGTGAAAATCATAGCTAAAGTGCTATATTAGCGAGTCATAATCCTCCTGATAAAAAGGGAGGGTAAAGTAAAAGGCGGCGCCATTTGGAGGCTCGTTATTTGCCCAAATTCTTCCGGAATGTTGGGTAATGATTTGTTTGGAAATATATAGACCTAGTCCAGAGCCTTTTGCATTATGGTTAGAACCCTGATATTTTCGATGGAATAGAAGGGGGATATCCTGTTTATCAAAGCCTTTTCCGTTATCCATAACTTTTATTAAAATTTCCCCCAGGGGTACCATCTCAGCACTGTCACGTGCTTCTATTGGAGTGATTGTTTCCAACATAGTGGCAGAAATAGTGATTGTTGAGCCTTTGCCAGCATAGCGCTTTGCGTTGGTGATGAGGTTGGAGAAAACTTGCTCGATGCGAGAAACATCAATTACAAGAAAAATGTTATCAGGAATTTTATTTTCGCAACAAAAGAACATTTCTGAATTAACGATTTGGTTTTCGCACTGGGTCAGGATATTTTCGATAAATTCCTTCGCATTTACCTCATAAAAGCGGAATTCCATGGACTGGGAAGTAAGAACGGAAGCCTGCATGAAATCATTTAGCAAGGTGTTTAACAACTCCGTTTTTGAGTAAATGTTTCTTATGTAAGAGTTTACGGAAGCTTCAGGGATACTTTTGTTTAGTATGGCTTCGGTATAACCCATAATCAAAGTAACTGGTGTCTTAATTTCGTGAGAAATATCCTCCAAAAGCTCGCGCTTTATGTTTTCGGCATCCTTTAGTTCAGCTTCAATTTTTTTTCTAGGCGTGATATCGCGAAGAATCCATTCTAAAGAGGTAACTACGCCGTTGTCATCGGTGATGGGAGAATAGTGAATTTCACACCAGATAGGCTCTGTATCATCACGGATTACCTGAAAAGTGTCCATTGATGATTGGGAAGGTGGACTTTCAAGAATAGGCCAAAGTCTTTCTTGATCTACACTTTTGATGTACTTTAAAAATTTAGAAGTATCCCTCTTCAGTTCTGAGGCGGTAAAGCCAAAGATTTTTTCTGCAGAGGGGCTGATATATTCAAAGCAATATTTTTTGTAATCATATAGAAAAATGTGCTCGGTAGCATTTTCAACGAGCATTCTAAACCGAAGTTGTTGCTTGTTTAAGAGATAATATATTTTTTTGTAATAGATAATTAAAAGATAGACTATGGTAACATTTAAAATTAAAAGGCTACCTAGGTAATTTAAAATGGATAAGGTTAGCTCCGGTAGGAGAAAAGCGAAGTTATTGCTATAAACACCCCAAAGGATAATTAAAAAACAAAGAAGAAATTTTTCTGGAATATTTTGAGTCCAGGTATACAGATAAAAAATGCACCCGGCCCACGAAAGTAAAAAGGTGTTCAACAATACATTTGGTATTAGAAATAGCTCATAAACCTCATTGAGGGCAAACCCCGCCAAAATGGTTATGAGGGAAAATAAGGACAAAATCATAAAAATAGAAGGGAATTCAAGATGGAAAAATCGATATGCTCCTTGAAGAAATAAAAATGCTGCTGCTAAGGAGACTAACTGCTTTAGAAGTATGAATACATATGAAATTTCCGGTGTGCCCATGTGGGTGATATCCACAATGAAGGAGAATGAATATAAAATCCAACAAATTCCCCAAGTGCGCATGGAAGAGGCCTGTTCTCCGCGGGATGAAAAAAGATAAATAACCCCGAAAATCAATGTGGTAACAGCGGCTGAAAGAATCATATATCTCAATGGTGTTAATAACGACATAATGAATAACCTCCTTAATCTGAGATTGCATAGGCTTCATTTTTATGATAGTCTAAGAAAAAAGAAATGTAAACAGCAAAGCATAAGAAAACGCCTGAATGCAGCTGAGAATCCCAAAAATATGCTGCAAAATGGCTTCGGGGAGAAGAAGCTTATGTATAATAGAAATAAGGGGTTAAAACGGCAGTTTCAAACGGAAAAATGGACAGCATTGCTTACGTTCGGTGTGCTATACATAATGGTCTATTACGGAAGGTTTTTTATCACTTACTTCGTGGAAGAAGGTCAAAATAGCCATTTCTATTCTCCGGACTTTCCCATATATGTCCATAGCGTAACATTTCTTTCTTATGCTGTTGGTAGTTTCTTTATGGGTAGGTTTGCAGATGCTGTTCGTCAGCCTGTCGTACTAGCTACTGTGGGTGCTGTTGTATCCTTATTGGCCAATGTGGGTATGATGGGCAATCATGACTCGCAGCAATTATTATTGTTGTTGATTGTTATTAATGGGGTTTTTCAATCCATGATATGGGTCAATGGAATTCAGTTAGTGGCAAATTGGTGGAAAAGCAAAGAACGCCCGCTGAGCGGTGGCATCGTGAACTTTTTTTCGGGTATTGCCCACATTCCTGCTTTTTTTCTACCTCGAATAACATTTGTTCAAGAAAATGGAGCATTCAGTACGCTGGAATTCCTAGGAATTTTTGTACCTTGCGTGATAATTTTGATTTTTTTTGTACGAGCAGTTGAAAAGCCGGAGCGGTTTGGGCTTTCCCCTTATGAGGAAGATGATCTGCTGATTGCATCAAGAGAGAAGTATTTGAGAGAGGAAATTCAGCAGAAGCAAAAGAGTCCAATTTTATTTTTCTTAAAAAATAAAAAAATTTGGTGTTGGTGTATGGTGGCCTTTTTTTCAAGCATCTGTCGTTATGGTACGTTGGAGTGTATTCCAAAGTATTATATGGCGGTGGGCATTATACCATATGCCAAGGCAGAATGGTTTACTGATGTAGTCTTGCCTTTGGGCATGGCAATCGGCACATTGGGGATTACCTATTTCACAGGCAGAAAATTTGGAAAAAACAAAGGAATTATGGTGGCGATCTGCGCTGCCTTGGCAGGAACTATGATTTCCGTATTCCCCATGATGCCATCCGTCGGTATTATTCGAATGGGTATTTTTAGTTCGGGGTTCTTTTTATTCGGGATTAACGGAATCATTTGGATTTATGCTATGGACTGGGGTGGGCGAGTATATAGTGCAACACTTGCAGGTATATTAAACTGCTTTGCCTATATTGGTGCTTTTTTGCAGAAATTTTTGTTCTCTGGTATTATAGAACGATATAATAGTGAGGTTTCTGTTTTCATTCTTATGCAATTTTTTTGCTTTATCCTAATTGGGTTGATGATTCTTGCCAGTGAAAAAGATACCAACATAGAAGTGGAAGAAGCGGCATAGAAACTGGAGTGAAATTTAATAGATGATATATTTAAAAGGGCTTATAAGGATATTTTAAACATCCTTATAAGTCCTTTTTTATTGCAATTTTTTGGAGAGAACATCAACGCGTTTGCAATTTCACTAAGGGTTCGGGGTTAGTGGGCATAATGCTTTAAAAATAGAAAATAATTTGAAAACAAATAAGCATCATTACTTTGGAGCGAGGGGGTGAATTACATAAAACGACAAAATACACAAATTAGCTCCAAAACTTTAAGAAAACTTTAAGTAAAATTGTGAAAAACTATAAAGTTGCTTTGGAGTAACTTTAAAGTACTATTTTATAATTAATTTGAGTTAAAAAACAAATTACATCATTTCAAAACTACTCAACAAGTAAAAGGAGGCAGATTTTATGTACAACAGAAAATACACAGGTAAGATCGAATTGGCGGTTCTTGACACTGCAGGAACATTTTGCGATGGTCCTTGCGACCTTAGACACAGATGGGCATTGGATGACCTCAGAGGATGTAAGGCACCTGTAGTTCCTTTTTACGAAGCTTTGCAGCAATTTGGTATCGAATGTGACTGGGCAGCGATCAGAAAACCTATGGGTAATTTTAAACCCACTCACCTGAGAATGTTGCTTGACCTGCCTGAAATCAGCTCCCAGTGGCGAGAAAAATACGGCAGAGACTGGAATCAAGAAGACTTCGATGCAGTTTTGGCTACTTTTAGACCTTTGATGAGCAAATACATTGTTGATGAAGACTTAGCTAGACCTATCAAAGGTGCTGTTGAGTGTATCGATGAATTGAGAAAAGCTGGTATTTTAGTTGGTTGTGACACAGGCTATTACGAACAGGACTCCTTGGCTTTGAACAAAGTTCTTGAAGATAAATATGGTCTCAAATTCGACGTTGTAACAAACGCTGAAAAAGTACCTGGCAGACCTGCTCCATTTATGGTATTCGATTGCATGCTGTCTGCTTGGGAAATGACAAATAAAGCCATCCCCGTAGAATCAGTTGTTAAAATTGATGATACAGCACCTGGTATTAAATGTGGTAACAACGCAGGTGCTTGGACAATTGGCTTATATGCATCTGGTTCCAATACATATGAAGAACTTGCTGCTGCAAAACCTGACTTCTTAGTTCCTGATGTATCTTATGTACCAGAAATTATTTTTGGTCAGATTGAGCCTAGACTTAGAAGGGGCGAAAAACCAGGCGCAGGCTTGATTGAAACAATCTAATTAAATTAACACTTTAAGTATACAAAAAAATATAAATGAGATTCTGCAAAAGAATCGATGTTGTGGAGGCGCTTTGAGCAAACATGGGTTCAAGGTGCCTCTACTTTTTATTTCATACAAAAGAAATGGGGGTTGTTGGTATTAAATAATCTGAAGGAGGGTGGAAGTATGAGTAAAAAGGACCAGCTAGAAATAGAAGCAAAGGCGCTGGGTTATACCACCAGCGAGTATAAGAAATTTAGAACCAATGCATGGAAGGTATTAATGGGTTTTTCTATTCTTTATTGTTTCTTGTATTGTGGCAGATTAAATATGGGGCTGTCCATCCCTGCTATGGTAGATGAAATGGGGTGGACAATCGCAGAGTTAGGCGTTCTATCCGCAATCTTTTTTTGGAGCTATGGTATGGGACATTTATTTAATGGAAGGTTAGGCGAAATTTTCGGTGTTAACCGCTTCATCATAGCGGCAGTATTTTTATCTGCAGCAGTAAATGTTTTAATCAGCTTTCAGAATTCCCTTGTTGTTATCGCAATTTTGTGGGGATTGAATGGATATTTTCAGTCTATGGCATGGTCTCCGGGGGTAGCACTGATTACCAAATGGTGGCCTGGTAAGAAGAGAGGCTTTGCAACAGGGCTTGCAAATGCATTCTCTGGCTTTGGCCAGGTTGCCTGTTGGTTTTCAGTTGCAATTGCCTTCTCCATAGCGCCGAAGATGGGCTGGAGAGCAGCATTTATTTTCCCGGTTATTATCGTAGTAATCGTTGCTATTGCTTATGGTTTTTTGGTTAAGGAAAAGCCTAGTGACATCGGCTTGCAGGAGTATGCTGAAGAGGATAAAGCGAAAGCAAAGCAGGAAGCCGAGTTAACAGAAGTGCTCAAAGAACGAGGCAAATTGTATCCCTATATCCATCTATTAAAAATGTGGAGATTTGATATTTGGTTGTTAATTATTGCCGGTGCAAGTATTGCCAGATACGGCCTATTAACATGGATTCCTACCTATTATAACGATGTATTCCAGGTGGATGTAAAGGCGGGGATTTTAGGCACAGTGCTTCTTCCCTTAGGTATGGGCTTTGGCACATTAATCGTTCCTTGGGCAACAGATAAGTTTTGCCCGACCAACAGGTTGCCTGCCGTTATTTTGTGCGCTGTGGTTTCTGGTATTACTGTATTTTTCTTTCCTAGACTTGGCCCTGGCGTAGGTGCGAGTGCATTACTGTTTACAGCAGGTTTCTTTATTTATGCAATTAATGGTGTTGTTTGGGCATTTGCTGCGGATGTAGGCGGAAGGGTTTTTGCTGGAACGGCCACAGGTATTCTTGATTGTGCGGCATACCTTGGGGCATCTGTACAAGCAATCTATTTTGGCTCTGCTATTCAAAGCGGTAACTGGAATATTCTCTTTGTTGTAATCGGGATCACTTGCGTTTTAATCGCAGTGTTGGCAGTAATTGCAGGATTAGGTTTGAGCAAGGATAAAGAGAAAAACAAAGACAAATATCAGGACAAAGATAACAATCAGGAACAGAATCAGGATATTACACCTAAACAGGATGAGAGTATAGATGTGACAGTGTAAAAAATTATATTGTGATTCATGTTTTTTGGAAACACAGACTTTGTGATTCCTCAAAACACAAAAATAAAAACTATATAATACTACTTTTATGGATGAAATGAAAGGGAGGCAAAAAACTATGGATTACCCACAAGTTAAAAGAAATGTACTGTTAAATCCAGGCCCTGCAACAACAACAGATACAGTTAAATATGCTCAGGTTGTACCTGATATCTGCCCCAGAGAAAAGGAATTTGCCCAGATTATGAAAGAAATGGGAGAAGACTTGGTGAAAATCGTTCATGGTGACTTGGATAAATACACAGCCGTTCTTTTCACAGGTTCCGGTACTGTTAATATTGATGCAACAATCAGTTCCCTTGTGCCTGATGGAAAGAAAATTCTGATTCTGAATAATGGTGCGTACAGCGGCCGCGGTGCAGAGGTATGTGAATACTATGGAATGGATCATATTAACCTGAAATTCCCCATCGACCGCCCTATCGATTTGGTAAAGGCAGAGGAAGCGTTAAAAGCAGATCAGGATATTGCAGTTGTGTATTGCTGTCATCACGAAACAGGCACAGGCGTGCTTAACCCCATTAGAGAAATTGGTGC
This sequence comes from Clostridiales bacterium UBA4139, assembly GCA_002380805.1. Taxonomy (GTDB): domain Bacteria; phylum Bacillota; class Clostridia; order Lachnospirales; family Anaerotignaceae; genus Chakrabartyella. The sequence continues at coordinate 45,892 of DFWH01000017.1, read as the reverse complement.
GTTAGCACATAAATATGGTTGCATAATTGTTGTGGACACCACATCTACATATGCAATGATTCCCATCGACATGGAAAAAGATAACCTAGACTTTGTAATGGCTTCTGCACAAAAAGGCTTGATGTCAATGACGGGCTTGTCCTATGTAATTGGTAAAACTTCCATTTTGGATGCGTCCAAAGAGTATCCAAGACGTTCTTACTACACAAATCTTTATCAGCAGTACAGTTTCATTAAAGATAAGGGCGAAATGCACTTTACCCCTCCTGTACAGACAATTTATGCTACACGACAGGCGATTAAAGAATATTGGGGGGTCGGCGAAGAGGGGAAATGGGCAAGACACCAAAGAGTGTGGGAAGCTTTGCATAAAGGTTTGGAAGAGCTTGGTTTCCAGAATATTATTCCTCGTGAGATGCAATCAAAACTTGTTATTTCTGTAAAATATCCTGATGATCCTAACTGGGATTTCACAAAGGTGCATGACTTCCTTTATGACAGTGGATTTACGATTTACCCTGGCAAAGTTTCTGATTTGCCTACATTTAGACTTTGTAGTTTGGGAACAATTGATGTGCCTGATATTGAAGCATTTTTTGTTGCATTAAGAAGGGCTCTGGAGGCAAATAAAATCCAGATTCCTGTTCAATATAAGTGATTTTATAAACAAGTAAAAAAATGCAGCCCAGGTGGTGTATGAATTTACGGTACTTGGGCTGCCCTAAGAACAAAAATAAAATCGGTGAAATTTTTATGTTTTTTCCAACAGTTATCAGAAAAACAAAGCCGCTACTGGGGCGTGGGTAGCCGTTGGAAAGGGAACGGATAAACGAAAATAGAGATTGCATTGAATTATAAATGAGAGACTGGTATTTACAGAAACGGTTCAGTGCTTGTTAGAAATGGGAGCCGTTGGGGGGCACAAATTTATAGCCAATGCCTCGCACTGTTTTAATAAACTTAATGTCAGAGGGAACAGGCTCCAGTTTTTTTCTAAGATTGCTGATATGTACGCCTACTGTGCGTAAATCTTCTTCTAGTCCATAGGTATCCCACAGGTGGTTGAAAATTTGAGAAGGCGTAAATACGCGATTGGGATACTTTGTTAGCAGCACAAGCAAGTCAAATTCTTTTGCTGTGAGCTTCAGTTCAATGTTATTTATGGTGACAGTTCGACCGTTTAAATCAATTCGTAAGGGGTCGAATGAGATTTGATTTCGGGCGGAAAGGGACGGCTCCTTTAGCTGTTGCGTATACTTCCTACGCAGGTGGGATTTTACCCGGGCGATTAACTCGATTCGGCTAAAAGGCTTAGTGATATAATCATCCCCGCCCATAGTAAACCCCAAAACCTTATCAGTATCTTGATCTTTACAGCTGATAAATAGAATTGGGACTTCGGACACATCTCTGATCTGCCGGCATACCTCGATACCACTTAGCTGAGGCATAACGATATCCAATAAAACCAGGTCAGGCTCGTTTTCTTGCACGATAGAAAGGGCTTTCTGAGGTTCTGTCGTCCAGATAACTTCAAAGCCTTCGCGAGATAGATACAATCTCAAAAGTTGTATAATATCGATTTCATTATCTACAACTAGAATTTTATCTTGGGACATAATGAAACACCTCCATAAAGGATATTTATACAAATAGCTGTTAAGTTGTTTGTGCAATACCTTTATTATACATCAGAAAGACAAGTTAGAAAATGGATAGAGGGATAAATTAACAATTAAAGTTTTATATTTTATAACAAAACTCTTTAATTTTTACATCCGAAAAAAGATTTTTTTGAAACTGTGTTAGGGGAAAGGGATCCTTTTTCGCAAAAAAAGTCGAAGAGAAAAAAGGAGAGATTAAAATGGCTAATGTGTTTTTTACACCTCATTATATCATTACCGGCGAAAATGCTCTGGATTTGAGTAAGACCTACCTTACTCAGATGGGTAAAAAGGCTCTTATTGTTACAGATGACTTTATGGTGCAATTTGGCAATGTAAAAAAGGTAACAGATGTTTTGGACAGCGTTCAAATTGACTATTCGGTTTATTCTAAAATCAACGGTGAACCAAGTGACACGATGATTGATGCGGGTGTTGAAATTTACCGTGATGAAGGATGTGATTTCTTAATTGGTGTTGGCGGTGGCAGTCCCATAGATTCTATGAAGGCAATTGGAGCCGTTTTGGCAAATGGTGGTAATATTTGCGATTATTATGGTAAGGTAATCTCTAAGCCTATCCCTCCGACCTGCGCGATTCCAACGACGGCAGGCACGGGTTCGGAAGCGACGCAGTTTACCATTATTAATAATACACGCCAAAATATCAAGATGTTGCTGAAGGGACCCGTATTGATGTCAAGGTTGGCAATTATCGACCCTACCTTTACTATGACTGCACCGCCGAAAATTACGGCTGCAACGGGGTTGGATGCCCTTTGCCATGCCGTTGAGGCCTATACTTCTACAAAGGCGTTCAGTATGTCAGATACATATGCACTTTCTGCTGTAAAGCGCATTTTTGAAAGTCTCCTTGAATGTTATAAAAACGGACAGAATGTGGAGGCAAGAACAAATATGGCAATTGCTGCGCTGGAAGCAGGCATTGCATTCAACAATGCATCTGTTACTCTTATTCATGGGATGAGCCGTCCCATTGGGGCAATCTACCATGTTCCCCATGGACTTTCAAATGCAATGCTTTTGGATAAGTGCTTACGTTTTGCGGTTTCTGGAGCTTATGATAGATTTTGTGAATTGGCAAAAATCATTGGCATCTATAAAGAAGGGATGACAGTTGAGGAAGGCGCTATGGCCTTTATAGAATCTGTTGGCGAGCTTTGTAGAAAGTTGGAAATCCAAACGCCAGCTGAATTTGGAATAGACGAGGGGGACTTCATTGCTCATATGGACAAAATGGCTCAGGATGCTTTGGATAGTGGTAGCCCTGGAAATACAAGGCGCTCCCCTAGTAAAGAAGAAATCATTGAAATCTATCGGTCGCTGTTTTAATACTTTTTCTGCTTGTTGGCATTTGTTGAGGATAAGTGTGGTATTCCGGTTAGGAGGCTTGTGTTATGAAATATACAGAATTAATTGCAAAGTTAGAAAATATCAAAATAGATTTGGATGAAGATCATATTTTGCTAATTACTATGAATCGCCCTAAGGCATTAAATGCCTTAAATAGTCAGACACTGGATGAATTGCAAGCTATCACCCAGATGATTTCGGAGGACAATGATGTATATGGAGTGGTCATTACAGGTGAGGGCAGAGGTTTTGTGGCAGGTGCAGATATTGTGCAGATGAAGCCCTATAAGAGCGAAGCTGGCAGAACCTATGCAGGCTATGCCCAGGATACTTTCAATAAAATTGAAGCCTTGGAAAAACCCGTAATTGCAGCAGTGAACGGCTATGCATTAGGTGGTGGCTGTGAACTATCGTTAAGCTGTGATATTAGAATTGCTTCTGAAAAGGCAGTTTTTGGCCAGCCAGAAGTTACATTAGGTATTATGCCTTGCTTTGGCGGCACACAAAGATTAGCACGATTAATCGGTCCTGGTTTGGCAAAAGAAATGATTTACACCGGGCGCCAAGTTAGGGCTGATGAGGCAAGAATGTTTGGGTTAGTAAATCAGGTGGTTCCAGCGGAAGAACTGGTGGATGCTGCAAAAGAAATGATGAGAAACATCCTACGTATGTCTCCTGTTGGCATTAAGTATGCAAAAATTGCTATAAACAGAGGTGCTGATATGGACTTAAGAAATGGTCTGGAGTTGGAGAAAGATCTAGTAGGTCTTTGCTTCGCAACAGAGGATAAAGAAATCGGTATGGCTGCTTTCCTTGAAAAGGCAAAACCTTCTTTCGCAAGATAAGCAAAGAAAGACCGTTAAAATGCACAGATGGAAAAGCTTTTCCATCTGTGCATTTTTCTCATAAAAAGTAACAACAGATATGGAGGAAGAAAAATGAGAAAAGTAAAAATAATGACAGCAGAGGAAGCGGCGGCATTGGTAAAGGACAACGATGTTATTGCTACTAGCGGTTTTGTTGCAAGCGGTTGTCCTGAGGCTTTAACAAAGGCACTGGAAAAACGCTTTTTGGAGTCGGGCAAGCCTGAGGGGGTAACACTATTTTATTCAGCAGCGCAAGGAAATCGGGATGGAAGTGGAGCAGATCATTTTGCTCACAAAGGAATGACGAAGAAGGTGATTGCAGGGCATTGGAATATGGCGCCAAAGCTGGGGCAATTGGTTTTGGATAACGAAATCCAGGGGTATAACTTGCCCCAAGGAACCCTGTCTCAACTGTTCCGTGACATTGCTGCTCACAAGATTGGTACGCTGACCCATGTGGGGCTCAATACCTTTGTGGATCCCAGAAATTGTGGTGGAAAATTAAATGCCAAAACCACCGAAGACTTAGTGGAGCTAGTTGAAATTTGCGGGCAGGAAAGATTGCTTTACAAAGCTTTTCCTATACAAATTTGCTTTATCCGTGGCAGCTATTGTGATGAAGGGGGTAACATCACAATGGTGAGAGAGATAGCACCATTGGAGGCGACGGCTATTGCACAAGCGACAAAAAACAGCGGAGGTATCGTTATTGTTCAGGTAGAAAAAATGGTAAAGGAGGGGATGTTAGACCCAAAGCTCGTTAAAGTGCCCGGAATTTATGTGGATGGAGTTGTAATTGCAAGCAAAGAAGACCACGAACAGTGCTTTGGTTTTCATTATGACCCAGCATTGACGGGGGAAGTGAAAATCCCGCTAGATTGTCTGGAAAATCCGCCCCTGACAGCAAAAAAAATTATTGGGAGGCGTGCAGCCATGGAGTTAAAGGAAAATTCTGTGGTGAACTTGGGAATTGGCATTCCTGAATACATCTCTATGGTGGCAAATGAAGAGGGTATTGGGGATTACATGACACTAACGGTGGAGGCAGGCCCGGTAGGGGGTGTACCTCAGGGAGGGGCTAGGTTTGGTGCTAGTATTAACCCTGAATGTGTTTTGGAGCAGCCTAGTCAGTTTGATTTTTATGACGGTGGCGGCGTAGACTTAGCTTTTTTGGGTTTGGCTCAGGCGGATCAATATGGCAACATAAACGTAAGTAAATTTGGACCTCGTATTGCAGGTTGCGGAGGCTTCATTAATATTACCCAAAATGCCAAGAAGGTATTTTTCTGTGGAACTTTTACTGCGGGGGGGTTAGAAACCACCGTCAAAGATAAGAAGTTAGTGATTACCCAAGAGGGTAAAGAGGTGAAGCTTATTGATACTGTGGAGCAGATTACATTTAGTGGGGAATATGCTACTAAAACTGGGCAACCGGTTATGTATATAACAGAGCGTGCAGTTTTTGAATTAAGAAAAGATGGCGTTTATCTGACCGAGGTTGCCCCGGGAATTGATGTGGAAAAACAGGTAATTGGTCTAATGGGCTTTACCCCTAAAATTGATAAGAGCCTTAGGGTTATGGATGAACGCATTTTTAGGGATGATTTAATGGGCTTGAAGTAAGGTGGAAAATGAGTCAATACCCTTAAAGTGAAAAAAGGTGAAGCAGGAGCTGACTTTCCATTTTATTTTTGGGGTTGATAGTAAAGTGTTGTTTGAAAAATACTAAATGCAGAAGGAGGGCTGTCTATGGAGTCCTATAGTTTTTTATTAGCGGTAGCTGTAATTTTGCTTTCTACAAAGGTGTTTGGCGTGTTGTCACAGAAAGTAAATATGCCACAAGTGGTTGGTGCCCTTTTGGTAGGGGTCGTACTTGGACCGGGATGTCTGAATTTATTGCAAGAAACTGATTTTTTGATGCAGGCTGGAGAAATTGGCGTTATCTTGCTGATGTTCCAAGCTGGCTTAGACACAGAATTTGATGAGCTGAAAAAGGCTGGAAAGGCAGCTTTTGTCATTGCTTTGATTGGCGTAATTGTTCCGTTTCTTGGTGGCACAGCAACGTACATACTGTTTTTTGGTTCTCCTGAAATTACCCACATGGATTTGCTGAAAGCTGGATTTATTGGTGTAATTTTGACAGCCACATCTGTTAGTATTTCTGTGGAAGCACTGCGTGAGATGGGGAAATTGAAGGGTAAAATCGGCGCATCTATTTTGGGTGCGGCCGTTATTGATGATATTTTAGGTATCATGGCTCTTACCATTATTATGGGAATTGCTTCGCCTGGTGTGAGTATTGGTTTCATTTTCCTCAAGCTTTTTTTATTCTTTGTTTTTGTCGGAATCTGTGGATTTTTTGTATTTAGGATTTTTAGGTATTTTCAAAGGAAACATCCCCATGGAAAACGACGGATTGCTATCTATGCTATGTCCTTCTGTTTGGTTATGGCATATTGTGCAGAAGTGTTTTTTGGGGTGGCTGATATTACAGGAGCCTATTTTGCAGGCCTAATTCTTTGTAATCTAACGGATATACGAGAGTATATTGTGGCCCGTGTAGGGATTACATCATATATGTTTTTTACTCCCATTTTCTTTGCAGGGGTGGGAATGAAAACGGTATTAACTGGTATGAATGGACCTTTGTTAACATTTTCTATTGTATTGCTTTTGGTTGCCATTACTTCAAAGATGGTGGGATGCGGATTGGGATCGAAGCTGTGCGGATATACCAACAAAGAAGCTCTTTCTGTGGGTATTGGTATGATATCCAGAGGGGAAGTTGCCCTGATTGTAGCCCAGAAAGGCTCTCAGGCAGGGCTGATTTCACCAGATATGTTTCCAGCGGTTGTTCTTGTGGTTGTCGTTACAACTCTGATTACACCAATATTGCTGAAGTTGCAAATGTAGGTGAGTAAATAATATGGGGTGGTGGGATTGAAGCGATTTGAAAGCAATGTACAGTACATCAAATACCTTGTTAATAGAGAAGTCGCAGGGAGTTTTTTTAGGGGGAGCATGGAGGAAAAAAGCACAGACTTTTCTAGGAAAATTGCAGAAAAAATTATTCCAGGGCCTAAAGCCATGTTTCGCTGCTGTATTTACAAGGAACGTAATATTATAGAGGACAGGGTACGACTTTTGCTAAATTCAAAAGAAGAGAAGCATATGATCATGGTGCTAAATGCGGCGTGTGATGAATGTCCTATTGATCGATTTGTTGTGACAGAGGCTTGCCGTGGTTGTTTGGGACACAAATGTCAAGAAGTGTGCCTACGAAATGCAATCACCATTATAGATCACAGGGCATATATTGACCAGAATGTGTGCATAGAATGTGGACGATGTAAAAATGTTTGCCCTTTTAATGGAATCAGCGAGGTGATGCGCCCCTGCATCCGCTCCTGTGCTGTTTGCGCAGTGAAGGTGGATGAGGGAAGAAAGGCGGTTATCGATCAGGACAAATGCATTTCCTGTGGGGCTTGCATCTATCAATGTCCTTTTGGCGCGATTGTGGATAAATCCTTTATTCTAGATGCTTTAAACTTACTGAATAATTCATGGAGCAATACGAATTATCATGTCTATGCTGTGGTATCGCCGGCTATTGCTTCCCAGTTTCCGTCGGTAAAAATGGGGCAGGTTTTTGCAGGAATCAAGGAGCTGGGTTTTTATGAAGTGGTTGAGGCTGCCATCGGCGGGGATATGGTGACACTTGCAGAAGCACATAACTTGAAAAATGGGATGCAGCAAAAGGCATGGAAGGCCTCATCCCATTGCCCTGCTTTTGTGGAGTATGTACGAAAGAACTATCCTGAACAGGTTAACCATCTTTCAACGGTAGTGTCTCCCATGATCGCTATTTCCAGGGGGATTCGGCAAAAGGATACAAAAGCAAAGGTTATTTACATTGGTTCTTGCACGGCAAAAAAAGTTGAAATTTCCCAAGAGGATATTCAAGGGATAGTAGACTATGTCATTACTTTTGAAGAGTTGCAGGCACTGTTGGATGCTAAAGAAATCGATTTGGATAGTTTGGATGAACTAAGTGCCGGGTATCCATCATCTTTTGGACGGATTTATGGAAGGTCAGGAGGAATAACGGAAAGCATTTGCCATGTTATACAGGAAGTGGAGAGTTCGCAAGGGTTAAAATCAGTTTTATGCAATGGGATTGATCAATGTATTAAGGCTATGAAACTAGCTTCTTCGGGTAGAGTGGAAGCGGATTTTCTAGAAGCTATTGCTTGCAAGGATGGGTGTGCTGGAGGGACAGCTTCTCTTACCCATGATGATATGGGGGTTGAACGAATCGACAATTTTAGTCGCACATCTGTGACAGGCGATCCCCATTTGGGCGTAAAAGGCTATTTTATGGAGTATATCCAGATGCACCGAATCTATAAGGAAGTGGAACTTCAAAAGCAAAAATACAACTAAAAATATGTTCTAAATGGTTGATTGTACATGAAAAAAATCTCATAGAATGAAAAAATGCTCATTGTGGCTCTTGACTTTTACCATACACTGTGATAAAGTGTTATCGATATCATAATGCGTTGAAGGAAACGAGTAGAGCAGGGAAGGTTTTGCAGAGAGCATCCGGTTGGTGAAAGGATGTAAACTGACTGTCTTGAATACATTCTGGAGCAGCTGCCCGAAGATAATTATTATTTGTAGGGTTAGACGGGCACGCCCGATATAGCGTTATGTGTGTGTTTGCACACAAAAAGGAGTATTTTGTGAGAAATACTTAAACCAGAGGTGGTACCACGAATTTTCGTCCTCTGTCCCTTTTAATAGGGGCAGAGGACTTTTTTTGTTCAAAATTAATGTAAAAGAGGTTGAAGAGGAAAAGTGATTTAGGAGGGTTTCGATGAACACAAAAAAGAAACAAAAAGCAGTAGGTCTAATGAGTCGATGGGGATTTATTTTGGCTTCGGTAGGTTCGGCGGTAGGTATGGCCAATGTTTGGGGTTTCCCCAACAAAATGGGCAGCAATGGCGGCGGTGCATTTTTGCTGGTATATTTATTTTTTATCTTTATTTTCAGTTATGTAGGGTTGCCAGCTGAATTTGCAATTGGACGCCGCTCTAAAACAGGTACGTTGGGTTCTTATGAGAATGCTTGGGCCACACGGAGTAAAAAAGCAGGTAAAGTTGGGGGCATCCTGGGGTGGTTACCGCTTGCGGGATCAATGTGTATTGCCATTGGTTATGCAGTTATTGTGTCCTATGTATTGAAGGCTTTATTTAACTCCCTTGATGGTACATTGATGAATGTGGAGACTACAACTTGGTTCGAGTCCTTTTCTTTGAATCAACATTCCGTCATTCCATTCCACATAATTGTAGTAATTGGCACGCTGCTTACGCTGTTTTTGGGTGCAAAAAGCATTGAGAAAACAAATAAAATCATGATGCCTTTATTCTTTATAATTTTTATTATTTTAGCAGTTCGAGTTGCTATGCTTCCCAATGTTTTAGAGGGATACATGTTCATGCTCATCCCTCGTTGGGAGGCACTCAAAGATCCTATGGTTTGGATTTGGGCAATGGGGCAAGCGTTCTTTTCACTATCCATTACGGGCAGTGGTATGATTGTTTATGGTGCTTACTTGGGAGAAGATGAAGATGTTATTTCGGTATCTCGTAAAACTGCAATTTTCGATACTATTGCCGCTTTGATTGCAGCTTTGGTAATTATTCCAGCATGTTTTTCTTACCAACTTGATGTTGGTGCCGGCCCAAGCTTATTATTCGTTACATTACCAACAATTTTGCAGGATATTCCTATGGGCAATATTTTTGCCATCATATTGTATGTTGCAATGATTTTTGCAGGTATCAGTTCGTTGCAAAATATGTTTGAGGCAGTAGGTGAATCTTTATTACATAAATTCCCTAAGCTTAGCAGAAAAGCTGTTCTCTGTATTCTATGTTTAATTTGTTTAGGCTTTGGCGTAAATATGGAAGCTATTTTCCAATGGGGCCCTTGGATGGATTTAGTTTCAATTTATATCATCCCTATTGGCGCAACTTTGGGTGCTATTTCTTGGTTTTGGGTAATGAAAAAGGATGATTTACTTTTTGAGATCAATAAAGGCTGTGAGAAGAAACAGGGGAATGCTTGGTACTTTATTGGTCGTTATGTTTATGTACCATTTGCAATCATACTTTGTGTTGTAGCCTTATTTATGAAGGTGGCATTTTAAGTAACAGCTAGAAAAGTTAAAATGATCTTACCCATTCCTTTAATCAAGCGAGGGAATAGGTAAACAATATAACAAACAAAAACCACTACTGATAGATGAGTAGTGGTTTTTGTTTGCAAAAAACTTTGGTTCATTTAATGAGATGCAAGGTAAGAGGGTATCAACATAATATAGGTTGTTTTGGATGTGTGGTGCGGTGATGGAGCTAAAAAGGTTTTAAACTTAGATATTTAACTAGGTTTTTTATTAATTAACCCATATAATTGTTTTAGGGATAATTGAAGTTTCAATTGTTTGAAAAAATGACATGGAGTTGAAAGTAATGAAGGAAAGTTTTATGGAGAATATATTAATACGTCAGCTAGACAATAATTCTAGTGAGATGATAAAGGAATTAAGGGTAAATGAGTTCCAATCTGCATTTATAGAAACATCGGCTGAATGTCTGGATGATTTCAAAAATAATGCATACAGTATCCGATGGTCTATCAGCGGTGTGTATTTCCATACCCAGCTAATTGGCTTTGCTATGCATGGACAATGGAAGTTTAGATTTCTTCCATACCGGCAGGTTTGGTTGGATCGGTTTATGATAGATGCTAAGTATCAGGGGAAAGGATATGGCAAAAGAGCACTTCAGCTTCTGATACCTCAGATGTATGATAAATATCATTGTAAAAAAATCTATTTATCTTCTAAAGAAGCAAATGTGTATGCAATAAAATTATATGAGGATCTAGGATTCAAGAAAACTATCTTTAAAGATCCCCAGGGAGAACGAATTATGACTAGAAAAAAGAAAACTGATGCCCGAACAGGAATGGTTGATTGACTGGATCTAATTTTATTTCTCTATAAATTGCAAGACAAAAACTTGAATTATGCTAGAACAAAAAATTATCTATCTCCAGCTATTGTCATGATGGCTGGAGATTTTTTTTGTGTCGGTATTTTATCAAAAACCAACGTAGACCTCACTAAGGTTTTCTGGAATTCAGACTAGGCGAGGGGTTAGTTTTTGGAATGTTGATGTTTGTAACTTTTAAAGTTTACAATGAAGGTTTCTCTGAAATAAGATGTTAGGTTCATAATTTGGCGGATAATCAGTGTTTTTCTAATATGAAAAACACACGTCTCTTTTCGTTTTGATAGAAGGGGATATATTTTAGATGTTATATGAATCTAGCTTTGGGTGAGCGAACAAAGTTGAGTCCTAAATTTTATGTAAATTAATGTAATCAGCAGCTGGTGTGTGATAAAAAATATACAAAAATAAGATAAGTGGTGAAATGAAAAACAGCAAAAAAACGGGAAAAATATATAATTATTTGGAAAAGTGTTAATTATATATCAAAACTATACTAAAAAATAGCTATTACACGCAATAATATGATTATTTTAGATAAAAATTGTAGCCATAAGAGAAAAAGATAGTATACCTAAAAGTTTTTTACTCTGATACAATATATTTATAACTTGATAGTCATACCGAACAGGCGATTAGGTTGTAATATCTAAAAACTTAAGTATTGGGTATTAAATGTAAACCGGTATAAGCGATGTTACTTGAACTAGACAAGAGAGGGAGGAAACTATGAAGAAAATTTTAATTTTAGGCGTTGGTGCCCAGGGCTCCACAGTTGCAAAACGTATGGATGAAGAAAACGAGGTTTCTGAAATTATCTGTGCCGATTATGACAAAAAGGCTGTCGATGAATTAGTAAAGCTTTTGAAAAAGGGTAGAGGTGTGCAGATAGACGCAACAAGCAAAGATAGCATTGTTGCAGTAGCTAAGGATGTTGATTTATTGGTAAATGCCTTACCAATCAAATATGGTTTGACTGTTATGGAAGCTGCAATTGAAGCAAAAACAGATTATCAGGATTTTGCAGCAACAGATATTTTATTCCCTGAAGATTGGGTAAAATGTGTTGATTATTTATATGACGAAATTGGTGCACGTTTTAAGGAAATCGGCAAAACAGCAATCATTGGTACAGGTTCAGCTCCGGGGATGATTTGTGTAGTTGCCAGAGATGCAATGAGATACCTGGACTCTTGTGAAACAGTGAATTGCTTGGTATATGAAGGCGTTGTTGCTAAGAGATTTCTGCCTTTCTGGTGGTCCCCGGTAACAGCCTTAGGTGATATGACGGATACAGCCTATACATATGAAAATGGAAAGGTTATCCCAACTGAGCCACACAGCAGACCATATTACAGAACTTTCAAGGGTATTGAAGGCGTTTGTGAATTGGTTGAACATGCTCATGACGAACCTCTTTATATTGGTCACAATGCAGATAAGTTTTTCAAAGGTGCAAAAAATGCTGCATTTAAATATGGCGGTGAGGGCATTAAGTTTGCTAAACCACTATACAGAGCGGGCTTGCTCTCTCGTGAGGAAGAAGAAATTAACGGACGCAAAGTTGTCCCTTTTGAAACAATTTTGGCGCACATTCCACCAGCACCCAAGTATAAGGCAGAGTTAGAGGAAATTTTAAACGAGGGTTTGGTTTCTGATACAGGTGCTATGGTTGTTGAGGCATTTGGCAAAAAGGATGGAAAAGATGTGCTGGTTGAAACTTATGTTTATGCTCCTGGCATGGTTGACTCCTTTGAAAGATCTGGTCTTTCTGCTGAAATGTACTTAACAGGGCAGTGTGGCTCTTTCTACACAACAATGCTTGTGAGAGATCAGTTCACACAAAAAGGGTTAATTTCTTCAGACATGCTGGAGTATCCACAGGTTGATTATTACCTGAACCTAGCAAAGGACTTTGATATCACACTGGAAACAGAAGTGAAGGAAATAAAGTAACGGAAAAGTAGGAAGACGGTTATGATAATATGTGATATTTAGATTCAAAAATGGGGTGTCGTTTAACATGGCAGTAGTTTTTCTCAAATGTACTGCCATGTTAAATAAAATTACGAAATGCTCTTTAAATAACCATCTAAATATGCGTTTAGGGTTTTGGTTGCTTCACCATAATCAAAATCCAAATTTATGATTTTTGTAGATCCGCTTAGATCTGCAAGAACGTTTTTCCTGTAATTTGAGGGTGTTTTGCCAAACCATTTTTTAAAGTTTTTGCAGAGGTGATACCTGTTTGCAAAGCCTAGTTCCATGGCAATTTCATCAATGCTTTTTTGGGTATTGATCAGTAGAAGCTCAGCTTCGTCGCAGCGGGCCAATGATAGCAGTTCGCTGAAACTTAAACCTGCGTTATTTTTAATATAACGGGATAAGTAGGCTGTACTTAAAAATTCCATTTGGGCTATATCTGAAAGACTTATTTCTTCCCTACAATGATCGTAAATGTAGTTAATGATTCGATAAGTACGGTTGTTTTCATTGGTATAGGGAGCCATTTCAATTTTTCTGTGCATTTCATATCTTCCCGTATAATTCGTTGCGTAGTAATAGTTGCTGTATTTTTCAATCAGCAATGAAATGATGTCCTTTGTACAAGCGTTTAGGTTAAAGTCATTTAAACTATCTGATGTATATTCAAAAAAAAGCTTTGATAGTAAAAAGCGTAGCTGGTACAGATCGGAGGAGTCCTTTTCTTTACTGGCATAGGAGTCACATAAAAAATAAGCATCCACTAGATCCGGAAAAGCTTCTGAGAAGAAGTCAATGTCGATGTGGAGGGTGAGAATTATATTATTTATGTTTGAGGAAAGCTTATGGCCTTCCTTTGCATTAAAGATATAAATATCCCCAGTGGATAAAGGCCGATGTAGTGTGCTGTCGAAAATATCGACCTCACCATCTAACACGGCAATAATCTCAATTGCATTTTTGTGCATATGGTACGGGTGATAATTTGTATTACTAAGGGATGCTCGTACCTTGGTTTGGTACTTAAACCCTATAAATTCATTAAAATACATACAAGACAGACCTCCTTACAAGTAAATATTATATATTATTATTATATAGCAGTCGTTGCCATATGGAAATTGGTACATTATTACTAATATTTGCTAACTAAATTAGGGAATATGCTTATAGACTTATATTTCCGGAAAGGATAAAAATATGTCCGATAAAGAAATGAATGTTGAAGGTATAGCAGGGTTAAAGAAGTATGATGTTAAAACAATGGGTGTTGTTTTTATGATATTCTCATTGGTGGCTGCAGGCGGTTTTGGGGCGGAAGAAATGATTTCTTCTACGGGGCCTGGGTTATCACTAATCTTATTAATAATTTTACCATTTATATGGGCTATGCCCATAAGCAATACTTGCTCTGAGTTGGGTGCAATTTTGCCTGAGGAGGGGGGCGTCTACGTTTGGGCGCAGAAAGCCTTTGGTGAATTTTGGGGCTTTCAAGTAGGCTGGTGGAACACAGTAGGCTTTTATGTATCAAACAGTATTTATGTTGTGCTTGCAGCTGGTTATGCTAAACAGTTTATTCCTATGACTGCAACGGCGGAATTGGCATTTAAAATTGGGGTTGTCATAATCTTTTTGATTATCAACTTGATGGGGATTGCTGAAGTTTCCAAAGTTAATAGTATCCTTACAGTAACAATTTTGTTGGTTTTTGCATTGGTTGCCGTTGTCGGTATTATCAATTGGAATACAAACCCTATGGAACCCATCATTCCAAATGATGTAAGCCTTTTTGAAGGTATTACTGGGGGGCTTAGCATTGCAGTTTGGATGTATTGCGGGTATGAGTGCATAGGAACGGTAGCTGGGGAGCTGAAAAATCCTCAGGTCATTCCAAAGGCTCTTTTAATTGCTCTTCCCATTGTTGCACTTACATATATTCTTCCATTATTAGGTGGATTGGCATCTTTGGGGGAAGGAAATTGGGCAAACTGGGCGGTAGATGGGGGACTTGATGGTACCTCATTCGGTTACAGTGATGTATTAACGACGTACCTTGGACCAATTTGGGGATATATATTTTTGGTGATTGCAATGCTTTCTCAGTTGGCGATGTATAACATGTACATTGCTTCGGGTTCCAGAGGTTTCTTCGTTATGGCTGATGATAACTTGTTCCCTAAGTTCATGTGTAAAGTTAGCAGGAAGAAGGGTGTGCCACATGTTTCTATTATCATTTTATCAATTGCCATTTTGATTTTGATGAATTTTGACTTTGAAACATTGGTTATGTGTGACGTTGTATTTATGATGGCAATGTATATAACCATTGTGCTTGCTCTGGTTAAACTGCGCAAGGTATATCCCATTGAGGAAAGACGCAAGCAAGGTCTGTTTGTTATCCCAGGGGGCAAGGTAGGATTAACCTTATCGGTGATATCCCCAATCATAATTGCAGTTGCAACATTAGTCTTAAATGGCACAGATTATCTTTTGGTAGGTATTATTGCCATCGGATCAGGCGTGATTGCTTATGTAATCATTAAGACATTACAAGGGGGTCTTGCGGTAAAGGATCCTATTGGGCATCCTCTAAATCCTAGAACAAAGTTGGCAGTTGGTGATACGTTTAGGGTTGGACTATTTTCTTTCCTCATCGGAACACTTGGTTTTTTAGGTCAATTTGTTTTGGTTTGGTATGAGGGTGACTGGGGTCCAGCATATTACTTAGAAGAAGGTACTGGTGGGCTATTTAGTAACTTTTGGGGGATGATTGATGTTCTTAAGTGGGGTGGGGCCATCGTTTTAATCTTTGGTATATTCCTCATGATAATAAGCAAAAAAATCGAGCCACAAAATGAAAAAAAAGACGCAGAATTGGACTCTATTAGCATCTAAAATTTTAAATTAACACGATTTTAAATCATTAGGATAATTAAACCTGAGAAGGAGAATGAATATGACAATTCAAGAAAAGATTGATAATGCACGTAAGGCTTTAGAATTAATCAATGATTATACCCAGGAACAAATAGATCACCTGGTTTATGTAAGTGCTAAAATAATTTATGATCATGCAAAACCTTTGGCAAAGTTGGCAGTTGAAGAGACTGGGCTTGGTAAATATGAGCATAAGATTGCGAAAAATACAGATACAGCCGCTGTGTTTTACGATTATCTGAAGGATAAGAAGTCTGTTGGCATTATCAATGAGATTCCAGAAGAGGGTATCATTGAGGTTGCTCACCCTATTGGTGTAATTGGTGCCATTACCCCTGCAACAAACCCTACTGTAACCCCATTGGGTAACTTCATGCATGCATTAAAAGGCAAAAATGCCCTTATTGTTTCTCCTGCGCCTCGTGCAGAAAAAACAACAACGGATACAATTGAGTTAATTCGCCAAGCTTTGGCAGCAAACGGTGCACCCAAAGATTTGATTCAAGTGGTTGAGGGGGCAACAATTGAAAAGTCCAGAGAGTTAATGGAGAAATGTGATTTGGTTCTGGCAACTGGTGGTCCTGGTTTAACAAAGGCTGCATACTCCAGTGGGACACCTGCTTATGGTGTAGGCCCTGGTAACCCACCCGTTATTTTAGACAGAGGCTTTGACCTTGACGAAGCAGCTAAAATTTCTTTGGTTGCCGTTGGAAGCGACAATGGTATCCTTTGTGATGGGGATAACCTGTTGCTCTACCCTCAGGAATCCGAAAAGGAATTATGTGATGCACTGAAGAATGTAGGAATTCTTGTTTATGATCAAAAAGAGGATGTAGATAAATTCCGTGAAGTTTTATTCCATGATGGTAAAGTAAACGCTGATTTGGTTGGTAAGGATGCAGCTGTCATCGCGAGGGAAGCAGGCTTTGCAATTCCTGACACAACGGAGGTAATAGCACTAAAAACTGACGGCGTAGGTAAAGAGGATGTCTTGAATAAGGAAATTATGGGACCTATTGTAATTTTAAAGAGCTATGATACCTTTGAGGGAGCTGTGGATATGGCAGTTACTAATATGAAGGAATCAGGGGGAATTGGCCATACTGCTGGGGTTCTTAGTAATAACCAAGAACATATTCGATATGCAGGCGAGAGATTGCCAGTAGCCCGCTTGTTGGTAAATCAGCCCACACCAGATGCATGGGGTCCTGCTACAAATGGCCTTTCACCAGCGGTATCAGAGGGCTGTGGAACCTGGGGGAACAATATTTTAGCTGGAAATGTGGATTATATCCACCTAATCAATGTTTCTAAAATTGCGATGCCCCTTAATGTGAATGTTCCTTCTGCTGAAAAGATTTTTAGCAAGTAATACATAATAAATATAGTCCGTTTTTGCCACTTGAATGGCGGTTGGAATTTTGATCATTATAAATATAATGATTAGGTTTCAGCCGCCATTCTGTTTTGAAAATTATTCGGAAGAAACATTTAGGAGATAGGGATTACTCCACCTCAAGAGATGAAACTAATAGAAAAGCATATTGAATCTTCTTGGCTTTGCAAATAAAAAAGCCGCTAAGGCTGTTATATAAATTTACTGCCTTAGCGGAATAATATTTAGAAATGCAGGGTAGATAGGAAATTTTCAAATGCTTATGTCTGATAGGTGAAGAAGGCTAGGATTAATTATTGCGCTCATTGCCCCAAAAGAAGAGGGCAACAGTACCAGGGCCGGTATGGCTACCAATTGTTGTACCAATATTATTAATCTCAACAGGACCAGCTATGTTGTTAAAGGTACTCTCCACTAAATCAGCAACCTGTCTGGCATCTTTAAAACAATCTGAGTGAGAAATATAGCATTTACCAGAGTAATCCAGTTCACCAGTTGCATTTTCCACCATTTTATTTACAATTGCTTTAATGGCCTTCTTTTTCGCATGAATTTTGTATCTAGGAATCAGTTTTCCCTCAAAGTTCACGTTTAGCAGAGGGCAAATATTTAGGATATTTCCGATCATACCCTCTGTTTTAGAAATTCTACCGCCTTTAATATAGAAAGAAAGGTCGGAGGAGAAGAACCAATGATGTAAGTAAAGTTTATTAGCTTCAGCCCAACTTTGCAACTCTTCTATGGTTTTTCCTTCATCTCGCAAATCTGCAAGGCGATCCATCAACAATCCGTAACCAGAGGAGGCTGCTAATGAGTCGACAATGTATATTTTACGATCTGGAAATTTTTCGAGCAAGTTAGTTCTAGCTATGTTTGCTGAATTGATTACGCCAGAAATCCCTGATGACAGGCATACGTGTATAATATCTAAACCTTCCTTTAAAAAAGGTTCAAAGTAGGCTTCAAATTCTTCGGAATTTATCTGTGAAGTCTTTGTGGTTGCTCCTTGCTTAAGCTTGGCATAAAAATCGTCAAAAGTTAATGTGTCTCCTAGATCATCAATATATTCTTTTCCGTCTAACTCATAGTGAAAACAGATATAAGAAATGCTTCTGTTTTTCAAATGTTCTTTTGTTAAATCTGCGGTAGAGCAGCAGCTTAGAATATATCTTTCCATTCGTTTCCCTTCCCTTCATGAATTCAATTTTATACCATTATACCACTTATATTACTATATAGATATACCTGCTTCAAAAGCAAGCATGATTCCATCCTTTTCAGCATAATAGCTACATAGTCCGCCGGTGGGCATGATTTGTATTGAACATTTAGGGAATTGCTCTAATAATTGACTCCGAAGGTGGTTTGCCCCGGCTTCGTTGAAACAGTGACTTATTATAACTTTTCCGCCGTTGTAACCTGTTTGAATCATTGAGCTAAGTAAGGCTTCATAAGCCTTCTTTCTACCTCTGCATTTGTGCAGAACTTCCAATTCACCTTCAGCACTGGCACGTCCTAAAATTCGAATTCCAAGCATACCAACAAGCTTGCCAATGTGTTTGTTTACACGCCCATTTCGGATAAGGTTTTCCAATGATTCTAATATGAACAAAAGGTGTGTTTTTTCTTGATATTGGGTTATCTGATCTACAAGCTCATCAAAAGATAGTTCTTTTTGCATCAATTCTGCCAATTTATAAACCAAAAGAGTAATTTCTGGCCCAGCAGACAGACTATCAATGATGTGTATTTTTTTTGAAGGATCTTTTGACAAAATCGTTTCTTTTGCAACCTGAGCACTATTGTTGCTTCCTGACAAAGTGCTGGTTATGGTGATGGCAATTATTTCATCTGCTTGTTGGAAAGCATCAATCCAAGCCGCTGGACTAGGTGCGGCACTGCGTGTATGGGAGGTGCATTGTTTTACATCCTCCATATATAATTTTATATCTAATGATGTATCATCCACATATTCTGTTTCTCCAACACGAAGCGTAAGGGGTACTCTTTGAAAGAGGACATTTTGTATTCCGATAAGTTCAGTTAAGTCACAACCTGAATCTGTAATTATTCCGTATTTCATGAAATGCAACATCCTTCCTTTACATATGGTATTTAAAACTACATTATATTGTAATATATAAAGTATCATGATACAATTTACAAATAAAATGAAATTGTAAACTCGAGTCTTATTTATGAAAGGTTTGGAGTATGATGGAATTATACCAGAATAAAAACGAGCGAAATCGCTTCACTCGGATGTGTATTGGGGATGCGATGATAGCACTTATGAAACAGAAGGATTTTAAAAAAATAACGGTATCTGACATTTCAAAAAAAGCAGGGCTCTCCAGGGTAACCTACTATAATTATTATGTGAAAAAGGAAGATGTCATTAATGACTATTTGGGAGAATTGGTTGCTGAATATATCAAAGAGGTTAACCAACATCCAGAGATAGGCTCAATGATGAGTTATCGGCATATCTTATTTTCCCTAAAATTTTTTGATAGATATGCAGATTTTTTTAAAACCGTTGAAGCGTCTGGGCTACACTCCCTCATCATAAATGCCATGAATACTTTTATGGAGGAAAAAATTTTTACAACGTATGAGGGCTCTATTTATGAGCTGTATTGCTATGGTGGTGCATTGTTGAATATGTTTATAAAATGGGAGATGAATGAAAAAAATATAAGTGCTGAAAAATTAGCTCAAATAATTGAGGATTTTGTTACCAAACAAGCTGATGGTTAAGCTTTCATGCAATTAAATGGACTCGTAAAAACTAAGAGCCTAGCACATTCATAATGTGATGATGAATATAAAAAAGATGGTAGCGATGAAACCCAAACGGGGTAAAAGGTAAGTGAACTTTAAATAAAAAAAATACAAACAAACCCTTTTGAAGCGGCAGATGGTAATTTCCATCTGCTAAGATTTCATAAATCATATGGTTTTGTATTTTATTCGAGTTGAAACAAGTGATATTAAGATTGGTTTTAAACAGCGTAGAAAAGATACATCAAGTTTTTTGGAGTATCATAATGCGTTTGATTACTCAAAAGGGGAAAAGTGAAGGTCATCGTTATATAAAAATAAAGCCGGTAGCCATAAAGGCACCCGACCTAGTATTTTAATTTTCAATTAGAAGCCATACTTCCATGCTTGTAGTTTCGGGGGTATGGCTTCTGTAACGCTCTGCACAAAAAGCCGCTGTTTTTAGTTTGTGATTAGGAAGCCAAGTGTTAAAAATGTACTGCTGTGCTTTATAAAGGGCATCCATAACAAGAACTTCAAAATTTTCAGATTCAAATGTACATACAACATAGTCCCCAGATGGCAATTTCCATGTTTCATAGCCAGGGGGTATTGTACCGTCATTATCCTTTCCACCTGCAAAATAATGAAAATATCCGATGTCAGAACAGGGATAGGTGACACCAATTTCCTGGGAATCTTCTTCAACATTTAGGTCAGTCACCTTTTTATTATGAAATTCCCTCCAAAGGGTATCTAAGGGATCAACACCTGATTCAATACCTAAGCCTTGAATAAAATCCACTGGCATCTTTTTTACAAGGCCAATAAACTGAATTGGTTGCATTAGTTTTTCCCTTCTGATTTCAAGTACAATTCCATCAGTGATAAGGGG
The DNA here is from genome assembly GCA_002380805.1 of Clostridiales bacterium UBA4139. Classification (GTDB taxonomy): domain Bacteria; phylum Bacillota; class Clostridia; order Lachnospirales; family Anaerotignaceae; genus Chakrabartyella. The sequence continues at coordinate 24,933 of DFWH01000017.1, read as the reverse complement.
CATGCCTTCGTCAACTAGCGTGTAATGGAGTTGGAGTTCCGGCTTTGTCATCCGGTTTAGTGTTTGTGGATTCCTACGATATTCGTCAGGCGTCATTCCAAAGGTTTCTTTAAAAACTCTGGAAAAATGTTCATGTGAGGAAAAACCAAGTTCCAAAGCAATGTCCAGAATCCGTTTATTCCTCTGTGTCAAATTTTCTGTTGCCTTTGCCATACGTCGGAGTTTTACATACTCTCCAACAGGCTTTTTAACCAATTGGCTAAAAAGTCGTTGATAATAAAATGGTGAGAGTGATGCCATTTTTGCTAGGCTTTCAATATTTAGGTTTTCATCGAGATGGAGTTCAATAAATTCAATGGTTTGTTGTATTTGTTCCCATGCGTGCATCATAAGCACCTCCTTTATCTATAAGTTACTATACCATGCTTTATTTTCGCTTGTCTGTGAATGCCATTTTTTCGTAAAAATTTTTTTGTTAGTGAGTTATTCTAGAAGATTTTTGAAAACTATAAAGTTTATGTCAAAATAGCGGGGTTATAATTAGCTTTAGTTGTAGTTGATAGGAGATAAATATTGGTATTAAAGCAAGTCTGTATAAGACTACCTTTATTATATTTAACCGGACGCTTACATAAATCCCTGTAAAATAATTAAAAGGATAGCTGGCAACTTTCGTTTTAGTTATTTAATATGACTTGCTTACGTCATATTATGAATTTATAATGAAGATGAGAAGGGAGGGGTTTGATGCAGATTAATAGGCTGTTTGAAATGGTTTATATATTGTTGAATAGGGAGGGTGTAACAGCAGGAGAGTTGGCAAAACAATTTGAGGTTTCCACAAGAACCATTTACCGTGATGTAGAGCTGTTATCTTCTGCGGGGATTCCGATTTATATGACCAAGGGTAAGGGTGGTGGAATATCTCTTTTGCCTGATTTTGTTTTGAATAAAACCTTATTAACTGATTGGGAAAAAACTGATATTCTTTCAGCGTTACATGCTGTAAATACTGTTAGTTTAGAGCAAACCAATTCTGCAATACAAAAGCTTTCTTCTTTGTTTGGAAAAGAAAGTGGTGATTGGGTGGAGGTTGATTTTTCTGATTGGGCAAATGCTGAGGAAGAGTCGGCACTGTTTACAGCCCTGAAGGCAGCAATTCTAAATAGAAACCAAATCGAGTTTTTTTATCATAGCGAAGCAGGTAGCATGCGGCGTGTAGTAGAGCCTTTAAAATTGTGCTTTAAAGGACAAAGCTGGTATTTGTTTGCTTTTTGCCTCGTGCGAGAGGATTATCGCTTTTTCAAGCTGCGTCGTATGAAAGAATTGATGACTTTGCCTGATAAATTTTATAGGAAGGGGCCGGACAAGGTTCTTGATGGAAAAAAAGTGTTTCAGGATGATTTTGTAACAATCACATTAAAGCTCTCAAAAGAGATGGCTTATCGAGTATATGATGAATTTCCAGAGAGCAAAACTCTTCCCGATGGTGGTTTTTTAGCCAAAATAACGATGCCACGAGGTGATTGGATATTTCACTATCTTGCAACATTTGGCGAGCATTGTGAGGTTTTAGCCCCGGAAGATGTACGACTTGAGATTAAAGAGAAACTAGAAAAAACGTTAAAGCAATACTTATAATATGACATGCTGTTGTCATCTTTTCTTTGATATGATTTTGTTATCAAAGAAAAGGAGGTTCATAGAATGGATTATACTATTGTAACTTTAAAAGAAAAAATTGTTGTAGGTGTCAGTGCCATTACTGGTAATAACGATCCCCAAATGGGGGAAACAATTGGAGGGCTTTGGGAAAGGCTTTATCAGAGTGGAATTAACGCAACTATAAAAAACAAAGTAAATGAGTTTGCAATTGGTCTTTATTCTGATTATGTGGGAGATCAATATTGTGTGACAGCAGGAAATGAGGTTTCTAAGGCGGAAAACCCTGAACTGACTGTAAAAATAATTCCGGCTGGAAAATATGCAAAATTCACTGTGTATGGACATATGGAAAAGGCCGTTGCGGATGCGTGGGAAGAAATTTGGCCCATGGAACTGGACAGAAGTTATGTGGGTGATTTTGAAGAGTATTTAAGTTGTGATATTGAGAACTGCCATATTGATATTTACATCTCATTGAAATAGTATAGGGGGGATGGAGATGGACTACCAAAAGGAATTTGAACGCATGATGAGAACACATACAGAAATTGCCTTGGCCACAGCTGTGGATGAAATGCCCAATGTTCGTATTGTAAATTTCTATTATGAACCAGAAGAGAAGGTATTGTATTTTTCTAGTTTTGGTGATAATCAAAAGGTTTTAGAGTTTGAAAAGAATCCTTCGGTTGCATTTACCACCATTGCCCCAGTTGGTGAGGAACATGTTCGTGTAAGAAGGGGAATGGTTCGTAAAAGTGATGCTTTTACTGATGAAATCAAATATAAGTTTCTCAAAAAAATGCCTGAGCATTTGATGTGTATACCTCAATTGCTACCTGAGCTTCTTCTTTTTGAAATTACTTTTGATCAATGCGAAGTTGTGCTTGATTTTGAGCATATGGATTGTATTTCCCTTTCATAATAAGGCTTTATTGAAATGATTTGTACACCCCAAAACAGTTGCCCCCATTAGCAGCTGTTTTTTTATGTATTCAAAAGTTGTCAGTAGATCAAGTTAGTATTTATCTACACTAATCAAAAAATATCGCCAACGGAAATTTGTGGTGGAGGGAGAATTGGTTTTGGGATTCAATAACTCAGGATAGGCTACTGGGTTAAACCATAATGGAGTTACTTCCAGAGGTTATTGATACCTAGATTATGTAAAATGATCCTTAGTGCTTTGGCAAAAGGGGGAAGAAAAGGAGTTGTTTGTGGGATATTATTTTCTTAGAATTTATAGTTTGGCTGATGCCAAGTGTACACTATAATAGGTCAAATTAAAGGTCGTTTTCTATGAAAGTTTTGATAAACTTTAAGGTTCCTTACATTATAATATACTTCTTTTTTTAGTACTCTTCTTTTGTTTGTTTGGATATAGTGGAACGTGATAGCAAAAGTAACAAAATATCATCCTCAAAGAAAATCGAAAATTTTTGTTTTACTATTTGATGCAAATATACTATTATGGTTTTATGGGATAATATAGAAATATGAGCATAATGTGTGGGGAAGCAAATTATATTTGGATGCTCATAAAGATTGGGAGATATTGGGAGCTAGGGTATATCTTAGTGATGAAAGTGGCTACCAATATGGCAACTTTGATGAAATTCGAAAGAATTCTATTGTTAAAGAATTTTGTTGCATCAAGGTTTTCGATTTGAACAGGTTGAGTAAGTTTTATAGATTAAAGCATTTCCTGAAAATCTGAAACATTACCCAACTCTGTGGGGAAATAGGAACGGTGGGAAAGGTTAATTTATATAAAACACTATATCGTCGAGAGAAAGCCTGGATAATCCTATATTTCACACTATTTATCTCAATGTAATTTGCTTTTTATTGACTGAAAGGGAACGCCAACGGCACCCAAGCAAGCCTGAGCCGAACAGGGTATTTTGCAGAGGTGGTTCGGGTTTAAGGGGGCATGGGGCATAAGGAAGTGATGGTTTAAAAAATACTGGTTAATTCGTTTTTGGGAAACGGAATTGTCAGAAATATCTTTTAGGCTGATACTTAGAAATTTTTTGTACTGCGAAAGGGACGAAGAGAGATGAAAGACGTGAAAGAATTTTTGAAACTAAGAAACAAAAGGACAAGCATACATTTACAACGTAGCAAGAAGGCGCTATTAACAGTTTTATTGGTTTCTATGACAAGTGGTATGGTTTTTACAGGTTGTGCAGGGAATGATGTTGCTAATTTAAGTTTAACTCATCAGGAAGAAGCCAAGGTGGTTGCATTGTTGGGGGATCTACATGAGGATGTATCAAAGAAGGTGGAATATAACCTAAGTCAACTAGTACATAAAGCTGAATTAATGATGGCAAAGAGAGAAGCACAAGATAATTATGAAGTAACAGATGAAGAATATAAGTTGTGGGAGGATATTACCTCATTGCTTGATAAAGAAACCATTAGACAGTTCGGCCGGGATAATTATGAGGAAGAAAGTGTCGATTCTGACCTAGACTATGGGAAAGAAACAATGGCTAACCTAAAAAAAATTCTTAATGAAAAGGATTGGAAGCAGCTTAACGAAATAAGGGATACGTACTTTTTAGCGACGGAAAGTGGTGAACAGGATTCTTATACTGAAACGGAATTTGGGATAAAGAAGATAGTACAAAAATATCAGGGTTTGGATGTTGACGCAATAACGTTAAATTTATTAGATGATAAAAACCAACAAAATTTTGGTATGTTTACAATTACACCAAAATTCGATGTGAAATATCAAAGTGGCAAAGAGAATGGGCTAAAAGTTTTAAGTACCGTAGAGCAAGAAAAATTAAAGATGGTTTGGAAGCAGACAACGGACATTTTGCCAAAGGAGCTGTTTGCAAATTTCAAATATTTTAAGGTTGGCGGTGACGGTGAATTAGGAACATATGCATATGTTATTCCCGTGGATTCTGAAGGAAAATTGTGGTGTATGACTGTGGATCCAGCAGATATTTCTGAGGATGGATTGTTCCCGTATACTGTGGTGCATGAAATGGCACATTATCTTACTCTAAATGAAAAACAAGTAGAATATTTTAAGGATAATATTTTTGCTTATCCCTCGGATAGGTTTGCTGACTGGCAATGCGTTGCAAGGGAGGATTCCTACATTCAGGCATATTACAAAATGTTTTGGAAGGATATTATAAATGATTGGGCAACAAATCCTGAAAATTCATACTTCTATTACCGCCATCAATCGCAGTTTGTGACTGGATACGCGGCAACAGAATGTGCAGAAGATATGGCAGAAAGCTTTTCCGCCTATGTGTTTTTAGATAAGGCACCAACACCCGAAACCCAGAAAAAGTTAGATTTTTTTGATGGTTATCCGGAACTTAAAGAGTTAAAATATGACATTCTTAAAAAAGTAGCACAAAATAAAGTTTATGTTAACCCAGAGATTGAACCTGTCTATGACGAAAGCGTTGAGCCGGCTGCTTAGGCTTTGTGAAATCTAAGAATAATGATTGGGGAAAAGCTAAATTTTAGATGTAGAGGAATAGAAATCGCTGTGTTAGAGTTATTTCGCCTTTAAATAATAAAAAGTACTTTTTGAGGTGAAAACTTAGTGTGTAGATTTTGAAAGTTGGATGGCTTTCGATATAAAAAATGGGTAAAAGAAAGTAGGGATGAATTATGACAATACGGCACCTTAAGATATTTATCGCTGTTGTGGAGTATGGGACTATGCACCAAGCAGCAAAACAGCTTTTTGTATCCCAGCCGTCGATTAGCCAAGCCATTTCAGAACTGGAGTCCTATTATGGAGTTAAACTTTTCGAAAGAATCTCTCAAAGACTATATCTTTCAGAAAAAGGGAGCAACTTGCTTCCATATGCACAACACGCAGTTGATGCCTTTCAAAAGATGGATGAATTGATGAGAAATTCCGGGGAAAAGCGTAAAATTCGCATTGGTGCCAGTGTTACTGTTGGAGCATGTATTCTAAATGATTATATCAAAAAACTAGAGGCTAAAGTCCCCCAAATAGAGGTTGAGGTGGTTGTCAATAATACCTCACGCATAGAGGAGTTGCTACGAAGTTGTGCAATAGATGTGGCGATTGTTGAAGGGATTGTTATGGGGGATGACATCATAAAAGAGGCATTATTCGAAGATGAGTTGGTGATTATATGCGGAAAAGACCATCCTTTTTTTGAAAAAAAGGGGTTGGAAATCCATGAGTTGCAAAGTCAATCTTTTATTTCTCGTGAGGAGGGGAGTGTAGAAAGAAATCAATTTGAAAATATTTTGAAGCAAAATAATGTTACTATTAAACGAAAGTGGATTTGCAGCAATGTAGATACAATCAAGAATGCTGTGGTAAACGGCCGAGGTTTGGCGATTGTATCATGCCTTATGATTGACAAGGAATTGAAGGATAAGACATTAAAAAGTATTCCCATTTATAATATGAATTTAAAGAGAAACATTCAGCTGATTTATCATAGGGACAAGTATTTATCTCCAGAGTTAAAACAGTTTATTGAGGGTTGCCGAGCAGATCGAGCAGACTAAGAGGTACAAAGGGGTTATCAAATTTGATTGATAGCCCCTTTTGTTGTGTTGAATTCTTTTTTTATATGAGTGGTTTTATTCCTAAAATACATAGTACAAGCTTGTTCCAATAATTCCTGTTCCGAAAATTACGGCGATAGGGTTTGCTTTGAACTTGCGCAGAGCAATGAAGCCAATGATGAATAAGAAAAGCTCAATATAACGAATATTTGCCAACTGAAATCCTGTTTCTGCTCCAAACAGTCCCAACAAAAGGATTGACATTCCTGCGGTTGCAATTAAGGCAACAACAGCAGGTCTGAGGGCACCAAGAATGGTCTGTACACCACCCAGTTTTCTGAATTTATAGTATACATAAGCTAAGGATAGACAAATGATAAAAGAAGGAATTATGCAGCCTAAGGTGCAGATAATTGCTCCTGGAATACCGGCAAGCTGAGTGCCAACAAAGGTTGCTGAGTTGATTGAAATAGGCCCAGGTGTCATCTCTGCAATGGTAATAAGGTCAGTAAATTCTGCCAGTGTCATCAAATGATACGTGTCAACGATCTGATTTTGAATGAGGGGGATAGCTGCATATCCGCCACCTACACTAAACATACCAACTTGAAGGAAGCTAAAAAATAATTTTATAATTAACATTGGGAATCGTCACCTGCCTTTAATTTTTTGTTGTAAAGCTGAATCAATAGGTGAGCGAATCCAGCGATTAGACAACCCAGAATTATACACATTGCACTAAAATCTAAGAAGAAAGCAAGGGCAAAAGCAACCACCATAAGGGTAATATAAAATGCGTTTTTTGTGTTGCAAACATTTTTCCCCAGGTTTACTACTACATCAAAGATAACAGCTGCAACACCAACACGCATGACCTGAAGTGCTGTTGCTATAATTTGGTTTTGTCGAAATTGGTCATAGAAAACAGAAATAATGGAAATTATAATCATGGGGGGAATGATGGTTCCAAGGATAGCAACAATAGAACCAATTACACCGTAAACACGATAGCCTAAAATGACCGAAGCGTTGACAGGGATAGGCCCAGGGGACGATTGTGCTATTGCAGTAATATCTAACATTTCATCTTCTTCTAGCCACTTCAAGTCCTCCACAAACTTTTTTTTCATTAACGAAACGATAACAAATCCGCCGCCAAAAGTAGAAGCACTTAACATAAATGTACTTAGAAATAGTTGCCAGAGCATTTTAGGGGAACGTTTCATTTTTTCAACTCCTTCGTGTTCTTATTTATAGTGAAATTATAGTTGTAGTAATATAATTTGTAAAATATATAAGTTTAATTGGGTTGATAATGATTAGATTATTAAGTTTTAATATGAAAAATTATTTCTTCATGTTGCAAGAAAGATTTAATCCCGATTTCTCCGATCCAAAAGGGTAGATTTGAACTATCTATTTAACTTAGGAGGGGTGGGCGCATCTATAAATTTCGAGACAAAAGGATGAAAATTATGTAAGAATTGGAAAATATTAAAAATCACGAATAATGAATACCAAGTAAAAAGAAATTATGTTGCTAAACACAGGAATTTGCTTTAATTTTTCTTATTTCAATAAAAGAGAGTAATACTGAAAAAATTGCATAAAACTTTATGAATCGCTATATTTTGTAGCGGATTTTATAGAATTATGGTAAAATTAATATACAAACTAAGTTTTTTAGGGTGGGATTAAAAAATGTTTAAAGTTGCAATTTGTGATGATAATGAAGTGGTTTGTAGCGAGATTGAAAAAGAAATAATTGAATTTTTTGCTACCGAGAGTATTCAATATGATATTGATGTGTTTTATTCTGGTGAGGAGCTAATAGCCAGCTTGAGAGAAGAAGAAAAATACGATCTTATTTTCTTAGATATTGAGCTGGATGAAATAAATGGCATTATGGTTGGCCGTTTTATCAGAGAGGAGCTGATGGACGATATTACCCAGATTTCTTTTATTTCAGCTCAAACATCCTATGCGTTGGAGCTTTTCCAGGTAAGGCCGATTCACTTTTTGGTGAAACCAGTGGCAAGGAGCCAGGTGTTTCAGGTTCTAGAAAAAACGTTACATCTACAAGGAAGACAAACGAAATTTTTGTGCTACAAAAGTGAAAGAACTGAGAAAAAAGTCCCATATAGAGATATTTTATATTTTAGCAGTGAAGGGAAAAAAATATTTATCCATACGAGGCAGGGGGATGACTGCTTTTATGATAAATTGTGTAATCTTACTATACCTGCTACGGATTTTGTTCGTATACATAAATCGTACATTATTAATAGGCAATATGTAGTTCAATTTAAATTTGACAGGGTGTTATTGAGTAATTCAGAGGAGTTACCAATCAGTCGTATGTATCGCAAAGATGTGAGAAAACAACTAAGTTTATGGCAAAGAGAGGATTTATAATATGCTTTCATTAGGATATAGTGAAATAATTTATTTGGTTTCAAATGTTTTTCGAATTTTTGCAATCAACCTATTTCTTGAAGTGTTTTTTAGCAAGGTGAATTTAAGGTGGTCAAAGACATCACAAAGAGGGGTCTTATTCGCTTACTTTATTATCAATAGCGGAGTTTATTTGTTTGCTGGAAACCCCCTTTTGACAGTCGTTACAAATGCTATTTTATTTGTAATACTGACGTTGCCTTATAGAAGCTCAATTTGGCGAAGAGTATTTGCTGCCAGTTCAATATTTATGATAGGAGTGATTTGCGAGGGTATTGTTGCTAGAACTGCAATATTACTATTCGGGCCATCTCCTAGAATTGAAATTATTACATATGTCTTGAGCAATTTTTTATTATATCTAATCGTTTTGGTCATGCGGAGGTTTTTGGGTGATAGTGAGGAAATTGTACTTCCCCAAATACATTGGTTATGCATTACAATTATTCCATGTATATCTTCTGTAGCCGATATTGCTTTGATAGTGGGTGGCTATGCACAGTGGATCAATGTAACTGTCATTTCATGTCTGTTTTTAATTAACATTGCCTTTTTTTACTTGTATGTGCAACTGGTAGAAAAGTACGAGGTGGAGATGCAAAATCAATTTCTTGCACAACAGAATAAGGCGTACCATCAACAGATTCAAGTTATTGGTGCTGCGGAGGATAATATTAAAAGGCTTCAGCACGATTATAAAAACCATTTGATTGCATTAAAAGAAATGTCAAATGGTAATGATAAAAACTTCAAGGACTATGTACGTGTTTTGGAAGAAAAAATTGTTCAGGACCCGAAGTATGTTATGACTGGCAATAAGATACTGGATGGGATAATAAATTATAAAGTTCAGATCCTCTATGATTTGGGTGTTGATGTTGACATAAATATTAACATACCAGATAATATAGGAATACAAGATTTTGATATCGTTGTAATTTTAGGGAACTTACTTGACAATGCAATTAGAGCCCTCCAGCAACAGGATAATGGTAGTTTTTCAATAAAGTTTTTCTACGATAGGGGAATGATTACGTTACAAACAAGAAACTCTTTTATGGGTGAAATCAGGAGAAAAGGCAATACTTTTTTTACTACTAAAAAAGAAGCGGATGGACCTCATGGTTTGGGATTGAGCAATGTAAAAAGAATTGTTGAAAAGTATAATGGGGACTTAGTAATAACAACGGAGAAGAATTTTTTTGCTGTCGAAATTGTTATGTATATATAATTTTTTAGAAAAATACATCTGTTTTTACAAAGATGTATTTTTTTTGTTGTCAATTTTGGAAGAAGCGATGCTTATTATGGCGTTTTGCGATTTGGACAAAAAGATGTGTTAGAATAAGTCAGCAGTTAAAAAATATATTATTATGAAATGGGGTTTGTATTATGAAAAATAAGATGGGTAAGTTGAAATTAGAACTATGGAAAGCGATTACTTCTTTGGCTATGGTAATTACTGTGATATCAGTAAATTCTACTTGTATGTTTGAATATTACCAGCCCAAAATGCCTAATGGCAGCGAAAAATTGAGAAGAGATTAAGAATTTTGGTTCGGGGTGATTACAATGACTGAAAAATTGCTAGATGGCGTATGGAAGCAAATGCAGCTGGCGAAAGGGCTAGATGATAGCGACAAAGATATTTACATATTTGGCATATACCAAGGTGCAATATTGCTGCTGAACATTTGTACAGCTCTGTTAATTGGAATCATCCTGAACATGTTTCTTGAAATAACCTTATATTTGATTTTTTTCCTGCCTTTGCGAATTTTTGCAGGTGGTTATCATGCAAAAACGCAGCTAAGATGTTATATTATGTCCACTGTGACAAATGTGTTTATTTTGTTTGGTATACGTTATTTAAATCAGAATCAAAGTATTTGGGAGTTACTTTTATTCATAGTTGCTTTTTGTGTAATTTGGAAGTTGGTTCCTGTTGCAGATGTCAATAAACCATTATTACCTTTGGAACAGTCAAAATATCAAAAGAAAGTGCGTGGTACATTAGTTTTGATTGCCGCAATTGCAGCTTTAGCGTACATCACAAATATACATATGGTAACAGCAGTGGTGGAGATGTCAGTATGTTTTTTGTCTGTTATTTTAGTAATGGGAGTAATTAAAAATAAAAAAATTTTAAAGAATCAAGAACAGGAGCTTATAAATGCAGCATAGATATGTGGTGCTACTTATTTGAAAAAGCATTTTACAAAGAGGGATTTAGAGCAGGATACCATTTCTTCCTAGATGTATCATGTAATTTCAAAAGCACAGTTATCGTTGTAATGAAAATATCTTTGTTAAATTTTGCTTAGTTGACTGCTATCTCTTATTATTAAAGTTGGGCTTACTTCATTTGTGTTAATCGTTATCAAGGATTTTGTTTATTTCGATTTGATTACAAAATAGGGGGCATTCAAGTTTATTTAGCAAGGGAGCATTAACTATGAATAATAAATTCTATAATTCAGTTTGGGTACTCTCATGTGTGTATGCGGTTTCAATATTTTATATGGGAATCACAGGTAAATTATATGGTTTTACTTTAGATTTAAACAGGACTATTATTGTAATACTGGCATTTTGCTTTACCTTTTACAGCTGGTACGTTAGAAAGTGATAAATCATAAAGGTAAGGCTCCATTATGAATGCTGCATGAGATATGAGGTGTTGAAAAGGAAGGTTCATTTTACAAGCAGTATTGATGCAAATTAATTAGCTAAAGGCTTTTAATGATAGGTTATTACAATTAAGAAGATAATGATGCATGGCGACGCAGCGGAGAGAAGCTGGCGTCTTTTTTTGTCTTTTTAAATTTTACTTCTGACAAATACACTAAATGAGTATCTCTTGTCATTTTTAAAGAGGAGAAATAAGGATTGTAATCAGAGTTTCTACTATATTTAAATAAGGTCTAATAATTATATGTGGCAAACAAGGGCGCTAACCTTATATGATAATGTTGACCTTAGCTTTCAATAAAGGTATCCTGTAAATATTGGGAAGTCTCATTTATATTTGAATAGAAGGGCTTCATAATAATCTTTTTTGGTAGATGGAATTATCGTAGGGTGAAGGGTTTGAGTTGAATTTATATTTGAAGGATAGGGTATAGGGACTGGGAATTATATGAAGGACTAAATTTTTTAAAGAAGATGAATGATTTAGGACTTTTCTATGTAAAAATTGGGTTTTTATCAGTTGTAAAGTAAAAGGGAAAAAGTTGAAATTTTCCGAAAGCGAGAGAGGGGGGGGATGATGGAGATTAAGAATATCAAAGAACTTTCCAGTATGCCCTTGGATAAAATTGTGGGGACAAACGAGTGGTATTATTCTGCTGAGTGGACGGGAGATGTTTATGAGGCAGAAGAGATGATAGAGAACGGAAATGAGTTTGAGGGAACTAATATGTATTTAATACGATATCCTGAGGGAAAGGTAGTGAAACCCTTTGAGCGAAGGAGGAACGTTTATATTCAACGTCCAGTTTGGAATCACGATGGCATTGCTTTTTTGCTGGTTGACTTTGTTTTTAGCGAAATAGTTGTTTACCATTTAAATGTTGATAGCTACAAAATGATGTGTATTTCCAAATTCCCACTATCTATTGTGACTGATTGCTATAATTTGCAGCTATGCATGACTCCACTGACATTATATCGACACGGGGCTGATGGGCGATTTGAGTTGATTTGGCCTGAACGGCTTTCATTCGTAGTAGAGCCTAATGAGAATCTAGTTCATAGGGATGGAGATGAACTGTATTTTTCAAGGTGGTGTGAGAATCCAGATTATAAAGAAGAGATTTATGTAAGAAGTGCTTGTTCGGGTGAGGTGATACGCCATTTCTCTGGCATTCTATATGACATGCCAGATGGAACTTGGTGGTTGATGTAAAAAAATTTTGTATAAGTCAAGGTTAAGCGGTAGAGGGATTTTCTCCATCTAGGTGCTTAACCTTTTTGTTTTTTCTAAGAAACCAACTGGGCTTATTTGAAGGTATGTATTGAAGACAAGATTTTTATATAAGTTCCAATAATTCACTTTATATAATTTTTAGGGTATTAGCTTTTCCTTGTGATGATAGTTTGCGTAATGAAAAAATGATTGGTAATTGACAAAAAATTCATGCCACCAACGGAAGATGAAAAAAGATAGTTTAAAGGGTGTTTCTACCTATTAAATAAAGTACCTATGAAACAAACAAAATCTATGATTTTCTCATGTTAATGTGATTAAAAAATGAAAAGATTTTATTTTAATTGTAACTGTCAATAGCCTGTAACACACATTAGAGAGCTAATCATAAAATAAATTAGGGACCAAGCATTAGGATTTCTTTGCGTAATTAGGGGAGGTGAATAAACATGAAAAATGCTGTTCCAATTTCTTTAAAAAAATTTGATACTTTTGGAGTAGTTTATTTTAATATTGATAACTTTTTTGATACGGAAAGTGTAGACGGAGCCTATTTGCTACTTGAGGTTTACGGAAGCACTACGGGAGAGGAAATTCAATGTTATCTAAATGAAAGTTTAGATGGTAAGCTTCAAAGTAAAATGAGAGTAAAGAGAAGTAATGAATATGGCAATTTTTATAGAAAGGAAGTTTTGCTGGATATCACAGAAAGTTACCACCTGTTGGCTTCTGGCATAAAGATTAACAATGGCATGATAGTTGAGTATGGAAATAATCAGTTAATTTCATGTCAACTATTTTTTTCTTATAAGAAAGATATTATTACCCCCCAATTTTCATGCGAGCCATATTTTGAAAAGAAGCTTTATATCTCCAGCAGGCAAAAGGAGGCGGTGACACCATACTTCTCAATGGCCACTGCAACGATGCTTACGATTTGGGTTGAAAATTTAGGTAAACATCCAATTAGTCTTTCTGTGATTAATAGCCCTGATGCCAAAAAAGGCATTACCTATCCTCAATGGGTTGAGATTTTGCCTAGTGAAATTGTTATGCTAAATCCAAAATATTTTACCAAATATATCAGAGCTATTGTGAAAGGCACAGAGAACGGAATTATTGCAAATGTGTGGTTTCAATCACAGCTGGTGAGGTAAAGATGTAACCAATCTCTGCTTGTCCTCATACTATGTATTGAACCGGTTTGCAATAAAAGGTACCTGATACAGGTCAAAGTTTCTAGTACAAGCTATTAATCCAATAAGGAGTGTTTTGACTTTATGAATAACTTGATTTTCAACACCACGGCTTCCGAACTAAAGTCTTCGATGTATGGTTATAATCAAAGTTCTCTTACGTTACAGCTTCTGCAACTAGACTCTTCTGGCAATATGCTAATGACCGGTAGTGTAACGGTAAATAACTCCGTGACTATCGCCAACGCAACATTGACAGTAGAGGGTAGTGTAACAGTAAATAACTCTATCACAGTTGCCAATGCAACATTGACAGTAGAGGGTAGTGTAACAGTAAACAACTCTATCACAGTTGCCAACGCAACATTGACAGTAGAGGGTAGTGTAACAGTAAATAACTCTATTACGGTTGCCAATGCAACATTGACAGTAGAGGGTAGTGTAACAGTAAATAACTCTATTACGGTTGCCAACGCAACATTGACAGTAGAGGGTAGTGTAACGGTAAACAACTCTATTACGGTTGCCAACGCAACATTGACAGTAGAGGGTAGTGTAACGGTAAACAACTCTATCACCATTGCCAACGCAACATTGACAGTAGAGGGTAGTGTAACAGTAAATAACTCTATCACCATTGCCAACGCAACATTGACAGTAGAGGGTAGTGTAACGGTAAACAACTCTATCACCATTGCCAATGCAACATTGACAGTAGAGGGTAGCGTAACAGTAAATAACTCCATTACAATTGCTAACACAACATTGACCGTTTTGATTTCTGGTCAGACATTCACCTCTGCATTAGTAAATATGCCAAACGTATCTGGAACAGGCAACGTATTTACAGCAACAAATATTTCTACACTAACCACAGCTTCGATGTTCATCAACAACACAGGTAGTAATACAGTAACTTATTCATTAATGCTGAGTCCCGATGGTACCACATATTTTGCTGATCCAAACTTTACTAGCAAAACTGTTGCAGCAGGGGCAAAGGCAGTAATCCCTATCGATATTTTTGCACAGTACGCTCAATTGCAGTATGCTTTAGGTGGAACCTCTGCAACATTTACTGCTTATTACAACGGTCAGGCATAAAGTAGTATAAGACAATAAGGCGCTATGTTATCTAAAGTCGCAGTGCACATGCGCTGCGGCTTTTCATATCATGTAGTATGTTGGGAGGTATTGTGATGATGAAAATAAGCCTTTGCATGATTGTTAAAAATGAAGAAAAATATATTGAACAATGCCTAAGAAGTGTTGCATCCTTGGTGGATGAAATGATTATTGTTGACACTGGATCAACGGATAACACCATAGAAATAGCAAAGCAATTTAATCCTAAAATTTTTGAATACCCTTGGGAAAGTGACTTTGGAAAGGCAAGAAATTACTCTCTGGCTAAAGCCACGGGTGACTGGATTCTAGTTTTGGACGCAGATGAATCATTATATATGGAAGATATTCAAAAATTGAAGGGGATTTTGCAAAAAACGAAAGCGAATGGAATTGGACTGAAATTTCACAACTTCATAGATGAGGATTCGGAGGAAAACTATAATACCCACGTGGGAATAAGAATTTTTAAAAACCATTATTTTCACTATAATGGAGCCATTCATGAGCAGTTGATGCCTAATAGCAAATCTATCACAATCAACTTGGAATCAACAGATGTGAGGGTGCGTCATTATGGTTATTTAAAGTCCAACGCAGGCAGGAAGAAGAGGGAAAGAAATGTTCCTATGATTCAAAAGCTTCTGGATGAGAACCCTGATGATTCTTTTCAGCTTTTTAACATGGGAAATGAATATATGAGTGATGAAGACTATGCTAAAGCCCTATTTTATTTTGATAAGGCTTATAAAAATAAGAATACATCACTTGCCTATTGTCCTCATTTGATTTTTAGACGAGCAGTGTGTTTGAACATTTTAAAAAAAGATGATGAAAGTTTGTTGACTTTGGGCGAAGGCATTATGCTCTATCCCCAATGCACTGATTATGAATTCCTGAGAGGGCGTATCTACAAGGCGCATAAACAATATACTCTAGCGATTTCTAGTTTTCAAAAGTGCATTGCAATGGGGGCAGCGCCACCCAATTTGTCATTTTTAAGCGATACAGATGGATTTCGGGCTTATATCGAACTAGGGCATATATATTTTTTGCTAGATGATTTTATAAATGCGTTATCCTTCTATTTAAAAGCAGTTAGCATAAAGAGTAGTCACTATGAGTTAATTTACAAAATTGGCGGTATTTTAAACAAGTTGTATGAAGATAAGAATTTGGTTGCCGAAAACCTAGAAAACCTTTTTGCCGATAAGTATTATACGAATAATGTGCTTGTCATCATGGATATCCTGCTGAATGAAAGATTATATAAACAGGCAGAAGCTTATTTTACCAGAATTCAGGATAAAAAAGAGTTTTTAGATGATATCCATTATGTAAAAGGCAGAGTTTTATTTTATCAAAGAGAATATGAAAAGGCTATGAAAGAGTCTATTAACATATTAAGCTCTTCAAATGACAAATATTTGTTGCCTGAGGTGAGAAAAAGATCCTTAGAATATGCTGTGATTTGCCATCTGGCTGCTAAGCAAAATGGCCTTTTAGGGTGTGGGAAGGAACAATTGTACCCCATAATTGAAGTTTTGGAAGATAGGAATGAACAGCGTATGCTACAATACTTTTTGGATAAAATCGATATCACATTTGAACGTGATGAGAAGGCATCCATCTATCGTGTATTATCTGAAATGTTACAGGTCAAAGAATTTGAATTGTTTGAAGAAAGCCTGCAAATTTTAAATCGAATTAACAGCAATGAAATTTTATTGGACTTGGCAACAATTTACTATGTAAATGGCTATAAAGAATTGGCGATTAAAAATATTATCCGATCCATGAAGGAGTTGGACGTCATAAATGCCAATGCAGTGTTGATATTGAATAAGGAATTTCTTTTGCCTGAGTAATAGGAATATGATGTTGAATTCAAAAAAGCGTTGTGGAGTGGGGTTTAGACCTCTTTTATACCTAAAAGAAAAGGTATAAAAGAGGTCTTTTTTACGGTTAAAAATTTGGGCTTAAAGTCAAATTTTCTTTTGATTTAGTACTAAGTTCGATTTAATCTGGCCGTAGAAAATATGCATGAAAAAATGCCCCCCGAATGCAATAAGCTTTCTTGGGGGCGGAGGCCACTAGGAATAAGGGATGCCTTATTTTTGAATGCAAAGCAAGAAATCCTTGGTGAGAAGTCTGGGGATAGCAACATCCTTAAAATTTTCTGGGAAGATATTTCCACTTAAATCATTAACAATTGAGGCAGTATCGCGAAGAAGTGGTTCTTGCAACACTAGGATTGGTTTTATTTTTGCACCCATGTTTGTTAGATAATTGTGTATTCTTTCTAAGGAGATGCAAAGGGCAGATTCTTCTAAATTGGATTTATCAACATTTCCTAGGGAATACATAAGGTTGTTTTGATTGGAAGTATTTCTTAGCTTAAGAAGGAGAGCACCTTTTGGTTTTAACAGACTAAACAGTTTTTTTAACAAAAGGAATGGTTTGTCATAGGTATTAATTGGTTCTCCTAAAATAATATAGTCAAAACTTGCTTTATCATAATAATCATATAAAAAGTCAATTCTATCACAGGTTACTTCATTACATATCGTTTGGAGATCCAAAAAATATTTTGCTTTTGTTGTGAAGGCATGAGAGGTGGTTTTTGTAATTCCGAAATCTCTCAGCTTATTTTTAACATCTAATATTGGTGTTCCGCACCGAGTATCGATGCCTAAAATTGAGGGTACCCACTCCTTTTCCTCCGGTTCATCCATAAGGGAGGTTAGAGCAAATTCATAATTTCTAAAGTCATCCCAGGCATCTAAGCCGTAATACTTTTCATAAAAGTTTTTGCGTCCCATTGTCAAGGATATCTCTAGCTTAATAGAATCTTCGGGAGTGGAGTTATAGATATGATCGTGGTGAACCCATGCATCCTTGCAGAGGATGGTTTTATATCCTGCTCGGTTTAGCCTTCTTGCCATATCGTCATCTGCAAAGTCATGAAAAAAACCATAGTCAAATCCTCCAACAATATCGATACATTCTTTCTTATAAAAAAGGATGGCGGGCATTAGGGTTAGCCGTTCTTCCCATTTTAGGGGATTGGAAACATTATAGATAGCAGCCACCTCGTTCATTTCTTCCATAGAATGAAAGGGTAAGATAACCTGTTGTAGGTTTGATATATTAGAACAAACGGGTGAAACCCAGCCGATATTATTTTCTGATTTGATACAGGTTAATAGGTTTTGGATAGCATTTTTGGTTACAACCACATCGTTTGAAACAATAGCACAGTATTTACTGTTTAGGTGCTGCATAGCTACTAAAAATGAGAAGTTGGCATTTATGTTATTTGTAATTCTAATAATCGTTTTATTTGGATGATTCACGCTTTTGTAATATTCTATGACTTCCGGTTCGGAGCCGCTGTCGATCAAAAAAAGGTGATAAGGAATCTCTGTATTCTGGACTAAATTTTCCACGCAAATTTTTGTCTTATCCAACCTATTATAAGAAATGACGGCAATGGAGAGTTCATTCTCATTGTTACTAGTGAAGGACTGAGCTGCGCCCTCTCTTGAGTCATAAATTGAATTTGCCTCGGTGGGTTTAGAGGTGTGATCAGTATTAATTTCGATATAATTATACATACGATTTACTCCTTACTCATATCAATAATCATTTCTTTGACAGGAGGTATTTCTAGCCTAGAACACAAAGTTTTTTCTGTTCGTAATGTTCGATCGATTTTCTCTGGGAAGGTCTTTGTTATACCAAGATTCAGTGTAAAGATCTCATTAAAATACTGCAAAAGTTGATATTTGCTTACATCATCGTTGGAAAAAACATGAAAAAGGCCAATTTCGTATAAGCCTTGGGTAATGATTTTTTCGCATACTTTTGCATACCACTTTGTGGTTAAACCATTCCAGAGGTGGGTTTCAAAGCCACTGATTGTCTTTCCAGCTTGTGATTTTGCCCATGAAAAAAGACTAACAAAATTATGAATTTCTTGACCAACGATGCTAGTTCGAAGAACCATTGCGTTAGAAGCGGGTTCACCCAAAGATTTGCTTTTTCCATAGAAATCCAAGGCATCTTGGGGGGAGGTTTCCACATATTTTCCGTCTTTGCCAGAATACACACAATCTGTTGTAATGTGAATGAGTCGGATGTTATTTGACTCACAAAAATTTGCTAATTCTAAAGGGAACAGTGAGTTTATTTTTAAGGATACAATGGGGTTTTTATCTATAAACGGTGTGATTATACCAATACAGTTTATAATGTAGTCAAAATCTTTAGGTAAAGTTTCTACACTTTGGGTTAGGGCATCAAAATAAATTCCATCGGTTGCAGGGGGGAGCGGGGTTCGTGTGGTGGGGGTTACAATAAATTTAGGATTTTTCTCAAGGTAGTGGTAAACTGCGCTGCCTAACATTCCTGTTGCGCCTAGAACCAGAATCCTTTTTTTCATTTTTTATTCCTCCAGGTAGTAAGTTCGTTCTGAATAAAGTCAAGCTGTAATAGTTTCTCTTTGATTTGAGGGATGCTGAGCATGGTTGTATTGCTAGAGGTATATTCCCCAGCTACCAACGATTTTCTGTCCCCCATGGTCAGGTATTTTTCATAATTTAAATTTCGATTATCCATTTCGATTTTGAAATAATTTTCTAACTCTACTGACCGTGCCATTTCTTCCTTGGTTACTAAGGTTTCGAAAAGTTTTTCACCATGACGGGCACCAATGGTTGATATTTCGTTAGAAACATCAAAAAGCTCAATCAAAGCCTGCGCTAAATCAAAAATGGTGCAGGCAGGTGCTTTTTGAACAAAAATATCCCCTTGTTGGGCATGTTGAAAAGCGAAGAGGACAAGGTCAACAGCTTCTTCTAAGGACATTAAAAAACGGGTCATTTGAGGATCTGTAACGGTGATGGGTTGCCCCGCCTTAATTTGTTCAACAAATAAAGGGATAACGGAGCCCCTTGAAGCCATAACATTGCCATACCTTGTACAACAGAGGGTTGTTTCTTCAAGAGTAACAGTCCTAGACTTGGCGGTAACGATTTTTTCCATCATTGCTTTTGAAATACCCATGGCATTGATGGGATATGCAGCTTTGTCGGTGGATAAACAGATAACTTTTTTTACATAATGGTTGATGGCACTGGTTAAAACATTATCTGTGCCTAAAACATTTGTTTTTACAGCTTCAAGGGGGAAAAATTCACAGGAAGGCACTTGTTTGAGTGCTGAGGCATGAAATACATAATCCACTCCGCGCATTGCAGCATCTACGCTCTGCAAATCTCTAACATCGCCGATATAAAATTTTAATTTATCATTCTTATATTGTTTTCTCATATCATCCTGTTTCTTTTCATCCCTAGAAAAAATTCGGATTTCTTTTATTTCATCGTTATATAAAAACTTTTTCGCAACAACATTGCCAAAGGAACCAGTTCCGCCGGTAATGAGTAATATTTTATCATGGAAATTCTCTGACATATTGACTCCTCCAAAAAATCATATCTTTATTATAATATGATGTGGTTTTCTTTGTGTGTCCACAATGCTGAGGATTGACCCTAATGTGTGAAAAGCTGTTGAAAAGTTTCATTAGAAGGTTGAGGGGAGTTGAGGTGGGCATTATGAGGCTTTATAACGCAAGGAGTTCATTGAAAAATAAAAAAGACACGGTTTTATCTTGATAAACGGTGTCTTTTAAGAAAGTCTTGAATGGGGTTTTCCTTGGAATAGATAAATATTGTTATTTTGATATTAATGGTTTTAGAAGTTGGCTTTTAGCTTTAATATGTTTGCTAGTAATTATATCACATAATTATCGCCTGGTTTATGGCATGCCATTAAGTCTGCAATTGTAATGCCATCCAAATATTCAGCAATAATTTTATCTAAACCTTGCCACATTTTGATTGTGCGGCAGTCATGCATTCGAGCGCATTGCTCCGATTTTTCATCAAGGCATGCTACGGGGGCAAGACTCCCTTCTGTTATGCGCAAAATGCTGCCAACGGTATAAGCATCTGGAGTTTTATTTAAGCGGTAGCCGCCGCCTTTTCCTCTTTGGCCGATTAGAAGCTTTTCTCGGACTAGGGACTTTATAATAATCTCCAAGTATTTCTCGGAGATGTCCTGGCGTTCGGCAATTTCCTTTAAAGGAACATAATCTCCGGAGTGTTCTGCTAGGTCAATCATTACGCGTAATGCATACCTTCCTTTTGTTGAAATCATCATAAGTAATCCCTCCATGTTAAAACCTATTATACAATAGGGTAAATAGGAATGCAAACAAGAAAAAAATATTTTTTGCAAAAAAAATGTTGACAGTACGGGGATGTAGGAGTATTATACCTATAAACATACTAAGGAGATAGGTATATGGATAGAGTTTATGAATTTCGATGTTGTTGCAGGCTAATAAAGAATAGATAATTTTGAATGATATAACAGATAATTGGAGGGAATTATTATGAGTAGAATTTATATATCAGCAGAGCAATTGGTAGGCAGAACACCCCTTTTGGAGCTTACGAAGATAGAAAGAGAACAAGGTCTTTCAGCAAGAATTTTAGCAAAACTTGAATTTTTTAACCCCGCGGGGTCTGTAAAGGATAGAATAGCAAAAAGTATGGTAGAAGATGCAGAGAAAAGAGGATTGTTAAAACCTGATTCTGTTATCATCGAGCCTACCTCAGGAAACACGGGCATTGGTTTAGCTGCAATGGCGGCGGCAAAGGGTTACCGTATCATTATTGTTATGCCAGAAACCATGAGCGTTGAGCGTCGCCAACTAATGAAAGCTTATGGTGCTGAGTTGATTTTAACTGATGGAACACAGGGAATGAAGGGAGCAATTGCAAAAGCAGAAGAACTGGCGAAGGAAATTCCCAATAGTTTTATTCCAGGGCAGTTTGTGAACCATGCTAACCCTGAAGTTCATATTGAAACGACAGGCCCAGAAATTTGGGAGGATACCGATGGGGATATTGATGTTTTTGTTGCAGGTGTTGGAACGGGGGGAACGGTAACAGGGGTAGGAACTTATCTGAAGTCAAAAAATCCTGGGATAAAAGTTGTTGCCGTTGAACCGACAGCATCCCCTGTGTTAAGTAAGGGTGTTGCGGGGCCTCATAAAATTCAGGGTATTGGTGCAGGCTTTGTGCCTGAAGTGCTAGATACCAATATATATGATGAAATTATTACTGTTGAAAATGAGGATGCATTTGAAACAGGCAGATTGATTGCTCGCTCTGAAGGGGTTTTGGTTGGTATTTCATCAGGTGCAGCGCTATGGGCGGCAATTCAGTTGGCAAAACGTCCGGAATATGCAGGGAAGAATATTGTGGTGTTATTGCCTGACACAGGGGAGCGCTACCTTTCAACACCTATGTTTGCAGAGTAAAAATGGGAGCTTTAATCAGATTTTACTTTAATTTTGGAATAGAAAGGGAATTTGTGAGCCGTTCTAGATATTTACATTAAAGCATTGTCTAGTAATTTGATAGGTAAGGATAAACGGTCAATTGTTATTAGGTTTTGTGGCAATTGGCCGTAGTTTTTTCAGAAGAAAGACAAAGCTAGTGTTGGATTTTTTTAATGAATTGTTGGGGAGAGAAAACGATGGAAAACGTGGAGAATAGAAAAAAGAATAGCGCTTTGATTGCCATGAGTGGCGGCGTGGATAGTTCAGTTGCTGCATATCTAATGACAGAAAAGGGCTTTGAATGCCAAGGAACTACGATGCGTTTATATCGGAATGAGGATATTGGACAATGCGGTTTTCATACGTGTTGTTCCCAACGAGATATTGATGACGCAAGTGAGGTTGCGTTTCAGCTAGATATGCCCTATGAGGTATTAGATTTTACGATGGATTTTCGCAAACAAATCATAGAGAAATTTATTCGTATATATGAAGAGGGTGGAACACCAAATCCTTGTATTGATTGTAATCGATATATGAAGTTTGATAAACTATTAAGTTTTGCACAGGAGAAAAAAATGGATTTTGTTGTGACAGGACATTATGCAAGAGTTGTCTTTGATAGGGAATCGGGTCGCTATTTTTTAAAGAAAGCCTTGGATGAAACAAAGGATCAAAGCTATGCTCTTTTTGCAATGACGCAGAATCAGTTGGCCCATACTTTATTTCCCCTGGGTGATTTGCATAAAAAAGGGGTAAGAGAGTTGGCAGAAAAACTTCACTTTGTAAATGCTAGGAAACACGACAGCCAGGATATTTGTTTTGTTCCCCATGGTGACTATACTAAATTTATGGAGGAATTTAGGGGAAGGGCTTATCCAGCTGGAGATTTTTTAGATGAAAAAGGAAACATCGTTGGACGTCATAATGGCGCAGTTCGTTATACCCTCGGGCAACGAAAAGGCTTGGGGCTTGCAATGGGGGAACCCGTATATGTTTTCGATAAATCAATGGAAAGGAACACAGTTACCGTGGGACCCGAGTCTATGCTTTATTCTAATTCATTAATTGCAGGAGAGATGAATTGGATTGCAATTCCGAATTTAGAAAGGCCTATGAAACTCATGGGTAAAACACGTTATGGGCAGAAGGAACAGAGTGCAACTGTAATTCCTCTTGATGATGGTACAGTAAGAGTGGAGTTTGACGCTAAGCAACGTGCAAATACACCTGGGCAAGCAGTGGTTTTCTATGATAAAGATGTGGTTGTCGGTGGTGGAACAATATTAAAAGTTATCCGTGGTGTGTACTGATTTCAAGGAAAGAGTTTAATAAGCTTTGGGAGGATGAGTATGATTTATTTGGATTACACAGCAAATACGCCTGTGGCAACTGCGGTACTGGAGCGTTTTTTGCAGGTTGAGAGAGATTTTATTGGCAACCCAAATTCTTCACATCAGTGTGGAAGGGCATCTATGGAAGAAATGGCACAGGTTACAGAGGGCATTGCTCGCTTATTAGATGTCCATGCCAGTGAGATTATATATACTTCGGGTGCAAGTGAAGCGAATAATCTGGCAATTAAGGGAATTGCGCACGCTACACAGGAGATTGGGCGTCATATTATTTCAACTCCTTTGGAGCACTCCTCGGTGGGTGGATGCCTATCAGTTTTAAAAGATGAGGGATTTGAAGTTGATTTGGTGAGCGTTAAAGAAGATGGGACAATAGACTTGGACCATTTAAAAACATTAATGCGGAGGGATACTATTTTAGTAGCAATCTGTGCTGTGGATAGTGAATTAGGAAGCATACAGCCCCTTTCTAAAATTAAAGAAATATTGAATGATTACCCAAATTGTCATCTTCATGTGGATGCTACTCAGGCGATTGGAAAGACGCAGATTTCCTTTGAAGGGATGGATACCATGTGCTTTACCCCACATAAATTTTATGGTTTAAATGGATGCGGTATTTTACTTAAACGCAAGAATTTAGATATTGAGCCTTTGATTCACGGGGGAGCCAGCACAACCCGTTACCGTAGTGGAACTCCCACTTTGGCGCTTGCAGCTTCAACTGAGGCAGCATTAAGCATAGCTTTAAAGGAGCAAAAAGCAAGGAATGAGGTGGTAGAGGTTTTTAATGGAATTTTACGAGAGAAGCTGGCGACTTATTCCAATGTGTGCATAAATAGTCCCGAAAAGGGGGTGCCTCATATATTGAATTTAAGTGTAGGAGGAGTAAAGGGGACTGTTTTTCAGAGGGCTTTGGACGAACAAGGGATATGTGTATTGGTAAGATCGGCCTGTTCCACTGATGGGGAGCTTTCGGGGGCAGTATTTGCAATTTGCCAAGATAGAAGAAGGGCATTATCTTCATGGCGAATTAGTTTAAGCCATTTGACAACTGGGAAGGAGATACAAAGGTTCGTAGAAGTTTTTGATTTATGTTATCGTGGACTAGTGAGGAAGTAATGCCTTTCCGCGTTGGAAGGTATTGAATGAAGTTCAATTAATAATACTTGAGTTTTATTGAATAAAACCCCATAATATAGTAGAGAATAAGAACGTTGAGGAAAATTAAATAAAAAAATTGGAAAAATGTGTTGACAAGAA
>DFWH01000005.1:335322-375414 GCA_002380805.1 Clostridiales bacterium UBA4139 | reverse complement strand
AATCCATTAAAAAGGAACTGTTTTTAACAGTTCTTTTTTTGTACTTTTAATTTTACACTATGAATGGGATAAGCCTTAATAATTGAAATGCACAAAGTACTAATTATTCTAGGTATAATAAAAGGCATTTTATGATTAAATTTTATCATAGAATGCCTTTTGAATTGTTTGGGTTACAATAATGATTTTATCAGGAGAGTGTTAAGATTCTAAATCGGTTTTAGTATCAATATCTTTTACTGATTTAAAGTCGACATTAAAAAGAAATACATCATCTGGAGAGCTTTTTAAAATTCTCTTTCCGCCAATATCTCCTTTTAACGAAAGCAATTCATTACGATATTTTTTAGAAAAGATAGTTGGACTGTACCAAGTTAGGTTGTATATGACACAGCCCAATTCTTTTTTGCTCATAAGATATGCCGAAATGAAGGAACTAATGACCTCAGCCTTAATATAGGGTTGATCGCCAGTAAAAAACATATAAGCATCAGAATCATTATCTTCTAAAACTCCCAATTTTATTGATTCACAAATACCCTTTTCTGCAGATTCATTCCATAAGGCATGAAAGTTCATTTCTTTCGCTAAGTTTGAAATTTCTTCATATTGCGTAACAACATAGGGTGTTTGAACAATATTTGCCCTAGCCAAATTGGACAGCTCATGCATAATATAGAATATCATAGGTTTTTTATTTATTGTATAGAGAAGCTTGTTTTCACCGAAACGCTTACTATAACCGGATGCTAAAATGATGGGTCTAATTTTCAAGGTCAATCATTCCTCTAACAATTTTTTCAGGAGTAATAGGAAGTTCTCTATGCCAAACGCCTGTGGCGTTAAAGATTGCATGGGCAATAGCTGGAGCTGGTGTGTTTATAACGACTTCGCCAATAGATTTGGCGCCAAAAGGCCCTGTTGGTTCATAGCTGCTTTCAAAGGAAACATTAATTTTACCCATATCCAGACGAGAAGGAATTTTGTATTGCATTAAAGAAGTGCCGAACAAATTACCTTTATTGTCGTAAATAATGTCTTCATATAAGGCCATACCTATGCCCTGAACGATACCGCCCTCTGTTTGAACTCGTGCCAGGTTTGGATTAATGGGAGTTCCACAGTCAACAACAGCTTCATAATTAATCAGCTCTACATGGCCAGTTTCTTTATCTAACTCTATTTCAACGGCACCAACCATAAAGGGTGGGGGAGATACAGGGGAAAAATTGCTTGAGGTTACTTCTAAAACAACATTGTTTCCGCACATATCTTCATTTGCAAGATCTTTTAATGCAATTTCCTTTGCGTTATCAGTACTTCTAATAACGATTCCATCAAACACAAGTTCATCTTTTGCAATGTTCAATTTGCCTGAGGCCACACCTAAAATTCTTTCCTTTAATTCTGTGGCGGCATTTACGGCAGCAGTTCCAGTTATATATGTCGTGGAGGATGCATAAGAGCCTGAATCATAAGGAGATGTGTCGGTGTCGACGCCATAGACTACTACATTGTCCATGTCACACTCCATAATTTCTGCTACAATCTGTGCGAGGATGGTATCACAACCTGTACCCATGTCAGTAGCGCCAATATTTATTGAATAAAAGCCATCATCATTCAGTTTAATAGTAACAGAGCCTTTGTCTACGTTAGAAATACCTGAACCCTGCATACTCATTGCGATGCCAACACTTCTCACTTTGCCATTACCCGCCTCACAGCAAGGATATTTTTCATCCCAACCGATATTTTTCATTGCCATTTCCAAGCATTTATCTAAAGCACAACTATTGGTCTGTTCATTGTAGTAAGCAGGCATAACCATTCCTTGACGTACCATGTTCAATTCTCTTAGTTTTACTGGATCGATGTTTAATTTTGCCGCTAGCTGATTTACTGCACTTTCTAGGGCAAATTGTCCCTGAGTAGCACCATAACCACGGTACGCGCCTGCACTCATATTGTTGGTATAGACAACATCATAGGAAAAACGGAAAGCTTCACAATTTGCCGTGTAAAGGGGAATACTTTTATGTCCGCTAAGGCCGACGGTTGTTGGTCCATGCTCCCCAAAGGCACCTGTGTTGGACAGAGTATTGATTTCGATTGCTTTAATTTTGCCAGAACAATCTGCACCAATACGTACTTTGACTTCCATCTCATGTCGAGGAGAGGAGGCAATTAAACTCTCTTCTCTAGTGTATACAATTTTAGCAGGCTTTTTCGTAATCATTGTTACAATAGCAGGGTATACTTCAGCTACAATGGTTTGCTTTGCACCAAAGCCACCGCCAACTCTGGGTTTAATAACTCTAATTTGGCTTTTGGGAACGTCAAGTGCAGTAGAGAGAATTCTTCTCACATGGAAAGGCACCTGAGTTGAGCTTACAATGTTTAATCTACCGTAGGTATCAAAATAAGTAAATGTACGGAAGGTTTCCATCATTGTTTGCTGTACTGCTTTGGTATGATACGTTTCTGATACAACAACATCACACTTTGAGATTATAGAATCAACATCTCCGTTAGATTCAACTCCGCTGGCACAAAGGTTACGTTTATTATTACCACCCACTTCGACAAGGGCTTTCCAGTCATCTTCGGGATGAATTACGGTTTCATTATCTTTTGCGGTTCTAAAGTCTAAAACAGGTTCCAATACTTCGTATTCTACCTTAATTAATTTAAGAGCTTTTTCTGCTGTTTTTTCATCCTTTGCTGCTACAACTGCGACAGCATCACCAACAAATCTTACGCGATTTTCTAAAATATAACGATCATAAGGACTTAACTCAGGATAGGTCTGACCTGCCATGGTAAAGCGTTTTTGGGGAATGTCTTTATAGGTAAGTACGCAGGCAACACCATTTAAATTTTTGGCATCGACAGTTTCAATTTCTTTTATTTTTGCATGGGCATGAGGACTTCTTAATACCTTTACAATAAGGCAGTTTTTAGGGGCGATGTCATCAGTATAAACAGGTTGTCCTGTAACCAATGCCATGGCATCTTTTTTTCTTACCGAAGTGTTTACAACACGCATTATTTCTCAGCCCCCTTATAAGCAAGATATTTTCTAATCGCACGCAGTTGACCCTCATAGCCAGTACATCGACACATATTTCCACTTAGGAAATTTAGAATTTCAGAGTCTGTGGGATTTTCAAATTCAGAAACCATGGCCAAAACGTTCATGATAAACCCAGGAGAGCAGAAACCGCATTGTTCAGCACCTTCATCTGCCATAAAGCCACCAAATTCTTTTGCTTCCTCCTGCAAGCCCTCTAAGGTTGTCACAGATTTACCATTTGCCCTTGCCAATGGGTAGGAGCAGGACAGGATAGGCGTACCGTCTACTAAAACGGTGCAAAGTCCGCAATTTGAAGTTTCACAACCTCTCTTTACACTGTAACATTCCTGTTCTCTTAAAAAATCCAAGAGTATCATATCTGCAGCAGCGTCAGCCACCAATGGCTTGCCGTTTAAAGTCATTTTAATCTTCATTTTTTTCATCTCCATTCAATGCCAAAATACCTCTAGCCACCAAAACCTTGCACAAATGCTTTCTGTATTCAGCACTTCCTCGTGTATTTGTGCCAAAGGTTAGTGAGTTTGCAACAAAGTTTGCAAATTCTCTTGCATTTTCTCTTGTGATACCCTTTGTAAGTATATTGTGATGATCCTTAACTAGTTCTGCCCGTTGAGGTCTTGCTCCAACACTAGCATGTATCCCATTTTCTGTTTGGGCTACTGCAACAGCCAAAACAGGAAAATCGGTATAAGAGTTCCTTAAGGATAAGTATTTCATTTTAATAGCTTGCTTTTTAAGAATAATACGCACTAAAATATCACGATCTAAAGGCATTTTTACGAACTCCTGTAAAGGGATGACGCCTTTTTTATATAACTCAACCTCTGCATCAAGGGCCAAAAGGGCAGTAACAACATCCGAAAAAGGGAATTTCATAAAAACACTGGCACCGACGGTTGCACAATTTCTAAACTGCACGCCAACAATATGGCAAAGGCTTTCAGAAACGCCATCGCCAAAGTGCTGTAAAAGTTTTTTGTCAGTCTCTAGCGTACGAAGGGAGGTCATTGCGCCGATTTTAAAGCAATCATCATATTCTTCGATGGTATCAAGCCCTAAATTGCTGATATCAATAGCAGTGTGTATACTTTTATCTTGCATTTTCATCCAACACATACCACCAATCAACTGATTGCTTTTTGATTGATTGAGTTCATATGCTTCTTCAATACTTTCTACGATTTTATATTCTTCAATAGAAATCATTTTTTACTCCTTCCAAATCAACACTTTTCCTTTTGAGGTATCTTCAAAAACTATCTCGTGTTCATAAAGTTTACTGAGGGCCATGGATAGTTTTCCGTATCCATCTTTTTCTTTATTTATTATATCAATAAGTTCTCCATTTTTAAATAAAACCAACACATCACCATATTCAGTGGCGATGGAAGGGTTATGAATGCTCATAAAAACACCTTTTCCTTGGTTTATGGAAAGATCTTTTAAGATTTTCAAAAAACTATGTTGCNNATGTTGCTTTTTGAAATCCAAAAAGGCAGTAGGTTCATCAAGGACTAGCCAAGGGGTATCCTGCACCAACGCCTTACACAGATAGGCAAGGCGGCACTCCCCGCCGCTTATTTCATCAATAAAACAATTTCTTAAGTCCCAGATACCTATTTCTTTCATAATCAGTTCTTCTTTACGTTTCATTTCTTCAGAAGGTTTTCCAAAGAAATTGATATGTGGGGTATTCCCCATGGATATCAGTTCCCGAACACGATATCGGACGCCTGGATCTGCCTCTTGGGACACGTAGGCAAGCTTTTTTGCCCGTTCGTTTAAATTCAAGCTTTTAATATTTTTATCACCGTAAAATATGTTTCCACTGTCGGGGTGCTGAAAGCCCAAAATTGTTTTAATAAATTGTGTTTTGCCTGCGCCGTTTTCGCCTAAAAGCATGATTAGTTTGTTGGCAGTTAACTCCAGATTTATGTTTTTTAGAATAGGGCGGTTATTCAGTTTTAGCGTTAGGTTGTCCACTGTTATTTTCATACGCTACTCCTGTTTCTGATATATAAAAATATCACCAAAAAAATTGCTCCCATAAAGGAGGTAAGAATGCTAATTGGGATTTCTGAGGCAGACAATGTCCTAGAAAGAGTATCTGCGATCAGTAGCAGTATTCCCCCTACAAAAAAACTTTGGGTGAAATTCTCCAAATAGTTTTCACCGGCAAAAATACGAACAATATGGGGGACAATTAGTCCAATCCAAGAAATGATGCCAGAAACACTAACCACTGCACTAACCAAAATTGTGGCGCAAATAATAGAAAGGGTTGTTATCATTTTTACATGGATACCTAATGCTTGAGCATCTTGATCTCCTAGCGCTAATATCCACAGACGTCGCTTTATCAAAGTCAAAATGATAATGGCAAAAAGACAAATGAAGAGCACAACAAAAACATCATTCCATGATGTAGAGTGAAAGCTTCCCATCAGCCAATATTCTATGGAAGCAAGGTGTTTGACTGGGTCTGCCATATATTTTAATGCCATAATGATTGCATTGGCAAGGGACCCCATAATGATGCCAGAAAGCACCATAGTATAGAGCCGTTTTCCGCCTATGCACTTCGACAAAAGCATACTACACAAAACCACAAACAAACTGCACACGAAGGAGGAAATTTGAACGAGGACATTATTTGCAGAGAAAAAAAGAATAGCAATTATGGCACCGACAGACGCTCCGCCGGACACACCTAAAACATCAGGGGATACCAACGGGTTTTTAAAAAGACTCTGATAGACAAATCCACTCAACGCCAAAGCACCACCGCTTAATGTCACTAAAATTGCCCTTGGGAGACGGATATTTAAAAATATATTTATATCCATTGCTGTGTTATTACCACTGTTTGTGAGGATATGAAAGATATCTGCAATGGACAAATAATACCTTCCAACACAACAAGAAAGGAGGAAAGTGAAAAAAAGCAGAATACTTAAAATTACTGTTTTTTTCATTGTTTTCCTCCTTTGCAAATTCTTTTATCTCTGGTTTAAAGTCCTAAATCTGTTTTGCTTACGCTAATATCGAAAAATTCTTTATAAAAATCTGTTGCTTCCTGAACATAATCTTCTTCTGAATAAATTTCAGGGTGCAACATATGTGTTAAATATAAAACACCTAAAACGGAAGAGGGAGTAGGATAGTCCCAAGGTTCAATGTTTGATGGGAAAGAATATACATTACCATTTTTAATTGCAGGAATTTCTGAAAATGCTGCATTGTTTTTGATGTCATCCAAGGTGTAGTCAGCATAACTTACTGCAAAGATATATTCCGGTGCCCAAATGTTTAATTGCTCCGCCGAAATTTGTTGCCAATATCCATTTGTCAATTCAGAGGATACGTTTATACCACCTGACATTGCAATTAATTCATTTTGATACATTTTAGAAGTGCAAGTAGATAGAAACTCACTGCCAGCAGATAAATAAACTGTGGGCAGAACGCTCAAAGAAGCTGTTTTTTCTTTGGCTTCTGTCATTTTTTCGTCGTAATAACTTAACAATGCTTCACTTTTTTTCGCCGTATCTGTAATTGCCCCTAGGATAGATACACATTCCTTAAAATTATCCATTGTTTCCGGATCTACTACAATTACAGGTATTCCTAAACTTTCAAAAGAGGAAACAGAGTCTTGTAACTTTTGAGGAAGAATGACAACATCAGGGTTTAGAGAAGCAATTTCTTCAACATTAACGCCTTTGCCGCTTCCAATGGCAGGCAAATCCAATAGGCTGGGTGCCGCCAGTCGATAAAGTTCTCTTGTATCAGCCTTTGCTTCAATACCCACCAGATTGTTTTCCATACCCAATGCAATCAAAGCAGCAGTTGATATATAATAGGAAGAAACTATTTTTTCTGCGGGTTTTTCCAAAGTAACAGTACGTCCAATTTGGTCCGTAATGGTAATTTCAGTTGAAGTTGATGCTGAGGCAGGCTCTTGCTGTTTTTTGGTTGTGCAGCCGCTTAAAAATGAAAACATGAAGATAAAAACAACAAAAAAGGTTAGAATTCGTTTATTTCTCATTTAATTTCCCTCCGATTTTTTCTACCAATTCCTTAAAAGCAATTTCTTGAGCTGTGTCATCCAGATCAATTAGTGTTATATCAGTTCGATTCTTAATTTTCGAAATAAAAGCTGAGTCAACTTTTTTAAGTATGGCAATAACAATTTTACTGCTATTCAATAGTTCTTCAACCCTATTAATATAATTCCAATTTTCTGATTCGGCAACGCCCAACTCATCTAATAATACTATCTTTTTCGACGAAAGTAAACTTTTTGTCAAGCAAGGAATGCCTATAATGTCAAAAACCTCTTTGTTATAAATGCAGCTATTTTTTTTATGCCGAATGGTGAAAGGTAAATCATTTTCAATCTCCTCCAATGGAATAAGGCTATGGAAGTAATGTCCCCTTATTTCTTCATTAATATAGTAGGGGAGAGTTTGGTAACCAACATAGTCTTCTTGCAAAGCCTTGAGGACTCTTTGCGCCAGAAAGCTCTTACCAATGCCCTTTCTACCCGTGATTAGATAATTTGTTATCATTTGATTTATCACTCCATAATTAAAATTTAAATTATAAATCTGAATGTGTTGGAGGTCTCTTTTCTCCACGAATAATGACTGTATCTTCAATTATATGAAATTAACCTTTTCCGTTGTAGCCGACTATCTTAATTAAGTAATTTTTTGAAGTGCACCAATTTTTAAATATACTTGTAAATTGTCATTCCGTCAATATTGTTTGTAGAAAAAGTTCAATTCTTAGTAGGTTTAAAGGGAATTTTAATTAAGCAGTAAAAAAACCACCGACTATGTGGTGGTTTTTTTAAGGCAGTTAAGGAATTTGAATTTCTCCCTTTAAATACAAAACGGCGTTTCCTTCGATGATTATATGATCACCTTGCACTTCACAGTCTAATCTCCCAAGTCTGGGGGAGAGTTGCTTTGCTGTGAGCTTGTTTTTTCCTAATTTCGATGCCCAAAGGGGAGCGAGAATACAGTGAGAAGAACCCGTTGCCATATCCTCATTTACGCCCAGTTTGGGGAAGAAACAACGAGAAACAAAATCGCAGTCCTCTCCTTTTGCGGTTACAACCACACCTAAGCCGTCAGAAAGTTGTTTCATTTTCTCAAAGTTAGGCTTTAGTTGTATAACGTCTTGGGGAGAATCTAAGAGAAAAACTAAATCACGGGAAAGATAGCTCTCTTTTGGGTTGGTTCCCAAAACTTCATAAATGTTTTCTTCTTCATCAAGAGGGCTGTAAGCAAAAGCGGAGGATTTGATTTGATAACTCTCTCTGTTGCATTGAACCTCTAAGCTGCCACTCTTTGTATCAATGTAAAGCGTTTGTATATCATGCTCCAGAAAATGATCAATGATATAGGCTGCACCCAAAGTAACATGCAAACAAAAAGGCACTTCCTCCTCTGGCGTGAAAAATTCAAGGAAATAGCGGTCATTCATTTTTAGAACAAAAGCGGTTTCGGAATATCTATTTTCTTCTGCAATTTTTTGCATCACTTCAGCTGTCAAAGGCGATGTCAAAACACAAATACCAGTTGGATTTCCGGTGAACAATGAATTCGTAAAGGTATCAACTATGTAATAGTCCATTAGGATAAGTTTCCTTTTAAATCCTGTGTTTTTGTTCCAAGTGCCTGCTGAATTTTAAGAAGCATGCCGTTTTTCTTTAACACGACTAAGAATAGGTATGCAACAGTACCGCCCATAATCGTTGCACTGAGAAACATAGGGGTATAGAAGAACAATGACAAAGATCCTTTTCCAACTAAAAATTTCATAACGGGATAAGAAACGATAGAACCGATAATGCCTGTGCCGATAATTTCACCGATAACAGCAAATAGAATTTTGCCTTTGGAAGCACGATATAAAAGTCCAGATAGTGTAGCACCAAACACAGCCCCTGTTAATGCCAGCGGAGGAATCCCCATAAAGAGCATACGAATAATACCAATGAGGGTCGCATTTAAAAGGGCATACCAAGGCCCCATAAAAACAGCACAAACGATATTAATGAGGTGCGCTGTTGGGCACATACCCTCAATTCGTAAGAGGGGAGAGATGACAACGCCTGTGGCTACCATCATAGAGAGAAATACAATTTTTAATGTGTGACTACGTGTGTTCATTTTTGTCTCCTTTCAAAAAACAATAAAAAAACCATGAGAAACTTAGGTCATCTCATGGGCGCAAAAATTCCATATAAAAAATAGCGTTCCCATGGGAAAACCTTAAATAAAAGGCGGTCGAAACTCAAAAGTTCCCTCTCAACCGGAAACACCGGCTCCCTCGCTATTTGGTTGTTTGAGAAAAAAAGGTTTAGGACGCTCCTCCTCTACCTTCCTGAATAAAGAAGTCAAAAAAAGACATACCCCAAGGCATGCCACAGAAAAATCCCGTATTATTTCCTACGTTGGCATTACCCAAATCAGGTATCAGGGTCAAAACATCAATGTTTTTTCTCAGCCTGTTCACAAGCTCCCCTATATTCTTTATTCATAATATGCATTGCGATTATTCTTGCAGTGCAAATTTAAAATTAATATATCACTTAGGAAAAAAATTGTCAAGACTCAAATCGTAGGGAGTTTTTATAGAAGTTATTTATCTTGTTATGATGATAAAGTAAGGTTATAATGTCCTGTTTAGGAATTGTTAGGACCAATCTTAATATTAGCAGGTATGTAATTAAAACGATTTAACTGGGAGAGGAATAACCTAACTGAACAAATCTAGAAGTGAAATGCTGGAAGTAACTGCATAATTAATGCAATGGGGATAATAGGTGAAAAGTATTCAAAAATGCTAGGACCATAAAGAAAAACTCATAGCCCTTTGTTGAATTCAAACAGGGTAATGAAGTCATATAATAAAGGATACGCTGGAGATAGTGAATGAAATCGAGATAATTCTAAAAAGAGATGGAAGCTATTGAATTTTATGAAAGGTATACATATGTGGACTCTCTTATCAACCACAGAGTAGGGAAAATACAGTAAAAAGGCTCTGTCGTGATGGTGAATGCAGATTAAAGAATAAGTTTTTGCTAGGGGATAATTTTTATGGAATCCCATTTAAATCTGTTACTAATCATAAATTGAAATAAGACGGTGATGAAACTAGGGTTTGTTGAAGATAATTAAGTTGTAAAGAGAAAGAGGCTAACCATTGGTTTTATACCACAGGTTAGCCTTATTTCAAATAGGACATTTTTGTTTTTCAATTTGAATTTGTTCTTGCAAAGTACTCATTTTTCTATGAGCATAAAATGCAAGAATAGCCATAGCCAATAGGATGATTCCCATTAACACCCGATAGGTGATTGATCCGGTTTGAAAGTCAACAATATAAGTATAAGCAAAATACAATTCACACAGAATTAGAATTGTTCGATTAAACTTAAATTTGTTGTATTGTTCAGTAAGTTGCTCTATTAATTCATTTGTATTTTCCATGGGAACTCCTTTTCATAGGGTAACTTAGGGTACCTGAGTTTCGGCTAAGAACATCTTAACACCTTGAGGTGTGCGCTTTTTCCGTGCCACAAAAAACACTAATGCATCTAAAATGACACTGGTATAGATGTGGGATTCGGCACCAAAGACAGATGTGGAGGAGGACTCGATGGTACTGGCGAGGGCATAATCCGCATGCTTTTTAAGGGGGCTAGTGGTTATATCTGTAACAGCAATGGTGGAAACGCCTTTTTTTCGAGCCAACTCAAAAGCCCTGACAACGTTTTTGGATCCACCACTATGTGACACACCAATAACGATATCGCCATACCTTGCCAAATTAATATTTGCAAGTTCTAACTCATCAGAGATAGAGTTGGTGGTTGCAACACCAATACGCCCAAGGCGGAAACAAAACTCCAGAACAGAAGGAATGGTGTTTCCTGAAGCGATGATGTGAACCGTATTCGCAGATGCAATTAAATCCACGCAAGACCAAAAAGCTTTTTCATCCACTACATTTCCAATATGCAGCATATTTTGTGCTGTTGCTTGGAAAAAATCACCCAAGCTAC
Organism: Clostridiales bacterium UBA4139; assembly: GCA_002380805.1. GTDB lineage: Bacteria > Bacillota > Clostridia > Lachnospirales > Anaerotignaceae > Chakrabartyella. The sequence goes on along the minus strand of DFWH01000005.1, from coordinate 364,234 downwards.
TGAGCTGGCCGTCGCTAGGATGTTGAAGGGCTTTATCCATACTGTGTATAAGCATAACTTTTAGTTGGTAAAAGCCTTTATAACCTAATTTTTTACTCATACGTACCACTGTGGCTTCACTGGTATGACTTTCCTTAGCAATTAATACAACGTTTAAAGAGTGGATTCTATCAATGTTTTCCAGTAGAAAAGTGGCAACTTTTTTTTCTGTGGAAGAAAGACTGTCCATATTTAGTTTAATATTTTCATATGCGGAGTCCACTAAATTCATTTCTTCTTCCTCCTGTGTTAATTAGGTTAGATTAGAGCAGAAAATGGATTTTCGATTTCAACCACTTCGATAGAAGGGTTCTCAGCAATTAAAGCTTCAATTTCTTCTCTTTTACAATTACCCTCCATAGGGCCTCTTTTTGATACTGCCAAAGCACCGGCAGCATTTCCATATTTACTAGCTATTTTAATATCTTTGCCTTCACAAAGCAAGGCTAAAAATGTGCCGTCAAAACAATCTCCCGCACCAGTGGGGTCTACTTCAATGGTGGGGAAGGTATCAACCTTATAGGCCTCTGTTCTTGAGAAAATTTCTGTTCCTCTTGAGCCATCTTTGATTACAATTATTCTGTCTTTCTTCCTTAATAAATCTAACAGATTTTCATGGTACTCACCAAATAATTTTACTAGCTCACTTTTTCCTGTCAAGAGGAAATCGCAAGAAAGTAAAATTTCGTTGAAACTTTCTAGGGTTTGGCCTGTTAAAAGTTCAGGACGGATGTTGGGGTCGAAGCTGATTTTCACATTGTGCTTCTTAGCAAGTTTAATACTTTTCATAATCGCACTGCACATAGATGGGCTTCCTGTTACCGAGCAACCCATGATGTGAAGTATTTTAGAACTTTTTATGATTGACTCGCTAACATCGTCAGGACAAAGTTCACCACAAGCAGCGTGTTTAAAGTGGAAGATAAATTTTCTGCTACCATCACTCAAATATGTGACAAAAGCATTTCCAGTTGTGTTATCCGCTGTTTCAATAATATTTGAAATATCCACCCCGGAAGATTTTAATCTGTTTTTGTTGAGAAGACCAAAGTCATCTTTGCCAACTTTTGCAATAATAGTGGTTTGCGCGCCCATTTTGGCGGCTTGATCGATTGCGATGGCAGGAGCACCGCTGGGAAAAGGGCCAAGAAGGGTGCCACCTGGTTCAAAAAAATCTTGATCTTTTTTTTCCGCTAGGATTTCTGCCAAAATTTCACCAATTGTAATAATATCGTACATACACATGCCTCCAAAATATAATATAGAAATATGCAATTAAATTGTATAAAAATGTATATAAATGCATAAAACAAGCTTTGCTTAGATATAGTATAATATATAAAAATTAACAGGTCAATATATTAAATTCAATTTATTTTTTAAGTCAAATTATAATTGGTTGATTTCGTTTGACTGAAAGTGTGAAATCAAAACCTGAAAAAAATTTTATATTTTTGTTTGAAAAAGCGTCGGAAATTGTAAATAACAAAATAAATTAAAAAAATTTTCGAGCATAGTGAAAAAAATTTCAAAAACTCGGTTATTGTGCTAATTTACTTAAAAAGAATTATGGAAATTGTAGGATTATACAAAATTGTTCAATGTGCTGTAAAATGATTGACTTTTGTCCTTTGAATTGCTATTATTCCCTTATATCCGTGCTGCTTATTTTTGAGGGATTATAATGCATAAAATGCGGATAAATATTCAGAGAATGAAGGAGAGAGGTTTATGAAGAAGTTTTTAAGTGTATTACTTAGTGCAACATTGGTACTTAGCTTGGCTGCTTGTGGCAGCTCCAAACCTGCTAGTGAACCTGCCGCTGAAGGCGACGGCGCTGCTGCCGAAGAAGAATTGACCTTAGGTTTTATTGTAGGTTCCAGAGAACATGTTTTCTACAATTTGATCGAAGAGGGCATCATGAATGCGTCTAAAGAATTAGGCTTTAAAGCCATTGTTCTAGACGGCGAATTAGACAGTAACGTTACATCCGACCATATCAACAATTTGGTTGCTCAGGGTGTAGATGCAATTGCTCTTTCTTGTAACGATCCCGGTGGCACAACTCCTGCAATGGAAGCTGCTGACAAAGAAGGAATTCCTGTATTTACATTTGACTGTACAAGTGAAGTGACAGATGTTGTAAAATGCTTCGTTGGCACAGACAACGTTGAAGGTGGTAGACTTGGTGGACAGGAAACAGAAAGACTTGCTGAAGCTGGTCAGACTGTTGGTATCATTAACTTCGACGAACCTCAATCTTGTATTGACCGTCGTACTGGATGGGAAGAAGTTGTAAAAGCTTCTGATAAACAATTTAACATTATCGATATCGGTAACTATGAAGGCGATGCTGCAAAAGCAGAACAGTTGATGTCTGATGCATTGTCCAAAAATAATAACGACATTTCCGTAGTATTCGCTGTTGGCGATCCCGCTGCAACAGGCGCTTTGGCTGCAATCAAAGCTGCTGGCGCAAGCACAAAAGTAATTGGTTTCGATGGTAATCCTGAAGCTAAAGCAGCTATCTTGGATGCTGAAAATGGCAAGTACTGGGTATCCGAAATTTCTCAGAATCCACAGGAAATTGGTAAACAAATTTCCCAGAACATGGTGGATTATTTGAAGAACGGTTCCGTTGCAGAAGCTAAAATTATGATTGCACCTTACATCATTACAGCTGAAAATGCAGCTGAATAATATTTTCGTAATAATTTAAGTAGTAACTTTAAGATGAGTTGTCTCAACTCATCTTAAAGTTTATTATAAGGAATTTTTTAGTAGGGAAGGAAGATACAATGAATCCGTGTTTGCAAGTGAAAAATATTTCAAAAAGATTTCAAGGTGTCAAAGCCCTTACAGACGTGTCCATAGATTTTTACGCTGGAGAAATGCATTGTCTTTTGGGGGAAAATGGTGCTGGGAAATCGACATTGATAAAAATCATTTCAGGTGTATATAGTGCCAGCGAAGGGGAAATTGTTTACAACGGCCAAACCGTAAACTTTCAAAACCCACGTCAGGCGTTGGACGCAGGCATTTCTGTTATCCATCAAGAGCTTAGTATCGCAAACGATTTGACAGTAGCGGAAAATATCTTCTTAGGTGCGGAGCAAAGGCAGGATTTTAAAATGCTTTTGGATAGAAAACGAATGAATAAAGAAGCCCAAGATATCTTGGACTTTATGAGAGTAGATATTAATGCCACACAAATTGCAAGGGAATTGACAGCGGCACAACAGCAAATGGTAGAGATAGCCAAGGTTATGACGAAAAAATCTAAGGTCGTGATTATGGATGAGCCTACATCCTCACTATCTGAGCTTGAAATCAATGCGCTGTTTGAGCAAATTAGAATTTTAAAAGAACAAAATGTTGCCATTATTTACATTACGCATAGATTAAAAGAAATGTTTGTAATGGGCGAAAAAGTTACGGTTTTACGAGATGGTTGTAAGGTTGATACGTTCAAAATTGCTGATGTGACTGAAAAAGAATTGGTTGCCAATATGGTTGGACGTGAGATTAAAGATTATTACAACAGACAAGAGCATACAGCAAAAGAAGAATTGCTGAGAGTGGAAGGCCTTACAGGTAAAAATGGAGAATTTAAAGATATTTCTTTTGCCGCACATGCAGGGGAAATTCTTGGTTTTGCTGGGTTGGTTGGCGCCGGCCGTACAGAAGTAATGGAGGCAATTTTTGGGGCGAGGTCATATTCCAAAGGGAAAATCTTTGTTTCCGGTAAGGAAGTAACCTTTAAAAGTCCCATTGAAGCGATTAACGCACATATTGGATTTGTAACCGAGGATAGACGACGGACAGGTTTAATGTTAAATGCAATGATAAAAAACAACATAGTTTTGCCAAGCCTTAACAATCACTGCAAGAAGTTTGGTTTCTTAGATTTTTTGTGGGAAAAAGAGGCCAGTGAAGATTATGTTGATAAACTTAAAGTAAGAACTCCTGGAATTACAACAGAGATTGCAAACCTTTCGGGGGGTAATCAGCAAAAAGTAATTTTGGCTAAATGGTTGCTGGCAAACTCAAAAATCTTAATTTTGGACGAACCAACAAGAGGGATTGACGTGAATGCAAAGTCAGAGTTTTATGCCCTGATGAATGCTTTCGTGGCTAACGGAGGATGTATCATCATGGTTTCTTCTGAACTGCCTGAAATCCTAGGAAACAGTGACCGTATTATTGTTATGAGAGAAGGCGAAATCGCAGGTGAATTACATTATAAGGATGCAACAGAGCAGAATGTAATTGAACTTGCTAGTTTACATAGTAAAAATACTGAAGAATAGTTATTGAGGGGTATATGATATGGAAAAATTGAAAGCATGGCTAAAGAAAAATATGGTTATTGTGTTTTTAATCTGTTTGTGTATTGGGTTTGGCGTGACAACAGACACATTTTTCACAACAAAAAATGTTATGAATTTGACCTCACAAATGGCTATTAACGCACTTTTGGCTACCGGTCTTACATATGTAATTATTTTAGGTGGTATTGATATTTCTGTTGGGTCAGTAGCTGCACTGGCAGGTGTTTTTTCTGCAATGGTTGGGCTTAAATTCCCAGAAATGTCAGTATTTATGTCAATTATTATCCTTGTTGTATCGGCCCTTATTATAGGTGGTATCTGTGGCTTTTTCAACGGTATTATGATTACAAAGTTTAAAGTAGTACCAATGATTACCACTCTGGCAACGATGACCATCGCAAGAGGCGTTACATATATCGTTACGGGCGGAACTGCTGTGTTTGGCTTACCTTCTCAGTTTTCATGGTTAGGTGCAGGTCGTCTGTTAACAACGGATTCCCATCCCAATGGTGTCATTCCAATTATAACAATTTTCACTGTTATCGTTGTGGCATTGATGCATATTTTACTGGCAAAGACTGTTTTTGGTAGACATGTATATGCAACAGGTTCCAATTTGCAGGTTGCTCACCTAAGTGGTATCAATACGAACAGGGTAATTTTGAAATCTCATATTTTGTGCTCTATTATGGCGGCTTTGGGTGGTGTTTTGGTTGCCTCTAAGTTGCAAAATGGACAGCCAGGCGCATGTGAAGGATACGAGATGTATGCCATTGCATCTACTGTTTTGGGTGGTACTAGCCTTTCTGGTGGTAGCGGTTCTGTTGGCCGTGCAATGTTTGGTGTTGCTATCATCGCTGTAATCAACAACGGTATGAACTTATTATCCATTTCTTCTTATTGGCAGAAAGTTGTAATCGGAAGTATCATTTTGTTGGCTGTTATCTTTGATATGGCGCAAAAGAAAAAGGCTTGATGCTTGGAAAAGGGTGTATGATGAAATATTATTTAATTTTAGACATAGGCGGAACAAAAACCTCTGGTGCGTTATTTACGCAGGGTGGTAAAATCGTTGATGATTATGTGCACGTTGCACCCTCTAAGACCTTTTTGGGCGAAGAGGCAGTGTATGAAAATACCAAAGATGTGCTGTTGCATATTATAGAACATTTTTCTGTGAAAAAAGAGGATATTCTGGGGATAGGCGTTGGAAGCCCGGGTCCCTTAGATGCAGAAAAGGGGATTATCATCCATGCCCCTTTGATGGGATGGCACGATTTTCCCATTGTGGAACGCTTGACGGCAGACTTTGGCACGAAAGTTATGCTGGACAATGATGGTAACCTAGGTGCACTTGCCGAGGTGCGAATGGGTGTGGCAAAAGGTTTGCAAAATGTGCTTTATATGACTGTGAGCACGGGCTGCGGAGGTGGCATTGTTGTAAATGGCGAAGTATATCGTGGCAGTTCTTGTGGAGCAGGAGAGGTAGGGCACATGTCAATTATGCCAGAAGGATTAAAATGTCCTTGTGGCAGTGTGGGTTGCTTTGAATTATATGCTTCTGGTACAGCTATTAATAATCGTTTACGGGATGACTTCCAAAAGGGCATTCAAAGTAAAGTTTTTGATTTAGCTGGGCATAATGTAGAAAATCTGAATGGAAAGTTGCTTAATGAGGCGGCAACCCTTGGTGATGCATATGCACTTGAAGTTTATCGTAAAGAAGGGTATTATCTAGGGATAGGAATTGCTAACCAGTTCAACTTCTTTAACCCACAGACCATCGTATTAGGCGGTGGGGTTACAAAGGCAAAGCAATTTTTCCATGGAACTTTGATGGAAACTTTAAAAGAACGCTGTATTCAACCAATCGACGATGGCTCTGTAAGATACTCTGTGATGAATGATAGGGTAGTACTCTACGGTGCATATTGTTTGATAAAAGAATATACAGATAAAAATTATTGAGATAGGAGTGTTTAAAATGGGAGATGTGAAAATGAGAGGTTTAGTGACTTTAAAAGAAATTTTAGAGAATACAAGAAAAGAAGGATATGCAGTAGGTGGCTTTAACTTCAATAGCTACGAAGATGCACAAGGTATTATTAATGGTGCGGTAGAAAAAAATTCACCTGTGATTTTGATGGCATCTATGGGTGCTTGTAAGTATATCGGTTTGCATCAGACAGTAGGAATGGTAAAAGGGATGGCAGCATCTGTTAATATTCCTGTTTGCTTGCACTTAGACCATGCAACAGATAAGGAATTTATCAAAGAAGCAATTAAGGCCGGCTTCTCCTCTGTTATGATTGATGCATCTGCGGAAGACTTTGAAACAAACATTAGAGATACCAAAGAGATTGTTGACTTTGCGAAGGATTACCATTGTTCCGTAGAGTCCGAATTGGGTAAAGTAGGCGGTAAGGAAGAGAACATCGTTGTTTCAGATGAAAAAGCAACGTTTACACAGCCTGCGGATGTACCTCGCTTTGTGGAAGAAACAGGCATTGACGCTTTGGCGATTGCCTTTGGTTCTGTTCACGGTTTCTATAAAAGCGAGCCTAAGCTGGACTTTGAAAGATTGGAAGAAATCGCAAAAATTACTGATTGCCCATTGGTATTGCATGGTGGCACAGGGATTCCAGTGGAGGACTTTAAAAAATGCGTAAAACTTGGCATTAGCAAAATCAACGTTGGAACCGAACTGAAAAAAACCTATTCTGACACAGTAAGAAAAATGTGCAACGACCTTCCGGAAAAGGAAGTTGACCCTAGAAAGTACATGGGACCTGTTAAGGATGCTTGCGCAGAAGTTGTTAAAGGCAAAGTTGATGTATTCGGCAGTGCCAATAAAGCTTGATAAGAGGGAATGCCGATGAATATTGCTGTGATTACCAGCGGCGGGGATTCTTCGGGAATGAATCCTTGCCTTGCCCAAATTGTAAAGTATGCAACGCAACAAGGTCATGTGATTTACGGGTACAAACGTGGATTTTTGGGGATTAGAGATAACGAATATACTATACTACGTCCCTGCGATGTGCAAGATTGGCACAAAAAAGGGGGCACCGAACTTCGCACCGGCAGATTTCCTGAACTGAAGGAAGAAGAAAACCAATTACGATTAATTGCTCAGTTAGCAAAGAATAATATTGATGCTTTAATTGTTTTGGGTGGTGATGGAAGTTTCAAGGGTGCTAGAGCCTTAAGTGGACTAAACCCCAATATGAATATTGTGGGGGTACCTTGTACAATTGATAACAATATATACGGTAGTGACTATACACTAGGCTACGACACGGCGCTAAATAAGCAGGTTGATTACCTAGATGGTATTAGCGACACAGGGATGGCACTACCGGGTAGAGTGTTTTTTGTAGAAACCCTTGGGGCATGGGATGGATATTTGACCCATAGCTCTGTGTTAATGGGGATGGCGGATTTCAGTGTTCTGGTTGAAAAACCTATGACAAACGAAGAAATTGCCCAAGAGGTATTGCGTATTCGCAACAGCGGAGACAAAGATTATATAGTGGTAATGTTTGCCGAGGGTGATAGTCAAAATACAATCACTAGAATGGTGGATGCCGCTAATTACGTGAAAGAAAACCTAGGCTTAAATGTAAAATGCAATCTTGTAGGTTTTCAACAGCGAGGCGGTGTGCCTACGGCAACGGACCGCCTAAGGGCAGCAGGATTTGCCAAGTATGCAGTGGATGCTGTAACGAAAAACATACAAAATGTGTATGTCGTATATACAGATGGAAAATATCAGTATTTGGATATTGAACATGCGTTCCAAAGAAAAATTTTTGAAGAATTTGAGATTAAATAACAAAGGTTTGGTGTGTCATGGAAAATATTTTGAAACAAATGATGAAAGGCAGTGAAAATGCCTGTGGAGTAGCGTCTTATTGCACGGCAAATGCCTTGGTGATTGAGGCACTCCTATTACATGCAAAGAAAACCCAAACCCCTGTTTTGATCGAAGCTACGGCCAATCAGGTCAATCAATATGGTGGCTACACAGGAATGACTCCCCAGGATTTTACTGATTTTGTTTACCGTATTGCAGACCAAATGGGTTGTAGCAGAAATCTTATCATTTTGGGAGGGGACCATTTAGGTCCCCTCACTTTTAAGGAACTCTCTGAAGATGAAGCCATGGAAAAAGCAAAAGTCTTGGTGAGAGAGTATGTTAAAGCAGGGTTTACGAAGATTCATTTGGATACCAGTATGAAACTGGCGAGTGATGACAAGGAAAAAGAATTGGCTACCAACACCGTAGCTAAAAGGGGTGCGCAGTTATATCAAGCCTGCATGGAAGCCTTTGCGGAGTTGGAAGGAGAGGGTATTCAAAAGCTTGTGTTCATTATTGGCAGTGAAGTACCCATTCCTGGTGGTGCAATGGAGGCAGAAGAAGGAATTTCTGTAACTAAGGCAGCAGATTTCATTGATACGGTGGAAACATATAAGGCAGTTTTCGGTGAATATGGACTATCTGATGCGTGGGAAAATATCATTGCAGTAGTGGTGCAACCCGGTGTAGAATTTGGAGATTCTCAAGTGTTTTTCTACAATCGTGAGGAGGCAAAGGACCTTTGCAATAGCCTAAAGGATTATCCATCTTTAGTGTTTGAAGGCCACTCTACTGATTACCAAACAAAAGAAAAGCTGAAAGAAATGGTGGAGGATGGGATTTCGATTTTAAAAGTTGGACCTGCGCTTACCTTTCGTCTAAGAGAGGCACTATTTTCCCTTAGCTTCATTGAAAATGAATTAATACCTAAAGAAAATCAGGCAAGATTTATTGATATCTTGGAAGATGTCATGCTAGAAGATCCTAAAAATTGGATTAGTCACTATCATGGAACACAAGAGGAAATAGCCTTGGCCAGAAAATATAGTTATTCTGACCGTTGTAGATATTATTTATCTAATCCGTGTTTGCAAGAGACAATACATACGCTGTTTCAAAACTTTGAAAATGTTATTATCCCCCTAAATTTGTTACACCAGTATATGCCTATTCAGTATGAAAAGGTAGTTCGAGGGAAATTAGCAAACAATGCAAAGCAATTGGTATTTGATTCAGTTTTAGGTGTTGTGTCTGATTATGAATATGCGATTAAAAGGAATGAGCCCAGTTTAACAATCTGAACTTATATTTTAATGAAAGCCCCATCAAACTATTTAGATTTGGTGAGGGCTTTTCATATAATAATACTTATAAAATTGTATGAACGCTTCTAGAAAAAGTGTTACGGGAAAAAGAACAGATACACAAAAACGTAGGAAGTAATATAGTTTGATATACTAAGTTCTTATAGGAATGTATCTTAGCCCTTGGCTTATGATGATAAATTGTTTTTGTTTTATTATAAATCAAAACATTGTGCATTTTATATTTGAATTCCATAAAGATTTTGTTATAATTAATCATAAATAATTTAATGAAGAGGTAAAAAGTGGAAAAAGTTTTGATAATTGATGACAGTATCTTTAATGTTAAGATGTTAAAAGATCTATTAGAAAAAGAATATCAAATAATTTATGCAACAAATAGTAGCGAGGGTTTCGAAGTTGCTAAGGCGCAGCAGCCGTCACTTATACTGCTTGATATAGAAATGCCTGGATTAAATGGCTTTCAGATCATGGAAAAGTTGCAGGAAGCAAATGAAACACAGCAAATTCCTGTTGTATTTTTGACCGGTGTAGATGATACAATTTCAGAGGAAAAAGCGTTTTTTTGTGGTGCTGTTGATTATATTAGAAAGCCATATTTCGGTAATGTAGTACGTGCAAGGGTTCGAACCCATGTTAATATGTATAGATACAGGAGAATGTTGGAGACCCAAATGTATATTGATGTGATTACGGGATTATACACACGGGTGCATTGCATTGAATATATGGACAAGCTATGGCAAACTTGTATTCAAGAAAAAACTCCGTTTTCATTGGGTGTTGTAGACATTGATTATTTTAAACGAGTGAATGATACATATGGTCATCAGGAAGGCGATAGGGTGCTAGGTGCTGTTGCGGAGACCATGAAAAAAACAATGCCAAGGGGAAATAACTATATTGCCAGAATGGGTGGAGAAGAGTTTTTTATATTGTTATCTGGAGAAAAATCTACAAAGGCCGCGGAAATTATGGCAACTGTTTGCAATGCAGTTGGACAGAAAAGTATAGTAAATGATAATGAAAGTCATGATATTAATGTAACTATTAGCATTGGTGGGGGGACGGTTATTCCATCTAATAGAGATTCCCTAAACTCATTTATCGTGTTGGCGGACAAAATGCTATATAAAGCGAAGAATAACGGTAGAAACCAAGTCGTTTGGATGTAATAAACAAGGGCTAGAACCTTTAATTAGAGTATGGTCTTTTCAGCACCTCATTATGTTTCCTAGGGTTTTAAGATAACTGGTTGATGGAATTTCCAATTTTCGTTTGTTGCCCCTGGGTATTGATTCTGAAAGGATAGAGCTCAGAAGTATAACTGAGGGAGAAGTAAAAGTTTAGTTATTTATATTAAAACAAACCAGCAGAATAATTATTGTTTAAATAAAAAGAGTCATTCCCATAGAAATGACTCTTTTTACGTTTATATATATGTTTTTAGAATTTACATTAAGCGGATATCATACATCTCTTACTAAAAGAGATTGTTACCTGCTCTTTAATTTAAACTGCCCAACATGCTGTTGCAACATTTGTGCCTGACCGCTAAGCTCTTCACTTGCAGCGGCACTTTCTTCTGCAGTGGCACTATTGGTTTGGACAACACACGAGATTTGGTCGATACCAGTTGTAACCTGAGAAATCGCTGCCGCTTGCTCATTTGATGCAAGTGTAATTTCATTAATAAGGTCTATAACTTTAGTAGAATTTGCCACCACGTTTTGCATGGACAATGCAGTGTTTTCAGCAATGCTTGTGCCTAGATTTACGGCTTGGACTGTTTCTTCAATAAGCATAGTAGTATTATTTGCTGCTTCAGCAGACTTCTGTGCTAAGTTTCTTACCTCATCGGCAACAACAGCAAAGCCCTTTCCCGCGGCTCCAGCACGCGCTGCTTCAATGGCAGCGTTAAGGGCTAAAATATTTGTTTGGAATGCAATATCTTCGATGGTTTTTACGATTTTACCAATCTCATTTGATTTGTCATTAATATTACTCATGGCAACGATCATTTCTTGCATATGGTCATTACTTTCCTTCACTTCATTCCCAGCAGAGATTGACTGGGAACGAGCCAATTGTGTATTTTCGGCATTTCGCTTAATCTGTTGTGAAATTTCTGTGATCGTTGCAGAAAGCTCTTCAATGCTGCTTGCTTGTTCCGTTGCTCCTTGGGCCAGAGTTTGGGCCCCGATGGAAACCTGGTTTGAGCCAATAGAAACTTGCTCCGATGATAACTTAATACTACCGATTAGGTGAGTGAGTTTTTCTGAAAGTTCGTTGAGGGCATCCTTTATTTTTGAAAATTCACCGGAATAATCATTTGCTAGATTGATGTCCAAATTACCACTTTGCAGTTCGTTTAGAACAGAGGTGATTTCCGAAATATAAAGTTGGTAATTTTTAAGCTGCTCTACTAACTTTTTTAAATAATTGGCAAGGGCTCCAATTTCATTTTTACTTTTAATATCAATTGTTTCATCCAAAGCACCATTGGCCATTCGCTCTACTGCCTCAGTAAGAGATACGATGGGTTTGGCAATGCGATTGCCAAGAAGGAAAGAAATAAGCAACATTAATAAGGTTGCACCCAACATAAAGATTGCTAAGAAAATTTTTATTGTGTCAAGTTTTCCATAAATTTCATCATGGGTAGGTGTAACACAGATTTTCCATCCATTTGAGTCAAGAGAGGAATACCCTAATAAGAGAGAATCTCCATTGGACTTTACATTAATATACCCACTTTCATTTGCATTTAGATCTGCTGTGGCAGCAAAATAAAGATTGTTTTCAATTTCCCCAAAGTTTTCACCATTGGTGTAGTTGGGGTGATATAAAATCTTTCCTTCAGCATTAATCAAATAAGTATCACCATTATGATATTTTTGATTCTGTACAAGCAAATTATTTAGATAGTCGAAATCAAAATCCACACCAATGATACCAAAGTTTTGACCGCCATCTAAATAAAACGGAATTACATATGAAACAATGGTTTTATCAATGTTTGCGTTATAGTAGGGCTCCATCCAAATTGGTTGCTTATTACTTAGGGGTGTATAAAACCAACCAACATGCTCAACATCACTGGCATCATACTGGAGCAAATCTGTGGGTGTTACAGCTTCAAGGCTGCCATTGTTATCGGCATCCGTATAAAAGGTTCCAGAGGTACCATAGGTTAATGCAGGGTCATAGCGGATGTAAGAAGCCACAAGCCCATCAATATCTTTCGTAGATTCAATCACCAGATTATTAATCTCTTTTTCGAAGGTGCTAAAATATTCTGTATCCTTTGCAAGAATCTTGCCATCATCCGATAGCTCTGTTACCATTGTTTCAAGCATTTTGACTTTGGTTTCAATGTTTAAAAGAACGGAGTCTATGGAATCGCCAGTTTGCACCGCTGCTGACATCATCTCTTCATTACCGCCCTCAGTTGTTGTACTACCCATATATGTAATAAAGGAAAATCCTAAAATGATAAATACAATTAGGATGGGGAAAAGGATAGAAAAAGCCAAATTATTTCGAATGGATTTCATTTTACACAACCTTTCTCATGTGATTTTTTAGTTGCCTATTGTTGCGTATTAGTCAAATATCTAAAAAAACGATGGAACAACAAAATTGCCTTAGTCGTTTTGAGAATTGAAAGACATTCTACAAAAATCGACAAAACTAACAAATTAGTAATTTATTAAAGTTGTACTTACAAAGCTGTTTTTTGGAATTAAATCTATCTTTAATTGTAATTCATGTACAATAGGAAGCCCCCTTTTTTTAATATTTAACAAAATTTTGGTTTTAACTTAATAATCGACAAAAAAAATATATTAATAATAACTTGTCAAAAAATATTTATTTTTTCATTTGTTTTTTTGTGAATTTTGCGGTAAGAATAGGAATGAATTTGTTGAGAAAAAGGAGTGCTTGTAAGAGAACGTTTATCAAAAATTAGAATTAAGTTGAATTCAAATTACATTCGAGATTGTTCTTTTTGAAATGTAAATTCAAATGATTTTTATTTTGTTTTTTTCTAAGACCATTTGAAAAAATTGAAAAATATAAATTGACAATAAAAAATTCGCATGCTAAAATCTATCCATAGATTATATGACTGACGGAACAGTGGGGTTAACCACGTGAAGTATAATCGCTAAAACAAGCCGACCGTCTGGGCAGAAAAAGCCCGGATTGTCGGCTTTTTCTATTTCAAAAAATTTGAATTAGAAAGAGGTGATTATGTGCAAAAAGGAAATATTCATTCTGTTGAGTCCATGGGATTGGTAGATGGTCCAGGAATTCGAACTGTTCTGTTTTTTCAGGGTTGTAAGCTTCGTTGCCAGTATTGTCATAACCCTGACACCTGGAGTATGTCAGGCGGTAAAGAGATGGAAGTAGACCAAATAATAAAAATGTTGAAACGCTATCAACCTTACTATGGTGAAACAGGCGGCATTACTTGTTCTGGTGGTGAACCACTCATGCAGATTGAATTCCTGACTGAATTATTTCGAACATGTAAAGAGGAAAATATCTCAACCTGCCTAGACACAGCAGGATATGGAAATGGAGATTACGAAGAATTATTAGCATATACAGACTTGGTGATATTGGATATCAAACACTACTTGGCAGGGGGATATAACGCCATAACCGGAGGAAGATTTTCCGTTCCTGAAAGTTTTTTAGAGGCAGTTAAAAAAAGGAAAATACCCCTCTGGATTCGCCACGTAGTAGTGCCAAATCTGACAGACTCAGAAGAGCATATCAGAGGCCTTGGAGAGTATATAAGGACCATTCCAAATGTAGAAAAGGTGGAATTGCTACCATATCACACATTAGGGGTGGACAAACATAAAGTAATGGATCTAAGTTACCCACTAAAGGACACATTACCAATGTGTAAAGAAAAAACAAGACAACTTCAGAAAATGATTTTAGATATTGTATCATTACAGCCCAGAAAGGATTGATATTATGAATACAACAGCATGGCAAGGATTTCAATCAGGAAATTGGACAAAAGAAATTGACGTTCGCAATTTCATTCAGAAGAATTATGCTTTATATGAAGGTGACGATTCCTTTTTAGAAGGTGTGTCAGATAGGACAAAAAAGCTTTGGGACAAATGCCATGAATTAATCATAGAAGAAATGAAAACAGGAATTTTGGATGTGGAAACAAATATTATTTCCGGTATAGATAATTTTGAACCAGGCTATATTGATCAAGAAAATGAAATTATCCTTGGTTTGCAAACAAACGCACCATTAAAAAGAATTGTAAATTTATATGGTGGCTTGAAAATGGCTACCAGCGCCTTGGAACAGTATGGCTACCAGTTGAACCCACAGGTTGAACAGGATTTTCATAGTTACAGAAAATCTCATAATGAAGGCGTTTTTGATGCATACCCAGAAAGAACCAAAGTAGCCAGACACGTTGGGTTATTAACAGGCTTGCCGGATGCTTATGGCCGTGGTCGTGTAATTGGTGATTACAGAAGGGTTTCTCTGTATGGTGTAGACTTTTTAATGCAGGAAAAAGAAAGGGAATTAGCAACTTTTGATGGGGCGATGACCGATGAACGAATCCGTACCAGAGAAGAACTGAGTATGCAAATTAAAGCGTTAGACGAAATGAAGTCCATGGCTTTAAAATATGGTGTAGACATCAGTAAGCCTGCCACAAATGCCAAAGAAGCAGTGCAATTTTTGTATATGGCTTATCTTGCTGGGGTGAAAGAAAACAATGGTGCTGCAATTTCTTTGGGACGTACCTCAACCTTTTTAGATATTTATATTGAAAGAGACCTGAGAAACGGCATCCTTACTGAAAAAGATGCACAGGAGCTAATTGACCAGTTTATTATCAAGTTGAGACTGGTGCGCCACCTGAGAACTCCAGAATATAATGAATTATTTGGTGGGGATCCTACATGGATCACAGAGGCCATTGGCGGTATTAGTGTGAATGGAACACCCCTTGTAACAAAGAATTCTTTCCGCTACTTACATACACTGTCAAGCTTGGGGACTGCACCTGAGCCAAATATGACAGTCTTGTGGAGTCGAGATTTGCCTCACGCTTTCAAGAAATATTGTGCAAAGATGAGCATCGAAACCGATTCGATTCAGTATGAAAATGATGATGTTATGCGCCCACTATATGGGGATGATTACGCCATTTCCTGTTGTGTATCAGCTATGCGTGTGGGAAAACAAATGCAATTTTTCGGAGCCAGAGCGAATATTGCAAAATCTTTGCTATTGGCAATGAACGGCGGCATAGATGAATTGCAAAAGGTTTTGGTTGTGCCTAATATTGCGCCAATGGAAGGTGATGTACTAGATTTTGATGCAGTGTATGATCGTTATAAAAAAGTGCTGGATTATGTGGCAGAATTATATGTAGATAGTATAAACATAATCCACTATATGCATGATAAATATGCCTATGAAGCAAGCCAAATGGCTTTGCACGATAGAGACGTAGAACGGTTGACAGCCTTTGGTATTGCAGGCATTTCCGTAGTGGCAGACTCCCTTTCTGCTATCAAATTTGCCAAAGTGACACCTGTTCGTGATGAATATGGCGTAACCGTAGATTTTAAGGTTGAGGGTGATTATCCTAAGTATGGCAACGATGATGGTAGGGTAGATGATCTTGCGGTTGAAGTAGCAACTTATTTTTCCGATGCACTAAAGAAACACCCAATTTACCGCAACGCAAAACATACGTTGTCCGCCCTTACAATAACAAGCAATGTAATGTATGGTAAAAAAACAGGCACAACACCAGATGGCAGAAAGCATGGTGAACCTTTAGCACCAGGGGCAAACCCAATGCATGGAAGAGATGAAAATGGTGCCCTTGCTTCACTAAATTCTGTGGCAAAAATTCCTTATAGAAATGTATGTCAGGATGGGGTGTCTAACACGTTTTCAATTGTGCCTGATGCATTAGGTAAAGAAGGAGAACAGAGGATTGAAAATCTTATTCATATCCTGGATGGATATTTCTTACAGGGTGCACATCATTTAAATGTTAATGTAATGAATAGAGATATTTTAATCGACGCTATGGAAAATCCTGAAAAATATCCAACCTTAACGATTCGAGTTTCTGGCTATGCAGTCAACTTTAACCGACTTACAAAAGATCAGCAGATGGAAGTAATTAAAAGAACATTCCATGAAACAATTTAATATAAATTTAAAAACAGCCGTCCTAGACACATTTTAGGGCGGTTATTTTTTCGTGGTAGGGATATTTGTGTTGGCCTTGATGATACCAATAGCTTTCCGCTAGAGGAATATTTCAAGAACGAAAAATAAGGACTTATATAGCAGTTGCTAAAATCTTAGAGTTGATATTACAATTTTTAAACTTTATAGTAACAGTTTTAATCTAAGGTCCTCTTAAAGCTGTGCTTTTTATAACGAAATGCATCCATAAACGTTTGTTATAGTATAAAAATAAATATTTTGTAAAAAAAAGGCAGATTTATATATGCGAAAATATTAGAACATTGTATAATCATTTTATGAAGAAAAGGGGGATTGAAAAAAGAAAAACTTTGTGCTTTCATGCAGTATAGATAAAACTGAGAACCATTATGTTTTTCAGAAAAAACAGTTGTACTGATAATTGATCGAGAAAAGGGTAGGTGCATGATGAAAGGTATTAGAATAGTTGTGGTTGATGATTCTCCTTTTTCAGTAGCGATGATTAGTAAAATCCTTGCTGAAAAAGGTTTTGAAGTTATCGGTAGTGCAAATTCGTTATCGGAAGCAGTTGAAGTTGTTTCCTCTTTAAAACCGGACCTTGTTACAATGGATATGACAATGCCCGATGCTGATGGACTTGAATGTACAAAAGCTATTCGCGAAATAGATCCAAACCTTAAAGTGATTGTTGTTAGCTCTATGATGGACGAAGAAATTTTGCGAAAAGCGAATAAAGCAAAAATATCCGGATATGTTCAAAAGCCTGTTGATGGCGATGAGCTTTCTTTATTAATTCGCAGAGTTATGGCAGAGGAAGAACTGTTTGTTGAATTAGAGCAATTATATTATATTGGTTTTAAAGAAGCCTTGACAGATACATATAATAGGTTTTTTAAAACAATCCCTGTTTACAAAACAGAAAGAACCTCAAATGACGAATATGTGTCTAGGGGTATCTCCGTAGTAATGGGTATTATAGGGAAATACTCTGGTAGGATGATTTTAGATATGTCTTTTGATAGTGCAAGGGGTATCGCATCAGCCCTATTGCAGCAGGAAGATTTGACAGAAGAATATGTGATAAATATGATGGGTGAAATGGCAAATATCATTGCGGGCAATGCTTGCTCTATGCTGAACAAAAAGAATGAAATTTTTGGCTTGCGTGTTGCTCCCCCAACCGTTGTTTATGGCGAATCAATTACCATTTCAAAGTTAAAATTGGATACTGTAGCTTCTGTTGAAGCAGATACAGTTTTTGGTGATGTCTATATGAATGTGGGCTTTAACAGGAGTGAGTGCAATGAATAAAGAGATAGTAACTGCTTTTAGCAGTGCCGTGTTAAATGTACTGCCGATGTTTGGCATTGAAGATTTAAAGATTATCGGTGAAAAAAGTTTTGGCAAGCAGATTGAATCCAATGGTGTTATAGGCATCATTGGTATTATTGGAGAGTTGACGGGCAATGCATATTTTGCCATGAGTGAAGATTGTGCAAAAAAAATAGCTTCCTATATGATGGGAGGTATGGAGGTTAGTGCGTTTGATGAACTTGCGCAAAGCGCTATTTCCGAATTGAGCAATATGTTAGCAGCCAATGCAAGCATTGTGCTTTCCGAGGTAGGAAAATCCATGGATATATCAACTCCTACTTTGATGAATGGTGATTTTACAGTTAGCTTTAGTTTTTCAAACGTAGTGTGTATTGATATGTTGGTGGAAGAAATGCCTTTTCAAATTTATTTATCCATCAAAGAAAAGTAATAAAGTCACTGCTTTTCTAAACGAAGAGTGAAACTGCTTGTTATAAGCCTTAAGGATGCAAGGAAAAATTTGATTCGTGAACTTCAAAAAATAACCTCCTATAATCAATGGTTTTGTAGGAGGTTATTTTATTGTGTATTCTCATTTTGTGTTATTCGCGTCGTAACTTTGCTCTAACATTGCAATAATCAGTGGGTAAATCTTCATTTTTCATATTATCAGGAACCATAGTGGTTCCTGCCTCTTTTGCTGTTTCATAATACCAGCATTTAAAATTTATAACATCCAATGTTTCTTGCAGTTCGGCCATTTGTTTTTCCACTTCTTGTTTGCGTTTTTTAAAAAGTTGTAACCGCTCATCAATGGTTTCATCTCCTTGGATCACCATATAGATAAATTCTCGGATATCCTTTATCTGCATTCCTGTTGCCTTTAAGCATTCGATAATTTTCAAAAGTTCATAGTCATTATCCTTAAAGACTCTCATGCCGCCTTCGGAACGCTCCATAAAAGGTAGTAGACCTTCTTTGTCATAATACCTGAGGGTAGAGGGTGCTACCCCTAATTGCTTCGCCATTTCGCCAATCGTACAGAGCATATCAGAATCCTCCAAATAAATTCATTAAAAATGAAAAAAGTTCTTGACTTAAAGTTAACTTTAACTTCTAAAATAATATTGAACCTATTTTACTAGATTTGATATATTGAGTCAAGATACCGCTCAAGGATAGAAATACGGAATTTGGCCTTTCCCTTTCGGCAAAGTAACACTGATATGCGGAGTCTTTAGTTGGGAAAAGTAGCCTAGGCATCATTTAATTACAGCAACTCCCGATTTTTAATTTGACTCTGGAGCCAAGTAGCCGTAACAACTGGCGCATTCGCCACACAAACGTGGGCAGGGATTAAATTTTGTTGTTACGAAAATGGTGGGGGGTTTTATTAAGAATGGGACAGTGATAAAAAGAATTGCTTTTAGGTGATGTGGTAATATACCTGAAAATGTGAAGTACTGGCATTATGCCAAAATAGATTTATGGTTTTGCCTATTTAGCAATAGAGGTGAATGGAGTAAATGGAAGAAAATCAGGGAGTGAATCAGTTCAAGCAGAAGACTATAATTAACTTAAATAAAAGGAGATTAGATTATGTTAGGTAAATTTAGCTACTCAAATCCAACAAAATTATATTTTGGAGAAGATGCAATTACTTCTTTGAATAAGGAACTACCAAAATACGGAAAGAATGTGTTGTTGGTTTATGGTGGTGGCTCTATCAAACAAAATGGAATTTACGATAGAGTTATCGAATTATTAAAGGCAAATGGCAAAGAAATTTTTGAGGATGCAGGGGTAATGCCAAATCCCACCGTTGAAAAGCTTTATGAAGGCTGTAAGCGTGCAAAAGAGGGTAAGGTGGACTTTATTTTGGCAGTAGGCGGAGGCTCAGTTTGCGATTATGCAAAAGCTGTTTCTGTCTCCGTTTATTGCAACGAGGATCCCTGGGACAAATACTATCTTCGTATGGAAGATGTAGACAATGAAATTATCCCTGTTGGGTGTGTACTAACAATGGTTGGCACAGGTTCTGAAATGAATGGTGGTTCCGTTATCACCAATTATGAAAGCAAGTTGAAAATTGGCCATGTGTTCCGAGAGAATGTTTTCCCCAAATTTTCAATACTTGATCCTACTTATACTTTTACCTTGCCCAAATATCAAATGGTTGCAGGTTTTTATGACATCTTATCTCATATTTTAGAGCAGTATTTTTCTGGTGAAGACGACAATACTTCCGATTATATTATGGAAGGCCTGATGAAGTCTCTAATTCATAGTTCAAAAATTGCTGTGAAAAACCCTACTGATTATGAAGCAAGAAGCAATATCATGTGGACAGCAACTTGGGCATTAAATACCCTAGTAGCAAAAGGGAAGGCGACTGACTGGATGGTTCATATGCTTGGGCAGTCTGTTGGTGCATATACCAACGCAACCCATGGAATGACCCTTGCGGCAGTCTCCATGGCTTATTATAAAGAAATTTTACCGTTTGGCTTAGCGAAGTTTAAACGCTTTGCTACAAACGTTTGGGATGTAAATCCTGAAGGCAAATCTGATTCTCAAGTTGCCCTTGAAGGTCTTGAAAAAATGGAACAATATATGAAAGAGATTGGCCTTGTAATGAACCTTAAAGAATTGGGTGTTACCGAAGATATGATAGAGGGGATTGCAAAGGGAACTTTCATTTTATCTGGTGGATATAAGGAATTAACATATGACGAGGTTATTACCGTTTTGAAAAATAGCATGGAATAAGCTAAATAATAGTTTTTAAGAAATAGCCAGGGAACTTGCAAATGACAGTGTAAACTCTCTGGCTATTTCATTCATCCATGGCACACAAAGACTTTAAATCTTAAATGAAGATACTTACTGCCATAAGACAAAAATAGGAAAAGTATGAAAATTCCATAACTAGACTATCCGTTTCCGTAGTTTATGTGTTATAATGATAAATTAGAAGAAATAGAAGGAGACAGGTTATGAAAATATCAAAAAAAGACGCTTTGATGTGGTTTGAATTTTTCTCGGCTTTGCCTGAGGATGAAGAAATAATGACAAAACAACAAGAAATCATTTATGCTACTTTTGCCCAAATCGAGGAAGCAGTTGATAATAGAATTGAAAAATTAATGTCCGAAATTCAGGATTTAAAGACCTTGCAAAACAGAACTTTTTATGTTGGTAACGATAAGAAGTTTGCAAAGGGATGTCGTTCATGTTTGCTTGGTACTGGCTTGACTGCCATTCGTAAAACCAATAAATGTAACATACAGTGTAAGTTTTGTTATAATTACGGTGAATTAGACGATATTGCACCTGTTGGTGAAGGCCTATGGGAAATAGGTGGCACTAAATTCTATGAGAAGGATATAGATTTGCTTCTTTCTATTCAGGAGAAACCTACGGGAATTTCATATGTGTATTTAGAACCTTTTATGGAAATTGAAAAATACTACTCTATGGTGGAGAAGTTTAAAGCAACTAATATTCACCAGCACTTATATACAAATGGTATCCTGGCGACAGAAGAAACTTTGAAAGCATTGGGCGAAGCTGGGTTGGATGAAATTCGTTTTAACCTAGGAGCATCCAACTGTTCGGATAAGGTAATTGAAAACATAGGTATTGCCAAAAAGTATATTAAAAATGTTGGAATAGAAACACCTATGACACCTGAGTTTTTTGATGGGTTTTTCAAGAAGAAAGAGGCTATCTTAAATACCAAGGTTGATTTTATCAACTGTGCTGAACTCCATTTGAATGCAAATAATATTGATAACTATGCTGGTGAGAATATGTATATTTGCAGACATGGTTATATTTCCCCCATTTGGAGCCGTGAGTTAACCTTAAAATTTATGAAAATTGCGGAACAAGAGAATTGGGACTTGGCTGTCCATGATTGCTCAAACCATACAAAATTTGCTCGATCTTTAAACTTAAGCAGCAAAGAGGGCGGATGGTTCGGTGCAAGCAACTATGGCTGCGAATTCACTAGAATTCCCTATGCAGCATTTTTACCAGTCCTTCGTGACGATAGTTTTCAGTTTTTAAAGGAAGAGGAATTGCCAGAAGGCTACAAACCAGGAGAAATGTTCTTCTAGGCAAATTGCGTGGAGAATGCTTTTTCTTATGGATTATATTTTATAACCCCAATTTATTGATATAATAAAACCCTTGTGCCAATCGGTGCGAGGGTTTTTGTTTTTATTCATCTCATTTTCGGTGTAATAAAAAACTTTTTTTGCAATGAACAATTTACTCTTTTTTTCTTATTTGTGCAAACTTTATATGATGAAGCGGGTAAACGATGATGACAAAGCCAATACACCCTATTAGAATGAATCCGTTTAATTTAGTATGTCAAATTCATTATAAATGAAAAAATTCAATTTCAGTATTGTAATTTCTATGGTTTTGAGGATAATGAAGATAAGCAATAGTTTAAGATTATTTTTAAAAGGGTAAAAAGGGTAGTGCTTAGAAATATGAAACAAAAATTTTCTTTGCAAAACAAAATGATTTCAAACTACTCTATTGCTTAATGCAGTGTTTAAAGTATAGTAAAACATTGGATAATATAGGCATGTAAAATAAAAAACAACGTCAAAAGTTTATATTAGATCTGGTAGGATTCATAAAGAGGTTTCTCATTACAATAAAGTGTTTTGAAACGATTGAAAAAACATAATGAATTGGAGGATGATTGTATGGATTTAAAAGAGATTATGCACGAGAAAGTTTTTGCGGTTGTGGGTGACACTTTAAATGAACAAAAATATGCTTATAAAATAAAAAATGAGTTGATGGATCATGGATATAAGGTATATGCAGTGGGCAAGGAGTTGCCATCTATCAATGATGTGCCTGACGAGATTGATGTAATTGACTTATGCATCAATCCGACGAAGGGACTTGAATTGATGAAAGAATGTAAAAAGGACTTTAAGTACATTTTAATCCAACCAGGGGCAGAGAGCGATGAACTACTGAAATATCTGGAAAAAACACATTCACCTTTTATGGAAGGTTGCGCATTAGTTGGGTTGCGTCTATATTCAAAAAGAAAATAATGATTATAAAAATTGGGAATCATATCAACAGGTATGGTTCTTTTTTTGTGACATGGTTACAGACAGCACCAAGAGGAAATTGATATAATGGTGCCAACAGAAAACGTTAAGCAAATAACAAGGCACGTTAGGGAGGAGAAATCGTTATGGCAAAGAAAACGGTTATTATAGGCGGTGTTGCCGGAGGTGCAACCACAGCTGCAAGACTTCGCAGAAGAGATGAATCAATGCAGATCATTATGATTGAAAGAGGGGATTATATCTCTTATGCAAACTGCGGCCTACCTTATTATATTGGTGATGTAATCAAAAGCAGAGATGCCCTGTTGTTACAGACACCACAAGCAATGATGAATAAATTTGACATTGAAGTGCGTGTATCCAGTGAAGTAACAAAGATTATGCCAGAGGAGAAAAAAATAGAAGTAAAGAACAAAAGGACTGGAGAGGTGTATGAGGAAACCTATGACAACCTGGTTCTAGCTACTGGTTCTTCACCGCTAAAGCCACCCATTCCAGGGATTAATTCTGATAATATTTTTACACTATGGACAATACCAGATACGGATCAAATTAAATCTTATATCACGGAGAAGAAACCGAAGAGTGCAGCTGTTATTGGTGGAGGCTTTATTGGTTTGGAGATGGCAGAAAACCTGTACGTGGAAGGTCTTCAGGTTTCCGTAATTGAAATGCAGAATCAGGTTATGGCTCCAGTTGATTTAGAAATGGCAAATTTGGTTCATGAAAATATGAAAATGAATCAGGTTAATTTAATACTGGGTGATGGCGTTAAAGAATTTCATCACAATAATGGTAGCACAAAAATTGAGCTGACAAGTGGAGCCATTGTTGAAGCGGATATGATAATTTTGTCTATCGGCGTTCGTCCCAATAATGAATTGGCAAAGCAGGCAGGAATAACGCTAAATAAAAAGGGTGGGGTTGTGGTTGATGAATACCTCAGGACTTCAATCCCAGATATTTTTGCCGTAGGCGACGTCATAGAAGTTGATCACTTTGTTACAAAGGAAAGAACCATGGTTCCCCTTGCTGGGCCGGCAAATAAACAAGCACGTATTTTGGCCGATAATCTTGTTGGTGATAAGAAGAAGTACAATGGAACATTAGGTACGGCTGTGGCAAAGGTTTTTGATCTTAATGTAGCTAGCGTAGGCTTAAACGAAAAACAATTAATGGCTATGGGAAAAGTGAAAAACAAAGACTACTTTGTAGCTTTGATTAATCAAAAATCCCACGCCGGTTACTATCCGGGAGCAACGCCGTTAACTCTGAAAATGATTTTTGATAAAGAAGGGAGAATTTTCGGAGGTCAGATTGTAGGGCAAGATGGGGTTGATAAAAGAATTGATACCCTTGCTACAACAATGCGATTAAATGGTAGTATTTATGACTTGGAGGAATTGGAGCTTGCATATGCACCACCATTCTCCTCAGCAAAAGATCCAGTTAATATGCTAGGCTTTGTGGCTGAAAATATTTTGCGTGGTATGGTAAGTTTTGTTGATTGGAATGAAGTAGACTCTTTGATGAAAGATGAAAGTAAGAAAGATAAATATACGATTTTAGATGTAACGGAGGAAATGGAAAGAATGGTCTTTGCAATTTCCGGTTCATATCACATTCCTGTGGGGCAGCTTCATAAGAGATTTGAGGAGTTGGATAAGAATAAACAAATTATTGTTTATTGCACCATTGGTGTTCGCTCCTATAATGCGGCGAGGATTTTAAGCCAAAATGGGTTTGAAAAAGTAGCTGTTTTGGCAGGCGGAACCTCTTTTTATAAATCTATGCATTATGATAAAAGCAAGGTACAGGTGGAACCAATCGCTAAAATAGATGGTTCTGATAAAGAGGAGGGCAGCTCAGTGCAGACATCGGATAAAGAAGTTAGAGTTTTGGATTGCTGTGGGTTGCAATGCCCAGGCCCTATTATGAAGGTGCATGAAGCAATCGGAGATATGAAGGAAAATGAGGTTTTAAAGGTTTCGGCAACTGATATGGGTTTTGCTGCTGATATATCCTCTTGGTGCCGTAGAACAGGGAACACCTTGGTGAAAACAGAGCGTCAGAACAAGGAAAACATTGTTTTTATTAAGAAGGGGTCAGATACTTGTAGCATCGCAAGAGAAAATAAAGTGATTGAAACACCACAGGGTAAAACTATTATCGTTTTTAGTGGTGATTTAGATAAGGTTCTTGCTTCATTTATTATTGCCAATGGTGCCGCTTCCATGGGTAGACCTGTTACTATGTTCTTTACTTTCTGGGGTTTAAATGCCCTGAGAAAGTCAGATGGCCCTTCTATGAAAAAGCCGTTTATGGACAAAATGTTTGGCAGCATGATGCCAAAAGGCAGTAAAAAGTTAAAGTTGTCCAAAATGAATATGGGTGGTATGGGCACTGCAATGATGAAAAAAGTTATGAATGACAAAAATGTGGATTCCCTTGAAACACTGATGCAATATGCTATGGATAAAGGCATCCGCCTTGTGGCTTGCACCATGTCAATGGATATTATGGGCATCAAAAAAGAAGAATTGCTTGATGGTGTTGAATATGCAGGTGTTGCGTCTTACCTTGGTGACGCTGAAGAATCTAACGTAAACTTATTTATCTAAGAAAAAGTTTGTAAATGAAAAGGGACTACTATCTGAAAGTTTTACGGATAGTAGTCTTTTTATATTCTAAAAGATTCGCTTTAATGAAAACGACATATTTGTATGAATTCAACGTATGATTTTTTGCAAAGGCATTAAATGATTCTAGAGAATAAAGAATCCATATAGTTGACAAAACAACTAATTTGGATTAATATAGTTGTCAAAACAACTAATTATTTGGAGGGAATATTATGCATAGAAGTGTGGGGCGTTTGGTGTCCATTTTATATCGTAAAAACCAGGTTTATTTAAATATGGCGTTGAAACGCTACAACTTAACAGCATCAGAGCTACCGATTTTGCTCTATTTATTTCATCACAACGGTGTTTCTCAGGAAGAACTATCAACCTTCCTTCTTATAGATAAGGCGTCCACCGCAAGGGTGGTTCATTCTCTTTTGGAAAAAGAGTTTATTCGTAAAGAGAGAGATAATGATGATCGTAGGGCGAATAAAATATTCTTAACTGATAAAGCCCTCAAACACAAGGATAATATTTTACCTATACTGCAACAATGGACAAATTTTTTGACAGAAGGGCTTGATGAGCAGTCCGTTAATATTATGTTTGGTGTGTTGGAAGAAATGATTAAAAAGCTAGAAACCAACGATTTTCGTGAAATGGGGAATATAGAATGACGGAGCAAGTGAATCCATTAGGAACTGAAAAGGTTTCGAGTCTATTATTAAAATTTTCAGTGCCTGCAATTATAGGCATGATTGTGAATGCCTTATATAATATTGTTGATCGTATCTTCATTGGCAATGCGCCAGATTTAGGCTCCAGCGGTCTTGCTGGAATCACCATCGGTTTCCCAATCATGATTATTTTGCTTTCTATCGGCATTTTGTTTGGGGCTGGTGGTGCTACACTTTTTTCAATAAAGCTAGGTGAAGGAAAATTGGAAGAGGCTGATGAGACCATCGGTTGCGCATTTACACTTTTGCTGATTTCTGGGGCATTATTTTTGATCTTGGGACAAATTTTTCTCATTCCTCTTTTAAAGCTATTTGGAGCCAGTACTGCAATTTTACCCTATTCAACAGCGTATATGCGGGTTATTTTCTTTGGGGCGATTTTTCAAGTTGTTAGTATGGGGATGAATAACTTTTTGCGTGCTGATGGACAGCCGAGGCTAGCTATGATTACAATGTTTGTCGGAGCTGGGATTAATATTATTTTAGATCCTATATTTATTTATGTATTTAAAATGGGGATGGTCGGTGCAGCTTTAGCCACAATTTTGTCTCAATTTATCTCCATGACATGGATTTTATCTTATTTCTTGACTGATCGAACAAAGCACAGAATACGATTGAAAAATATGAAGATGAAGAAAGAAACCGCGTTACATATTACTTCTCTTGGTTTGCCAGGTTTTTTAACCCAATTTAGCAATAGTATTTTGAATATTGTTTTGAATAAAAGTCTATTGTTTTATGGTGGGGATATCGCTGTTTCAGGAATGGGTATTATCAATAGCGTTCAAACCATTCTATTAATGCCGATTATTGGGCTAAACCAGGGGGTTCAACCAATTATTAGCTTTAACTTTGGCGCAAAAAAATATGACCGAATAAAGATAGCGATGAAGTTAGCGATGATAGCAGCGACAATCATTGTATTCATCGGGTGGATACTAACTAGGATATTTCCATCTCAAATTGTCTCCTTATTTAATAGGGAGGAGGAGCTAGTTCAATTTGGTAGCTTTGCCCTTAGAACATGGTTCTGGTGTTTACCAACCATCGGATTCCAAATTTTGGGCGCAAACTTCTTCCAAGCAATCGGTCGTTCCAAGTCAGCCATGTTTTTAACCCTCACTCGTCAAGTGCTACTATTAATTCCTGCGATTCTTATTTTTGCACAACTTTGGGGGTTAAACGGTATTTTATTTGCTGCCCCCTTTGCGGATGGACTCTCAGCAATCTTAACAGGGATTTGGTTCTACTTTGGCATACGCAAATTAGTAAGCTCAAAAGAATAAAATAGTAAGGGTATCTCATTTGTGTTTTTAAAATTAAAGGATGAGATGATTGTTGATATTCTATTTCACCGCAATATAAAATGTATAATCGTATAGAATAAATCTTCACATGAAAAAGTCAATAGCACTTTAGCAACCTTTCAAAAAAAGGTTGCTTTTTTTATGCAAATAATTAATACATGAGTTTATTCGATCATATCTAATTTTTTTGAATATTATGAGTAGATGTTTATTTGAATGGAAGGCTATCATCTCTTGCAGAATTTTAATGAACTAGGATAAGGAATAGTCAGAAAGAAGTCTGAATATTCGAAAGTTGTCGAAAAGTACTTTAAAAACTTCAAAAAAAATATTTTGAAACTTTATTTTGTAACTGTAATGTTACCTAGGTAAATTAAAATAAACTAAAGAATGGAAATAGAATTGGAATATACATGAATTTCAGTCGTTTTTCTTTCTTAGAGTCACTAATTGGTTAAATTCGCTAATTTGGAACTTTTCCTAAAAGCATTAAATCGTTGTTTTGATTCAGGTGATACGAAACAAAAAATTGATTTAACGAACGAAATTATACAAATAAGTAGTTACTTGATAAAACAAAATACATTAATAAAAATCTTAGCCATTTTTAACTAAGACTAAACATGGCACAAAATAATGAACGGCTGATTTAGAAAAGGTAGTGAATGAAATTTACAAATGTTGGCTAAAAATAGTATGAGAAAATTCGGAGGGATTTAATATGAAATTTAAATTAGGTTTAACAATGTCATTATGTGTAGCATTAGGAACAGCAAACGTAGCAGTATATGCAAATGAGCCAAATGCTCAAGCGAAAAAACTTTCTGGAACTACTGCGGTTGGTGAATTGGTTATTGGTACAACTGGTGGAGTGACAGAAGGTACAACTGGTGGAGTGACAGAAGGTACAACTGGTGGAGTGACAGAAGGTACAACTGGCGAAGTGACAGACGGCACAACTGGCGAAGTGACAGACGGCACAACTGGCGAAGTGACAGAAGGCACAACTGGTGA
>DFWH01000005.1:0-335190 GCA_002380805.1 Clostridiales bacterium UBA4139 | reverse complement strand
ACAACTGGTGAAGTGACAGACGGCACAACTGGTGAAGTGGTTGAAGGCGAAGTAGTCGTAATCCCTGAAGAGGAAGTACCTCTGGTAGAAGAACTTCCTATCGTTGAAGAGGTTCAAGAAGAAGCAACTTTGACAATTGTACACAAATTGCAGTTTGATGTTGGTGAAGCAGTTCAAGAACAGGTTATTGTTGGTTTGAAAGCAGGCGAGACTATTAATTTAGCTGATTATACTTGTATAACGGATGAGGTTGTTTTAAGTGGAGAAGTTGGCAGTGTTGTATTGGTTGCTGGTGAAAACACAGCAGAAATCCAATATGAATTAATTTATAAGGCTGCAAATCTTGATGAAGAAACACTAGGGGAAGGTGATTGCTAAAAAAAAGAACTTATTCTATGAGAGGGAGGCGAGGGTAAATGAGAATTAAAAAAGTGCTGTCATTATTTATGGCTATGATTATGACATTAACATTAATGCCTGCAAATGTTTTTGCTGCAAGCGGTTCGTCATCACCGACTTTGACTAAAACGGCCGAGTGGGTTGATCAGGAAAAGGGCCTGGCAAAAATCACTATGACAGCAAAAGGAACACCCGTAGAAGTAACAGGAAGAAATGGTGCGGATGTTCTTCTGGTTTTAGATGCTTCGGGAAGCATGACAACTCATCCTAAAACGACGTGCAGAGGTGATTTGGAACTAAAATATGATGGTTGGTGGTACTATAAATGCACAGAGTGTAGAACAACCTATTATTATTATGCTGCTCCAAGTGATCTCAAATGCACAAAACAAGTTTCTATGAGTGATAGTCGATGGGAAATTGCGCAGGAAGCAGCAGGGGAACTAGTTGACCAGGTTATTCCGGATGAAAAAACAGATAACCGCATGGGGGTTATACTATTCAGTGCAGATGACGATTCTGATGCAGGAGATAATGATTGGGGTGACCATGATGAAGCAATCATAGAATTCCAAGACTTTACAAAAAATTCAGATGAAATCTTGGCGGCGTGTGATAGCACCCCCGATGGAGGAACAGATTACACTGGAGCACTGCAAAAAGCCTATGCTGTAATTAATTCAAGAAGTGATAAAAGCCGTCCAGTATATTTGGTTTTCTTATCAGACGGTGCCCCCGGTGGTTACACTACCTGGAGTGGTTCATACAATAGAATTGGTGATTCAAACTGGGATGGATCCAATGAGATTACCAATTTAAAGAGTACATCTGATGGAAATGATGTTACAATTTATACAGTAGGGTTTGGCTTGACTGACTCTAAAGCTATTAATTTGTTAGAAGGCTATGCATCGGACTCATCTCATGCTTACAACATCACAGATGGTGGTGAACTATCAGGTTTATTTGCTGAAATCGGTAACACAATAGCATCTGGTGTATCTGTTTGGGATACTATCGATACTAGTTATTTTACATTGACAAATAGGCCTGACACGAACAAATCTTATTTTGTGAGTGATGGCACAGTCCAATGCAGTAACAATTCCCAATTTGTTTGGAATATGGATAACTTTTCGCAATCAGGTGAAACTTTAGAAATTTACATTCAGCTAAAATCTGAATATCTCAACAAAAATGGAAATTATCCGACAAATAAATCTGGCTCTGCTTATGGTGAATACGTAGGGTCTGACGGCGACAAAATTGACTTGCCCGTAAGCACAACAAATGGCAGTTCACCAATACCAACATTAAATGCGAAAGCAAAAGACGTTAAGGTGCAATTCCAATTTGTTGGAAACAATAAAGACAAAGCTAATTTTAATGATCCATTACAAGCTAATCAGACAGTGGCAATTGGAGGTAAGGTAACGAAACCTGTTGTTACCGTTGCTGATGGCTATGAAATTACCGATTGGTATACAACCGGTGATTGCACAGGCACCGCATTTGATTTTGCAACTGCGATTTCTGAAAATAGAGCAATAACTTTGTTTGCCAGGGTTGATGAAGACGCCGATGCAAAATTCGCATATAGCGTTGAATTTTACAAAAATGGCGTAAAGGCTGAAGAAGTACCCGGTAGTGTATGGGCGGGAAATCCTTCAATTACAGTTGCTCAGGCAGAAGCTATGAAAAAAGGCAATTATGCAAATTATAGCTTTACTGAAGTGAAGGTAGGTCAAAATCAGTACACACAGGGAACAGATAAAATTGAAATCCAGAAAAACGGAAATACAGTTATAAAAGTGTTCTATACTTCTGGAACGGTGGAGTTAACTTTCCAAATTGGGGAGCATGGTAAATTTAGCGCACTTGCCGATAAGGATAAGGCTAGCGTAAAAAGAACCACTCAGTATGACGCAAGCTTTAGCGCTGTACCTGATGTTACTGCAGAACTAGGTTGGAAAGCAGTTGGCTGGTATGAATCAGGGGATGAGGCAATGAACATTGTACCTTTCCCTCAAACGGTAACTGAAGCGAAAACCTACATTATGAAGTATGAGAAGAATGATTCTGATTGGAAAGCAGTAACTTTCTTAAAAAATGATGGCACAACTGCACAGCATAAAGTGGTTGACGAAATTTTAGTTGGAAGTAACATTTCCGCTGAATCATGGCCTTCCAATCCGGATAGAGCTGGATATAAATTCATAGGCTGGTTCACAATGGATGGGACAAATGGCAACTGGGGTTCTCCATTTAGTCAGTCTACCAAAGTCAGCGATAGTATGAGTGTTTATGCAAAATGGGAAAAAACAGTTATAGATGTGCCCGTTGCATATTACTTGGGCTCTATTAATGGAAAAGAACTGACCTTCTCTGACCAGCAAAAAGTATCCAATGCAAAGATTGATGCTTCATATGCAGAGTATATTACCGATGCATTAAAAGAGAAGGGCAAAACTGCCACAAACTTAAATGAATACAAATACTACTATGAAGTTTCCAATGCAAAAGCTGATGTTTATATCAATGGCGCTGAATTAGGAACACAAACAGTAAAAGATGGAGATACCATTCAAGTGGTTTATCCTGCTAAAACAGGATCATTTAGAGTTTGGGAATATTTCTTAGCCAGTGATGTAGACTCCAACTATGGACAATACCTGAAGCAGTATGAATCAACCTTAGTACATGGATCTGAGCTGAAATATGGTGAAGCTCAAACTGATTTAACAATTGCAGAGGTAAATAAGATTTTAAGCGCGAGCTTAGATGCAAC
This sequence comes from Clostridiales bacterium UBA4139, assembly GCA_002380805.1. Taxonomy (GTDB): domain Bacteria; phylum Bacillota; class Clostridia; order Lachnospirales; family Anaerotignaceae; genus Chakrabartyella. The sequence goes on along the minus strand of DFWH01000005.1, from coordinate 332,003 downwards.
TAAGGCTTCAAATCCTGGTGCTAAGCTAAAATCTGTTTATATTGATTATCAAAAAGTTGCTGCAAGCGGAGATGCTGCATGGCAAACTCCAATAAGTGCAACATTGAATTCCGCTGGAACTGCGGTAGAAACATTTGAGGGTCTAGATGAAATGATCATTCATGGTGGATGTGAAACTAGATTAACAATCAGCTATGAGCTACCCGTGGAAGTTCGTGTGGAATATCACAAGCAGTATGGCGATACCAACAATTATTATAAAATTGAAGGTAAAGATTATGTAATTGGTGAAAAAACAAGCTATGTATACAAAAATGATTTTTTAAGCATAGTTGAAAATGCCAACTCAAACAAAACCATTAATAAGGTGATTCCAGATGGTGTAGAGGGCTATCAGGTTTCAAAACTGGCAACAGCACAAGAGCCAACTAAGGCGATTACAGCTGATAGCTATAAGATTACACAGCCTACAACATTCATTGTTTTCTTAGATGCAATCACTGCTCAAAATGGCAAAATTGTGAATGTTGATACTATGGGTGAGGCATTAGAAGGCGGAGAATTTGTTTTCAATGATACAGCTTTAACAGCCAATAACGAAAACAAAAACGAGCATCCTATCACACAAAAATTTGTTTATGGCGTAGAATACACGGTAAAACAAACAAAATCAGCACTTGGTTATAATAAAGCTGATGATTTTAAAGTTAAGTTGAAGGCAGATGGAAGTGGCCTCGAATTAGTGGGAACAGTTCAAAATGTGACGGTAAATGGTATGACAATTACTGTTCAAAACCAAATTGATACAAATCAGAAGTTTGGTTATACTGTAAACCGCTATATTAAGGGAACTACTACACCAGTAAAAGGTTTTACCGAAAATGAGCTAAGTGGTAGTGCTCCACTAGGAACCTTCACTTGGACAAATTTAGAGAGAACTACTACTGGTTATAAGTTGGTGACAACTCCTGCTCAACCCACAAGTATGATGATCACAACTGATGCAACAAAAAATACAGCAAATGTGTACTATGAAGTTGATGATTCTCAAACTCGTAGCTATAAGGTAACTTATTGGAAAGATGGAGAAAAGTTGCCTTTTGATACTAAGACTGGCTTAACTGTTTTGGAAGCGAATCCAATTGTAGCGTATGAAAGTATCGCTATGGATAATGTTCCTACGGGTTATGAATTAAAAGGTGTTCTTTTTGGTAGTAATGCATTTATGCCCAAAGAGAATGTAACCATTACCTCCACTGACAATGAGATTAAGGTAATCTACCAGAAGCAGGCCAACATGTGGTTTGATGTAAACTTCCTTGCTGGTGGACACGGAACTTTGAATGGTAATGAGTCTAAAGTGGAGTGGTTGCAAGTATTGAAGGATACTACTGTTGAAACCCTTGGAGGTATCCCAACAGTAACTGCAGCGAATGGATATGAGTTTATTGGTTGGTCTACGGATAATGGTGCAACATTAATTCAACCGAATGAGTTGCCACAGACCATTACCAAAAATGCAACATACACTGCGCAATGGACACAGGTTTATAACTTGAAGTACTATGTGTTTGAAAAGAAAGACACTAATGACACAACAATCACTGCAAAATATAACTCAAACGAGGAAGCGGCAGAGGCTGTTGCAGCACACATTCCCCATAACTCGGCACAGTACAGTAATGCGCTGTTTGAAGGGGAGTCAAAAATTTCTGATGTAGACCTAGCGAAGTTTGCTGCAAGCACAACTCCTGACGATAAGGATAGGACAGAAACGGCTGATGCAAAATTTGCAACTCTCATTAGAGAATATAAGGATAGCCAAGCTTTAAATGCTGAGTATAAAGCGGCACCTGGCTACGACGTAGTACCATTTAGATTGGTGCAAGAAGGTAGTGTAGTTCATGTGGATTGTTATCTGGTGAAAAATGCAACAGATTGGACAAAAATCACTTTTGATGCAGGTGAATATGGCAAGTGGGCAGATGGTTCCACAGCGTCAATTAGTGTTGATGCAATCAAAGGTGCTAAATGGTCTGACTATGCAAGCAATGTGCCTGCAAAACCTGTTCAGAGTGAAATCGGTTGGAAATTAGCAGATGAAGCCCAGATTTGGGATAAAGCAATTCCGGCAGATTCTAGTACCATTCCTGGTGAAGGCTTAATCTTCACAGCAATGTGGGTAGAAGATACCGCTGATGTTTCTTTCCAATTGCAAGGTATTACAGTTAATGGAACAGAACAGTTCTTTGGTGCAATCAAACCAGAAACCCAGTCAATTCAAAAGGGTAAAACTGCCTCTGATCCGACGACCGCTACAATAGCAAATATCGAAAAGGGGTATACTTTTGTAGGTTGGTTTACGGATTCGACATGTACAGTTCCTTTCGAATTTACCAGTGCAATTACTGAAGATACAACATTGTATGGAAAAGTTGTTGTCAAAGAAGGCGATTGGGCAACAGTAACATTTAAAGCTGATTCAAATGGTATGCTTAATGATGGTGGGGACGATATAGATACAATTGAGACCAATCCGATTTTACTTGGAAACACAATCGGAAGATCGATTCCTACTGCAAAAGCGAATGTAGGTTTTGAATTTGATGCTTGGTATAAGGTAACTGAAACTGAAACTGGTGCAACTGAAGTTAAGGAAACACCTTCGGCCGACACAGTTGTAAATAGCAATTTAACATATCTTGCTAAGTTTGCTCAGTTACTCAAAGTTTCCTTTAATGTAAATACCACCAAAGCAGTTGAAGGTACAGAAAGTGTATATGAGAATAAAAACATATCCAGAGGAACCAAGTGGGATACAATTGAAGTACCAACAGTAGTGGGCAAGTTGCGTGAAAATGTTTACAGTCACGATTACAAGTTTGTTGGTTGGGGTGATGAATCTTTCCCTGAAACAATAACCACTGACTTAAACTACACAGCGCAGTTTGATGATATTTATACTTTCGTTGTAGAACACGCAAACTTAAACGCGGGTAGTGCATATCCAAATGCATCTATCAACTACTTTAAACATGAAGCTGGAGATGCAATTAGTAGTGTAGCTAATCCTGCAGTGAGAGGGTATGAATTAAGCAATATCACTGTTTATGTGGGTGAGGCAAAGCAAGAAGTTGCTACAACTGCAGAGCTTATCCAGAAGCTGAAAGAACTTTATAACATTACCCTCACCGAGGATGGTACACTTAGTGGTGCAATGCCCGAAGATTGTATCTGGATTAAATACGGATACGAGAAACTGGCTGAACGTGCTGTCTTATATGTATCTGAAGGTACGGTAACAGGCATGCCTGAAAATATGACAGAGAGATATAAAGGTGATGAAATCACTGTATCCACTGTCGAACCTAAGAGAGATGGCTATAATTTCGGCGGATGGGAAGTAGTTGAAGATATTGTTACTATCACTGATGGTAAGTTTATTATGCCTGATGGGAATGTAACACTGAAGGCTATTTGGAGTCCAAATGAAGAAGTTTGGAACTACACTGTTGAACATTATTTGGACGGTGTTAGTAAGCCATTTGCAAGTACAACAGAATCTGTTTTGAAGAGAGAACCCAATGTCGATGCTGTTGTGCTAAATGCTCCACAGGGATACAAGTTTAAAGAATATCAAGTGAATGGTGATTCCACAAATTTACCTGTAAGCATTAGTGATAACGGTACTGTAATTAGTGTTATTTATGAGACAAACGATCTGATTGTTAAACATGTGTATGGAGATAGTACAGTATATGACACGACTCAATCTAAGGCCGATGTCGAGGATGGTAAAATTACAGTTAATGCTGTTAACTCTGGTAGATACACAAGGTTAAGAAGTGTTACAGTAAATGGTGACAGTGTGGCTTTATCTCGCAATGTAGTGGTGGACTTTACAGCAGATAACAAATACGAAGTTGTATTTGTCTATGGTAGACGAAGCACTGATACTAATGAGCCAACGACTCCTGATGACAACAAAGACTTTGGTGAGGAAGTAACAATCATTGAAGAAGAAGTTCCATTGGCAGATGGTTTAAACATGATTGATCATTTCGCATATATCTTCGGTTATGAAGATGATACGGTTCGACCAATGAATAGAATCAGCCGTGAGGAAGTTGCAGCGATTTTCTATCGTTTGTTAAACGATGCTGTTAGAGAAAGCTTTAAGACAACGGAACATAACTTCCCTGATGTTTCATCTCAGAGATGGTCTAACAAAAGCATTGCAACTTTGACAAATGGTGAAATTCTTGCAGGTTATCCAACAGGTGAGTTTAAACCTGGCAATGCAATTACGAGAGCAGAATTTGCTGTTATCGTATCCAAGTTTGATAGCCTAAGTAAAGCCGAGACGAATATGTTCAAAGATATTGAAAGTCATTGGGCGAAAGATTTCATTAATTCTGCCGCATTAAAAGGTTGGATTAGTGGATATCCCGATGGTACCTTCCACCCTAATGATTATATTACTAGAGCGGAAGCAATGACCTTAATCAACTCAGTATTAAGCAGAAAAGTAAGTAAAGAAGGCTTGCTTGAGGATGCTAAATATTGGACCGATAATAAGGAAACTGCATGGTACTATGAAGCAGTTATGGAGGCAACAAACTCTCATGACTACACAAAGGAAACAGCTGACGGTGTAGAAACATGGACTGCGATGAAGCCTGATAAAACTTGGGACTAAACCGAAGTGAAAATGTTTCAAAATAAATAAGAAAGGGCTCTTACTTCAGAAGTGATTCTGAAAGTAAGAGCCCTTTTGCTAGTGTGGGAATGTATCTTTCTTAAAAATGTTAAAAGTAGTAGAGTGGCAGCTATAATTGAATTCTGATGACTTTTATGGCCCTCCGATTAGCTTATATTATTTGATTCTAAAGTGTTGACTTTCCCAGCCTTTTAGCCTAGAATGGCTAAAGCAAATATTATTATGGAGAATATATTATGAAAATCATGAAGAATTTGAAATCGATCATATGTTATGATCCCGTTTTATTCATAACTCTTATTGTCGCTTGTATTTCGGCACTGTTTGTTTCCCCCTCGTTAGAATATTTCACATATATAGATTTTCATGTTTTAAGTCTACTACTTATGATGATGCTGGTAGTTGCAGGTATGCAAAAGGTAGGGCTTTTTAGTTTTATTGTTGCCAGCTTATTAAAGTTGGTTCATACCACCCGAATGCTTGCTTTTGTTTTAATGAATGTCTGCTTTTTCAGCAGTATGTTAATCACAAACGATGTGGCTCTGCTTACTTTTGTACCCTTGGGAATCATGATGTTAATTCAAACACAAAAAGAGAGGCTGTTAATTCCAATTATTGTTTTGCAAACAATTGCGGCCAATCTGGGTAGTATGCTAACCCCTCTGGGAAATCCTCAAAATTTATATTTATACTCTATTTCCAGTATGGATATTGGTAATTTTCTTAAGGTTATGGTTGTACCATCAACCCTTTCATTCCTGATTCTTTCAGCCTCTGTATTTTTTATAAAATCAGAAAAGATTGTTCCTTTTTCGGAAAAACAGGATGTGGTCATAAAAAGGAAGAAAGTAATCCCTTGGTGTGGACTTTTTGTAATTTGTTTACTTGCTGTTTTGCGTGTCATCCCTCATAACTTAGCTTTCATTACAGTGTTGATATGCGTAATAATGATTGATAAAAGGGTGCTTTTTCGGGCAGATTATGCCTTGTTGCTGACCTTTATATTTTTATTTATTTTTATAGGGAATATTAAAAATATACCTGAAATTAGCAGTGCTCTTTCTAAGCTAGTTGAGGGACGGGAACTAACTGTTGGTATCCTACTTAGTCAGATAATTAGTAATGTGCCAGCGGCAATGCTCTTGTCAAAATTTACAGATAACTATGCTACCTTATTGTTAGGTGTTAATCTAGGTGGATTAGGAACATTAATTGCCTCAATGGCAAGTGTAATTTCTTATAAACTTTATGCTACCACGGAAAAAGCTCAAACAGGAAAATATTTAGCGGTTTTTACGGCAGTCAATTTTGTATTTTTAACAATACTATGGAGTGTTACTGCGTTTCAGCTGCAATTTAGATTTTTTGTTTGACCAAGGACGATTTATGATTTGCCCAAGGAATCAAATAGGATTTAATTATTAAAATTCAAATTTGCTTGTGTAATGTGTGATATGAATTCCGATGTGATTTGATGATCAGTATGTATATCCTTTAGAATTTTGCAGATACTTTTCTTGAGGTGATCATTTATGGCAAAAGATAGCCAGCTTGACCCAAAGCCAATTCGTAAGAAAAAGGCAAATGGGGGACCAACTATGGCAGAAAGTGCTCTGGATGGAGAGGGAAGAAACAATAAAAAGCAGTCAGGTAACCCTCACAAACCAGGTGCTGATCGAAATTAAATTTTGAAATACTCTAATAATAGCAATATGAATATGGGCGATGGATAGACTTAAAATCCATTGCCCACTTCTTCATATATTTTTTATAAAGACAATCCAATGTCACCCACACCGCATTTTCTAAGAAATTCCTTTATATTTGCTTTTTCTTCTTCGGATTTACTTCCTAAACGCCCCATTCGATCACAATAACCCAGCAATGCGATTTCGTGCATATCTGTTTCGACCAACATTTTCTTTACATCACCAAATGGAAGATCTTTATTTACATATAGGGGGTGCATATGATATTTAACTAGCATACTGACTTTCTGAATAAACTTATTATCATCTGTTAATTCTGATAAAAACTTTACGGATAAATCCCCTCCCACCGTATCATGATCATAAGATACAATTCGACCTTTGCGTGTGCGTGTTGTTTCTGCCTTTCCAATGTCGTGCAAAAGGGCGGCCCACATAAACACAGGGGCATTTTTGCTAAGATGGCGTACCTTTGCGGCTTGGTCAACCACAAGCCTAACGTGATTCCAAACGCATCCCTCAGGATGGTGAACAGGTGATTGCGGTGTATCTACAAGCTTTTTTAGAAGGGAGAAAGGATACAAACTAAATATATTGTGTGTCATTAGCCTAGTAATATATTCAGATGGTTGATGATCTTCACACAAGTGCTGATTGATTTCTAAAAAAAGCTGTTTTGACGTAGTAGGTGCAATTCCCTGGACGCTATCCTTTTGGTCTATATCATATGTTTTCTGTTTTTGGGCATTAAAACCTGGTTTATTCATTCGATTCACCTCTAGGTTAGTGTTCTCTGTAATCAAAGTACTATTCTCATAATGAAGGGCAGCAGATAGGTTCAAAAAAATGATGTTAGAAAACTTTTTTTGAATTGCAACGGAAGGCAGGTTGGCCGCCTTAGAAACGTCTAACTTGTTTTGAACAATGAAAAAAGCTATGCGATTAATCCATGGTGGATTTTGCATAGCCTTTTCTATTTGTAATCAGAATTATAAAGGGATTTTAGCTTTCATTAGTACAACATATTTACAAAGAATGTTGAGAATACTGGCACATAAGTGATCAGTAATAAGTTAATAACTAACAAGATATAGAAGGGTACAGCCTCTTTTATAAAGGCGGCCGTTTTACACTTCGTTATACCACATGTTACGAACATCAATGTTCCCATAGGAGGGGACAGGGCACCGATAGCATTGTTGAAGATATAAATCATAGCAAACTGAATTTCGTCGATGCCATAGCTTGCTGCAATAGGAGCAAGAAGGGGAACCAAGATAATCATGGATGCATTACCTTCAATAAACATACCAACTACCAATAAGAAGATATTGATAACCAATAAGAATACATATTTGTTATCAATTGCACCTACAATCCATTCTGTCAACTGCTGAGGAATGCGTTCCTTTGTCAAAATCCAGGAGAAAACACTGGCTGCAGCTACAATTAACATAATAGAAGATGTAGTGCAAACAGTTTCTTTTAAACCTTGAGACATATTCTTTAAGTTTAATTCTTTGTAGAATACACCAAGAAGGATTGCATAAAGGATTGCAATTGCGCCCGCTTCAGTTGCTGTAAAGATACCGAAACGGATACCACCGATGATAATAATAGGTAAGCATAAAGGCAAGATTGCTGGTTTAGCTGCCTTCGCAAATTCTTTTGTGGATACTTTTTCTTTATATAAAGGCTGATATCCACGTTTAACGGAGATAAAACGAACCAAAATCATCATAGTGATACACAAAAGGGCACCAATACCTAAGCCTGCCATGAACAGCTTACCGATAGATACGTTTGCGATACAACCGTATAAAATCATGGCAATACCAGGGGGGATTAAAGGTGTAATCATGGAAGATGTTGCAGTTACAACGGTAGAAAACTCTTTGGAGAAACCCTTCGCTTCCATTTCTGGTACCAACATTTTAGCCTGCATAGCAGCATCTGCTAAGTTGGAACCGGACAAACCGCCCATTAATGTGGAAAGCAAAACGTTAACCTGTGCCAAACCACCTGACATACGACCTGTAAGTACAGAACAAAAGTCCATAATTCGCTTTGTAACACCGGTGTAGTTCATCAAGATACCGGCACAAACGAAGAAGGGAATAGCAAGTAAAGATATACTTTCAACACCAGTGATTGCTCTTTGCGCAAACATAACTGTGTTTATGGATGGATTTAATACAAAATAAATTGCTGAACCGCCTAAAACGGATAAATAAACTGGAACCTTTAAGAATAAGAGAACCAGCATTACAATAGCGGAAAGACCTAGTACTTCATTCACTCTCTACCGCCTCCTTTGCTTCTGATTTAACTCCCTTGAAAAGGGCATAGAAATAATTAACAATCATCAAAATAAAAGATACCGGTGCGATTCCATAAATCAATGTGTAAGGAATTTCTAACATAGGAGTCGAACGACCGCTCTTGATAAAGAGTTGAATGAACCCAATGCTCTGTATAAACAAATAAGAAATTACTGCAACTACAACTACTGAAATAAAAATGGAAAACACTTTTTGAATCTTTTGTGGCATCATATCAACAATCATTTCGATTGCAACATGGTTGCCAAAACGGAAAGCTGCACCAGCTGATGCAAAAACAATCCAAACCATGCACGCAAGCTGCACTTCTTCTAACCATGTGAAGGGTGCACCAAAGGCACGGCGCCAAACAACGCCTAAAAACGTAAGGAATACCAATAATGCTAAAACTAGGCCGGCAACCACTACGTCAATATTAGCGAGTATAGATAAAATTTTATTTTCTTTCTTCATATTCGCTCCCTCTAATCATTTCTGAAAAGTACGGCGGAAGGATCGCCCCGCCGCCGTAGTAATCAGATTAGTATGATTTATGTTACTTACTGTGCACCCATAGCAGCGCGAACTGTGTCATAAAGACCTTCGGACCAACCGAACTTGTCGCCCATATCATAGAATGCCTGTGCTTTTTCACGGAAACCAGCCATAACTTCTTCTGAAGGTTCTACAACAGTTACGCCTTCATCAACCATCTTCTGCAAGTAATCAGCTTCAGCTTCAGCCTGGATACCATTGTTATACAAACCAGCTTCGTTACCAGTCTCGATTAAAAGGTTCTGCTGTTCTTCTGTTAAAGAGTTGAACCAATCGTTGGAGCAAACCCATGTTGTGAAGTTCAATACGTGACCATCTAAGATCAAGTTCTGAGCAACTTCGTGCAACTTACGGCCATACAATGTTGCAAGAGGGTTTTCTGCACCGTCAATTGTCTTTGTCTGTAATGCCTGATATACATCACCAAGGCTCATACCTGTGGAAGCAGCGCCTAAAACGTCAAAGCCCAAGGACTGAATCTGGTTGCTAGGAACACGGATTTTCATACCAGCTAAATCAGCAACTGTGTTAACAGGTTTTACTGTTAATGTATGGCGTGCACCATATGCCCAGTTAGATGTAAGAATTCTTAAACCTTTTTCCTGTAATTTGGATTCCTGTTCTTTATACCAATCGGATTCGATCAATGTCCAGCACTGTTCCCAATTGTCGAATAAGAAAGGCCCAAAAACGATACCGAAATCGGGTACGCCGTAGTCAGCATAGAAAGCACCGTCAGCCAATGTTGCTACGTTTTCACCTAAAAGCATGGAGTCAATTAAGTCTGTCTTGTTGCCCAACTGAGAGTCAGGGTAGAGTACAATCTCCATTGTGCCGCCGGATTTTTCATCCAACAGGTCTGCCCAATGCTGTAATGCCTGTCCAATAGGTTCGGACATAGAGTTTTCGAAACCAATCTGCAGTGTTACTTTTTCCTCGCTTGCACCAGCATCCGCCTGGCTACCGGAGTCTTTTGGTTCACTGGAGCAACCTGCCAAAGAAGCGATGGACATGGCTGCGATACACATAGATGCTACTAATTTTTTAAATTTCATTTCTTTTTCCCCTTTCAATTCTTGTTTTTTTGCTTATATGAACACACCATTGTTATTTGGTGAAATCCAAAACAACCTTTAACATTTTATCAGCATTTGCAGAGAAATCTTCAAGTGCTTGAGGACCATCTGTCCATTTGTAGCGATTTGTAACTACTTTATTTAATTTTACATCATTGTGTAACACTAAGTCGATTAATTCTTCAAAATCTTTTTTCATTGCATTTCGGGAACCATAAATATTCAGTTCCTTTTTCTGAATAATTGTAAAGAAGAAATCGTCAATATTTCTTTTAGAAACACCGATTAAAACAACCTTACCGCCAAAGCAAGCAGCGTCGATGCAGTTTTGGAAAGTAACAGGAAGTCCAACAGCTTCGATTGTAACGTCAAAACCATTGTCATTGGTCAATTCAGCAACGCCTTTTTCAAAAGCCTCAGCAGAACTGTTTAAAAGCTTATGATCAATTTCAAATGTTTCATAAGCATAGTTTAACTTTTCTTCGGCAACATCGCAAATAGTTACTTCTGCACCTTTTGCTTTCGCTGCAATGGCAGCCAAAACACCAATTGTGCCAGCACCCATGATTAAAACCTTATCGCCTGGTTTTACTTCAGCACGGGATACACCGTGGTAGCTAATGCAAAAAGGTTCGATTAATGCTAATGTTTCTGCATCCAATCCTTTTCCATCATAGATTCTTTCCACAGGCATAGTGATATATTCGCAAAATGCGCCTTCGCGCTGTACACCCATTGTTTGGTTATCCTGACATACGTTTACTTTTCCCTTTTGACAGGAATAGCATTCACCACAGTTGAAATAAGGGTTGCAAGTTACAATCATGCCTGGCTTTAAACCATAAGCATTTTCGCCAACTTCAACGATTTCTGCGGAAAACTCGTGTCCAGGGATACGAGGGTAGGATACATAAGCATTTGCGCCACGGTATGAACCTAAGTCGCTACCACAAATGCCACCGTAAAGAAGCTTTAATAGGGCTTCGCCTTCCTTGGGAATGGGCTTTTCGATTTCGGCAATCGCCGCATTACCAGGAGTATTAATTACTAATGCTTTCATAATAAAAATACCTTCCTTTTCAACAGCCAAAATACGCTGTTTTGTTTGATGTATACATCACTCTATAAGAGGAGTATAATTGCAACCCTTGTCATGTGTCAACTGAAAAATACTATTATCCCTAATTTTCAATAGTATAAACAATTTTGCACCACTAAAATTAAGCAATTTACACAATCGTATTGGGTAAAAATGGAAAATAAATTCCTGTAACTTGGGAAAGTATTGAAATTAGAACACAATACTTGGTTGCATTTGTTTAATGATGTATCCAAGTGGTAAACTTTTGATTATTTTTAATATTTTAGGGAAAGATGTAAGTATTATTTCCATTTTAATTGAAAAACCATCCTATGTTTTTGAAAAGGGCAAAAAATTAAGAGTAGTGGGACTAAATAAGATTGGGATAATGAATTTAATAAGGATAAAACAGACAAAAAGTATTTGTTTTACGTCTTTTGAAAGGAGAATATATACAAAACTTCCCTAAAAGTTTTGATTTTACTCTTTGCAAAAGAAAAGAAATGTAGTATACTTTATCCAAATTTGGGGGGAGGACATCGAAATGTCTGCAAAAGAAAGTTTAAAACAAAAAGCATACCATGCAATCAAGGAAAAGATCATTTCATGCGAATATGCACCCGGTGCAATGCTCAACGAAGAGGCTTTGCGGGAAGAACTTCATGTAAGCCGTACGCCAATTCGAGACGCCCTTAGTCGATTGGAGCAAGAAGGCTTGATCTCGATTCTATCAAAAAAGGGGATAGAGGTATCTGGTCTATCAATGAATGATATCAATTTGATTTTCGAAGTGCGTCTTTTATATGAACCTTATGCATTATTGAAATATGGGTCTCAAATCAAAGATGAAGTAATATACAAATACTTCGATATTTTTTCTGCACCAGCCCATGCATATAGCAAGGATGAGTATTTTCGTTTGGATGATGCCTTCCATGATACTATTGTAGAAGCCATTCAAAACCCCTATCTTTTAAGAACCTATGATTGGATTCACAATCAAAACTTGCGGTTTAGGGTTATGACGGGTCAGTATGTTGACTATCGTCTAGAGAAGACCACCCAGGAACATATGAAAATTTTAACTGCTTGCCTTAAACATGATTGGGAACTAGCAGCTAAAGAAATGGAAACTCACTTGCTAGCATCAAAAAATGCAACTTTTGATTTGATATTAACCAATAAAATTGACGAGATTCCTAGGAGTAAGTAATTTGTTACAACATTTTCGTTCTTGCTTTGTAAATCACATAGCGGGAACGTTTTTTTGATTGAAAAGCGGTGAAGATGGATACAGTATAGTATGTCTCTAAATGGAGGCATATTTTTTTATACTCTTAACAAAAAAAAGTCAATGACACCATTTGTATACATCAAAATCGAACAATTTATTTTCTCATACCCTAAAATTGCACAAAATTTTAGGGTATGTATTGTCTGAATAACCAAAAATCAATTAATTTTAGTTTTGTTGTATACAACAGACTGTTTTTTGTTGTATACTACTGTTGTTATTATCTTAGACCAGTTTAAAACTTGGAGGTATAAGGTTTATGAAAAAGATAAATGAAGTATTAACTCCTCAGGCTCCGGCTTTGAAAGAAAGAGTATTGCAGTTCGGAGAAGGTAACTTCCTTCGTGCCTTTACAGATTGGATGATTAATAAGGCGAATAATCAGGGCTTATTTGACGGTTCTATTGTTTTGTGTCAGCCAATTGCACAGGGGATGGGTGAAACAATCAATTCTCAGGACGGCATGTATACATTAATTATGCGTGGTATTGAAGATGGACAGGCGGTTGAGAAGATTGAACCCAATACATCTGTTTCACGTTGCATCAATCCCTATGAAGATTATGAAGCACTAATGACATTGGCGCGTTCTGAAGACTTGAAAGTTGTTATTTCAAACACAACTGAAGCTGGCATCGCTTACAAAGCCGGTGATAAACTGACTGATAGACCGGCTCAGTCCTTCCCAGCAAAGGTTTGTGCTTTCTTATATGAAAGATATCAGGCATTTAATGGTGCAACTGATAGAGGCTTATTGTTTTTGCCCGTTGAATTGATTGATAACAACGGTGCAAACTTATTGCGCATTGTTTTACAGTATGCAGAGGAATGGGGCTTGGATGAAAGCTTTAAAACATGGGTGAAAGAAAGCAACCATTTCTGTTCCACTTTGGTAGACCGTATTGTAACTGGCTATCCTGGTGATGAATTAGATTATTTCTATAACGAAATGGGTTATGAAGATAAATGCCTTGTAACAAGCGAAGTATTTAACCTTTGGGTTATTGAAGGTAAACAGGAATGGGCAGATATTATGCCTATCCACAAAACAGATGCAAACGTAATTTGGACAGAAGATGTAACCCCTTATAAAAAACGTAAGGTTAGAATTTTGAATGGTGGACACACCGCTTCTGTTTTGGCTGCTTATTTAGCAGGACACAACATCGTTTTGGAAATGATGAATGATCCTTTATTCGAAAAATACTTGGATCAGCTTCTTTATGGTGAAATTATTCCTACATTGGATTTGCCTAAGGCTGACCTAGAACAGTTTGCTTCTGATGTGAAGGATCGTTTCCGTAATCCTTACATTAAACATAAATTACTTGATATTTCTTTGAATTCTTGCTCCAAGTGGTGTGCAAGATGTATGCCTAGCTTAACAGGCTATGTAAAAGAAAAAGGTGAATTGCCTAAGGCTTTGGCATTCTCTCTGGCGGCATTCATCCGCTTTTATAAGGGTGAAATGGAAAATGGAAGCTATGTTGGCACACGCAAGGATGGCACTACCTACACCATTAAAGATGATGCAGAGGTATTGGAGTTCTTTTCGAAAATCTGGGCTGAAAAAGACGCTGAAGGTATCGCAGAAGCTGTTTTATCCAACACAGCGTTCTGGGATGGCACAGAGTTGAATGCTGTTGAAGGTTTAGCAGCATTAGTTGCTTCCTATTTAAAAGAACTGGAAGAAAAAGAAGTGAAGGAAGTTCTTGCTTCTCTTCTGGCGTAAGGAGTGTAATTCCCATGAAGGATAATATTATTATTGTAAATCCAAAGGACAGTGTTGCCGTAGCCCTTTGCGATATTAAAAAAGGTGAACTTTGCCAGTGTGGCGAGCTGACCCTTACGGCAAAAGATGATATTGCTTTCGGCCACAAGATAGCCCTCTTTGATTTGAAAGAAGGGGAAAATGTGGTGAAATATGCAAGCCCAATTGGCCATGCTTCCAAAAACATTGAAAAAGGTGAGCATGTGCATGTGCATAATGTAAAAACCAATTTGGCTGAAAGTGGGGACTATATTTTTCGTGGTACCCAAGAATACAACTGGAACGAGCAAGATGACTACTTTATGGGGTACCGCAGAAAAGATGGCCGCGTAGGCATCCGAAATGAAATTTGGATTGTCCCTACCGTAGGTTGTGTAAATAAAACAGCGGAACTCCTAGCAAAAGAGGCTGCTAAATTAGGCATGAATGTTCTGCCAATGACCCATCCTTATGGTTGCTCTCAGATGGGTGAAGACCAGACAATGACACAAAAATCATTGGCTGCTTTGATTAAGCATCCAAATGCTGGCGGTGTTTTGGTTCTTTCCTTAGGTTGTGAAAATAACAACCTAAATGCATTCAAACCATTTTTAGGTGAGTATGACAGCGAGAGGATTCGCTTTATGATTACACAAGAGGAAGAAGATGAGGTCGAAACGGGATTAGCCCTACTAAAAACCCTTTCTGATCTTAGTGAAAAAGACAAAAGAAAAAGAATCCCTTTACGGGAGTTGATTATTGGCTTTAAGTGCGGTGGGTCTGATGCTTTTTCTGGCATCACTGCAAATCCCCTCTGCGGTCGTTTGACAGATTTACACGCAGCTGCAGGTGGCCGTGCAATTTTAACGGAAGTCCCTGAAATGTTTGGGGCTGAGGATAGTTTGTTTGCTCGTTGCCAAAGCAAAGAGGTTTTTGAGCAAGCAACAGCAATGATCAATGAATTTAAAAACTATTATGTTAACCATAACCAGGTTGTATATGAAAACCCCTCACCAGGAAATAAGGCTGGGGGCATAACGACACTGGAGGAAAAATCCCTTGGATGTATTCAAAAGGGTGGTGAGGCAACGGTAACAGATATCTTAGCTTATGCTGATCCAGTGAAAAAGGAAGGCCTTTCCTTACTAACTGGTCCAGGTAATGATATGGTTTCATGCACCAACCTTGCTGCATCCGGGGCACATATTATCCTCTTTACCACAGGTAGAGGGACTCCCTTTGGCACTATCGTTCCAACATTAAAGATTTCTACAAACTCCACATTAGCGGAGCACAAAGCAAATTGGATTGATTTTAATGCAGGTATGATTTTAGAGGGAACAAGCTTTGAGGAAGCAACGAAAAAGCTGATGGATTTATTAAAAGATACAGCAAATGGTAAGCTTTCCAAAAATGAAGAAAATGATTATAGAGAAATTGCTATTTTTAAGGACGGGGTGACATTATAATGATTCAATTAAGACCAAAAGAAGAATGTATGTTTGATCAGGTATCATTGGGCGAAGTAATGCTTAGATTAGATCCAGGCGAAGGAAGAATTAAAACTGCTAGACAGTTCCGTGCCTGGGAAGGTGGCGGCGAATACAACGTTGCCCGTGGCCTTCGTCGTTGTTTTGGCTACAAAACAGCTATTGTAACTGCTTTGGCTGACAATGAAATCGGTCGTTTGGTAGAGGATTTTATTTTGCAGGGTGGCGTTGATACATCTTTTATTAAATGGTTGCCCTATGATGGTATTGGTAGAACTGTTCGTAATGGTTTGAACTTTACAGAAAGAGGTCATGGCGTTCGTGGTGCAGTTGGTGTTTCTGATAGAGGTAACACAGCTATCTCCCAAATTAAACCCGGCGAGTTTGACTTCGATTATTTGTTTGGTACTTTGGGTGTTCGTTGGTTGCATACAGGCGGTATCTTTGCAGCTTTATCTGAGGATAGTGCGGCTGTTACAATCGAAGCTGTAAAAGCAGCTAAAAAATATGGTACAATTGTATCTTATGATTTAAACTACCGTCCTTCTATGTGGAAGGCGATTGGCGGTCAGGAAAAAGCACAGGCAGTAAACAAAGAAATCGCAAAATATATCGATGTAATGATTGGTAACGAAGAAGATTTCACAGCTTGCCTTGGTTTTGAAATTGAAGGTAATGACGAAAACTTGGTAGAATTGAACTTGGATGGCTATAAGAAGATGATGGCAAAAGCCGCTGAAACATACCCTAACTTCAAGGTTATGGCTACAACATTAAGAAGTGTAAAAACAGCAACAGTAAACGACTGGGCTGCAATGTGTTGGGCAAACGGCGAAATCCACTTCTCCAATAAATACGACGGTTTAGAAATTATGGATAGAGTTGGCGGTGGTGACAGCTTCGCTTCCGGTTTAATATTTGGTTTGATGGAAACTGGCGACCCTCAGGTGGCTGTAAACTATGGTGCGGCTCATGGTGCATTAGCAATGACAACACCGGGTGATACAAGTATGGCTAGCCGTAAGGAAGTTGAATCATTAATGGGTGGCGCAGGGGCCAGAGTTCAGCGCTAAGGAGGAAAAAATCATGACAATTGCAGAAAGAATTTCTAAAATTGGTGTAGTTCCTGTTATTAAATTAGAGCGTCCAGAAGAGGATGCATTGCCATTGGCAAAGGCACTTTCCGAAGGCGGTTTGCCTGTTGCAGAAATTACATTCCGTGCAGAGGGTGCAGACAAAGCAATCAAATTGATGCGTGATAACTACCCAGATATGATTGTTGGTGCTGGCACAGTCCTGTATAAAGAGCAGGTAGATAGAGCTTTGGCAGCAGGGGCGCAGTTTATTGTTTCTCCTGGATTTAACCCTAAAATTGTTGCATACTGCATCGAAAAGAATGTGCCTATTTTCCCTGGTTGTGTGACCCCCACAGAGATTGAGGCAGCACATGACTTAGGATTAACAACATTCAAGTTTTTCCCTGCACAGCAGTACGGTGGTTTAGCTACCATCAAGGCTTTGTCTGGTCCTTATCATCAGTTTATGTTTATGCCCACAGGTGGTATCAGCTTAGATAACTTAAAAGAATACCTTTCTTTTAAAAATATCTGTGCCGTAGGCGGTTCTTTTATGGTGACAGACAAATTAATCAATGGCAAAGAATGGGATGAAATTACAACCATTTGCCGTAAAGCTGCTGATATTGTAGCTGAAGTAAGAAATTAAGTGGATTGAACCATATGAATTTGCAACTTCTGACGTTGGTAAAATATCTTAAGGTTGTAAACTCCTATGGCTTATCACGTGGAAAAGATTCTAATTAAGTAAGAACTTTCCGGTGTCAAAAAAGAGAAGTAAATATAAATATAACCCACAGTCAAAGGTCATCCAATTGTATAGCAGTAGTTGGAAAGACAGTAATGTGGTCATAAATTTTGCCGATTAGACCAAAGAAAGAATTAATAACTACGTTGATTCTTTTATCAATACCTAGGTTGATTGACCATTTAAGGCGATAGCAGCAGAATAATTCTGTTCAGCTATCGTCTTTTTGTGTTTCAATATTTAATAATGCTAAGATGCTGGTGATTTCATTTGCTAAGTTGGGTTTTATAATACTTAAATTAATGGAAGAATAGAGATGGGAAATTGGAGTAATAGGCAGCATCCTACCTATGTTTCTTTAAATAGGTAGATAAAAAGTAGAAAATTCAATGCATCGGTGTATAAAGAATAAAATTATCGCTAGGATTACCACTAAATCAAAAATTAAAAAATTTGAAAGATTTAGCTATTTAAACAATATAAAAGGGCAGGTAAATCCTTATATGATGGGGGTGCCTGCCTTTTGTGTCTGAACATAGGTTATTGATTTTGTGATTAGCAGGAATGAATGAGGAGTTCAAAGGGATTCATATATGATACATTTGCGTATACACCAGTCCATTTAGAATGAAAGGGCTCATTTTGAAAGCTACCATACAATTATAATGAAAATAACAGCCTGATTTGCTCAATGGGTTATGATGTATAAAAGAATCGTATAAAAAAACCACACATCTAATGTGTGGCTTCTAAATATTTAAAAATACATGTCAAGAACCCGCTCTGCCAATTGCTTTTCGGCGTTTGCCCTTATTGCAAGCAAAAGCACCAATAAGATTCGCTTGATTTTTTCATCCTGATATTCCTCAAGAATATCTTTTGCCGGTGTTGCATTATCTCTAATTCCTTCTGCTGATGATTGCATATACTGCTGAGTTGCAATCTGCAATTTCAAAAAGCCTTCGTAAATGCTTCTGATAAGGCTATCTTGCTCATCTAAGGACTTAACGGAGAGGACGGGTTGAAATAAAATCCCAATATCTCTTATTGATAAGACGGACTTTAGGTGGTAAATCATTATCAAAAGCATTAAATGTGTACGGCTATATTTTTTCTTGATTGGAGCTGGAAAAATCTTAGCCTTGGTATAATTGTTAATCATGGTTTTGGTCAAGATTTTATCTTCATCATATCTCTTATATCTTTCCAACGCTTTATCCATAAAAGTAGTTACTTGATCCATATATAAATCAATATTAGGGATATCTTCGATTTCAATAATTCCTGAGGATTTGATTTGCTGTGTAAAGGTCTCAATAATTTTATCTAACGTGGTCATTTGTTCACCTCAAATTTTGATAAATGAATAATTCACTTGTAAACCTATTATATAGTATTTTAAACTATGTATCAAGTTTTTCTTACAAATTCTTCTTGCGTCGTGGTAAATAATATGTTAATATACGGATATAATGTTATGTAGTATTGATAACTACATCTGGAGGGGTTAACATGAAAGATAGAAAATTTAAAATTAAAGATCCTATGAGTGCATTAACACATTTTATCGGTTTTATTGCCGTAATTCCTTGTTTTATACTGTTGATGCAAGAAGCAAAATCAGAAGCAAGTATTTGGCATTTATGGGGCTTCGCTGTTTTTGGCATTTCCTTATTACTATTATATGGGGCTAGTACAATTTATCATACATTACAATTACCTCAAAGCAAAACGAATATTTTACGTCGTATTGACCATATGATGATTTTTATATTGATTGCAGGAACATATACACCAATTTGCTTAGTGTCTTTGCATGGCAAGTGGGGCTGGACCATGTTAGTGCTGATTTGGGCATTTGCTTTAGGAGGCATTTTATTGAAGATTTTCTGGATGAATGCACCTAGATGGCTTTCAACAATGATTTATGTAATTATGGGCTGGTTAGCCGTTATTGTATTTGTACCTTTAGAGAAGGCAGTTAGCTGGCAGGGTGTTGGCTTGTTGTTGGCTGGAGGTATTGCCTATACTGTTGGTGCAGTAATATACGGTTTGAAGAAGCCGAATATCACATTCAAACATTTTGGTTTTCATGAGATTTTCCATGTTTTTGTAATGGTAGGAAGTAGCCTTCACATTGCTTTTATGTTCCAATACGTTTTATGAGATTGTTATTGACAAATTAAAACAAAGTGATAAAATAGTTAGGTATCTAATCAATTGGTTAGATACCTAACTATTTTTTGTGACCTCATATTATTTAAATATGTTTTAGGATAGGCGCAAGGGTATCCTTTTGGTGTTTGTAATGGCAAATATTTGAGATACTACATAATATACTGTTTATTTTTCTATTTACTTAGATGAAACATAACGTAGTTGTTTCAAAAAATGACTTCAACCATAGAGTAAGGATACCAAAACTTAGCTGGGAAAAATGGAGTTTAGCGTTAATGATTATTGGGAGGGGTAATATTGTTATTTTGTGAAAATTTATTGAAAAAAAGAGAGGCATTAGGGGAACATACAACGGACTTTTCCTTTGTGCTAAATGGACTGCTTCGTTTGTACCATATCCATATGATGCGTAGTGCCCAGGAGATTGGGCTTTCTGCTGGTCAGCCCCCCATTCTAATGTCCCTAGCGGCTAGGAATTTGCAAACTCAAAAAGAGCTATGTGATTTTATACGGATAAAACCAGCCTCTATGACCGACGTTTTAAAACGTATGGAGAGGGATGGTCTCATCGAGCGTTTGAGAGATGAATGTGATATGCGCAGTATTCGTGTGAGTATCACTGAAAAGGGTATGAATAAATTTCACGCATTCATTGAAAAAGGGGCGACCATTGATGAAGTGGGATTTCGTGGTTTTACCAAAGAAGAAAAAGAGGTATGTCTTAGCTTATTAGCACGAATCCTAGAAAATGTGCATAATGATTTAGAGGAAACGAGGGGAGATCGTTGAAGGTAATTTTAAAGTATATAAAGCCCTATAAAAATTTAGCAATATTAGCTCCAATTTTTATGCTGATTGAGGCTTCGGCCGAATTAATTATGCCGAAATTGATGACACTTCTGATTAACAATGGTGTCGCTACGCAAAACAGCAACTACATTATAAAATTAGGAATGCTAATGGTATTCATCGCAATACTGGGGATTGTCGGAGGCATAGGCTGTTTGATTGCTGCGAGCATCGTGAGTCAACGGGCAGGTACTGATTTGAGAAAGTCCATATTTGTAAAAATTCAGGATTTTTCCTTCCATAATATTGATACATTTCAAACACCATCACTAATTACCCGATTAACCAATGATATAACCCAAATTCAAATGGTTATCCTGATGTCATTGCGAATGTTAATTCGTGCGCCATTGCTTTGCTTTGGTAGTTTAATTATGGCTTTTTCCATTAATGCAAAGCTTGCTGTTATATTTGTAATCGCTATTGTTATTTTGACAATCGTTGCTTTTATTATTATGCGTAAGGGTATGCCTAAGTTTAAGTTAGTGCAAGAAAAATTAGATGGTGTAAACACCGTTATGCGTGAGTGTCTGGCAGGTATGCGCGTTGTGAAGGCCTTTGTACGCCATGATTATGAAAAGGAAAAGTTTAACGCTGCTAATGATGACTATAAAGAGACAGGGGTAAAAGCATTCAGAACTGTTTTACTTATGATGCCTGCTATGATGTTGATATTAAATATATCTATTATTGCAATTTTATGGTTTGGTGGTATCCAGGTTTATGATGGAACTATGAAAATTGAAGAGATTATGGCATTCATCACTTATTTGATGCAGATGCTTATGGCACTAATGATGATTGCGATGGTTTTTATGTATATATCAAGGGCACAAATTTCATTAAGCCGTGTAAATGAAGTTTTAAATGAAAAAATTGATATCGTAGATCCAATTAACCCAATTCTGCCCGGAAAAAATGAAGGCAGGGTAGAATTTAAGGATGTCACTTTTCGTTATAAGGGTGGTAGCGGTGAGCCGGTTTTAGAACACATTAGTTTTTGTGTAAACCCTGGTGAAACCATTGGTATTTTAGGTGAAACAGGTTCTGGCAAATCCACATTAGTAAACTTAATGCCCCGACTATATGATGTTTCTGAGGGTGCAATTTATATTGATGGAGTTGATGTGCGTGACTATGCCATCCATGAGCTTAGAAATAGAGTTTCTGTGGTTTTGCAAGAAACTATTTTATTTACAGGGACCATTCGAGATAATATTAAGTGGGGAAATAAAAATGCAACTGAGGAAGAGGTTGTGGCAGCGGCAAAGGCTGCGCAGGCCCATGATTTCATTATGGAAATGCCTAACGGCTATGATACAGAATTAGGGCAGAAAGGGGTAAATGTTTCTGGTGGTCAAAAACAACGTATTTCTATCGCCAGGGCATTGATTCAAAACCCCAGCATTATTATATTTGATGATAGTACTAGTGCCGTTGACTCTCTGACAGAAAAAAGAATTCGTCAGTCCATGAAAGAATCCCATAGTGCCTGTACCAAATTCATTATTGCCCAGAGAATTAGCTCTATTAAAGATGCAGATAAGATTTTTGTTTTGCAAGATGGAAAACTGGTTGCAGAAGGTAACCATAATAAACTTATGGAAACTAGTTTGGATTATCAAGAGATTTATCAATCTCAAATGAAGAAAGGGGTGGTTCTGGATGTCTAATCCTGGTATGGGAGGGCAACCTCCAGTAGCGCCAAAAAAACCGAAAGATACAATGAAAACTTTGAGTAGGCTTTTAAAATATTTGAATAAATATTGGTTTTATATATTTATTTCTATTATTTCCATTGCCTTTATAACTCTAGGTACTGTTTATGCAACGAGACTAATTGGTGTTGCCATAGATAAGCATATTGCTACTGCTGATTTTAATGGTTTGGCAAAGGTTTGTATAACCCTATTGGCAATTTATCTAGGCACATCCCTGTGTACTTGGCTTCAGAATTATTTATTACTTTTGGTTGGTCAAAATGTTGTTGCATCAATCCGTAAAGAGATTTTTGAAAAGATACAAAGGTTACCGTTGAAATATTTTGATACCACTACACATGGGGAATTAATGAGTCGTGTAACTAACGACGTGGACAATATCTCTATGGCGTTAAATTCAAGCATCTCCCAGGTGTTTCAAAGTGCCTTGACCATTGTGGGTACTCTTGCTATGATGATTTATTTGAGTATTCCTCTAACCCTTGCGGCGATTGTGACTATTCCAATCATGTTAGTTGCTACAAAAGCGGTAACATCACGATCTAGAAAGTATTATAAAGAAAAACAGGAGCGTCTGGGAAAGCTAAACGGACATATTGAAGAAATTATTTCGGGGCAAAAAGTTGTCAAGGTTTTTTGCCAGGAAGACGAAATGACACAGACTTTTTCCAACCGCAATACAGACCTACTAGAAGTGGGTGTACGGGCAGAAATATTTTCAGGTATGATTGGCCCTATTATGATGGCACTAAACAATATGACCTATGCTATCGTTGTTGCCACAGGCGGTTTGATGATGGTAATGGGATTGCCCATGACACTTGGTACCATTTCTAACTTCATCATCTATTCTAAGCAGTTTGCAAGGCCTTTAAATGAATTGGCTAATCAGGTAAACTCAATGATGGCAGCTTTTGCAGGGGCGGAACGTGTTTTTGAGGTATTGGATGAACCAGAAGAACCCAAAGATACAATAGACTCTGTTGAGTTAAAAGAAGTCGAAGGGGATGTTGTACTTTCAAACGTAAACTTTTCGTATGAAGAAGGTCATCCTATTTTAAAGGAAGTAAACTTATACGCAAAACCTGGTCAAACCATTGCCTTCGTTGGACCCACAGGAGCAGGAAAGACTACAATTATCAACTTGCTTACTCGTTTCTATGATATAGATACAGGTTCTATTACCATTGATGGCCACGACATTAAACAAATTAAACGTAAAAGTCTGCGATCAAACTTAGGCATCGTGTTGCAAGATACCTATCTATTCACCGATACTATACGTGAGAACATCCGCTATGGAAGATTAGATGCCACCGATGGGGAAATAAAAGAAGCTGCAAAGCTTGCCAATGCCCATGAGTTCATCAAGCGTTTGCCCGATGGTTATGATACAGTTTTATCCGACGGTGGTGGCAATCTAAGTCAAGGTCAGAGGCAGATGCTTGCCATAGCTAGAGCAATATTAGCCAATCCTTCAGTTTTAATTTTGGATGAAGCAACTAGTAGTGTTGATACACGAACCGAAGTGAAAATTCAAGAGGCAATGCATAATCTCATGAAAGGGCGTACAAACTTTGTGATTGCCCATCGTCTAAGTACCATTAAGGATGCTGATTTGATTGCAGTCGTAAACCATGGTGAAATCATTGAAAGAGGAAACCATGACGAATTGATGGAGAAAAAAGGGTTCTATTATAACCTATATCGTAACCAATTTGAAACCGATGTGGCAGTTTGACGGTACTGTGTCGACTGTATTCTTTTGAAAAATAGCTAAAAACACTTGATTTTTATTGGTAAATATGTTATAAATAGTTTCGTAAATAAACTTTGAAGAGGAAGAGTACATTACGTATGTTTTTTGCAGAGAGCCAACGGTTGGTGTGAGTTGGTAAAGACATGTTTTGGAACTGGCCTTGGAGTTTTGCCCCCAACATCAGCCTTGATTAGTAAGCGGCAACGGTAGCCCCCGTTATAGGTTTCGAGTGTGCCTTTGGCAAACTAGAGTGGTATCACGGAGTATCCCTTCGTCTCTAACTGAGACGGAGGTTTTTTTATTTCTCGATTATCTATTTAAGTTCTACCCCAAAAAGATATTTTGCACAGCTTGGGGAAGGGGTTTTCTTAAGAATAACCCGAATTAGCTAAGATTGAGCATAGTATAAATATTATTTTTTAAAAAAATGGGCTATTATTAAAGTTGGTACAAAAGCGAAGTTTTTGGAGATAGTTTTGTTAAGGAGGAGTTTGCAATGAATAGTCGCTATGAGTTTAGTGAAATTGAAAAGAAATGGCGTGCGGAGTGGGAAAAGAACCCCATCAACGTAGAAGATGATATTAAACCCAGATTCTACTGCCTGGATATGTTCCCTTATCCATCTGGTACCGGCCTTCATGTTGGTCACTGGAGAGGTTATGTATTAAGTGATGTTGTCAGCAGATATAAAGTATTGCAGGGCTATCAGGTGTTGCATCCTATGGGTTGGGACGCATTCGGTTTGCCTGCGGAAAACTTTGCAATTAAGAATAATGTTCATCCTCGTATTTCAACAGCGGATAACATTACAAATGTAAAAAGACAGCTTCATGAAATCAGTGCAATTTATGATTGGGATAAGGAAGTTGATACAACGGATCCTTCCTATTATAAATGGACACAGTGGATTTTCGTTCAGATGTTCAAAAAAGGCTTGGCATATGAAAAAGAAATGCCTTTGAACTGGTGCCCTAGCTGTAAATGTGTATTGGCAAATGAAGAAGCAGCGGGCGGTACTTGTGAACGTTGTGGCGCAACTGTAACAAAGAGAAATTTACGCCAGTGGATGTTGAAGATTACAGCCTATGCAGATAGATTGTTGGAAGATTTGCAGAAATTGGATTGGTCTGATAAAGTTAAAAAGATGCAGTCCGATTGGATCGGTAAGAGCTACGGCGCTGAGGTTGACTTTAAAGTAAGCGGTGGCGATAAGAATATTACTGTTTATACAACAAGACCTGATACACTTTATGGATGTACTTTCATGGTTTTGGCCCCCGAATATAAAGGGCTTGAAGAATTTGTAACTCCTGAGTGCAAAGAAGCTGTTCAAAAATATTGCTTTGATGCTTCCACAAAGTCCTCCGTTGACCGTTTAACAGATAAAGAAAAAACAGGCGTATTTACAGGCACATACTGTGTAAACCCTGTAAGTGGCAAGGAAATTCCTGTTTGGGTTGCAGATTACGTATTGGCTGACTATGGTACTGGCGCAGTAATGTGTGTACCTGCCCATGATGAACGTGACTTTGAATTTGCAACAAAATTCGAATTACCTATCATCCAGGTTATTTTGCCTGAAGGCGAAGAAGAAAAACCCTTGACAGAAGCTTATGCTGGAGATGGCGTTATCATTAACTCTGGCGAATGGAACGGTATGAAGGCATTTGAAGCAAAGAAAAAAGTGCCTCATTTGATGGAAGAACAGGGTATTGGTAAGAAAACTGTAAACTATAAATTGCGTGACTGGGTATTCTCCAGACAGAGATATTGGGGCGAACCTATTCCTATTATCCATTGCGATCACTGTGGAGCGGTTCCTGTCCCTGAGGATCAGTTGCCCGTATTGCTTCCAGATGTAGAATCCTATAAGCCTACGGATACTGGCGAATCCCCTTTGGCTCATATTGATGAATGGGTAAACACAACTTGCCCTGTTTGTGGCAAACCTGCAAAGAGAGAAACAAACACAATGCCTCAGTGGGCTGGTTCCAGCTGGTACTTCTTGCGTTATGTTGATAATCATAACAATAATGAATTGGCAAGCATGGATGCTTTGAAAAAGTGGGCACCTGTTGATTTGTACGTTGGTGGTATCGAACATGCCGTATTGCATTTATTGTATGCTCGTTTCTATACAAAATTCTTGTATGATATTGGTGCAGTTCCTTTTGAGGAGCCATTCCAGAAACTGTTCAATCAAGGTATGATTACAAAGAACGGTGGCAAGATGAGTAAATCTTTGGGCAACGTTGTTTCTCCCGATGAATTGGTAGAGAAATATGGTTGTGACTCTTTGAGAATGTATGAATTGTTCGTTGGTCCTCCTGAAATGGATTGTGACTGGGACGATAGCGGTATCGATGGTGTATTCCGTTTCTTAAACAGAGTTTGGAAAATGGTTTATTCCTATAAAGATGCTCCGGTTCAGCCTAGCAAGGAAGAAGAATATGCTTGTAACAAGTTAACTTCCGATATTACAAGCCGCTTGGAAGCTTTGTCTATGAATACAATCGTAAGTGGTTTCATGGAATATTCTAATAAGCTTAACGACATTGCTAAAAACCAGGGTGGTCTGTCAAGAGAAACTTTGGAAACTGTTGTAACCTTGTTAGCACCATTTGCGCCTCATATTTCCGAAGAACTTTGGAAAGAATTGGGTCATGAAGAATCTGTTTTTGCAGCAGGATGGCCTCAGGTTGATGAGAGCAAGCTGGTTCAGGATTCCATTGAAATTGCTATTCAGATTGGTGGTAAATTGAGAGGCACAATGGAAATTTCCACAAGCGCAACCAAAGAAGAAGTTTTGGCTCAGGCTAAAGAAGTTTTGGGTAACCGTTTGGATGGCAAAGAAGTTGTGAAAGAAATTTATGTTCCAGGTAGAATTGTGAACTTGATTGTGAAGTGATTTTATAAAAATGTAAGCAGAGTTGTATGGGTATTTACTCAAACAGCTCTGCTTTTTGTGCTACGAGGTGCTTATAGATGATTGAACTGCTTTTGATGGATGCAGATGAATTTAACAAAGTGGAACTCTTTGAAAAAGCTATGGATTTAGTAGGAGAGTGTAGACGTAACCGCATTCTAAAACTGCGCAAGCAAGAAAGTAAAAACCTTTCTCTAGCCGCAGGACTTTTATTAAGGTACGCCTTTTTCTTGGCGAATGAACCCAGCCTATATGATGAAATAGTAATTTCGGATAACGGAAAACCTTTTTTGCCCAATCAGGAGTATTATTTTAGCTTATCTCATTCTGGCAAATTTGCAATTTGTTGTTTTTCCGATGATCCAGTGGGCTGCGATATAGAACAAATTCGGGAAAACCTACCTCGCTTTACAAAAAAAATCTTTACCGCTGAAGAAGAGGCAACGTTTCATTCATTGACGACGAAGTCGGAAAAAGCAGTATTCTTTTTTAACCTTTGGACCTGTAAGGAAAGTATTACAAAGTGGATGGGAAAGGGTATTGGTTATCCCTTTCATATTTTTTCGGGAATGGATGGTCAAAATGTAAAAAAAACAATTTACATGGAAGAAAAAAAACTATATCTAAAATCCTATCTCTTCGAAGACTATGTAGTTTCCATTTGCGCTGAAACCCAGGAGTTTCCCCGGGAAATGGAGAGATTATCTTCAGATATATTAATGAAAAATTAAAATAAATTAATTAACGTTGAAAAATGTCGGAAAATCCGTATAATATAAAGAGACAATATGTGAAAATGATGAGGTTTCTTAAAATGAAAATATTAAAAAAAGCTACTTGCCTGATGTTGACGGCATTTTTAGCCATCGGTGCTTTTCCAACCTATGAAACAGGGGCTGCCACCGTTGCTGAACTAGAGGCAAAACGAAAGAATCTTGCACAGCAAACGGCCAACGCAAGAAAAGAAATTGAAAACCTAAAATCCAAGCAGCTTTCTGTCGAAGAAGAGATTGATGCCATGGATAAGGTTATGAATAGCTTGCAAGCCGAATTAGACGCAGCAGAGACGGATTTGGATGTATTGACTGCATCTTTGGCTGCTGCTGAAAAGGAATTAGAGGAAGCATCTGCCCAAAGGGAAAAACAATTTGAACTTTTAGGCAGCCGATTACGTTTCCTCCAGCAAAAGGGGTCTACTGGTTACTTAGAAATCCTGTTAGAGTCGGAAAGTTTCTCTGATTTATTTTTAAGAATGCAATATGTAAATGATATTATGCTCTATGATAAAGATATTTTGGACGAGCTTCAGGAAATTCAGGATACCATTAAAACAAAAACTGATGAAATTGCAGAAAACCATGCTGCTCAAACAGAAGTTGTTGCTCTACAAAAAGAAAAAGTCCAGAGTATGCAGAGTGTGATTTCAGAAAAAGAGGCTTTGATGGCTTCTTATGTAAATGATGCCAAAAAGCAAGAGCAGTTAATTGCTGCAAATGCTAAGGCGGATCAGCAAATTTTGAATTTGATTGCCCAGCAGTCAGGAAGTTCAACCCCTTATTATACTGGAAATGGTTCCTTGGGTTGGCCTGTGCCTGCAAAAAAAGCAGTATCCTCCAGTTTAAGTAGTGGCTTTGTAAACAGAAGAAATCCTGTTACTGGTAGAAGTGAATCCCATAGTGGTTATGATATTCCTGCGCCTTATGGTTCAGCCATTGTTGCGGCTGAGGCAGGTAAAGTTACATATTCCGGTTGGATGAATGGTTATGGATATACAATTATCATTGACCATGGTGGCGGCCTTTCTACACTTTATGGCCATAACTCATCCCTTGTGGCATCAAAGGGACAAATGGTAACAAGGGGACAAACTGTGGCAAAATGCGGCAGTACGGGTCTTTCCACTGGTAACCACTGCCATTTCTCTGTATTATCAAATGGTAAGTATGTGAACCCTCAATCGTATTTGGGCGTCAAGAACGTATCCTATTAAAATTAATATCAATTAGACTTTAAAAACACCTTCGAAAAGAACTATAATAAAATTAGTTTTTTAAGAGGGTGTTTTATGTTATAAAACAGCTTGAAGATTACCGTAATATAATTATGTAAACTAAAATGGGGAGCAGGAGGAAATCATTTATGGGTATAGAAATTGTCCAATTGACTAAAGAAGATACACAGTATATTCCAACCATATGCAGATGGTTTTATGAATGGTGGGGAAAGGATGAGGGATTTACCATGGAAAAATTAAACGCCTATGTAGAGAATTCCTTATGTCAAGAAAGAATACCACAAACACATGCGATAATTGAAAATGGTAAAATTATTGGTGTTTATCAATTATCGGTTAATGATATTGACGTAAGGCCAGACATTTATCCATGGTTGATTAATGTGTATATTGATTATCCCCATAGAGGCAAAGGCCACTTTAAGAAACTGATGTCATCCGTAAAGGATAATTGCAAAAAACTAGGCATCCACCAAGTTTTTCTATACACAACTCATAATGGGATGTATGAGAAGTTTGGCTGGCAATTTGAAGAGGAATTTAACACATTTATAGAAGGCAAAGAAATTCAACGGCTATATAGCTGGAATTTGGATGAACTTATTTGAATACGCATATTTTTTCGTAAAAGTTGCATTTTGCGAATAATTATCAATAGCCCCCTGTCAGCAAAAACCGTTAGGATCTTGACCGAAGTTTCGTGATATTTTCGCTATAGCAACATCTAGTTCAGATACATTACTTATTTTTTGCATTTATCATTTTCACTTTTACCATAATACAAACGCATTAAATTAACATACTTAATACCACCCCACCAACAAGGCAAAGACAATATAAACAGAAAAATAAGACGTACAACAAAAGCATCCATACAAAAACCCCTTAATCACAAACGCCTGAATATTACCGATATATTTAATATAATTATAAACAAATAAATCAATCTAACTTCATCCACACAAAAACCCCCTTAATAATGCAAATTAAGTTCTTTACAGTAATCAAAAAAATATGTTATAATAGTCTCACGAATTGCTTTTAAAGCTGAATTGTCAATTATCAGCTTAGCCGTATCCTCCAGATACGGCTTTATTTTTTCTCTAAATCTAGGATTAAACTCTTTTATATCTGCATAACCATTCTTTACAGCCATTACACAGCATCTCAATTTTACATCTTCAATCAATTTCATTTGACCACTGTCAAAATATACCGTTGGTAAACAATCATTTATACAAAACCCTCTGCCCATTATCATATCTGCGTACAAATCATCAAAAGCCAAGTGACATTCATATCTCGTGAGTATCTTATTTTCAAGCCCTAGCTCTTTAGCTTTATCATAAATCTTAACATTACCATTAGAACCACGAGTGCCTATGTAAAACCCTCTACCACCATTCTT
This sequence comes from Clostridiales bacterium UBA4139, assembly GCA_002380805.1. Lineage (GTDB taxonomy): Bacteria > Bacillota > Clostridia > Lachnospirales > Anaerotignaceae > Chakrabartyella. The sequence continues at coordinate 301,328 of DFWH01000005.1, read as the reverse complement.
ACGCATTTCACAGTAACTACGCCTACGCCCCATATCAATCGTCACATTATCTAACGGAATATCTGGCACATCACAACAAAAGTCAGCTGAAACAACCCTTATGATATGAACATCATTAAAAAACTTTTTTAAGATGGTATTGAGCAACCCGCAAGTCACATCGCACTTATTAGGGTTAAACTCAATAACCATGTTATAAGGTTTGCCACCAAATTCCATCAAAGTTTCCTGATTGTGCTGATAACCTACATAAAACCGATTATTAGGAATCCTAGATACACCTGTTTCAAAATCCAACACAGCCATAGCCGACATTTCATCCACTGCCAAATTATAATGATAATCTTGTTTCTTATAGCCTAGATAAGATTTAATACAGGGATTGTTAGGCACATACCGCATATAAAAAGTATTAAAATTATCCTGTGTGACCTTTGTTACCATACGAATCATATCAACTTTAAAATTCAGAAAAGCCACCCCACTTTGTAAAATTACAAGATTAGACCGCTATATAGATAGGACGGTCAAAAATTTTGGTGCGTTCCTACCCCTGACATGGGGACCCCCCAACCCCCATTCTCGGGGTGAGGTACGCCCAAAAAATATTCCTTCAATCAATCCACGTAAACAACCCCTAAAATCACTCCATGGATGAGAAGTGATATATTGTCTAGTAAGGGCAAAGGGGCATCGCTACCAAGCGAGCCGTCCTCGCTCGCTTTGGCATGCGATACCCCATATACCCATAAAAAACAATAAAGAAACAAATTAAGCACCCTTCTTATTAAGACCATAAAAATGGATAAAATCAGAAATAGTTCTTAATCGCACATTCCCTTCAAGAAAATCATAATCAGCTATTTCCCAAAAAAACTTTTCGTCATTCCACCTCCAAAGCACAGCCGGAGACACAACAGAGCCTAATAACATTTGAGACAAAATAGTTCTTTCGCACACAAGAACAACAAGCCGAACGCCACTAACATGAACAAAGGAATAAGAACCATATCGCGTATATTCATGTTCATATTCAACAGATGAACCATACAGTTTCGATGCATCAACAAACTCCATAACTTCTCGCAAAGACAACAATGTTATAACCCCCTTTATTCTCTAATATCATCCACTACAAACGTTATATAAGACTTGCCATTAAAAGTTCGTTGCTCATACTTAAATACACACTCGTAAAGCTTTTCAAAGCAAATCAGGCTATTATATACCTCTGGAGCTATATCAGCCTGTAAATCGCTCAAAACACCCTCACCGTCAGAAAGACTTATACGAAAAACAACCTCCCCCGCCCTTTCCCCTTTTTGAATAACACCCTCTTTTTTTGCAACAACACGACAACCAAATGTAGACATCCTCATATAAACACCGCCTATACATATTTTTTAAAATAGTAATTTATAATTACATTTATGTCAAAGGCTGAATTCAAGCAAAATGTAATTATAAATCACATTTTTATTAAAATAACTCTTATTTACTTCCATTTACTAAGAATTGCTATATAATCATATGTAATTAATAATCACAAAGAGGTGCATACAATGGAAATCAAAGAAATTCTAAAAGAAGAGAGAAAGAAAAGAGGACTAACACAACAACAAGTAGCAGAATACTTAAATATAACAAGGGCATCATACACGCTATACGAAACAGGGAAGAATACACCAACAACAGACAGTATCATAAAATTAGCAGACCTTTACAAAGTATCAACAGATTATTTGCTAGGACGTTATAGTTAAAAGCTTTAAAAGATGGTTAGACAACCCTGTTAAGCTGAACTGCGTTAATCTTAACAGGCTAGCAATATCTTTCTTTATACGAACGCAGTCAAGGCATAAGGTAGATATTTATACTTGACTGCGACAAGTACCAGACTAACAGCAATCGAAATCAATTTGAATATAATTACTCGCAAAACACCCGTTTCACAAATAGATAAAAACAGAAGAAGGCAATTCTCTTTTTCAGTACGCTAAAGAAATTGTAGCATACTGCGAGAATTGCCTTTTATCATCTAATTCGTGAAACCTGTTGCATTTTGCGAATAAATATAAATAACCCCCTGTCTAATCAATTAGCCATAGATTCGATACATTGACGAAAATAATCTATTTTGCTATAGCAAAAACCCGTAGAAAATCTACGGGTTTTTATTATTTTATGGAATTAACTTTTGTATTGAACTAAAGAAATTTTTATTCCCATTGATTTTCCCCTCGTTTCCAATGGTACAATAATTCCTTGTTTCAGTGATTTTTTGTAAAACTCCATGGAACTTCGCAATATCAGTTTTGGTTGTACCTAGAATCTGTTGGCGTTCAACAATCTCAAAATCTGCATCAAATTCACGGTATTCTTTATTAATGGCGTCATTTAAGCGGTCAAGATTTGTTTTTGGCTGATCCAACCGATTAATTGTTCCTAAAATATACTTAGTCATTTCTCTATCTGATGCATCAAAATTTTGAATTTTTTTCCATAATTCGTCATAAATCTTATAGGTTTCCTGTAAATTAGGATCTCGGTAAGAATAAAAATAGCAGATTCCATTTTGTTGGAAATTACATCCACTTCCATAGGCGCCACCTTTTACTCGAACTTCGTTCCAAAGGTACTCCAAATTTAAAATGGTTTTTAGTACCTGCATACTGCCATCATAACAATATCCGTGCTTTTTAAAATCTGCGGCGAGAATATTGTACTGCACAGTGCTATTTGCTGTAAACCCAACAGTTCTTTCACCGAAATCAAACCCATATGCCTTTTTCTCAAGAAAACCTCCTGTTGGTAAGGTTTTTAAAATGGAATCTCGAAGAGAGACAACGTTTTCATAATCTGTGTTTTCGCAGCCAAATGAAATATTAAAATTATTTTGGGTAAATAAGATTTTGGCAGTCTCTTTTAATTTTAAAACTACGTGTTGTGGATTTTCCATAAGCTGCTTATCAATATTTGATAGGAAATGGAAATACTCAATTCCACTTGTTATTTCATTAATTTTCCCGCCTTTTGAAATACAACCAACACTGTAATAAATCCCCTCAAGGTGTGAGTAATTTAATAGATAGTTTTCGCCCTTTATCTTTGCAGCACGAATGATCTTCTTAATGCTATCAATGGAATCGTAGTTGGTATTTTGCAGAATTTCATTTATCAATTCTCCAGCGTCCTGCATATCTTCTTTTAAGAATTTTCCTTTCAATGTAAGGAATGAACGATATTCCTGTGTGTTTTTGCTATAAACATCATTATGAAATGATAACCCACCAAAGACTCTGTTTGTAACTAAAGGTAATTCCTGATAGGAATATTTGCAGGTGTCAAGTTTTCCCAGCAGATCAGTTAATAATCCAGCGTAGGGTAAAAGCTCCCCATCTAAGCTGTCCGTATCAAAATGTAATTTCATATAAATAATACCATTGCTTTGCAAAGGGACAAATAACTGCTTCCCCTCTCCTACCCTACTTCTTGTGTACGCAGGAATGGGTGGCTCGGTATTGATCTGAGATAACTGCAAAATTGGAATTTGTGAAAGAACCTCTGGGGAATCTTCATTTTGCTGAAAGAGTTCTAATTTTTTTGCTTCTTCCTGAATACGCTCAATATCTGTCTCTGTAAAAGAGGTTTTGGCTTCTTGCATTTTTTTCAGGAAGTTCTCATGTAGCTGGGCTTCTTTCTTTTTGTCAGGTGAAAAAACCAAAACACTCTTTTTGGGGTTTTTCAAAATATGCTTTTCAATCAAACTGTTCCAATCGTAATTGGGATTTTTGATTTTTTCTAAGGTTTCAAATTGACGTAAGCTCTGGAATGGGCTTTTTTCGTGAAGCCAGCTTTTCATAAGTTTCATACCATAAATCAAACCTTTTGGTGTTGATCCATAATCCTCTTCTTTTAATAGGAAGGAGAGCCTTCTTAAGCTACTAGCTAAAAGATCAGAATCAAGGCCATCTTTCAAAACTTTTTGTAGCGTTTCATTGATAATCTCTTTGAACTCAGATACCTTCGCTACATCCGCATTTTTAGCGACTACACTAAAAACCATTTCATATGTGGATGAATCAAACCATCCCTCAGTTTCATCACAAATATTTGCATCCATTAAGGCTGTTTTTAACGTGGAGGCACTGGTTTCTAACAATACATAAGATAAAACCTGCATTGCCATGGTTAGCTCTTCATCCGTGCATAAGCCTACGTTTACGGAATACGCTAAATATCCACTTTCATCATCGCTATCGGTAGGATATGTTTCGTATTGTACCCCAGCATTTGGCTTAACTTGTGTTTCGTTTATTTCTGGTAAATCAGCAGACCGGATAAAATGATTTAGGTATTCGTCGCCAATATGGGTTAAGCATCGATCCAAGTCCATATCGCCGTATAAGTAGATATAAGAATTCGATGGATGATAATATTTTTTATGAAAATCAAGAAATTTTTCATAGGTCAAATTAGGAATTGCAGTTGGATCACCACCTGATTCAAAACCATAGGTAGTGTTGCCAAACAAACTTCTTGCAATTGCCCCTTGTAATAGGCTCTCAGGGTCAGAAAGCGCCCCTTTCATTTCATTGTAAACGACGCCTGTTACATCCAACTCTCCTGTTTCTTCATTCAGAAGGTATCTCCAGCCCTCTTGCATGAAGATTTCCTTTTTGTCATAGATATTTGGATAGAAAACAGCATCTAAATAAACATCCATTAAATTATGGAAATCTTCTTCATTACAACTTGCAATGGGATACATTGTTTTGTCAGCATAGGTTAGCGCATTTAAAAAAGTATTTAAAGAACCTTTTGCCAGTTCATTGAATGGGTCCTTAGAGGCGTATTTTTTTGAACCACATAACACAGAATGCTCTAAAATATGAGGGGTCCCACAGTCGTCCTCAGGCGGTGTTTTGAATGAAATAGAAAATACTTTGTTATCATCCGTTGTTTTAACATAAAACAACCTGGCTCCACTCTTTAAATGCTCAAATAAGTAAGCTTCACCATGAATATCTGTTATGGTTTCCTTTTCTTTTAATAAGAAGCCATGAAAAATTGAATTAAGGGTTAAATCCATAAAAGCATCCTCCTTTTATTTATTACTACGTTAATTATTATAAGCAAAAATCTTTCTAAACAAAGGAAAAATAATATCAGTTTGTTATTTAGTTTATCATAATTCATGGGTAAAAACTATTTTTTTCTTTTTTTCAAAAAGATATTGACAAAAGCAAAGTTCTAAATTATAATTATTATCAGTTAACAACAACTATTTAATATTTTATATATAATCTAAGGAGGAAGAAAGTTATGAAAAAATTTGTTTGTTCAGTATGTGGTTATGTTCATGTTGGTGATTCTGCACCTGAAGTTTGTCCAGTATGTAAGGTTGGCGCTGATAAGTTTATCGAACAGGCTGGCGAAAGATCTTGGGCAGCAGAACACGTTGTAGGCGTTGCACAGGGTGCAAGCGAAGATATTATGAAAGACTTGAGAGCAAACTTCGAGGGCGAATGCTGTGAAGTTGGTATGTACTTGGCTATGGCTAGAGTAGCTCATAGAGAAGGCTACCCTGAAGTTGGTATGTACTATGAAAAAGCAGCTTGGGAAGAAGCAGAACACGCTGCAAAGTTTGCTGAATTGTTGGGCGAAGTAGTAACTAACTCTACAAAGAAAAACTTAGAATTACGTGTTGACGCTGAAAATGGCGCAACAGCTGGTAAAACAGACTTAGCTAAGCGTGCAAAAGCTGCAAACTTGGATGCAATCCATGATACAGTACACGAAATGGCTCGTGACGAAGCTCGCCACGGCAAAGCATTTGAAGGCCTGTTGAACAGATACTTTGGTTAATCCTCCCTCTTCAACTTATAAAAGAGGATAAAAAATTGTTACGATTTTAGGATAATCGAATACAGAAAAGTGGTTCATTATCAATAATGAACCACTTTTTTTGTATAAAGTTTTTCTGCAATAAAAGAGCTATGCCCCAATATGGAAAATAGCTCTTTTGTAAACTCCATCTTTTAAAGAAAAGCATGTCTTCCCTTTTTTTGAAGTGACATATTTTATATTTTTTAAAGGCTTTGGTCAAAAAAGTTATCTTTATTTGATGAAAAGATATGCTGCAATTTTTTAATCAACTTATTGCTAAGAAAACTTTTTTTCTTCATTGCTATAACAGCTTCTTCTTTCTCAACGTCATTCATAAGTAGTTGCTGACTATCAATAGGAAGCTTATGTTTGTCTTTTTTTACATAATTTCCATTAGCTAATAAAACCCTTGCTTTTACATTATCGTATTCCGCCGCTTCCATAATGTGGCGTATTTTCTCTCTCGCCCTTTCATCATAGATTGGGCAGGCAACCTCTACCCTACGTTCGGTGTTTCTGGTCATAAAATCGGCAGAGGATATGTAAATTTTTTGTGTTGAACCTGTCCCAAAGGAATAAATGCGAGAGTGTTCCAAAAAACGACCAACCACACTAGAGATGTGAATGTTATCTGTTTTTCCTTCAATGTTAGGCTTAAGGCAGCAAATTCCTCGTATTATCATTATTACCTTAACACCTGCACAGGATGCCTGCTTTAATTTTTCCATAATATCGACATCAGTCAAAGAGTTGATTTTGATAAAAATGTGCCCTTTGTTTGCAAGTGCAATTTGCTCATCAATTAGCTTTATAACAGTCTGCTTTAAAGATATAGGGGCCACCAATAAGTGTTTGTATATCCCTTCTAGATTCCCGATTCCCATATTTTTAAAAAACTCTGCCGCATCTTGTCCGATTCGCTGGTCGTAGGAAATGAGAGATAAGTCTGTGTACATAGATGCGGTTTTTTCATTGTAATTACCTGTGCCAATCTGAGTTATATATTTTATTTCGTTCCGCTCTCTTTTTGTGATTAGACATATTTTGGAATGCACCTTAAAGTTTTCAAATCCGTATATTATGTTACAGCCTGCCTCTTCCAGTCGCTCAGACCAGTCGATATTGTTTTGCTCATCAAACCGGGCGCGCAGTTCAATTAAAACCAAGACATCTTTCCCGTTTTCCGCTGCGGCACATAGATACTCCACTAGTTTCGCCTTATTGGCTAATCGGTAAATTGTGATTTTGATTGAAACCACATTTGGGTCATTTGCCGCTTCCTTTATCATCAGTAAAAATGGCTCCATGCTTTCGTAGGGATAAGATAGTAACAAATCATTTTGTTGTAGCTGTTTTAGAATGCTCTCTTTTGGATTTACCTCACGGGGGAAATGGGGTTTAAACCCCTTATAGGTCAGTGCTTTGCGTTTATTTGCAGGGATTTTTGTTGGTAGTTGAAAAGCAAACTTCATTGACATAGGTGTTTTTGTGAGAAAAACCTGTTCCTGCTTAAGTCCCAGTTTCTCATATATATACTTTTGAAAATTTACACTAATCTCATTAGAAATTTCCATTCGAACCGGAAAAAGGCGTTTGCGCTTATGGAGTAACTTTCTCATTTTTTTACGAAAATCGCTGTCCACTTCAAAATTCTCGTCATCAAAGTTTAAATCTGCATTTCGAGTTATACGGATAATGGCTTTTTCCAGCACCTGATAATGATCGAAAGCATCGTCAAGAAATTCAAGTAAAAATTTTTCCATTGAAATGAACCGCGTCTCATTGCCCGCCAAGGAGAGTATTTCTGGCAAAGAGGAAGGGATTGGCACCAGACCAAAAACTTCTTTTCCTTTTATTTTCAACATGGTGGCAATATAGATTGAGTTATTTTGCAAATGAGGAAACGGGTGGTGAGAATCAATAATTTGAGGCGACAAAATTGGCATTATTGAATTTTTAAAGTAATGTTTTACTTGTTTTTGCTCTAACTGGTCTAATTCACAATAATTCAGCTCATAAATCCCGTGAATTCTCAACTGTCTTTCAATGCTTGCATAGATTTCATCCTTTTCTCTATATAAGGGTCGCACTGCTTTATAGATATAATCTAGCTGCTCTTGTGGAGACATACCTGATTTATTATCTATGGTGGTTTCTTTCATTTGAAGAAGATCAAAAAGGCTACCTACCCGAATCATAAAAAACTCATCAAGATTAGCAGAAAAAATTGCAACAAATTTTAACCGTTCCAGTAACGGTACAGTTTCGTCTGTGGCTTCCGATAAAACACGAGCATTAAATTTTAGCCATGATAACTCTCTGTTTTGGGTAAAAAGTTGTGTATACAATTTATCCGCCATATAATTCGCCCCTTTCTTGCAAAAGGAAGTGTAGATATCCTTCTCGAACGCCATATTGGCTAGTAATAATGGTCTCGCTTTCATAATGGTTTGCGATGGTATGAAAAAGGATAAGGCCAGGTATAAATGTGTGAATCCGATCAGGGGATATTTTGAGGATCAACCTTGAAAGTCTATCAGGGTTTTCTGTGGCCCCTCGGAGTAATTTGCTCAAATTCCTACAAGCATACTCTGGGGAGTCTGCATCTAGCTTTCCCTTATGAAGTAATAATTTATAAATTGCTCTAGCGGTTCCTCCTACTGCACATAGTGGCTGGGCACAAATGGATTCTGATTCTATATTTACGCAGTTAAGCTCCTTGATTACCTTTTGCCTAATTGCTTCTATTTCACTTTTTGTAGGACAAATTCCCTTTACAAACTCCCTATACAAATTCAATGAACCAATGGGCAAGGAATGGGTTGAGACGATTTTTTTGTTTTGATAAAAAACGAGTTCTGTGCTTCCCCCACCTACATCCACCAATAACCCGCTATCCATGTCTACGCTTTGAATTGCACCAAAATAATCAAACGTCGCCTCTTCATTCCCCGATAATACTTTGGCGTCAAACTTAGTATGCTCTCTGATATAATTTATTACCTCTTGACAATTTTCGATATTTCGAATAGACGCTGTGGCAAAAGGAAATATTTCCTCAATACTCATATATGAGATGATTTCCTCAAACTCTTTTAGGGCTTGAACAGCGATGTGCATCCCCTTTTTTTTCATACAGTTGTTTTTATCAATATATCCAACTAGCCCAACAGCCACCTTTTTGTTTAGCATTGCAACAATTTTACTTTCGTCCACCTTATAGATTACAAGGCGGATGGTATTAGAACCAATATCTATAACTCCGTACATATGTTTTCTCCTTGGTAATATTTTCTTTTTTGTCTAGTCATATTATAAAAAGTGCCTTGTAAAATTAGTAACCAGTAATTGGTTAAACCCTTGTAAAATGATAAAAAAATGCACAGATTGTTTTACGCACCTGTGCATTGTATTTTTAACTATATTTTTCTATAAAGGAACACATATCGCTAAAATCATCAATTCGATTTTTTATTGTTTCATAATCCCAGTTCCACCAATTTGTTTTTTCTATTTTTTGAATCATATCATCAGAAAAGCGCATCTTTATCTGCCTCGCCGGTACACCAACAACAATGCTATAAGGTAATACATCTTTGGTAACCACTGCCCCTGAGCCAATGACTGCCCCATTCCCAATGGTAACACCGGGCATTATGATTGCATTATGACCAATCCAAACGTCATTTCCAATTACAACAGGTTGTTCCTTTCTCCAGTTGAAAAATGCGTCATCATCTTTGCCAAAACCAAAAAGCTCTCTGCGGTATGTAAAATGGTGCTGGGCGATACGGGAGTAAGTTGGATGATTGCCTGGGTTAATTCTCACGTTAGTTGCGATAGAGCAAAACTTTCCGATGGTTGCGTAGTAAATTTGATTATAGCCGGCACAGTATGAAAAATCTCCCATATTAACATCAAATAACTCGCTATAACTCTTGACTTCTGTATATTCACCTAAGGTGGCATCTGTCAAGATAACATTGTTGTGAACATTAGGTTTCTTGTTTAGCATAGTGCTTTCGCCCCACTTTCTTCTGATAGGATGCTACCGATTTCATTCGGTATTGCTTCGTTTTTCCCGTGGTAGTCGCTTCCGCCAGTTAGAAATAAACCATATTTTTCAGCATATTTTTTCAAAATTTCTTTATCCTGGGGGCTATTGGCCAAATGGTTGTATTCCAAACCTTGCAAGCCAAGGGGAACCAGCTTATCTATCAAATAAAAATTCTGTTGTTGTCCGCTATGGGCAAGAACTGCCTTGCCCCCAGCTTTCTGGATTGTTTCTACCCCTTCAAACACATCAATATACGAAATATCGAAGTCACAAATACCACCATTTTTAAACACTGTTTTATAGAAAGTACCAAACATATCCCCTACTTGTTTCGTCCGACATAAGTACTCCATGATATGCTGTTTATAGATGTATTTGCCATTGGCTTTATTTAGCTTTTCTATATCAATGTTGTATCCGTTTTGCTGAAGGATACGAATTTGCCTTAGGGAGTTCTCATGCCTTCTTTCTAGCAAGGGGTGCGTCAAGCTATCCACCATTGAAATATCTTGGATGCCATAGCCTAAAATGTGGGCTTTCACCATTGTCTTTGGGTCTATTGCAGATATTTCTATTCCTGCCAAAACGTGCAACCCATCAACAGTCGTCGGAATTTTTTCATGATGGGATAAGGTGTCATGGTCAGTTATAGCAATAACATCAAGATTAGCCTTTTGTGCTTTTTTGATAATTTCTTCGATGGTGTCGCTTCCATCTGAAATTGTGGAATGGATATGTAAATCCGCCTTTAACAAAGGAATTCCCCCTCGGAAATGTTAAATACTTTGTCACATACACCTTCCATAAACTCTAGGTCATGGAAAATCCCTAACATTCCTGTATCTTTGCTTTTTAATTTTTGCAGCATCTCTTTTACTAAAATTTTAGTTTTGTTATCTAAGGATGCCGTAGGCTCGTCCAAAAGCATTAGGCGTGGCTTTTTCACCATGGTGTGAGCAAGGTTTAGTCGCAATCTCTCGCCACCGGAAAATGTGTTTGGATAGATATCCCATAATCTTTCAGGTAATTTAAAATAAGAAAGCATCACTATGGCTTTTTCTTCGGCTATTTTTTCGTTCTCTCCCATGTCTAATAAAGCATTCATAACATGTTCCTTTGCCGTTGTTCTTGGCATCACATTCAAAAATTGGGATACATAACCAATTTCATATTTTCTAAGATAAAGCATTTCTCGTTCCGATGCCTTACATAGGTCAATTTCGCCAAAAGCCTTGCTATTGTAAAGGATGCTACCTTCCATTGGCAGATAGCTTCTGTTTATGCACTTCATAATTGTAGATTTGCCGGCGCCGGAAAGCCCAACAATACCAATGAATTCCCCCTGTTCCAGTGTGAAATTTATATCTGTGCAGGATTTGATTTCTCTCTCTACATGGTGCAAATAGAAATTTTTTGAAAGTCCTTCTATCTTTAAAATACTCATGGTTACCTCCTATACTCTACACGGGATGCAATGACGCCATCTACAAAAGAATGGGTAATGACAGGGTATCCATCTAACACATCCACAATCAGAATATCTGCTTTTTTGCCTATCTCTATGGAACCATAATCTTGATCAATTTTTACTGCTTTCGCAGGGTAATATGTAACCTTCTTAACCATTTCCCATAGGGGAACCTGATGTTTTTCATGCATCAAGAAGATACTATTGAGCAGTGCTGATGGATAATAGTCAGAGCAAAGAATATGAATGGAGTCTTCTAAAATGGCCGCTGCTGCACTCATATTGCCAGAATGAGATCCCCCCAAAAGAATATTCGGTGCTCCTGCGATAGTATAAAATCCCATTTCTGTGGCTTTTTTTGCCGTTTCTAGGGTGATTGGAAACTCAGATATATCAACCCCAAGCTTTTGATTAATCAACAGCTTTTCGTAGGAATCATCATCATGGGAAGCAACAGCAATATCGTTTTCATGGGCAAGATCTGTCAGCTCTTTTAATTGAATAAAGGATAAGGTTTCTTTGTTTTGATGATAGTCCATAACGCCCTCAAAACCCAGCTTGACATATTCTTTACTTTTGTAGCCCTCAATGGTTTTTTTGTAGATATCTAAATTTTTATATTGACCTTGGCCTGGAGTATGATCCATGAAGGAAATTTCGTGTACCATTTTTTTCTCAATCATTTCTTTTACGATTTGATATGCATCCAAATTATCAATTTCAATTCGTAAGTGCAGTCTATGATGAATCAAATGATTACGATTATGAATATCATTAATTAAGTTGGCTAGCTGTTTTACATTTTCTTTGTTTCTAATTCGGGAAGAACCAAAAAACTCATCCTTTGTTAAAGATAAAGAGTGGTACATGGTGGTAATCCCCTGAAATAGGAGTTCACGTTCGCATTCCTTCAGAGCAAGTTCAAAATCCATAATGGAGGTTGGCCTTGGTTGAATAAATTGCTCTATTTTATCGCTATGAATATCAATAAATCCAGGCATAACAAAACGCTCATGGGCATCCACAACCCGTTCAAACAGACTTTCGTCAATGTCATCCACAATATCTACAATGGTATCCCCTTCAATCAGAATAATTTTGTTCTCTAAAATTCCATTTAGGGTAATAATCTTTCCGTTTTTAATAGCTTTCAAGGTTTTATTCCTCCTATATCAACGAGTGAACTAATTGCTGAGTATATGCATGTTGTGGGTCCTCCAAGATTTGGTCTGTGAGGCCACTTTCGATGATTTTTCCATCTAGCATTACAACCGTTCTGTCTGCAAGCATTCTGATAACTGCCAAGTCGTGGGAGACCAATAGAATGGAGATACCATACTTCGCTTTGATTTTTCTAATTAAATCCAATACCTTTGCTTGTACCGAGAGATCAAGGCCAGTGGTTACTTCATCTAACAAAAGGATGGCAGGGTTATTGGCAAGTGCCTTGGAAATTTGTACCCTTTGTTGCATACCGCCGGAAAAATTTTTAGGTGCTTCATTCATCCTGGATGTCAAAATTTCTACGGCATTCAAAAGCTCTTCTGCCCGTTCTGTCATTTGGCCTGCATTGCGTGAGCCAGCTGCAATGATTTTTTCTGCAATGTTGGAGGCGGAGGAATAATCCATACGAAGTCCCAATAGCGGATTTTGATAAACCATACCCATAATATTGTTTCGTATCAGGCGTTGCTGACTTGCACTGCTTTCCCAAATATTCTTTTCACCGTCATGGTATTCCATCAGATACGCATCTCCATCTGTGGTTTCAATGTCAAAGTAAATGCTTTTCATTAGAGTTGACTTGCCAGATCCCGACTCTCCAACGATACCTAAAACTTCCCCAGGATAAACTTCCAGGGAAATGTCGTTGCAAGCCCAAACACTACCGCACAATTTACATCGGTTTTTTTCTAAATTTTCCTGGCAATGAGGACAGCCTTCGCCGTATCTCACCACAAGGTTATTAACCTTTAAAACAGGTTGATTATCTAACACCATGGTTTTTTACCTCCTCACAATAAGATGTATCACTGCACTGATAATAAACTTCCCCGGTGGCAGAATCGATGATTTCGTCTAGATATGTATTATCGCTACCACAAAGTCTACACTGCTTGCCCTTGAAGCTTTCCTTTTCAAAGGGAACATCGTCAAAAGCCAGAGATACCACCTTTGTATGAGGGGGGATGGCATATATTTTTTTCTCACGGCCAGCACCAAATAGGTATAGACACTGGGAGTCATGCAGCTTTTCATTATCAAACTTGGGGATAGGGCTTGGATTCATGATGTATCTATCCTCTACCATGCAGGGGTACTCAGCTGCAATGGTGATTTTTTTATACTTAATTAGGCTTTCATATAATTGCAGCCATATGGGTGCATAGTCACACTCAGCGTGCATTTTTTTTGTAATTTCTTCTCTTGGCTCCACAATTCTAAGGGGATCCGGAATAGGTACCTGTAACACCAAAATTTGATCATTGGTCATTGGTATCTCAGGGATTCTATGGCGTGTTTGAATGATTGTTGCCTCTCTTGTGTCTGTGGTGGTTGCCACATCAGTGCAAGTATTCACAAATTTTTTGATGTTTACCGCATTCACACTTTCGTCACTGCCCTGATCAATAACCTTTAATGTATCATCTTTCCCAATCAATGAAAGGGTAAGCTGAATACCACCAGTTCCCCATCCACGGCCGATAGGCAGTTCTCTGGAGCCAAAAGGTACTTGATATCCGGGAATAGCCACTGCCTTCAAAATGCACCTGCGAATTTCTCTTTTTGAGCCTTCATCCAAAAAAGCAAAATTATAGTTGTTATTCATTTGTATTGCCCTCCCTTGTTTTACGAACTGCATCCAACTTAGACTGGAAGGTTACATAATGTGGCAATTTTAAGTGGGAAATAAACCCATTCATTTCCAAGCTATCCCCATGGAGTAAAACAAATTCATCGTCTTGGGTAGGTTGGTTTCCCTTATTCTCTAACTCTTGATCCAAAATTGCCATAGCAATGGCCTTGTTCTCATTTCTGCCGAAAACTGCACCATAACCCACAGCCAACTTCAGCTGATCTCCGTCGTCAGCCTCAACAAAGCATTCCACCTCTGTCATATAAATTTCGCCGATATAAATGCTTTGGTTTTTATCGAAAAGGTAAGGGATCGAAAGTTCAACATTTCCACTTCTCAATTCTCCCACCGTAGGATGAACCTGTCCAAACCCACGCAAGGAGGAATAGGCAAGCCCAGAAATATAGCCAGTATCTGCCCTAGTGAGTGTTTGAAGTCTGGCACTGCGAGGAGCGGGGAATTCAAGCATTTCCTCCGTTACGTCGAAGGGTTTTTTGTTGTTATCCTCATATATGTCAATAAGTCCTTCCTCCTTTAGCATGTCAGAAACACGGGGACAAGGATTAACTTTTTCACGCTTTGAGCTCTTAAGCTTAGCAGCCATTTCTTTATAAAGTTCTTTGCTATTTTCATTTTGGATGTCAAAATTAATTAAGCGATGGGTATAATCGTAGGTTGCACCTAAAATCTGACCACCTTCAATATCTTTGAATGCAGCGGAAATTCTCCTTGCAACGTGAATTTTAGAGGTGTCCACCACATTGGTGTAGTAGTTTCTTGTTAGTGTGGAGCGATAGGCACGAAGTAGAAAAACAGCCTCCTCCACAGCGCCTTCACACTGCTTTAATGCAAGGGCAGCATAGCGCTTGGAATAAAATCCAGCCTCACTCATCACACGGTCAACTAGAAGGCTCATTTTGTTTTCAATGGCTTCAAGTTCTAAGTCTTTTTGGCTACCGCTTCTATAATAATCCAAAAGTTTAATACTTTCTTCTATGGCCTCTTTGCCACCGGCTACTGCAACATATGCCATTTATTTCCCCTCCTCTTTCACAAGTCTTGGTATTGCAAACATATTATCATCCTCATCAACAAAGATGAGATCAATCCCCTGAGGATATTCAAAATACATTTTTTCTCTATATTCAAGCCCCTTTTTTACTAGGGGGTCTGTTTGCAAAGTTATTGTTCCATCTATGCCAGGGCCATACATGTTCAGAGCATATTCTTTAAGATTACTGATTTTTACGATTATAGTTGCTGATTTATGAGGGTCGGACAATGTGCCACATTTTCCATTTTCTATTGCAAACTTTAAGTTTTTTTCGCCCTCGACGAAGATAAAGTCAGCCTCCTGACAGTCGCTAACCGTAGCCAAAGTAAGGGAAATAATGCTGTCGTCCAGAATTTTGTTTTGAAAGCTGTAAAAGGAGGATTCATTATCAACCAAAGTAAATGCCAGTGCTAAAAAGGCCTTGTTATTACCATATAATTTTTCAGTGAGGGCATGTATATTGAATCTTTGCAAAGGATTTGACATTGCCTTTAAAGTGAGTCTAAACATCTGTTGACTATCATGAACCTCATCAAAACTATGTATTTTTTTCATTAAGATTCCTCCCCGCTCATGGTGTTGAAATTCACCATTGTTTTTAAATGCAAAGCATTCTCTTTTTCCCTTTTCTTTAGTTGCTTAGCCTCCAGTAGCCGAAGTTTGTCTGTAATTTCTTCCATTTCCGACACACCATTGTTGAATCCACAATCAATAATCGCCATGTATAAGGATTTTTTAAAATCATCACCCATGGTGACCGCCATTCCTTTGACTCCTTTCATCTCAACAATGCATTCAGACACCATAACCTCACCTATATAGAAAAGACTTCTTTTCACTGGTTCTCTCATTTTTACCATGGTAAGAGTTTTGGATGGTTCCTTTACAATGACAATTTCATGGTGGTCAGTTATTTTCTTTGCTAAATCCTTTAAAACATCTGTTTTTGCATTCGCCATAATGTTAAAAAGTCGCTTTTTTTCCATCATCTTATCTTCTCCTTAATTTTTGTTGATACCATCTCCAAAAGGATTACTGTAATTACAATTACGATTGTCAAAAATCCTGTTTCCCTTAAATCAAAATAGAAGCTACCTGACATAAACAGGCTATATCCAATACCACCCGCACCCGCAGCGGCACCCATGGCAACGGCATTGGCAAAGTTTATTTCAAATCGCATAAAAGTCCAAGCCACCATGTAAGTAATGCAGGAAGGAACAATTGCCTGAAAAACAATTTGCCAATAAGAAGCACCGCTGGCTTTTAGAGCCTCGATTATGCCGTAGTCAATTTCTTCGATTGCTTCGGAATATGCCTTGATTAGGTAGCTAACACTATGAAAGGTTAGCCCAATTACGGCTGCCACACTTCCAAGGCCAGCGGATACAGCAAAAATCAATACCCATAAGATTGTTGGAACTGCACGAATAAATGAAACAAAGGCTTTTACTATTGCTGCCATTTGAGGATTTGCAATATTGCTGGCACAAAGAAGTGAGCCAAAAAAGGCAATAATTGCACCAATAATGGTTGAAAGAATACCTAAGGAAAACGTTACACCTAACTGGTGTATTACCCCTGCAAATGTGTCATACCTTAACCGTGGCTGAAAAAATGCAACACCAAAGTTTCTGATAGTGTCTAAGGTGGCTTGAATTAGGTCAATCTCTTTTTTATCAAAAGTGAAAAAGGCAAAAATGGTTAATATGCAAAGTGAAATTAATGTTGCGTGAATCACCGTTGTACCTTTGCTTTTTGAGGCAATTTTGATCTTGCCGTTTCTATTTTTTATTATGTAAGAATGCTTCATATTTTTCGCTACTGTGTTACCACCCATGCTACATAATCACCCGCCTTATTTTATTGGAGATTGTTTCTATTGCAATGACCACGATTACAATTGCAATTACAATCAAACTGGCTGAGCCAAAATCCAATCGTTTATAATATAAGTCAAACAAATAACCGATACCTGTTGCTGTCAATATACCGATAAGCGTTGAACTACGAATATTGGTTTCAATCATATATAGAACCCATGTTATTATTCCGGCGATTGCAGATGGGATAATTCCCTGAAAAACAATTTGCACAAAGCTAGCCCCTGTTGCCTCTAAGGCTTCCACACAGTCAGAGCTTACCTCATCAATGGTTTCAATAAATGCCCTTGTTAATAAGCCAAATGTAGTGAAAAATAGGGCAAGAAACCCCGTTGCCATATTCTGACCAAAGGAAAAGAGGAAAAGCATAGCCCACACAACATCGGGTACATTTCTAAAAAATGCAGCAATCATTCTAACGGTTTTGCTCAAAAGGCGGTTTGTCTTTGTTGTTCTGGAACCTAATAGGCTAAAGGCAAATGCTAAGATGCCAGCAATAACTGTTACCGATATACTCAATAGGACTGTTTCACTTAAGCGTTCCAATATCTTTGGCAGCCTTTCAAATGCTTTTGCATCGGGAATTAGGTTTGTACTCATCCATAGAATTGCTTTTGGCAAAGAGGTTATCCCATCAACCAAATTAAAGTTGGACAATGTGGATGCACCCCAGAATATAGCTACCATAGTAAGAAGAATTAGCGTATGTTTGAGTTTTTTTCTCATGAATACATCTTGATTTTGCATTACCTTTTCCCCTCACTTATATCTGTAATTAAATCGCCTTTTTTCGAACCATAGATTTTATGTATTTTCTTTGGTGTCAACTCCTCACTCGGCCCATCGTAAACAATTTCGCCCCCATTTACACCAATAATTCTTTCTGAATAATTTAATGCAACATCCACCTGATGCAGGTTCACAAGGCAAGTGATATTCAACTTTTTATTAATCTCTTTCAAATGATCCATGATTACCTTTGCCGAGTTTGGATCTAATGAAGCAATGGGCTCGTCACACATAATTAGCTTGGGATGCTGCATTATGGCTCGGGCGATACCAACTCTTTGCTTTTGCCCGCCAGACAATTCATCGCATCTCTTGTATGCTTGATCAGCTAAACCCAAGAGTTCTAAAATTTCAAACGCTTCCTTTTTTTCCTTTTCTGTATAATTGCCTAAAATTCCACTTAAAACGGATTTTTGACCCAATCTGCCATGTAAAACGTTTTCTAAAACACTTAGTCTGTTTACCAAGTTGTAATGCTGAAAAATCATCCCCGCCTGTGTTCTAACAATGCGTAATTCCTTTTTGTCAAGCTTTGTAACGTCTTTACCATTAAAAATGATTTCACCCGAGGTGACATTCACAAGACGATTGATACAGCGTAACAAGGTTGATTTGCCCGCACCAGAAGAACCAATAATTGAAACAAATTCGCCCTCTTGTAAAGAAAAGTTAACATCATTTAGTGCCCTTGTCTGATTGTTATATACTTTATTGACATTTCGAAATTCAAGTAGTGCCATATAATATCTCCTTTGTAAAAAGTTATAAAATTAGCCAAAATGCGAAAGCATTTTGGCTATAAAGTTTTATTAGTTGCCTAATTCTCTGATTGGATCATACCATTCATCATCTACGATAATAATTTGTTCTTTGTCAGATTTAGGGAACATTCCTACGTTGCCGCTTTCTTTCGTGATAAATATGTTGGGGTTATTGGTTACTTCATCGGAGGTAAACAAGGATTGAATTGCCGTTACCTCATCAGGTGTTAGTGTATCTGTATTGTATGCAAAGGGGCCATTTTGAACGGGGGTAGACTTGATTACTACAAACTCATCACCCTGATACACATCAAATGGAGCGGATGCACCATCCTTAATTCGATAAACCGAGCCTGGCCTTGCGTCTTCACCTTCAACACAGTCTGCATAAGGTGCAATTTCAGTATCGCAAAATGCGGCTACATCAGCCTTACCAGTTAAAAGGTTTACTGCTGAGCCTTGGTGAGAACCGCCAAACAATACTTCTGAGAAAAATTGACCAGAACCACCTTCGATTAATCCATCAGAATCCAATTTGCTCCATTTGTCTGTTTTGGTAAACTGAGAAATAATACTGGATGTTGGAACTTTAAAGCCAGAGGTTGAGCTGTTACTTACAAAGGACATCCGCTTGCCTTCAATATTATCAATTGCATACTCACCACTTTTCAGATATTGATTTTCGTCACCTTTATTTACACTTAAGAAAGAATAGTAGATTGCATCATCCAATGTGCCAGATGCGCCAGAGTTTACAAACAAAGGCTGAACTTTATCAGACTTATTATTTGCTTCTATGTATCCCTGCGCCCCCATAAAACAGATACTGGCAGTTCCATTTGCAATGGATTCAATTGCAATTGCATAGTCTGTTGTAAGTTTTTGTTCGACGGGCCTACCTGTTGCCTCTGAAATCAGTCGTCCGAATTCCTCTCTTGCTGGTGCATAATCCTCTGCAGATTCGTTGGGATACCATACCATGACGATAGGCTCTTGTTTTGGATTGGCGGAAACTGTTTGAGATGTTCCGTCACCGCATCCAACCAAATTCAAACAAGCAATAGCTGAAAGAACTGTTGCGATGATTGACTTACAAAGTGCATACTTTTTCATTTCAATTCTCCTTTTCTTGTCTTATGAAATCTTCCATTAGCATAACTGCA
The DNA here is from genome assembly GCA_002380805.1 of Clostridiales bacterium UBA4139. Taxonomy (GTDB): domain Bacteria; phylum Bacillota; class Clostridia; order Lachnospirales; family Anaerotignaceae; genus Chakrabartyella. Next base: position 281,407 of record DFWH01000005.1, on the reverse strand, counting down.
CAATGTCATTTTAATTGTTTCTTGTAAAAATCAATATCATTGCCCAGTAAAATTTGAGTAAATTGAAAATCTGTAATTATATCTAGAATTAATATAAAAAAGTTGGACCAAAGATAAATTCTTCGATCCAACCTATACTTGAATTTGGTTTGATGCATTGCAATGCCATAGGAAACAAAAAGGAAAATCCAAGCTTTTCAGCAAATCAATAAGATACGAGACCCATTATAGCTCTAAGTTGAATAAAAAGAGTCCCCTTTTATTGATTTATCAAAAGGGGACTTCATATATTTTGTTTGTCCTGAAATAATTGAAATTTTATTCAAATTAGGTCATACGTTAAATTTGAATGAAATGCCATAGTTTTGAAAGAAAAATATATTGCAAATGATAGCTTCCTAAAGGCTATATTTTAGCAGTAAACCCTTACACCTAATGGTATATTATATCTTAGTATAAAAAATCGGAGGATAATATTATTACTTTTGGTTCCATATTTACTTTTAGAATCAGCTAGGCATGAAGAATAGTTCTAAACCTTATTTTGCTCGAACCTGGATTTTCTAAATTCCACCATAGGTGAAACATATCATTAGAGAAATAAAAAAAAGCCCTCTATCCATTTGCTTGATAGAGGGCTCAATATTAAAATTTAGCCATTAAGGATTTTACTTTTTCTACAAATGCATCTCTGTCTACATTCGTTACAATATAGGCATTATGCTCCATTTGTTTGTCACTATATAAATCAGTAACAGTTTTGCCTGCTGTTAATAAACCTTTTGTTTCTACACGGATACCAACGTGATGTGTTTCAAAAATACTGTCATCGACTGCATATAAAACAGCTGCTGGGTCATGAAGGGCGACACCCTTGAAGCCCCAACCTAAATATTTCTTTAGACCATTTTGCATAACATCACGGAAAAGCTTTGCTTGGTATGTGCCTAAAGCTGCGATTTCATCCAGTTCTTCTGGAGTCATGTATGCTTTGAGTGTTACATCCAAACCACACATATACACTGGAACACCACAGCAGAACATCATATCAGCTGATTCTGGGTCAACATAGATATTGAACTCTGCTGAAGGTGTAACGTTACCACCAATTGCAGCACCGCCCATAATCACAATACGCTTAATGTATTTGGGCAAGTCTTTATATTTTGATAAAGCGATGCCAATGTTGGTCATTGGTCCAACTGCAACAATAACTAGCTCACCGTTACATTCTTTTGCAATACGATAGATGGCATCCCATGCACTTTCCTCGCCGATTTCTGTGTTTGTGATTTCCTGAGGATATTCAACTCCACCAAAACCGTCTTTACCATGAAACTCTTCCGCAGTAACAGCATCACGGAACATTGGGCGATCAGCGCCTTTGTAGATAGGAATATCCTGCCCCATTGCATGTCTTACTTTTATAGCATTATCTGTTGTTTTATCAACACCAACATTGCCAGCAACAGTTGTAATCGCACGAATATCTAATTCTTCCATACGGCTTGCTAATAATAGTGCCGCAGTATCGTCAACACCGGGATCGCAGTCGATAATTACTGGAAAACGATTCATTTCGCCACCTCCCCATAAACACTAATGGCTTCAACTAATAAATCAACAAAAGCCTTTCTATCAATGCCCATCAAAACCTTCGCATTAGGCGCTTTTCCTAATACATTATTAAAATCTGCAACAGTTGCTCCCTTGCAGAAGTCACCTGTGGTTTCAACTTGAACAAATAAATCTCTAGACTCCATGATTTCAGGCTTGATTAAGGCTGCAACAGCCACTGCATCATGAACAGGGGCACCTTCGTAGCCCAGGCTTCTATGGAACTGGTAGAAAAACTCTAACCACTCGGCAACAATTATGGCAACGTGGTTACCCAATGCACGAATTCTTTCAAAATCTTCGGGGAAAATCATTGCTTTTTCGGTTACGTCTAAGCCTGCCATAATGATAGGGATGCCAGACTTAAATACAACATCAGCAGCTTCAGGATCAACCAAAATATTGAATTCGGCTGCGGGTGTCCAGTTGCCAAATTCGACACCACCACCCATTAAAGAAATCTGCTTGATATTTTTCTTTAATTCAGGATGAGCCAACAATAATGCGGCAATATTTGTGAGAGGGCCGGTCGGTACCAATGTGATTGGCTCATCGCTTTCACGAATCACCTTTGCCATCAGTGTAACTGCATCCATATCTACAACGTCAAAGTCTGGTTCTGGCAATTCAGGGCCATCCAAACCGGATTCACCATGTACAGTTGGTGCAATTATTGCATCTGCAATCAAAGGACGCACTCTACCCATAGCAGTGGGAACGTGCAGGTCAATTAAAGTACAAATACGTAAAGTGTTGTATGTTGTTTTTTCAATAGTTTGATTGCCACAGCAAGATGTAACAGCGCGAATATCAAGAACGGGGCTTGCATTTGCCAGTACCCAAGCAATAGCGTCATCATGTCCCGGATCGCCGTCTAGAATAATTGGAATCCTTTTCATAGTAAACCTCCATTTTTCTTTTGAAGAAAAGTTGGCAGGCCAAAAAGACCTTCCAACTTTTCGTTTTTTGTCTTATTTATTATTTATCTTTAAAGCGTTTTACTTTCTTAATGGTACTCATTGCATAAATAACCAAACCGATAATAGTAACTGCATAAGGGATGGATGCTACCAAGTAGGATGAGAAACCAGGCATACCTTCCATCTTGTTGCCCAAAGCACTAGCAAAACCAAATAGCAATGAAGACAGCATAGCGCCCACAGGCTCACCTTGTCCCATAGCCTGTGCAGCCAAAGCGATGAAACCACGACCGGCAACAATACCGATGTTCCAGCTCTGGGAGTAGTACATAGACATATATGCACCGCCCAAACCAGCCAATGCACCAGAGATTGCTAAGGCAATATACTGTGTTCTTAAAACACTAACACCAACGCTATCAGCAGCATGGGAGTTTTCGCCAACGGCACGAATTCTAAGACCCATTGCGGTTTTGTATAGCATAATCCAAACGAGGATAACCAACAGGAAGGCCACGTAAGTCAATACGGAGTGGCCTGAAAAAATCTGCCCAATGATTGGAATATCTTTAATAATCGGAATGTCAATTTTAGGTGTTAACATATTGGGTGTTGTCAAGCTTGCCGTATTACCCTTGAGGCCTGTAAATAAATACAGAAGGAAAACTGTACCACCACCGCCTAAAAGGTTGACGGCGATACCGGCTAGGATAATATCTGTTTTTAATTTTAATGAGAATACTGCAATTACCATTGCTACAACAACACCGATCGCCATGGCACCCAGTACGCCCACTACCCAACTGTTTGTCCAGTATGCAAAAAGAACACCAAACAATGCAGAAATCATCATAATACCTTCCAAACCGATATTAACAACACCGGCTTTTTCAGCTACTACGGCTGCCAATGCAGCAAAAAGGATTGGGGATGTGATACGAATGATAGAATAGCCAAAGCTGGCAGAAAACACCATATCTAATAACTGTTCAAACATTATGCATTACCCCCTTCCCCAGCAGTTGCAAGCTCTTTTTTGTGCAATTCTTCTTTTGCATCCTTAACAACAATTTTCTGTCGTGTGCCGGATAAGAAGTGTTCAGCTGCAAAGAACAGGAAGATAACTGCCTGAATAATATCTATCATCTCTGCGGGAACACCTGCATAGATGGACATCAATTCACAACCTCTATTTAAATATGAAATAAACAATGCGGCAAAAGGAATCATTATTGGGTTGTTCTTAGCCAAAATTGCTACGGTGATACCTGTCCAACCGTAACCAGGCAAGTCTTTCCAAAGGAAAGTGTTATATCTACCCATCATTTCAATTGCACCGCCCATTCCGGAGAGCATACCACCAATAACCTGAGATAGGATGATAATGCCACCAACCTTCATACCGGAGTATTTGGAGAAGGATTCGTTAATACCAATCATACGAATGGAATAGCCCCAACGGGTGCGATACATAAAAAATGCAACTAAAATTGTAGCAACGATTGCTGCCACAAAGCCCCAGGATAATTCCGTTCCTGGAACCATTTTAGGGATCAAAGAAGTCTCCAAAAATGGATAGGACTGTGTTGCGCCCTTGCTTCTGTCTGCAAATACATTATTTAAGAAGTGTAGAATGGTAAACATGATAACATAGTTCATCATCAAAGAGCATACCATTTCACTGGCTTTTAGCTTTACCTTGATTACTGCAGGAATAATCATAACCAGACCACCAACGATAGTACCAGCGATTACTGCAACAACAACGTGAAGACCTGTGGCCATAGGAACATAGATACCGATTAAGGCAGCAATAAAACCGCCCAACATTACAGCACCTTCGCCCCCTAAGTTAAACTGGTTTGCAGAGAACATAACGCAAACAGCCAAACCTGTAAATATAATTGGTGTCATACGTGCCAAAATGGTAAAAATGGATTTTACATTTAGGGCACCATTACTAATAAGTGGTCTAATTAGCAAACATTCTAATGCTTTTCCTGGATCATCAGCACAAATTAAAATAAGGATAAAAGCAACAAAAATTGCAATTGCAATGGCGATGAATCCACGGAAAATTTCAAACATACTTTGACGCTTATTCTCCATGTAAAACTCCTCCTATCTCTTCGTCACTTTGCTGTTTTAAACCTAACATGTACTCACCCATAATGGTGTCATCTAAAACAGTTGTATCTTCAAAATAAGCGGCAATTTTACCATTATTCATAATAATCAAACTATCAGAAAGTTCCATAACCTCATTTAAGTCGGCGGAAACCAAAAGTACCGCAGCTCCTTCACGGCTAAGTTCAACTAATTTTTTTCGTATAAACTCTGTGGCACCAACGTCAATACCACGTGTTGGTTGATCTGCAATAATCAAAACAGGTTCGCTAGAGAATTCTCTGGCAACAACAACCTTCTGAATATTACCACCTGAAAGCATACCAACTTGCTGTCTACGTGATCTACAAAGAACCTTGTAATCTTTGATAAGTTGATCACTATCTTCGTGCATAGCTTTCAAGTTAAACAAAGGACCATTATTGTATCGTTTATCTGCTGCACGGTCGCTCATTAAGTTTTCCTCAATTGTACCAGTACCAGCAATACCAAATGTCATTCTGTCTTCAGGGATTAAGGACACGCCCATATCACGAATTTCTCTTTGAGGACGACCCAGAATATTTTTACCATTCACTGTTGCTTCCCCATTATCCGGAACATTTAAGTTAAAAAGCATTTCAACCAATTCTCTCTGACCGTTGCCCTCGACGCCAGCGATACCGAGAATTTCGCCCTTACGAACATCAAAAGAAATCTTGTCCAACATTTTTTTGTTCCATTCGTTTGTATACTCTAAGTTACGCACATGCAAAACTACATCTGTTGGCACTGCTTGTTCCTTTTCAACAGTAAGTACAACGTCACGTCCTACCATCAAACGGGAAATCTCCTCTTTGGAAATGTCAGCGGTTTCATGTACACCCATAGATTTACCACTACGCATAATCGTAAGTCTATCAGTAATTTCTTTGATTTCGTTTAGCTTATGAGAAATAAAGATTAGGGTATAGCCCTGTTCTTTTAAATGAATTAACTCTTTGAACAATTCTTCAGTTTCCTGAGTTGTTAGTACTGCAGTTGGTTCATCTAAAATCAAAATTTTCGCCCCACGAACCAACGCCTTCAGAATTTCAACCTTCTGTTTCATACCAACAGGGATATCTCTTACCTTTGCATTAGGATCCACATAAAGGTTATATTTTTTTGAAAATTCTTCGGTGATTTCTACGGCTTTTTTGTAGTTGATAAACAACTTATTTCCCTGTTTTGGCTCCATACCCAAAACCATGTTTTCGGCAACTGTTAAGCTCGGTACTAACATAAAGTGTTGGTGTACCATACCAATTCCTTTTGAAATCGCCACAGTTGGTGACGAAAGTGAAACTTTTTCTCCGTTAATAAGTATCTCGCCTTCTGTTGGTTGTTCCAAGCCAAAAAGCATCTTCATTAACGTAGATTTGCCGGCACCGTTTTCACCCATGAGAGCGTGAATTTCGCCACGCTTTACATTGAAGTCAACACCTTGATTTGCGGCAATGCCGTTTGGATAAACCTTGGTGATTCCCTTCATTTGAACAACATAATCGTTGTCAGACATTTTCGGTTCCCCTCCTCTTTTGCATTAATGTTATTTAGGTAGAAAGTCCATTACCTTGTATAGTTTTCCATGCACCTTCAAAAAAATCCTTTGAAATAAAGTTAAATTCTTACAAAGAACTTTTTTCAAGACACACTTTACATTTTACTGTAATTAAATGATAAAATTATTTATCAGAAAAGGAATTTTCAGTTCATTCCAATTTACAATTATTAAAGGTTAAAAGGGGAGCATGAAAGCTCCCCTCACCTTAATCAGCTTTAAAACACATGAATGAAATTCATCAAGGTTTTACTGCTTCTCTTAAATCCTGAACTTCATTTGTTTCATTACCGATTGCAGTAGGAACTACAACATCGCCGTTGGAAACAGCTTCGATTGCTGCTTTAACTGTTTCTTTAACTGCATCGGGTGTTTTGCTATCAAAGTTTTTATCTGTAACGATACCGATACCGCCTTCTTTCATACCCAATAAAGTATGCTGTCCGAAGTGTTCGTTACCTGCATCCCATTCATCAAAGAACCAGATAATAGAGTTACCGATATTTTTCAAACCGGATGTTAATGTGATACCAGCCATTTCAGGGGAGAATGTCAATTCCTGATCGGAGTCAACACCGATGAAGTAAGCCTTACCTGTTTCTAAAGCAGCTTCTGCTGCACCGTTACCGGAGTTACCAGCAACACCCCAGATAATGTCACATTTTTTATCATTGATCATGGATTCAGCTAATTCTTTTGCCTTTGCAGGGTCAACATAGCTATTTACATATCTTGTATCTACTTTGATGTCAGGGTTAGCTTTCTGAGCACCCAAGATGAAGCCGTACAAGAAGTCGTTGATTACAGGGCTATCAACGCCGCCAACAAAACCAACAACTGCATCTTCATTAATACCTTCAAGGCTTGTTTCTGTTGTCATAGCACCTGCGTAAACACCAACTAAGTAGCCCAAATCGTTCTGAGCATAGCTTAAGTTTGCAACGTTAGGCAATACATGAGTTGTATCATCATAGATGAGGTATTTCTGGTCAGGATACTGTTCTGCTACATTCTTTAAATAATCTGGCATCTGGTATGTACCACATACAATCAGATCATATTCAGCAGATGCGGAAACTTCTTCCAAGTAACCCTGCCATTTTGCTTCGTCCTCTGTTGTTCCACCCATTTCAATGGTTGTGTACTCGATTCTGCCATCAGCAGCCAATTTAGCTAAGCCTGCTTCAGCAGAGTCAAAGAAGGATTTGTCACCCAAGTTACCATTTACTAAGTTACAAACTTTGTAAACCTTTTTGTCGCCATCAGCGGCATCAGCACCATCAGTGCCTTTAGTTGCGTCGTTACTGCCACCGCAACCAGCCAGCATAGAAACTGTCAGTGCAGAAGCAAGAAGCATGGAAAGCAATTTTTTCATAGTCTTTCTCCCTTTCTTTTTGCATATTTATTTGACTAGAATTTACAAATGCCCGTAAGAAATACGAGCCTTTGTACATGAATATTTTACCCTGAATGCTCAATTTTGTCAATAAATTACCATCCTTTGGATAATAAGTTGTCATATTTGTTTGTTATTTTACGACAAACACAGTTATTTTATACGATTCTTATATATAAAACTGACATTCGTATTGGCTGTTTGTGAAAGATGATGTCATTTTTTACCAAAACATTTTCATCATAGAATATAAAAAAGCCCTCTTTTCCTTAATATACCAACGTTTACAGCATATCTTTTTATGAAATTACAATTTTCTTGCGTGGGCCATTTTTGTCCCGCATTTGTATACTTTCAACAAAAAAGACTCTATGAAAAACATAGAGTCTTTGAATCAATTATTCTTCACCACGACGGAAAAGGCCTTTTTTCTTTTTAGGTTCTTCAATCTGTACAGGTGCTTCGTTGGATAAGTTTGGTTCTCTCTTAGCAAAAACTTCGCTCTTAATAACTGGAACGCGAACGCCTTTGTTCATACCAAATTCGATAATGAAGCATTCATAAGTTACATCTACAACTTTACCAAACAGACCGCTGTTTGTAATAATTGAATCACCAACAGTGATGGAATTTCTCAATTCCGCCATCTTCTTTTCTCTTTTCTGGTTTGGTCTTACAGAAAGGAAATACATTACAACTACAAGAAGAACGCAGTATGCAACAATTAACATAATGGGGTTACCAAATATGCCGGAACTTGCCGCAGCTGTTGTGGTACTTGTGCTTCCACCGCTACTTGGTAAAATGGTAGTGCTTGTTTCTAATAAAAAAGGTACGAATGACATTTGTATCTCTCCTAACATATTTTCTTCATTCGCTTGAAACATGATATCTTGCTTCAAGCCTTTAACAAGGTAACGTGATAATTATATATAATTTTCAATTTTACGTCAAGGAATTATTTCCCTTTCGCCTTCTCGAAACCCTCCAATTTTGCCTTTTTATACTCAGGGAACCTATCCTCATCCAAAGCAAGTCTGATTTCTTCCATCATTGTGTTGAAGAAATATAGATTATGCATAACGCATAAGCGCATGGCAAGCATTTCTTTTGCCTTAAATAGATGGCGGATATATGCCTTGGTGTATCTGCGGCATACCGGGCAGTCGCAGGTTTCATCAATGGGGGTATCATCCAGTTCAAATTTCGCATTCAACAGGTTCAGCTTACCGCTGTTCGTGTAGACATGGGCATGACGTCCATTTCTTGCGGGTAGAACACAGTCGAAGAAGTCAACACCTCTTTCTACTGATTCCAGTATGTTTTCTGGTGTACCAACACCCATTAGATAGGTTGGTTTGTTTTGAGGCAAATAAGGCACAACCTCTTCAAGTATGTGGTACATTTCAGCATGGGTCTCACCAACTGCAAGACCACCAACTGCGTAACCATCCAAATCCAACTCTGAAATTCGTTTGGCATGCTCAATGCGGATGTCGGGGTAAATAGCACCTTGGTTAATACCGAAAAGCATTTGCATCTTATTAATGGTATCATCCAAGTTATTTAATCTTGTCATTTCCTTTTTGCAACGTTCCAGCCAACGGGTAGTACGAGCAACGGAGGCCTCCACATAAGGACGCTCTGCGGGAATGCCAATACACTCGTCAAACGCCATGGCAATGGTGGAGGCAAGATTTGACTGAATTTGCATGCTTTCTTCCGGACCCATAAAAATCTTTCTACCGTCTATATGAGAGCTAAAATAAACCCCCTCTTCGGTAATTTTTCTTAGGGAAGTTAGTGAAAACACTTGAAAGCCGCCGGAGTCTGTCAAAATAGGCTTGTCCCAAACCATAAACTTATGAAGCCCACCCAGCTGTTTTACAACCTTATCGCCGGGGCGCAAATGTAAGTGATAGGTATTGGAAAGCTCAACTTGGCATTTCAACTGCTCCAAATCCTCTGTTGAAAGCGCACCTTTGATTGCAGCCAATGTGCCTACATTCATAAAAACAGGGGTCTGAATCACGCCATGAGGTGTATGAAACTCGCCTCGTTTCGCCCTTCCGCAAGTCTTTAATAGTTTATACATAATTCTCCTCGTTTCTTAATTTTCTTACGTAAACAATATAATACCGTTTTTCCAATTTTTAATCAAGAGATTTTAATCTTTTCTAACAAATATCTAAGGAATTCCTTTAGATTTGTCTAAATTCATGATATAATGTGAAAACTGAATTGGAAAACAGGCTTTGCACATTAAAATTGTCTCCCGAAAAATGAAACGAAAAAAATCCAGATCAATTTAGGATCTATGTTTTTTGTTTCAATAGCTTTTTCAAGGAATACAACATTTTTTGCTAGTAAAAAAGATTCTGGAGATATAATAAGATAAACGAAATATCTGTCTATAATTTATTTTGCTGTATGCCTAGTTGTTCCCCTTTTATGGTATAATATCGAAAAATATGAACGGAGTTAAAATAATGAGTATACAATTAATTGCAAGTACAACCTTTGGGCTCGAATCTGTTGTTAAGCGTGAGTGCCAAGCCTTAGGATTTCAAAATATTCAAACATCTGATGGCAGAGTCGAGTTTACTGGGAATGAAGAAGACATCGTAAAAGCAAACCTTTGGCTTCGCTGTGCCGGTCGTGTGTGGATTAAAATGGGTAGCTTTACTGCTGTAACTTTTACCGAATTATTTGATCAGACAAAAGCCCTGCCTTGGGGAGACTGGATTCCGGAGGATGGAAAATTTACTGTTGTTGGTAAATCCGTAAAGTCCACCCTATTCAGTGTTCCTGATTGCCAGGCAATTGTAAAAAAAGCCGTTGTTGAAAAACTAAAAGAAAAATATAAAACCGACTGGTTTGATGAAACAGGTGCTTCATACACCATTCAAGTTGGTATTTTAAAAGATGTTGTAACTCTGGCAATTGATACCAGTGGTTCTGGATTGCATATGAGGGGATATCGTGCAAAAGCTTTGGATGCACCTTTGAAAGAATCTATTGCATCTGCCATGGTGCAACTAAGCTATTGGCGAAAAGACCGAATTCTCCTTGACCCCTTCTGCGGTTCAGGCACAATCCCCATTGAAGCTGCCATGATCGCAAGAAATATTGCACCAGGCTTGCAGAGAAAGTTTGCCTGTGAAGAGTGGAATCGCATTGGGAAAGAACTATGGAAAAAAGTGCGTGCAGAGGCATACCAGGCCATTGATTATGATGTTATGCCCCAAATTTATGGCAGTGATATTGACCCCCATGCTATTGCCTTGGCAAAGGAAAATGCGGAAAAAGCAGGTGTAGATGATTGCATCACTTTTGAGGTTAAGCCTTCACAGGATATCACGCTGCCAGGTAAATATGGTGTGGTAATTACAAATCCACCTTACGGTGAACGTATTGGTGAATTGAAAGAAGTTGAGGAGATGTACCGTGCCTTGGGTGGGACAATGAAAATGGATTATACTTGGTCCACTTATCTGATTACCTCTATGGAATACTTTGAAACTTTATTTGGCCGTAAGGCAGATAAGAAAAGAAAATTATTCAATGGTCGAATTAAAACCGACTACTATCAATTTGAAGGCCCTAGACCACCTCGTTCCTAAAAAAATAGACTGCACTGCCTAAAAGAAATACGGCAGTGCAGTTTTTTATATTTATGATTTTGAAAATCAGACTTCAACGCTTCTTTTTTGAAATCCATTATCCATTATATGGCTTGAGTATTCTAAAAGATGTTTTTTGTCAACATAGAAAAAGCCCTTCGGATTTTCGAAGGGCGGTAAAATTATAAATTAAAATAATTGCTTAGCATAAAACTGCTGCCAATTCTTCAACAGCTACTGCCTCGTCTGCTCCATCTGCAATGATTGTTGCAGTTTGGCCTTCTCTCATGTTCAACGCAATGGTACCCATGATGCTTTTTGCATTAATTTTTCTCTCTTCTACACTTACTTGAATTTCAGAGTTAAACTTACTTGCTGTCTGCACAAAATAAGCTGCCTGTCTTGCATCTAAAGATGTTTTGATTGTCACTGTTCTCTGTGTCATTTTTCTTCACCCTTACCCTCTCTGAGCGTTTCTGCTAAGTTGCTGATTTTTCGCAGTCTGTGATTCACACCGGATTTACCTACCGGTTCTGCTAAATAAGTTCCCAATTCTTTTAGGCTGATATCTGGATATTCCAACCGGAGTCTTGCCACTTCTTCTAATTGCCTCGGAAGCTTTTCAAGCCCGATGGATTGTTGGATATATGTAATATCCTCCAGCTGTTTGACCGCAGCCAATACTACTTTATTAAGATTAGCTGTCTCGCAATTTACTTTTCTGTTAATATCATTTCGCATTTCTTTTACAATACGAACATTTTCCAGATCCATTAATGCGATATGGGCACCCATGATATTAAGCAAATCTACAATTTGCTCGCCTTCTTTAAGGTACACAACAAAATGGTCTTTGCGTTCTACCACCTTTGAGTCAAGACCAAAGGTATTCACTAGGTCTCGAAGCTGTGTTGCCAACTCCATAGTAGGTAATACAAACTCAAGATGATAATTTTTTTCAGGATTGTTTACCGAGCCAACGGAAATAAATGCGCCCCGAATATATGCACGTCGGCAGCAGATACCGCTGACTACGGTGGGATACATTTTATTTCGAATGGTCGGCACACCATTCTCGGTCAACCAGATACCAGTTGCCCTAAGCAACCTTTCAACTTGGTCAGCATCTTTTAGTAAAAGAACATAGACCTTGGACCTGCGTTTTTTACCGCCGGATTTGATAAATATTTCACTGTTAATATTAAAAGTATTTTGCAATAATGTAAAGCATTTTTTCGCAACGAGATAATTCTCGGTTTGGATTTTTATACAAAAATGATCGTTAAAAAATGCAATCTGTCCACAAATATTTACAATAGCTGAAAGTTCAGCAATTTTACAGTGTCTCCCATTCCCAAAATGTTGGAACAACTCTTGCTTTACCTTAGATGAAAATGACAAATTTACGCCTCCTTCCATGTTTTTATGACCTTATGAAATTTTGGCTCATTTTTTATGTCGAGAATCCTTTTCAATGTCATTATGTTTTAACAAAAGAGTATGCTTGTCTTTATCCAAAGCGTTGTATAAAGCATTGGCCAAAGTTACCGAGCGATGTTTGCCGCCCGTGCAACCAATGCTAATCACCAAACTGTTTTTCCCCTCTTTTACATAGAGAGGCAACAAAAATTCGACCATCTCTACTAATTTATTCAAGAAGTCCTTGCTTTCCTGAAATGCCATGACATAATCACTTACCGGTGCATCATTACCAGTCAACTCTTTTAATTCATGAATATAAAAGGGGTTGGGTAAGAATCGTACGTCAAACACCAAGTCGCTATCCACAGGTATTCCGTATTTGAAACCAAAAGAGCAAACCGTAACCACAAGGCTTTCAAAATGCTGGTTTTCTACAAAAATACGATTGATTTGAGCCTTCAATTCCCTTGTAAGAACATTTGTCGTATCTAAAATATAGGTTGCTCGGCTCTTTACTTCTTTGAGCATCTCCCTCTCTTGATGAATTCCATCTTCAATAGAACCTTTTTTTGAAAGGGGGTGGCTACGGCGTGTCTCTTTGTAACGCTTGATTAGGGCATTATCTGAGGCATCTAGAAAAATTATTTCGTATTGGTATCCTTTTTCTTCTAAGGTAAATAAAACATGAAATAGGTCGTTAAACAACTTTCCTCCGCGGATATCTACCCCCATGGCAACACGCTCTATTTCGCCTTCCTGATCATAACAAAGTTCGGCAAACTTCGGTATTAATGCAGGTGGTAAGTTATCCACGCAGAAAAAGTTAATGTCTTCCAAAAACTTTAAAACAGATGACTTTCCTGCTCCGGACATACCTGTAACAATAACAAATCTCATACGAAATCTTCTCCTTTGTAGTGCTGTTAGAACTCCCCAACGATTTTCACTTCAGTTTCTAGCCAAACACCAAATTTCTCATGCACAGTTTTCTGGCAAAATGTAATTAAGTCAAGGATATCTTGTGTGGTTGCTTTCCCTGTGTTTATCACAAATCCGGCGTGCTTTTCGGAAACCTGCGCTCCTCCGATGGATTTGCCCTTTAAGCCAGCATCTTGAATCAATTTTCCTGCAAAATAACCTTCTGGACGCTTAAAGGTACTGCCTGCACTAGGATATTGCAATGGCTGTTTTTCCCGTCTTTGTTCCGAAAGTTCTGTTAATCTGGACCTAATCGCCTCAGGATTACCATTTATCAATTTAAGGGTTGCCCTTAAAAGAATATACCCCTCTGTGGGCAAAATACTATGGCGGTAAGATAATTCTAAGTCCTTTACTGGGATGGTCTTGATTTCTAAGTCTTTTGTCAGCACTTCCACTGAGACCAGAACATCTCTCATTTCGCCACCATAAGCACCTGCGTTCATGGTTACAGCTCCACCGATGGTGCCAGGTATACCAGAAGCAAATTCTAGGCCACTTAGTGCATTTTCTGCTACCTTTGCCGACAATGCAGCCAAAAGAACACCGCCTTCGGCATACACATTCTCTCCATCAACTTCTACACCAGACATTTTTCCACCAATTTGGATAACCGCCCCACGGATGCCTTTGTCACTAACCAAAAGATTGCTACCGTTACCGATCACCATGAATGGAACTTCAAAATCCTTTAATATTTGGATGCTTGTTTTCACATCCTCTGCGCAACCTGGCATAATAAAAATATCAGCGGGACCACCAGTGCGAAATGTGGTATGACCACTCATTGGTTCCCCCGTTAAAACAGAATCTTGACCTATTTTATTGCGTAAAGCTTCTACTACTGAATCCATATAGTCACCTTCCTACTTTGTCTCAGTATGGTTGTTTTGCAAAATCCTCTGTTCAAATTCTTTTGCAGTATTATTCCCCATTTTCTTTTGACGATTGCTAATCGCCGCAGATTCGCAAATAACAGCAACGTTTCTGCCTGGACGTATGGGAATGGTATTACAAAGTACTTTATTCTCTAAAATTTCTATATATTCCTCGCTCAGACCAAGACGGTCGTAGGAGCATTTATTTCCATCCCAAATTTCAAGTTTTATTACGAGGTCAATGGATTTAACTTGCTTAACTGCACCGATACCAAACAATTCTTTTACGTTAATAATACCAATACCACGAAGCTCAATCAAATAGCGTATCAGCTCTGGGCAAGTGCCAACGAGGGTTTGATCAGCAATTTTTTTGATTTCAACTGCATCATCTGCAATCAAACGGTGGCCTCTTTTAATCAGCTCTAAGGCAGTTTCGCTTTTGCCAATACCGCTGGCTCCTGTGATTAAAACACCTTCACCATATATATCTACCAAAACACCGTGCATCATAACACGATCTGCCAACTCACCTCTTAACCACATAATCATTTCAGCAGCAAAATCTGTGGTAGTTTTACAGGTTCTAAAAATTGGCACATTATACTTTCTTCCGTAGTAAATCATCTCCGGAAAAACTTCTTGGTTCTTACAAATGATTAGGCAAGGAATATGACATTCAAATAAATGGCATATTGCCTCATCTCTGGCACGGGCATCCAAAGTTTGCAAATAGCTATGCTCTACCCGACCGATAATTTGTAATCTATCATTATCAAACCGATGATAAAAACCTGTTAACTGCAATGCAGGTCGGTTAATCTCTTTGCGAGTAATTACTCTGCCAGAAATGTCTATCTCCGGTAAAATGGTTTCTAACTGAAATTCTTCTACAATTTTTGTTAATTGTGCACTGTACATGAAAACCTCCTAACACGCTAAGCTCGTACTTATTGTTATCATAACTGATATTGTTTAAATTTGCAATTCATCACTATGGAAAAAGGCATAAACCTGTTCAGCAGAAGGTATATTCATTTCAGTTACCTCCAACAGGTCACCCACTTCTGCCTTAGCAATATCTTCGATTGACCCAAAGTGGCGCATCAGAGCTTTTCTGCGAACTTCGCCAATCCCTTTAATGTCATCCAAAACGGAATGTAACCCTTTTTCCTGACGAAGTTTCCTGTGATAAGTAATGGCAAAACGATGTACTTCATCCTGTATTCTGGTTAGAAGTTTAAATCCCTCCGAGGTAAAAGGAATTTTGATCTCTTCTCCACCATATAAAAGCCCTCGTGTGCGATGTTTTTCATCTTTTATCATGCCGCAAACGGGAATGTTCATACCAAAGGACGTTAAAACTTCTTCTGCCGCACGAACTTGCACCTTACCACCATCCATGAATATCAAATCGGGTAGACGAGTAAAACTGCTGGTTGCACCTTCGGCTTTTTCCTTCAAAGCATGATTAAGCCGTCGGGTAATGACTTCTTTCATAGAAGCATAATCATTTGCCCCAACAACAGTTTTGATACGAAACTTTCGGTAGTCACTATTTTTGGATTTTCCATCCTCAAATACAACCATGGAACCAACGGACTCAAAACCTTGTGTATTTGAGATGTCATAAGCTTCGACGCGTCGTATTGTTTCGGGAATGGACAAAGCCTGCCTCAGCTCTTCCATTGCACCTTTTGTGCGTTGCTCTTCCCTGCGCAACCTCTCGCCAAACTGTTCAAATATGAGCAAAGCGTTTTTATAAGCGAGTTCCACTAGTTTTTCTTTTTCGCCTTTTATAGGAACGGTAAAAGTCACCTTTGCCCCTCTTCTTTCGCTGAGGTATTGGGTTAAGAGCTCTTTTTCTTCCAAAATCAGATCCTCTTGCAGTATTATTTCCTTGGGAATATAGGCAGTACCAGTGTAAAACTGTTGCACAAAGGCTGTTAATATTTCACTTCTACTTTGTTCTTCTGGGGCAGTCATAGTGAAATTCTCTCGACCAGTCATTTTACCATCACGAACAAAGAACACTTGAACCAGACATTCATGATAAGCACGAACCATTGCAATTACATCGGCATCACCCAATGACATATTAGCCATTTTCTGTTTTTGGGCAATGCTTTGCACCGCTCTAATTTTATCTCTTAATGCTGCCGCCTTTTCAAACTCCATGTTTTCAGCGGCTTGAGCCATCTCCGCTTCCATTTTTTTGCGAATTCCATCATGCTTTCCTTCAAGAAAATCCATAGCATCTTTGACAAACTCTTTATAATCTTGGGAAGAAATTGCGCCACTACATGGTGCCAAGCATTGTCCAATATGATGATTCAGACAGGGACGCTCTCTTCCGATTTCTTTCGGAAGGTTTTTCTTACACTTTCTAATGGGAAAAAGCTTATGCAGTGTTTCAACGGTTTCCTTTACTGCCAATGCATCGGTATAGGGACCATAATACTTTGCTTTATCCTTGTCCATCCGTCGTGTAACAAAAATGCGTGGGAAATCCTCCTGAACAGTTACTTTTATATAAGGATAGGATTTATCATCCTTTAGCATGATGTTGTAATATGGTTCATGTTGCTTAATTAGGTTACATTCTAAAATTAAGGCTTCCAATTCCGAATCCGTAATAATATATTCAAACTCTACAATTTGAGGAACCATGGCTCGTGTTTTAGCAGTTTGGTTTTTACTGCTTTGGAAGTATTGTCGAACTCTATTTTTCAAATTAATAGCTTTCCCGACGTAAATGATTTCTCCTTTTTCATTCTTCATAAGATAAACACCGGGTTTTTGCGGCAGTTTTTTTAATTCTTCACTAATATCAAACATCATGTCACCTTCTTTCTAAAACCAAATAAAAGCAAAAGGGATATATTATTATATTAATTCTTAATTTTATATTATGTCTACTCAAAAAAAACTTCAAAACAGCTAACAAAATAAAACTATTAAGTAAGGTCAGGCTACCCATTAAACGAAAAAAAGAGAAGTATCAAAGGCCTTAAACGGGGTTTACCTTACCTTTTCTTCTCTTTGTCTACTTTCTATTATTATAGTGCATTTTTGCAAGTTTTAAAAGGGGTTTTTTCGTATAGAGTTTTCACTTTATTTGCTAATAGATATGGTTAAAATGCGCAACTCATTCTGCATAAATCGCCTTTATATTCTAAGGTTTAACATAGTAAACCTTAGTCAGGTTTTAGTGATACAATTCGTTTTTTGGAAAGTAATTTCCGGACTATCAATGGTTATATATAATTTTTTTACCTAAGACCCATTGGAGTGATTGTTTATTAAATCTCCGTCCACTTGAAAACCATCAGATAGATAACTGCAAAAGTTGCTTTGTCAGGTAATACCAGTGTAGTGTCTTTCTGTACCATTCCTATTTTTAAGTATATAAAAACCCCGAAATACTGATATTCAGCAATTCGAGGCTTTATTTTAGAGCATACGGAATTTTTTCAATATTAGAACCATTTTCTTGCCCATAGGTAGGCTGTTTAAGTCCTCCTCGGTAATTCCACCAATCAATAACATGACCATTCCATAAATACCCATAGCAAAAACGATGGATACTAATGTGGCAATGGTATTGCTGGGATAAACCATATTTATTACATGATATGAAGCTAATGCGGCAACCCCCATAACAATGGCTCCGGCAATGGGCTTTAATAATGTTCCCATCATATCAAATTTAACATTTGTTATTCTTGATAACATAATTACATCAAACACAGCTGCAACCAAATAGCACCCTGTGGTTGATAAAACGGCACCTAAGACATTTAATTCTGGGATACCAATTAACAGATAGTTCAAAATTATTTTCGTAATTGCACCCAAAATGGCTCCGACAACAGGCACCTTAATATGTCCTATGCCCTGCAAAATCCCAGTTGCCGTTTGGCATAAGGCAAGAAATAATATTGAAATAGAACCAACTGTCAACAAGACCCCACCATCGGATGCCATGGGAAACAACATGTGGATAATTGGACCACCCAAAACACCAATGCCCACAGCAGCAGGCACAGAAATGATCATAGAGATACGAAATGTTAAGTTCATCTTTCGGCGAACTTGCTTAAATTCTTTTAGCTTTGCCGAAGCAGCAATACTGGGTAAAGCCGCCGTTGCCAAAGCCGTGGAAATAGAAACAGGCAATGTTGTCAATGTAACATATTTGCCAGAAAGCTGGCCATATAAATCCATGGCTTCACTATGAGAAAAGCCTGTGGTTTCTAAAATACGGGTAACCATATTCATATCAATCAAATTTGTAATACTAAAAACCGCGGTGCCAGCAATGATTGGCCATGCTGTTTTTAACAGTTGTTTTGATGTGTCAGCATAGCTTTCTTCAAAGGGCTGATGGCAACGTCTAACCTTCTTCACAATGGTAGGTCTGATTAGAAAATAACTAAACATAACCACTAAGAGGCCGGCTAATGCACCAATGCCAGTTCCAGCTGTACCCCCCGCTGCCCCCATGGGAATATTCTTTTGTCCTGCACTTACACCAAAACTAAGGAACACATACGCAAGATAAACACTAAAGAAAGCATTAAAAACTTGTTCCACAATTTGAGAAATTGCCGTTGGAACCATAGTGTTCATACCTTGAAAATAACCCCTGTATGCCGACATTACGGCAACTATAAAAATGGTGGGCGATAAGGTTAAAATACAATAATAGCTTTCAGGAGCATTGGCCCAGTTTGCCACCTGTTGCCCAAAAACACCAAGTAAAACTGCAAACAACAAGCCAAGGGAGCCTGAAACAATCAAAGCTCCCTGAAAGACTCTATGGGCATTTCGATATTGCTTAACCGCAATTCGCTCAGAAACCATTTTTGAAATTGCAGCAGGTAGGCCCGCCGATGAAAGAATCAGCAAGAAAGTGTAGATATAATAACCTGCACTATAAATGCCATTTCCTTGATCTCCAATCATATTGGTGAGAGGAACACGGTATACAAAGCCTAAAAAGCGTACAAGGATACCAGCCGTCGCTAAAATGGCGGCCTGTTTGACAAAGGAACCTTTTCTTTTTGTTCTTTCTGCCATATCGCACCTCATGCTTCACTGTTCTAAAAATTAGTTGCTACGTGCTCTTTGCTTTCTACGTAAGTTGTTATCCAAAATTTTCTTACGCATACGCAAGTTCAGTGGTGTTACTTCTAACAATTCATCCTCACTGATGAATTCCATGCACTGTTCCAGTGACATCTGAATATGAGGTGTCAGACGCAAAGAATCATCGGAACCGGAGGATCGTGTATTTGTAAGCTGTTTTTTCTTGCAAACGTTAATATCCATATCGTCAACACGAGCATTTCTACCAACAATCATGCCTTCATATACTTTCACGCCAGCACCGATAAACAAGCTACCTCTTTCCTGAGCATTATATAAACCATAAGTGATTGCATCACCGCTTTCGAAGGCAACCAAAGAGCCTTGAGAACGGGTAGGAATTTCACCTTTATAAGGTTCATATCCATCAAAAAGAGAATTCAAAATACCGTTACCTTTTGTATCCGTCATAAATTCGTTACGATAACCAATCAAACCTCTAGCAGGAATGCTGAATTCCAAGCGAGTATAACCACCCTTAGCAGGGTACATATTTGTCATTTCACCTTTTCTGGAACCAAGCTTTTCAATTACGTTACCAACGAATTCTTCAGGTACATCAATGGTTACTGCTTCCATTGGTTCGCACTGCTTACCTTCGATTTCTTTTAATAAAACTTCTGGCTTAGAAACTTGGAATTCATAGCCTTCACGACGCAATGTTTCAATCAAAATGGAAAGATGCAATTCACCTCTACCGGAAATACGCATACAATCCATAGACTCTGTATCCTCAACTCTAAGGCTTACATCAGTGTTTAATTCTTTGAATAATCTATCTCTAAGCTGACGGGAAGTAACAAATTTACCATCCTGTCCTGCAAAAGGGCTGTCATTTACAGAGAAGTTCATGGACAATGTGGGTTCGGAAATCTTAACAAAAGGTAACGCTTCTGGTTTTTCGGGTGAACAAATTGTATCACCAATCATAATATTTTCGATACCACTGATGGCAACGATATTACCAACGCTTGCCTCTTTTACCTCTACCCTCTGAAGTCCTTCAAAAAGATAAAGCTTTGTAATACGCACCTTCTTTTGCATATCTTCATTATGCATATTCAAAACAACAACTTCATCATTTACATGAATGGTGCCGTTTTCAATTTTACCAATACCGATTCGACCTACATATTCGCTATAATCGATGGTAGAGATTAATCCCTGCAAAGGCTCATCCAAATCACCACTTGGACCGGGGATGTGGTTGATAATTGTCTCAAATAAAGGCATCATATCCCCTTCTCTTGCAGAAGAGTCAGTGGAAGCATAGCCACCTCTTGCAGAAGCAAAAACAAAAGGAGAATCCAACTGCTGGTCATTTGCATCCAGTTCCATAAAAAGTTCCAAAACTTCGTCTACCACATCATCAGGACGAGCTTCAGGACGGTCAACTTTGTTTACACAAACAACAACAGGATGATTTAACTCCAATGCTTTGCGTAAAACAAATTTTGTTTGAGGCATAGGGCCTTCAAAAGCGTCAACAACCAAAACAACGCCATCTACCATCTTTAATACACGCTCAACCTCGCCACCGAAATCCGCATGCCCGGGGGTATCAATAATATTAATCTTAGTATCATTGAAATTTACTGCAGTATTTTTAGAAAGAATGGTAATGCCTCTTTCACGTTCAATATCACCGCTATCCATAACACGTTCCTGCACTACTTGGTTAGAACGAAAAATACCGCTCTGACGCAATAACTGGTCTACCAGCGTTGTTTTACCATGATCAACGTGGGCGATGATTGCCACGTTCCTGATATTTTCAATCTTTTGTTTCATAACAAACTCCAATCATTTCTTTATTTAAACATCGTTATATTTTAGCACAGCCTTCTTCCCTATGCAATTATTCTTCGTCAAAAATGTTGTTTTTTTTAGAAAATCTTTTTTTTAATACAAAATCAACCTTATTTATAAAGTAATATTCAACTTTTTTGCATTTTCATTAGTCTTTTTTGAGCTATTTTCTAAAACTCGGTGCTTTTTTACCATTACAACACAAAAAAATCCCCATTAGGAAGTATTCCAAATGAGGCTGAAAGTAGTATTCTAAATTTTAATTTTAGTAGGACTGGTAATAAAATGCTATTTTTTTATATTCAGATAAATTAGGCGGGATAAAATTATAATAAATCTTCGGTAAGCATTTCCTTCATAATTTTAACAATATAGTTGGGCAAAATATTTTTTGCTAAGTCCATACGTTTTAGAACATTGCTAGCCTTTTCAGCAGCCTTATAGCTACGTTGGGTAGTGGCTGTGTCAAAATATTCGGCAACCATGACAATTAAAGACTCTTCCAACAGTTCATCCCCTTTTAGTCTCTGAGGATAACCGGAACCATCTAAACGTTCGTGGTGCTGCAAAATGATCTGCTTGCTAACTTCGGGAATCTGAAAACTACTAAGAAGCGCATAACCCATTTCACTATGGTTTTTAATGATATGATATTCTACATTTGTCAATTTTGAGGGCTTATCCAAAATCTCCTTTGGCAGTAAGGTCATGCCAATATCATGGAAAATTGCCCCTAAACACAAACTGTGTAATCTTTTTTCATCATACCCAAGGGCATTTCCTATGAGATAACTTATAATTGCGGTGTTAATGGCGTGTTCGTAAAGCCAATCTACATAAGAGTGTTGAAGCACAATGTATCGGTGCCACTCTTCTCCTTTGCATTCATAGACGATATAGTTAATGACATCTGTTGATTTTTGTAAAACCTCCAAATCAATTGTGGTGTACAAACTGGTTATGTCTTTTATTCGCTTTTCAATGATTGTTTTTGTTTGATCTTCAATATTAGAAACCTTAGGAGGTGGCTCTTCATAGGTGTCATTTTCCACCGGCTTGAAAAGTTCCTCCGCTCTTCCTATTTTATTAAGTAAGTATAATCTCTCTTCGGTCAGCTCGATTTCAGTATCCTTTGCAATTAAAAGAATCCCTTGTTCGTTATAAATGTCTTGTTTAACAATAACCTTCTCCACAATTGACTCCCCCTAATATTTTCTACTCAAGCGTGGCTTTTTATTCATTTGTAAGTATGATTTACCCCTTTGCATAAAAGTTCTATAACGCCATACCAACCTCTATTTTAAAATAATACAATTTAAAATCGGTTGATATATTGACTACATACTTATAGTATGTAGATCTATTTTTTTGGAGACTAATTCTGCTTTTGGAGATAATGAATTTTCACTTTATTCCCATCCCATTCTCCGACTTTAGCCTTTAAATGGATTTTTGTTTTTCCATCTTTTAAATATGTATCTTCTTCATAAAACGAGAGGTTATGCTTATTTACCTGGTAACAGAAGTCACAATTTTTACAGCTATCCCAGAAAAGCTGATAGCATCTAGCTCCCATACAGCTATTTCTATTCTTGTTGATAATTTTGCAAGCAGTTTCGTTAATATAGATAATTTCACTGGTGAGAGCATCGCAGACAAACATAGCATCTGATACATCATCCAACAACGTAAGTGCCTTTTCCTCCACCTTTTCATTTAGAGGAATTTTCATTCCTTCCTCAAAAACAACAAAATGTTTTCTGCGATCTTTTTTCGCATTTAAGAGTGCAATATCGGCATAATTGTAAAGATCATCAAAGTTCAAGGCGTGTTCTGGTGTGAAACAAACACCTACGGAACAGGTGAGTGTTAGGTTCACATTAGATTTATTGTATGCAATAGAATGGCATACTTTTTCTAACTTCCGTTCCAGTGCAGAGTGGTCAATTTTATATGGAATAAATACGGCAAACAGGTCGCTATCAATACGACTTACTATATTAGTTTCTTCAAAAATTGAAACGAGCATTTCACCAACAGCACAAAGAACCTTATCTCCCATACCGTATCCCATTGCTAAATTGATAGATTTAAAATGGTCAATATCTATAAGAACAAATGCGCCATCATTGCCATTCTTCTGATCATAAAAATCCTGAACTCTGATTTTCAGTTCTGATCTATTTAGCAGTCCTGATAGAAAATCAACTTCGGCTCGGCTTCTCATTTCCGTTATAGCATCGTCAATTTTAGCGTCTTTTTGGAACTGTGATACCAGCATACGACATAATGTATTTTCTATTCTATTTTCTAGCGTTTCAACCAGATATGGCTTTACAATGCAATCGAGAGCACCGAGGGAAACAACAAGTCTAACAAGTTCTGTATCGTTATGAATCGTAATCACAGGAATATCATAACTCTTACAAAGAAATATCATTGCTGAAATTTCGTCTAGGGAAATATCATTTGTAATTGTAAAAATCATAATTGCGATTTTAGTTTTCTGTTTACAGATAACAAGAGTAGAGTCTTCCAATGTTGTTGCCGTTTTGATAGAAAATCTTTGTTTGAACACGCCACAAAATGAAGAAAATTCAAGGGAGTTGGCATCATATATCAGCATTACCCTTTTTTCTAAATCCGAACCTAGCATATTATTGTCTAAAGCATCGCCAGCAATGAGTGTTTCTCTTGAATTGTTAACACCAAAATTGTTTAAGTTTACCCTGGTTATTAACTCTTCGAATAAATCCACTGGCAGTGGCTTTGAAAAATAATAACCCTGAACTCTTTGGCATCCAAGGACCTTTAGGAGATTAACCTGCTCCTCAGTTTCTACTCCCTCAGCGATAACCAAAAGCCCCATCCATTTGGCAAGGCTAATAACAAAACTCATGATGCTTCGTTTATTTCTTGAACTATCTTCGTTTTGCATAAAACGCATGTCGAGTTTTATTACATCAATAGGAAGTTCGGATAACATATTCAAGGATGAATAGCCGCTACCAAAGTCATCCATTTCAATAATAAAACCTATTTTTTTAAGTCTTTTAACGACCTCTACCATCTGTTCTGAATTTTCAGTATAGGCAGTTTCTGTAATTTCAAGAAAAATATTGTTGGGGGTTAAATTATATTTGTTAAGCAAAGATAGCAAAATAGAATCAATTTGCGGATTATAAATATCCGCCCTTGACATATTAATTGATACAGGAATTGGTGTGTTTCCTCTATCTATCCACGAGCGAATCCATTTGCAAGTTTGCTCCCAAACATAAAAATCCAAATCAGTAATAAACCCATTTTTTTCAAAGGATTTGATAAAGCGGTTTGGCGGAATCATACCTTTTACAGGATGCATCCATCTTACTAGTGCCTCAGCACTACATATCTGCTCCGAAACCAGATCGAATTTCGGCTGAAAATAAACAACAAACTCTTCATTAAGCAATGCAGATTTCATATTTGATATTATGAACTGCTCGTCCAAAAGGTCCTGTCGAATCGTATCATCATAATATGAAAAATAGGTTTTATATTTTCCCTTAATGGATTCTACGGCCAAACGGGCACGATCACACATAATGTCAGCAGGCAATGTCCTGTCTTCAATAACATAGATCCCATATTTAATGACGCAGTGCAAATTAGAGTTAAACTCATTAATGTACTCTATGCCGTCTATGAAATCTTCTTCATGGTACTCATCCTGATGTTCCACCATGATTGCAAAGATATCGCCGCCTATTCTACCGCATATCCCTATGTCGTTTGCTTCACTCTGAATCATTTGAGCAACATACTTGAGAAGTGCGTCCCCCTCTTTTATGCCACATAACTCGTTTACCAATTTGAATCGCTCAATATCTGTGCAAATAATATCATACTTTTTGTCGGGATGATTAAGCAAAACTTCTTCAACTAAGCAATAAAAATATTCTTTGGAATATAAACCTGTTAAAGCATCTCTTTGAACAGAATTAATGATTGCCGCAGTCTCTCGCAAATAAATTGTATTTGCAACCCTGTGCTTAATTACATCTGGTATATATGGTTTCTGAATAAAGTCCTGGGCCCCAAGGGACAAAGCCTTTACTTCGGCGTCAACTTCCTCATTGCCTGATGTAACAATAACCGGAATTTTAGACAAAAAAGCATCCCTGTGAATCTCTGCTAATACTTCATACCCATTCATTATAGGCATAACGATATCAAGTAGAATTACAGAAATGCTTTTATATGATTTTTGTAATAGATCAAGTGCTTCTTTACCATTTTCGGCTTCCATTACTGTGTAGGTATCACTCAGAATTTTGGACAGTAGTTGCCGATTAATTCTGTTATCATCAACAATCAGGATGTTTTTTGTTAGAGGCATAGCAAAAATCCTCCTTGTAAGATTTTCAAAGAATAATTCGTGATGTGAATGGATTTTTTATTATAGTATCAAGGTAAACTCCATCCAAGTATCTAAGATTCAGTTTTATAATATAGCATTTAGCTATTCTTATAATCAGAAACAAATTCCAAAATTTATGTAATAAATTGTTTTTAATTCTAACATTTCATTTCAAAAAAGTCAACACTCTACCACGTTACTGTGACATGTATTTTCTTTACATAATTACTAAGAGAATAGATTGTTTTAGAAACAACCTCTTTAAAATAACGATAATTTTTCGTTGCAAAATGGACTATCAATGACAAATTGTTACTTATTTATCTAGTTAACATAAACGTCAACATAGGTTTCATCACTATCACCTTTTTTTAAAAAGAGCCCTCACTCTCTCGATTTAGTGTCTACCAAAAATAACTGATAAAATTAAAGCCGAGAAGGCATCCACCTCACTATTTTGTTTTAATTTGCTCCAATTGATTAAGAAAGCCCATACCAAAGGTATGGGCTTTGATTATTGCGGTAAAGCAATAAATTTTTTTGAAAATTACTGTAACAACTGCAATACACCCTGAGGCAACTGGTTAGCCTGAGCAAGCATAGCCTGAGAAGCCTGTGTAAGGATGTTATTCTTTGTGAAGTCCATCATTTCTTTTGCCATATCAACGTCACGAATACGGCTTTCAGCAGCTGTCATGTTTTCTGTTGTAACACTCAAGTTGTTGATTGTGTGCTCCAAACGGTTCTGGATAGCACCCAAGTCACCGCGTGTAGAAGAAACCTGGTTGATTGCATCCTTAATCAATTGAACAGAAGCTTCTGCACCTGTCTGTGTAGATATGTCAATTGCACCGATTCCCAGTGCTGTTGAACTCATACTTCCAACCTTTACGGATAATTGATTAAATTTTTCTGCTGTATCACCAATCTGTAATTTCAGACCGCCACCTGAGGAAAGACCTGCACCTGCTGTACCATCAGCGCCAAGTGCATAAACGCCGTCAGTGTCAGTACCGCCACCTTTTCCTGAAAGAGCAGTACCTGTCAAAGTTCCATCAAAGGAAACAGTCATGTCTGCACCGCTATCAGCAAGCATTGCATTAATTTCACTTGCGCTATAAGCCTTAGATGCATCCAAGTTCAGTGCAACATTACCATTAGCCGCATTAACTGTTGCTCCAATGGTACCAGCAGCTGCAAAAGTAAGTGTTCTTGTGTCGATACCTGCTTTGTTAGATGTAACAGTTACACCACCGCCAGTTGCAGTAGCCTGTTTTGCATCAGCAATTGTAGTAGCAGCAGCAATTGTACCTGCACCGTCGGCTTGTAGACTAATATCACCACTGATTTCAATTTTCAGTCCAGAAGCAGATGCGGGGAGTGTTGCATTTTTGATAAGGTTATTAATATCATCTTGTGTATATGTTTTAGCAGCATCGCCATCTAAAGTAAGAGTGATGTTACCGGAAGCATCAGCGCTAATAGATGATGCTGTGCCCTTTGCAGCAGCAGCGATTGTGATAGTTTTACCTGCTTCTAAACCAGAAACAGAGAAGTCTACAGCATTCGCTAATTTACCAGCACCTGTGCCAGCAGCAACACTAATCTTTGCACCTGTTGTACCTGTTCCTAAAGAACCGTCTAACAAGTTGATGCCATTGAAGTTTGTACCTTCGGAAATTCTATCTACTTCATCCTTTAAAGACTGAATTTCTTTCTGAAGGTTCGCACGGTCAGTTTCGTTATCATATGTGCCGTTAGCAGACTGTGTAGCCAATTCAACCATACGGTTCAGCATGGAGTGAACTTCTGTCAAAGCACCTTCTGCAGTCTGCACCAAAGAGATACCATCGTTAGCATTCTTTGTAGCTGTTTCTAAACCTTTGATCTGAGCTCTCATTTTTTCGGAGATAGCCAAACCAGCAGCATCGTCGCCAGCTCTGTTAATTCTGTAACCAGAAGATAACTTTTCAAGGTTTTTGCCTACTGCACCGTTGTTAGCGCCCAACTGTCTGTGGGAGTTTAAAGCTGCGATATTGTGTTGAATTCTCATAATAAAAAACCTCCTTGTTTGTTATAGGGAATGTGTCCTTACATTCCAACATGAAATATACAAGCAAAATCCGTGCACTGACTTTGCTTTAAATTGGTAATTATATAATTTACCAATGTTTATACAACATCATTTTCCTTTTTTGTTGTACAACTTATTAATCGGATGATTTTTACAGTAATTAATAGTTTTATTAAAAATATTTCTATTTTTTACAAAATAATTTATAATATGGCGTCTCTTTCTTATCAGAGATATTTTTTAACTATAAAAACTAACTTTCTAATACAAAACCAACCACTTCTCTGTTCAGTAAAGGCAACTAAGGTTGTATGCACAGTTACAAGTCCCATCTCAATCTAATATAGAAATCTAATCTAGCTGTTACATATTCGGAAATATTAATAGCACCCCAAAATGGAATTAATTTTTCCAACATTCATACATTGTAAACCTTTATATTGATTATTGTTGACAATGTAATCTTAGACTGTTAATCTAACTTTTAATCGAAATATGACTGCACGAAAGCCAATTATTTTGTTAATGATTAAGGAGACAAAAAATGAAAACATTACGAATTAAAGAAATCACATTAGTTAGTTTGTTTACAGCACTCATCACCATAGGTGCCTTAATCAAAATACCGATTCCTGTTGTGCCCTTCACATTACAGTTCTTGTTTACAATGTTAGCAGGGTTGCTCTTAGGCGGAAAGCTTGGAGCCATTAGTGTTGGTTTATACATACTATTGGGATTAATGGGACTTCCTATTTTTACCCAAGGCGGTGGCATTGGCTATGTTTTCACTCCAACTTTTGGCTATATCATTGGGTTTTGCGTTGGCGCCTATGTAACAGGTACTATTGCAAATAAGGTTCCAAATCCATCATATAAAAGGTTATATGCAGCGAATTTTCTTGGGTTAGGCATCGTTTATCTTTTTGGCATGGTATATTACTATGGAATTTCCAACTTTTATTTAAACGAACCTATCGGATTATGGCCACTATTTTTATATTGTTTCATTTTAGCAGTGCCAGGGGATATTGCATTATGTTTTGTCGCCGCTGCAATTGCAAAGAGAACAATACCAGTTATTAGAAAGGGGTAATTTCATGAGTTTCATTACATTAATAAAAGAAAAGATTTTAAATGGAAGTTCAATTACAAAGGAAGAGGCACTCCAACTTTTCTCTCAACCTTTAGATGAGCTGTGTCAAAATGCAAATGAAATACGAATGCATTATTGCCAAAATAACTTTGATATTTGTACGATCATTAATGCAAAAAGTGGGCGTTGTTCAGAAAACTGTAAATACTGTGCTCAATCCATCCATCATAATACGAATTGCGAGGAGTATCCCCTACTCACAACAGAAGAAATTGTGTGCAACGCAAGATACAATGCAGAAAAAGGAGTCCTGCGATATTCTTTAGTTACGTCGGGAAGAACCTTAAGTGAACATGAATTAACGAAAATTTGCTCTACTGTCCATCAGATTAAAAATGCTGTTCCAATTCACATTTGTGGATCTTTTGGACTATTGAAGAAGGAACAATACCAACGACTTTATGATGCTGGCCTTACTCGAATTCACAATAACTTGGAAACATCAAAAAATAACTTTCCAAACATGTGTACCACACATACCTTTGAAGATAAAGTTGCTGCGATTGGCAATGCCAAAGAAGTAGGAATGTACATATGCAGCGGTGGTATTTTCGGCATTGGTGAGAGTATTCGAGACCGTATAGACCTTGCTTTTTCTTTAAATGAGCTGGGTGTTAAAAGTGTTCCTATCAACCTTCTTAACCCAATTAAGGGGACTCCTTACGAAGACCTCACTCCCCTTTCTGAGGAAGAAATACGACGTATTGTTGCCGTCTATCGCTTTATTTTACCCAGGGCATTTATTCGCCTAGCAGGAGGACGAGGACTTTTAAATGATAAAGGG
Source organism: Clostridiales bacterium UBA4139 (assembly GCA_002380805.1). GTDB lineage: Bacteria > Bacillota > Clostridia > Lachnospirales > Anaerotignaceae > Chakrabartyella. The sequence continues at coordinate 251,491 of DFWH01000005.1, read as the reverse complement.
CGCTCTTGTTTTTTGAGTGGAGCAAATGCCGTAATATCTGGGGATATGTTAACAACAGCAGGTATTTCCATTGAAACAGACTTGCAAATGATAGGTGAATTAGGATTTGAGGTGAAATAAATCCATGGCTAAAGGAATTTTTGTCACGGCAACAGGTACGGATATAGGAAAAACGTACATCTCAGCCTTACTGGTGAAAGTAATGAGAAAACAGGGGTTAAACTGTGGCTATTATAAGGCTGCGCTTAGCGGTGCAAATAATATTGAAGAAAGCGATGCTGGCTTTGTAAATGAATTTGCTCAAATTGGTCAAGAAAAGGAAACTTTACTTTCTTATTTATTCAAAACGCCAGTGTCCCCTCATCTGGCTTCAAAGATAGAGAGTAACCCAATAAGTTTAAAAAAAGTACAGGCTGATTATGAAATGGTTTGTCGTCATTTTGATTATGTAGTAACGGAGGGAAGCGGCGGAATTGTTTGCCCCCTTCGGTGGGAACCAGAGGAAAAAGTAATGCTTGAAGATGTTATAAAGACCCTTTCCCTTTCCTGCCTAGTTGTGGCAGGTGCTGGACTCGGAACAATAAATGCAACCGTATTAACAACGGAGTATTTGAAGCATAGGCAAATTCGTATTCTAGGGATTATTATGAACAACTACACTGGCAGTGAGATAGAACTAGATAACATTAAAATGATTGAAGCATTAACAGAAATTCCTGTGATTGCCTGTGTTAAAGATGGTGATTTGAACCTGAATATTCCTTTGGACACACTGGAAACTATTTTTGATGATAAGGGAGTGCTTGAATGAGATTGGAAGAACGGGATTTGAAACATATTTGGCATCCATGCTCACAAATGAAAGACTATGAGGAGTTGTCCCCAATTCCCATTGAACGAGGAAAAGGGGTATACCTTTATGACGTTTATGGCAAAGAGTATATTGATATCGTTAGCTCTTGGTGGTGCAACCTTTTGGGACATTGTAACCCAGTAATTACGGAAGGAATTAAGAAGCAGCTTGATTCCTTGGAGCATGTTATATTTGCAAATTTTACCCATGAGGGTGCCATTTTGCTGTGTGAAGAATTAGTGCAACTTTTGCCTACTGGCCTTACCAGGTTTAATTTCTCTGATAATGGTTCGGCTGCCGTTGAATGTGCATTAAAAATGGCTTTTCAGTATCATTATCAGATGGGTAACCCAGAAAAAACAAGGTTTATGTGCCTTTCAGATGGATATCATGGAGAAACTATTGGTGCTTTATCCGTTGGTGCTATGGATTTATATGCAAAAATATATAAACCCATGTTGATGGATGCCCTTCAGGTCGAAGCACCCGACTGCTATCGTTGCCCTTATGATAAAAACAGAGATGCTTGTGGGTGTGAATGCTTTGAAAAAGCAGAGTCATATTTTGAGGAGTATGCAAATGAAACAGCAGCAATCATCATAGAGCCCCTTCTACAAGGTAGTGCAGGCATGAGGATTTATCCACCACTATATTTAAAAAAGCTTCGTGGCCTATGCGATAAGTACAATGTTTTGCTGATTGCAGATGAAATTGCCACAGGGTTTGGACGTACAGGAAAAATGTTTGCTTGTAACCACGCTGAAATCACGCCGGATATAATGTGCCTATCCAAAGGCCTAACGGGGGGATATATGCCAATGTCATTAACAGTGACCACAGAAAAAATCTATCAAGCATTTTATGGGGAGTATAATGAAGGTAAAGCCTTTATGCATAGCCATACATATAGCGGAAATCCGCTTGGGTGCGCTGCCGCTTTGAGCGTGTTAAAGATTTTAAAGGAAGAAAAAACATTAGAAACGGCGCAAAAAAATGCAAGCTACTTAGGCAAAAAAATGCATGCTGCATTTGATAATCATAGAAATATTGGGGAAATTAGATCCATCGGACTAATTCATGCAATCGAGCTGGTACAAAATAAAAAAACAAAAAAATCCTTTGATAGTGGTTTACGGGTTGGTTATCAGATATATAAGGAAGCACTAAAACGTGGGCTAATCCTACGGCCCTTGGGGAATGTGCTTTATTTCAACCCACCCCTTAACATTACCCAGCAGGAGTTAGATAAAGCCATAGATATTACGAAAGAAACTATAAATTCTTATTTTAAGGGTTAACGGATAAAACTTTACAAGAGACTCCTTCTCAAATAAAATAGCCAGACTTAATCAATTGATTTTAAAAACTTGTATGGTTGAAATAGCCTTGATTTTAACAAGATAATCTGATACATTTATTGTGCTAAAATTCCTTGAAAGGTGAATTTCAATGACCAGATTTATAAAATCTAAGCTTAAAAAGTATAAAAAGGCGCAGTTTGATAAACAGAAACATATTTCCCAAAATTATCTTGATGAAAATGGAAATGCGTTGATTCATATCCGTCTTAATAATGTGCAGAGCGCATTTTCCCAGTTTTGTGTAAAAGGACACGAAGAACTGGATGGAAGTTTTACTCAGTATTTGGATGAGGTGATTTATCACATCCCCCTAAAACATTCTGTTATTTTGGATTTTCAAGTAGAGCAGCTCACCAATGGGGAAAAAGAAATCCTTGCTCGTACTATCAAAAACCATTATGGTCTAATTCTTGAGGACAAAAAACAAGATTTGAAGATTAACCTAATCACGATTTTGGGCTTATTTCTTGTTGGTGCTACCCTGCTGGCTTTTTCCTATTATTTATCAAGCAATAATAAAGGTCAGCTTTTTACGGACTTTATCAATATAGCAGGAACCTTTTCTCTTTGGGAAATGGTTGATTTATATTTACTGGATAGAAAAGCAAAGGAAATACAAAAATATAATGCAGCGCAACTTGCTACCGCAGAAATTCTATTTTCCTAAGCAAAATAGAATCCATTTTAGAAATATAAAAACTTTACTATAATCATCTGACTAGCCACCAATATATTGGGGGGCTAGTTTTTTGTTTTATCATAAACAAAATAAATTACTAAAAAAGAAAAAATAGTAAATTTTAATAATTTTTCAAAGACTTCTTATTTCTTTCAAAGAAACCTTTAAATTTTCACCTGTATAATCATTTTATTACTTTGGTAAATATGGTAACAGTGTTTCAGCTTAAAAATGTTTGGTTCTGTAATCACAATAAAAATAAGCTTTAAATTTATTCAAAAACGAAATAATATCCACTTTCCCACCCTGCATTCCCTATGGAAATTAGTCAATTCTATACACGTATCTAAAAGAAATATTTAAGCCTACTTGTATTTCAATACTACACAAAAAAAGAAATAAATGTATTTTAATTTACACAAGGGAAACCATAAAATCAACCTTTCTGCATCTCAAAATAGGATAGAGATAACATAAAGTTTTCATCTTTAAAAAACAAAGGAAGATTACATCATTCAAAAGGTTTTGCAATAATTAAATCATTTATTATTAAATATGCACTTTGCGTATTCACAATTATTTATGGAGGAATATAAATGAAATTAATGTTTAAGGAGTTACTACGCTTTAAGTGGGCTATTTTGTTGATTCTCCTGACCGTTATTGGTTCGGTCGCAGCAAACTTAGCATTACCTATGTATCTTTCGGATGTCATTAATACTGCCATTCCCAATAGCGATATGGGTGAAATTGTTGCCATTGGTGGAACGATGCTTCTCTTTGTGTTACTAGGTATTATTTGCAGCATTGGCACAGGTTTTTTTGCTTCTCTAGCTTCTGTTGGATTAGGAAAAAATTTGAGGAGCAAGGTTTTTAAAAAAGTTCAGTATTTTTCTCAGGCAGAGTTTGATACTTTTTCAACCTCATCTTTGATTACCAGAACCAATAATGATGTTGTGCAGGTGCAAACCTTTATGAATATGTTGCTACGAATTTGCCTTATGGCTCCCATTATGTGTGTAGGAGGCATAATTTTGGCACTGCAAAAAAGTGTCTCTATGTCCATGATCTTATTGATTTCTATGCCGTTTATGTTTATTTTCGTTTTGCTTATTGCTAAAGTAGCAACACCGCTATCAACAAAAATGCAAACAAAACTTGATGAAATCAACTTGGTAACAAGAGAAAAACTAACAGGAATTCGTGTAGCCAGAGCCTTTGGAACGGAGGAGTTTGAAGAAGAACGATTTGAAAAAGTTAATAATGCATTCATGAAAAATGCCATTAAAATGAATACTGCCATGGGTGTGATGATGCCTGGACTAAGCCTAATTTTGTATGCAACAATGGTTGCATTAATTGGCTTCGGTGGATATCAGATTATCAATAATGCTGCCACCGTTCCCATTGGTGACGTTATTGCCGTTATACAGTATGTAATGCAAATTATGATGGCAGTTATGATGCTATCTATGATTTTTATTATGTATCCAAGAGCGGCAGTTTCTGCGAAGAGAATTAACGAAGTGCTAGAAACAACATCTGCAATTAACAATAAGGAAAATGCAGTAAAAGTGACAGAAAAGAAAGGATATGTTTCCTTTAAAAATGTTACTTTTACATTTCCTAATGCGACCTCTCCTGCCCTGGAAAATATTTCATTCGATTCGGCTCCTGGTGAGGTGACAGCCATCATTGGTTCTACGGGCTGTGGTAAGTCCACATTAATCAACCTTATTCCTCGCTTCTATGATGTTCAGGAAGGTGAGGTGTTGGTGGATGGTGTAAACGTAAAGGAAATGGATATTGAAGCACTCCGAAAGAAGATTGGCCTTGTTCCACAAAAATCCTTCTTATTTAAAGGTACTATTGCTGAAAATGTGGGATATGGCGAAGCAAACAAGACTGAGGATGCAATTGAGCATGCAATTAAAATTGCACAATCCTATGATTTTGTTATGGCAAAAGAAGGCGAGTTTGAGGCTCCAATTTCACAAGGTGGCACTAATGTTTCTGGGGGTCAGCGACAAAGACTTGCCATTGCTAGAGCCATCATGAGAAAACCTGAGATTTATATCTTTGACGATAGTTTTTCCGCTCTGGATTTCAAAACAGATGCTGCCCTTAGAAAGGCTCTTTTAGATGAAGCAAAAGATGCTACGGTAATTTTGGTTGCCCAAAGAATTAGTACCATTAAGAATGCCGATCGAATTCTTGTTTTGGATGATGGCCGCTGTGTTGGCCTTGGTAAGCACGAGGAGCTGCTTAAAAACTGCGAAGTTTATAAAGAAATTGTATATTCACAATTAAGTAAAGAGGAGGTGTAGTTTTATGCAGAAAAAACAAAAGAAATCTGTGGATTTTAAAGATATTTTTGGCAGGTTATTTCGCTTTATGAACCCTTATCGTAAAGGGCTCATTATAGCAGTCATTTTAATTGTTTTTGCGTCTTTGTTTAATAGTTTCGGCCCGTTTATTCTAGGTAAAGCTACTGACTCTTTGCTGGGGCTAGTGGTGGATGGCGTTCCTGTTGCTGAGGGCATCAGAAATTTTATATCAATCCTAATTGTGTTAGCATCAACCTATATTTTGTATGCAGTGTTTAAATATCTGAGCACTTGCATTCTGGTGAGGGTTTCCCAAAAAACTATCTATGACCTGAGGAACAGAGTTGATAAGAAATTCAAAAAACTCCCTTTAAACTATTTCGACACAAATACCTACGGGGATGTTTTGAGTCGTATCACAAATGATGTGGATACCATTTCAAACAGTTTGCAACAAAGTTTAGATCAGCTTGTCACAGCAGTTACATCTGTAATTTGTATTTTTGCTATGATGCTTTTTATTAGCCCTATTTTAACTTTAATCGGCGTCATTACTGTTCCACTAGCCTTAATCATTTCCATGAAAATTGCCGGTGCTTCTCAAAAGCACTTTAGGGCTCAACAAGAAACCTTAGGTGAAATCAACGGTTATGTTGAAGAAGTCTATACAGGACATAATATTGTGAGTGCTTATGGTACAGAGGAAGAAACCATTGCAGAATTTGAGGAGACAAACAAAGAACTTTATGACAGTGGTTGGAAATCCCAGTTTATGTCAAGTACGTTGATGCCCATTACTCAAGGCATGACAAATATTGGTTATGTGGCCGTGGTTGTAGTCAGTGGCGCCTTAGTAATCAATGGCAGAATGACCATTGGTATGATTCAGTCTTTTATTCAATATTTAAGACAATTTTCGCAGCCTATAAATCAAACGGTGCAAATTGCAAACGTATTGCAGTCTACTGCGGCAGCGGCCTCTCGTGTTTTTGAATTTTTGGATGAAAAAGAGGAAATTCCCGATCCCCATCAGGCAAAAGTGCCAGGAAAGATTGATGGTTCTGTTGAGTTTGAGCATGTAAAATTCGGCTATGTCCCCTTTCACACGCTAATGCATGATGTAAGTTTGAAAGTGGTTCCGGGTAGTAAGGTGGCTATTGTAGGGCCTACGGGTGCAGGTAAAACCACCCTTATTAATCTCCTTTTGAGGTTTTATGATATAAATGCTGGTAGAATATTGGTCAGCGGTGTGGACGTAAGGGATATGAAAAGAACAGAATTAAGAAAAATATTTGGTATGGTTTTGCAAGACACTTGGCTTTTCACTGGAAGTATTATGGAAAACCTTCGTTATGGCAGATTGAATGCCACAGACGAAGAAGTAATTGCGGCGGCAAAAGCAGCCAGAGCAGATGCATTTATCAAAACTTTGCCAGGTGGTTACAATTTTATGCTGCAAGAAGGGGCGACTAACCTAGCCCAAGGCGAACGTCAGCTTTTGACCATTGCCAGGGCTATTTTGTCCGAAAGCCCTATCATGATTTTGGACGAGGCAACCAGCTCTGTTGATACTCGTACAGAAGTATTGATTCAGGACGCTATGAAGAACCTGATGAAGGGACGAACAAGCTTTGTTATTGCCCATCGCCTTTCTACAATCAAGGATGCCGATATGATTATTTATATGGAAAATGGTGATATCAAAGAAACAGGGACCCACGAAAACCTCTTAAAGAAAGCTGGGCTTTATGCAAAACTTTATAATAGCCAGTTTGTAAATGAAAACGGCTAAAGTTAAGGAAAAAAGTAAAGTCACCCCATGAAAATGCTTTTCCATGGGGTGACTTTTGTTATTTAGATAAAATTATAATTGGTACAGACGCTTTCTCTTTCTAATACTTTATCATTGTAATATTCATAAAATGACAATCCTAAGAAGCTTCCTGTAATATTATAGACTTGGTCATAGCCTAAGTTTTGTAGAGCCAAAACTGCGTTATAGCTTCTCTGCCCTGTTCGACAATGAAGATAAACAGGCTTGTCCTTTGGAACCTCATCAAGGCGACTTCTTAGTTCACTCAAAGGAACGTTAATTACGCCTTTAATATGACCATTTTCGTACTCAAAAGGCTCCCTTACATCAATAATTAATTTGCCTTCTTCTAAAAGTGATCTTACCTTATCAACATTTACCTGCTTAAACTCTTGGTTAAGGAGATTTGTGCCTACATAACCTGCATAGTTAACGATATCTTTTGCTGTTGAAAACGGTGGAGCGTAACATAATTCTAAATCTTTTAAATCCTCCACTGTTCCACCAAATTTTATTGTAGATGCGATGATGTCAATTCTCTTGGTGACATCACCTTTGCCGATTGCTTGAGCCCCTAAAATTCTGCCAGTGGGGATTTCAAACAATAATTTAAAATGCATAGGCTTCGCATCAGGCATAAGACCAACTTTGTCATTCAAAATAATGCGTACGATTTCATACTGTATTTTTAGATCAAAGCCTTTTATCATTGCCTCATTTAAGCCGGTAGACGCACCGTTGTAGTCAAACACCTTAATTGCGGAAGATCCAATGTAACCCTTGTTTAAAGTGGGCTTTTCATTAATATGATCTGCCACGGATCTTGCTTGTTTTAAAGCTGGTCCAGCCAAGGAAAGCTTTGTTTTTAGGTGAGTCAATGCATTATAAACTTCAATTGCATCACCAACAGCGTAAATATTGGGGTCGTTGGTGCAGAAGTTTTTATCTGTTTTAATTGCTCCTGTTGTCCCCAGTTCGATCCCCGCATCCATGGCAAGCTTTGTTTCTGGTGCAATTCCCACAGCCATTACAACAGCGTCAGCATGGATTTTTTTCCCTGATCCAAGGAGGACTTCATTTTCATTAAAGCTTTCAACAGTATCGCCAACAATTAGATTAACGCCGTGATCCATCATTTCTTTATGGAAAATCTGAACCATGTCATAGTCATACGGGCGAAGAATTTGATTGGTACCTTCGATTAATGTTACATCGTAGTTTGCTTCCTGAAGATTTTCGGCTACTTCAACACCGATAAACCCGCCACCGATGACTGCAATTTTTTTTGAACTAAGCCCTGAAACAAATTGATTTAGACGATCAATATCCACAACATTTCTTACGGTAAATAAATTTACCTTTTCAATCCCCTTAATTTTGGGGATAATAGGAAAAGCACCAGAAGATAAAATCAACTTATCATAGGTTTCGCTATATGTCTTTCCATCTTTGGAATTTATGACTGTTACTGTTTTATTTTCTCTGTCAATAAAGGTTACTTCGCTATTTACACGAACATCAATATTATATTGTTTTAAAAATAGCTCAGGATTCATTAACACCAGTTCTTCTGCATCTTGTATCATACCGCTGAGGTGATAAGGTAATGAGCAGTTAGAAAAGGAAACATGAGGCCCTTTTTCAAACATAATAATTTGGTCATCTTCACTATTTCGTCTTAACTTCGCTGCCGCAGATGCTCCCCCTGCAACACCACCAACGATAATAATCTTTCTACACATATTCAGTCCCTCCTAATCGTAACTTAAGGTTATTTACCTTTTGAACCAACATATGAACCAATTCCACCAGCTACATTTATTACATCAAACCCTTTGTTTCCAAGAACTCTGCAAGCACTTCTGCTTCTTGACCCTGACTGACACATAATGTAATATGTTTTATCTTTGATTAAATACTTTTCAGGCGTGGATAACAAATTACCCATAGGAATGTTTTTTGCAGTTCTAATACTCCCACTTTTAAACTCAAATGGTTCTCTAATATCAATCAGTTCAACATTGCCGATTAATTCATCTATATCATTAACTTTAATTGTTTTGCCATTATTCATTTGAAACAAACCAAACATTTTTATCGCCTCTTTTCTTGATTTTTTTATATCATATCCTTTTTTTAAAATATTATCTGTGATAAAATTACATACTGGTACATTAATCTACAATAATCTGTGCTTTTTTCCTCAAAATGAAATAAACTTAAACAATTCAAAGTAGTTAATTTTTTTCTACAAAAATAAGAAGGTATCGATACGCATTCACCGTACGGACACCTTCTTATGTTTTTCAAGACTATTTCAGAATTTTTCTTTGTGAATAAAACTCAATTATTTTTTAAGTTCATATTCAATGTCTTTTTCAATATCTTCGGGTTTACTTGTAGGGGAATATCTTTTTACGACCTTCCCTTCTTTGTTGATTAAAAATTTTGTAAAGTTCCATTTTATTTCGGGCGTAAGAACCTTTTGACCCAAAGACTTCAACTTGTCTACAAAGCTTTTGGCTTCATCATCCTCTTCTTCGTGTGCTGCTTCTTTTTTCAAATATTGAAACAAAGGGTCTGCATCCTTTCCATTCACATCAATCTTCGCAAACCGAGGAAAGGTTGTTTTATAGTTAATGGTACAAAACGCACTTATTTCCTCGTCGCTTCCAGGGGCTTGGTTTAAAAATTGATTACATGGAAAATCTAAAATTTCGAAACCTTGAGATTTATATTTGTCATAGAGCTTTTGCAATCCTTCGTATTGAGGGGTTAACCCACACTGGGTCGCTGTATTTACGATAAGCAACACTTTTCCCATGTACTGATCCAAAGAAACAACTTTTTGGCTGGAATCCTTTACTTTAAAATCATAAATCATTATAGAAATTCCTCCTTTATTTTAACTGACTCACACAGTCTTATTCATTTACCATTGCTATTGGCTTTATTCAATAATATAGGCACTGACGATTTCGCCGTAATAAGCAATGTGATAGTCTTTGTTAGCGCCATGGAAGATGCTATTCACATCCTGTGGGTAAAATTTAGTCTTGTTTTCATTGGAAATTTCTTTTTCATCCTGTTTCTGCTTGTAAATAATTCTACATTCTAATGTTAGAGGTAACTCTTTTATCCCTGGAACTGAAATAACTAAAGGCTCTTCTAGTGTTAAATTTAATTCTTTAATTTTATCTGTGTCTTTGCCTGACTTTGTTCCGCAAACACCTAAGATTCTTTTTTCAAAGGGACCATAAGGAACATTAATTGTAAATTCTTGATTTTTTTCAAGTTGAGTTCTTGTAAATCGATTTTCTCTTACATAAAGGATAAAGATAGGCTTTTCCCATTCAATCCCTAAAGAACCCCAAGAAATTGTCATGGAATTAATTTTTTCTCCCACCTTTGTAGTTGCTAAAACTCCAGTTTTAAGCCCCATTAGGATATGATTGGCATATTCAAACACATTTATCTCTTTCTTCAATGAAATGCCTCCTTATAAATAGCATCTAACGTCAACTGCCAATTTTTCTTCTAAGTCAATTAGTTCTTTACAAATAGATTTTGCTGTTTCATCTGCTTTTGAATATTGGTTCAAATATCGGTTTAAGGACTTTACACCCATATTGCAACCATCGGTAATCAAGTCAGCCACTGTTGTATCATCCTCATGCATTTTCATCTTTAGATTTGTCTTAACCCAAGACATGCCCTTAGCAATTGGGTTTGGATCCTTATCCTTTTGATCCTGCTGAAGCAAAATTTTATGAAGCTTATTTCCAATTTTAGTATGCTTGTCTCTACATTCAACAAGAATATTCTTGAATTTTGGATTTTCTACTTCATCAATTAATTCATCGATGGATGAAACGGCCATTTTTGTTCCTGCATCACATTCCTTTAAAAGATTTACAGTATCACTAGTTTCCATAATATTACCTCACTTTTTCTTTTGGTCTTATTATTTATCTTTTTAGGGTACTTATACTTTTTATCATCATTCCATCATTGGTCAAATGAATGCCAATATTTTAAATATTAAATTAAAATCAACATAAACCATTTTAAAGTTATTTTGTCTTATAATGGAACAGTACAACTTCCCAATGCCCTAAAACAACCTCTCCAATTTCGACGTCGTACATGGTACCAAGATTATTTTTAATTTCATCATAACAATGCTGAAAGGTGTGGGCCTTACGATAACTTCTATTTGATAGCATGGCATCAATGGAGTCGCAGATAGCAATTATTTTTGCCCCAAAAGGTATCTCCATGCCTCTTAAGCCCCTTGGGTACCCACTTCCATCCACCCGTTCATGGTGATATAGTACCATATCTTTCAGTTCATTTAGGTGATGGGATTTACTCAATATTTCTGCGCCTATTTGGGGATGTTTTTTCATATACTGCCACTCTTCTGCCGTCAGCTTACCTTCTTTATTCAGCACCCGATCAGGAATTCCAACCTTACCAATATCATGTAGGTGGGCTGCAATATGTATCTTTTCGGTTTCTTGATCATCTAAAGCCAAAAGCTTGCATACTTCCAATGATAAATCACTCACACGCTGGGAATGTCCCGCAGTATAAGGGTCTTTGGCGTCTAAAGCACTAACAATACACTCGATGATCTCATGGTAATCTATACCATTACTATAAAATCTAGACTTTTTATTCATATTCAACCACCTGTTCTATGTCAATCGCCAATAGTTGCTTTTATTTAAGTAGAAAAGTAAACCGAATTATTGTCTTATTTTTTGCAAATTCGAATGTTAACAAAACAATATTTTTAAGGGGATAAAAACTATCACATAGATTTGAACCACCTTAAGCCGTATATAAAATTAACGAGGATACTCGTTATACCTTTTTTGTATCATCCAAATCCATAAACTTCACAAGTTGTGTTAGCTAATACTAACGAAAGCAACCTTTAAGCTTTTGATGATTATATACTTTGTAATAATTTACCTTTTAGCAACCCACCCTAGCCACAAGTGAATAGTCTTCCCTTGTAATTATTTTTAGAAGTATATAATGATAAGTCTGACTCACCATATTAAAGTAATATGCCCAACAGATTTTAAACAATATTATATGGTTCACATAAATGATAATGTTTCCTAATGAAGTTAGTGTACACTAACATATTTTTAATGTCAATAACTCTTAGAGATTTAAAAATGTTATGCATTTGCTATATTACTTTTTGTTTGGTATAATATAGAAAACACTATTTTTGTTCTATATGAAGGTAGGTATATTAAATGAACGTCAATGAATCTGCTGAGAATTATTTAGAAACGATTTTAATGCTAAGTAAAGAAAAGCCTGTTGTTCGGGCTGTTGATATTGCTGAAGGGCTTGGATTTAAAAAATCAAGTGTTAGTGTTGCAATGAAAAACCTTCGTGAAAAGGATCATATCTATGTCACCAGAGAGGGTTTTATTTACCTAACTGAATCTGGTAAATCAATCGCAGAAATGATTTTTGAGCGCCACGAACTACTATCGTCTTATCTTGTGCGCCTTGGGGTGGATGAGAAAGTTGCAGCTGAGGATGCTTGCCGTATCGAACATGTTATTAGTCAAGAAAGCTTCGAGGCAATCAAAAATCATGTAAACAATAATGAGAAAGACTTTCTATGAAAAAATTCAACGAGAGTCTTTTTTTTATGGAAAGAAGCCGTATTTATCTTCTAAAGATGGCATTATAGAATTTGAGAGTACTTGTTCGCCCACAATTAGGATTTCTGCCTCTCTTTCTTTCCCAATATAGAAATTTCTGGCCTGGAAAAGCAGTTTTCACCTGATTTAGTGACAAGTATCGTCACTTATAGGAGTTACAACGCTGTATGGTAAGTCATACTTTATTTTCATATATTTTCAACCTCAATTCCCGCTTGGGAAACTACAACATATAAGTTCACCCCAACAGATTCATTCAAATCTTTAATACCGAAGTTCATGTAGAAGCAACTTTTAGCAAAAATTTCGTTGCTTTGGAAAAACTGAACAAAATCCTCATGATTATGATGGTATAGAAGTCCAGAAGTTTCAGCCCAAGGTTATTGATGACTTGGTGGTTTTAGGTTTTTTCGATTTCACAATTTTTACACTTCTCACTCGTTGCATAACAAATACCCTTACATTACCCTATATTCAAATGCTGATAAAGCTTTAAAATTGTTTGCTGTTTATGTTTGATTTTCCGATTTGGCTTTGCAAAAAATTACAATTTTTACCATATCTCTTCTTTTCATTCCATTAGTATTAACCAACTAGATATCAAAAGAACAGTTATGAAATGACACTAATGTGGATTTAAATTCTATAAGTTTATACCGATTAAAGTTAGTTAAAACTTACTTCGAATTGGTATAGTATATATCCTTATTATTATCAAGTATTTATTTGTAATCGATTCCTGTACTTTATCTGATACAAGATGTGATTTGCCACTAAAGAAACATTTTAAATTTACATCTTAAAATTCATAGAAACTTGTGGGTTGTATTCAATACAAAAAATGTTTATACCTATTTAGCTTCATCCCGTTTTCAAGTGATGCTGTAATAATCACATTTAAACCATGCTATTAGAATATCATTGTAGGAGTCAACTTTACAGCTTCATAGGCATTTTCGCAAGTTTTTGTCAATATAATGTATGAATACAACTGGGAGGGTGATGACTATGGCCTATAATTCATGTCGAATTAATCAAGCACAAAAATCAGTGCTTAAATATTCCCCAAAGCATAACCACCTCTTATCAAAAAATCAAATTGAACTGCTAAAAAATCATGTAAATACAATTGTTTATTTGACACTGAGCGATCAAGAGGGATTTTGGTTTTTTCTAAAGGAGTGTAATGAAACTCAGGTTAAGGGATTGGTAAAGCATGGTGAGCGTTGGGTTTATCGCATCATTGAATTAGCGAGCATTTATACATTTTGTTAAAGTGAGGGGTTGAATATATGCCTGAGAAAAAAATAACATCTCCCTACTCTCACCTGTATGAAATATACGCAAGAGAAATGTCGAATGAGTTTGAACTTACAGATCTCTTAGATACGCCTTCGAACAAAATCGAAGTAATCGCCAAATTTAATGGAGACATAAAAAAAATTGCTAGCGATTTGGGTGCTGAGGCAGAAATCATATATCAAAATTATGCAATTATAACAATTGATAAAACAAAAATCGGGGATCTAAACTCTTACACAGAAGTGGAGCACCTTGAGTTGCCTAAAAATCTTTATTTTGAGGGACCAAATAACATAAGTGCCTCCTGCATAAATGCTGTTCAAAGAACCAATGGCTATAACTTAAGCGGAAAAGGGGTAGTTGTAGCTGTTATTGACTCAGGTATTGATTATATGCATCCAGATTTTCGCAATAGTGATGGAACAAGCAGAATCCTATTTATATGGGATCAAACAGCCAATGGCACTCCCCCTATCGGTTTTTACAGCGGTGCTGAATATAATAACCAACAAATAAACAGCGCTATTCTAAGCCCCGACCCTTATCTTGTTGTCCCGTCATCAGACACAAACGGCCACGGTACCGCTGTTGCGGGTATTGCTGCTGGTAACGGTAGATCAAGCGCTGGTGTAAATATCGGTGTGGCCCCAGAGGCAGATATCATTAGTGTGAAAGTCGGCTACAAGGGATATGCTTCTTTTGCTCGATCAACGGAGTTAATGCGTGCAATAAAGTATGTCATTGAAAAGGCAAAACGATTTAATAAGCCAATTTGTATTAATATGAGCTTTGGTATGAACAATGGCTCCCACCGAGGAGACTCACTCTTCGAAACATTCATCACTGAAATTTCTGCGGATTGGAAAACTTCTATCATCATTCCCACCGGCAATGAGGGCGCAGCAGGCCATCATTACAGCGGAAAAATAGATACAAATCAGATACAAGAGATTGAGTTTTTTACGGCTCCAGGGTTAGAAAGCTTATATTTGTCCCTCTGGAAAAACTTTGTTGACAGTTTTAGTGTAGAAATCATTTTTTCAGATGGTAGTAGCTCTGGCGTGGTTGGAATTGAAAGTCAAACAAAAACCGTTAGAAAGCCAAACTTTATTTTGAATATCTTCTATGGGCAACCATCACACTACTCTGTGGCTCAAGAAGTTTTTTTTCTTATTAATTCTACGAATGCACCAATACAGGCGGGCATTAGTAAACTGCGGCTTATTGCACAAACAATTGTAGATGGCAGCTTCGATATATGGTTGCCGACTTTAGAAGAAGTTACTGCACAAACGTTTTTTTCTAATCCATCAATTTACAACACCCTTACCATCCCCTCTACTGCAGAAAAAATAATTCGGGTTGCCGGATACAATGATCGTGTAGGAAACATTGCAGTTTTTTCTGGAAGAGGAAATCCAGCAGACAATGCATTTCTACCGGATATTGCAGCACCTGCGGTTGATATACTGACAACTAAAACAGGAGGCGGGTATGATACCTTCACCGGTACCAGCGTGGCTGCGCCCTTTGTTACAGGGGCCGCTGCACTCATGATGCAATGGGGTATTATTAACAATAATGACCCCTTTCTTTATGGTGAGCGTTTAAAAGCTTTTTTAAGGCTAGGTGCCACAAGAAGAAAGGACATTATGTATCCAAATGCTTCTTTTGGCTACGGAACACTTTGCCTTGAAAATGCTATGAATTATTTAAGAGATTATAGGTTAGGAGGAGATTACTTTTGGCTTCAGATATAAATGAAAATGATCTGCCACTAGAAGAATTTATCAAGTTACCAACAACTGTTGATTTTAACGTAATCAATACAGAACGTTTTAAGACATTTGCAAAAGATAAGCCATACCTAAAACTAGGAACACAATTGGCAAACGAATTGGTGGTTGTATACACAAATTATGAAAATATTCCAAGTTTGTTTGAAGAATTGGGCAACGACTTTAATGAGTTTTTCCCTAAAATAATGTCCCCTCTGGATAGCATAAGTAATGAAGATAGCGGGATCACACAAATACTAAATCAGCCTTATTTAAACCTCTCTGGCAGAGGTGTAGTCATTTGCTTTGTGGACACAGGCATTGATTTTACAAAAGATGCCTTTAAATTTGAAGATGGCTCTACGAAAATCCTTTACCTTTGGGATCAGACTGTTGACGGTAAAAGGCCCGATTACCTATACTTTGGCTCCCTCTATACACAGGAAGACATAAATAATGCCCTAAAATCTGACGATCCCTATTCCATTGTGCCTTCCATTGATGAAGATGGGCATGGAACTTTTATGGCCTCTGTCGCAGCTAGTAACGAAAAAGGTGAATATATTGGTGCTGCACCCAAAGCATACATCATGGCTGTAAAACTACGTCGTGCCCACGAATATTATATAGATAAATTTCTTTTACCAAAAGATAATCCAAACCTTTATGAGTCTACTGATTACCTTTTAGGTATCAAGTTTATGTTGGATCGTACAGAAGAAATTAATGCCCCCGCGGTAACTTGTATTACCATGGGTTCCAATGCAAGCGGACATGATGGATTCACTTTATTTGAAGACTACATCTCATTTTTGGCACAGAGAGCTGGGTATGCCTTTGTCATTGCAGCTGGAAATGAAAGTAACAAACGACATCACACCCAGGGGAAGATTTCCAGAACAGGAGATATTGATACATTTAGTATTAATGTAGGTAAACAAGGCACCTCATTCTCTGTTTCAATCTATGGACCGGCCTATGATAAAGTTTCTGCAAGCATTACATCCCCAACGGGTGAAGTAATTGCCCGATTGCCCTTTAAGGTTGGTTTGAAATTTAGCCAAAGCTTGGTTTTTGAAGAAACCCAAATTACAATCGAATATTATAAAGGTGTTAACAGTATTATTTATTTGGGATTTCAAAATGCAACCCAAGGGATTTGGGATGTTACCCTTTTTGGAGATGTTATCGTAAGTGGTGAATACTTTGTTTGGCTTCCCATTACAGGGCAAGTAAGTGAATTGGTTGAATTATTAAAACCTACTCCCGAATATACTATTGTTTATCCTGCGACTGCTTTGCGCTGTATTACTTGCGGAGCTTATAACAGCAGTGACGAAAGTCTCTTTGTTTCATCATCTTGGGGGCCAACAAGATTGCCGCGCATGGCACCTGATTTGGTTGCACCCGGGGTGAATGTAAAGGGTATCTATCCCACAGGTTATGGCACAAAGTCTGGAACAAGTGTTTCAACAGCAATCACAGCTGGAGCCGCTGCACTTTTGCTTGAATGGGGGATTATTCGAGGGAATATCCCTTCCATGGATGGAGACTTGGTAAGGACCTTTCTCATAAGTGGCAGTACCCGTGAGGAGAACATGATCTATCCTAATACAAAATGGGGGTATGGAAAACTAAATCTGCTTGGGAGTTTTGGAGTAATTAAAGAATCCATCATTAATTATTATATAACATAAGGCTCTATCAAAGGAGGCAACATATGTCAAACGGCAAAATTTCTATACGTTCAAATTACTTAGGCGGGTCGGGGCTACTGAGAGTAAGTGCCTATTTTCGGAGCATTGGTATACCGGTTGAAGGTGCAACAGTTAGCATCATAGACCCCTATAATAATACTGTCATCGAAGAGACTAAGACAAATGCTTGGGGGGAAATTTCCCCAATACCATTGAGTGCTCCCCCCATCGAATACTCAATGGAGTATGATATGCCTCGGCCTTTCAATGAATATAATGTCAAAGTAACCTTACCCAATTATAATGAGGTAAATATCAATAATGTGCAGGTGTACCCTGACTCCACGGCAGTGCAGGACGTTGCTCTAATTCCAAACTACGAAAATGTAGACATACCTTATCCTGTTATCTATGGTGATTATCCTCCTAAAATACCTGAATCAGAAATAAAAAAACTTCCCTTTCCTAGCAATCAAGTGGTTTTACCACAACCCGTTGTACCCAGCATTATAGTTGTTCACAACGGCCGTCCGGAAGATACATCAGCCCAAAACTACACAGTGGGGTTTAAGGACTATATCAAAAATGTTGCTAGCAGCGAAATATTTACAACATGGCCACGAGAGACTTTAAAGGCCAACATACATGTGATTTTATCCTTCACCCTTAACCGCGTATACACTGAATGGTATCGAGGAAAAGGATACAACTTTACCATAACAAATTCTACGGCTTTTGACCAAGCCTTTAACTTTGGCAGAAATATTTTTCAGGAGATTTCGGATGTTGTGGATGAAATATTTACAACATATATTTCTAAGCCTGATATTAGGCAACCACTATTTACCCAATATTGTGATGGAAAAAAAGTGAACAGGGATGGATGGCTCAGCCAGTGGGGGTCTAAATATTTGGGGGATCAGGGCTATAAAGCTGAACAAATCCTAAAGAACTATTACGGAGATAGTATCATTATTAAAGAGGCAGAAAAAGTGGATGGTATCCCTTTGTCATTCCCTGGCATGGCGCTAACTGTGGGTTCCGAGGGAGAAAGTGTAAAAACAATACAAGAGCAATTAAATACAATTGCCAATAACTATCCACTCATTCCTAAGGTGATTGAAGATGGAAAGTATGGTGAAAAAACAGCAGAATCTGTAAAAGTTTTTCAACAGATTTTCAATCTGCCTCAGACTGGTTCTGTAAATTTCCCCACTTGGTATAAAATTTCTGATGTTTATGTAGCAGTGAAAAAACTAGCCTAGAATAAATACTACGTATAAGTGAATATGGTTTATGTGATGAAGGGCGGCATTTTAACTAAAAAATGCCGCCCTTCATTTCTTGCACAAAATATTTCAGAATCACTTTTTCTATCGTTTCCAAAGCCAATAGCTTCAAGTTTTTCATATTTGTTGCTCTTCAAAAAAGACAAGATACCCCTCTTTCTATTGATTGTCATGTTACGCTAAAGCCTGAATGCAAGGCCATATATCATAGTAAGACACCTTAAAACTTCAAGTTGAATGATTGCCAATATTATATGTATTAATTAATTACAATAGAATTTCCCCTTTCCATTTTTGCAAGCGTTTTCGAATGTGCAATTACCTTCGATAACTCACTTAAATCTGAATATGCCCTATTCCGATTGGTTACGACTGCAATTGAAATTGTTGCAAAAGAAAAAGTATCCGTAAATCCGTTACGATTTCTTGAAACAATATAGCCTTTGCCAATATCCTCAGGAGTATAAAGAGCCTTTGTTTGAGCCACAAAGGCAGCAATGATTTGTTCACAAAATGGCTCTGACCGATGTCGATTAGATATAATAACAAAATCATCCCCACCAATATGACCAACAAACTCGCTTATATCAGCATATTCCTTTAGAATATTCCCAAGAGTTTTGATCATCTGATCACCCATTGTGAAACCATAAGCATCGTTATAAGGTTTGAAGTTATCTATGTCTATATAAATCAGGGAAAATGGTTGAGGGTTTTTAAGTTTTGCAGCAATTCGTTTTTGAATTTCTATATTTCCGGGTAATCCTGTAAGGGGATTTGAACATTTTGCTCTATTAACTTGAATATTTATTGTTGACTTCAATAAATCCTTAATTGTCACTATGCCTAAGTACAGACTATTATCCGTTACAACAATTGCATCGTATACCTTTGACAATTCTCTTGCCATAGCCAATTCTGCAACTTTCTCAATGGATATACTTTTGTCGACCACTAAAAAATCGTTATGTACTAGGCTTTTTGCTTTAACCCTTTTGCTTAAGTTATAGCCAAACTGTCCGCTAAATTTCTCAAAGATAAAACTTCGTGTCAACATACCGTATATACCCTGATTTGAATCAAGGACACAAACCTCTGTAATTTTTGGGTTTTTCTTCATAGATTCATATATTTCAAAAATGTTGTCATCCTCGCATACACACAGCTTCCGTTTTGCTAGGGTGCCAATCTCTCCTAGTATTCCTATGGTGTTTTTAGCGAAGCTGGCATTTTCAATAAAAGAACGCCTTTCTTCTGATAATTTTTTAAAATCATCATTTGGCTTTGCTAAATAATATCCTTGTCCAAAATCAATATTCAGATCAATTAGTGCTTTTAATTCGGCCTGGGTTTCAATACCCTCAGCAATTGTGGTAATACCTGATTCTTTACAAAACTTAACGATGGCAGCAACCGCAGATTTTTTCACAGT
The DNA here is from genome assembly GCA_002380805.1 of Clostridiales bacterium UBA4139. GTDB lineage: Bacteria > Bacillota > Clostridia > Lachnospirales > Anaerotignaceae > Chakrabartyella. The sequence continues at coordinate 231,264 of DFWH01000005.1, read as the reverse complement.
ATCTGTATCAATATTTCGTATGAGTTGCATATCAATTTTTATATAATTAGGGGAAAAGATGCAGACACGATTCATTCCCGAATAACCGGAGCCAAAGTCATCAATGGCAATCTTAAAATTCTGCTTTTGGTAATGGGTAATAGCGGCTGTAAAGGTGCCTATATCCTTTATTGCACTTCGCTCTGTTATTTCGAAAATAATATCATCTGGACACAGCCTATATTGCAAAAGCTTTTCACAAGTGAAGCCCGCAAAATTTTCGGGGTCATGGATTATATTTGGATCAACATTAAGGAATAACTTAGTGTTCCGGGGCTTATTCCTTGCGTTTTCCAATGCTTTTGATCGACATAGTTGCTCCAGTTCCCAAAGTTTATGCTGTTGTGCCGCCACCTTGAATAAATCTTCAATATTAAGTAGGCACTGGGGGATGGTGATTCTGCTTAGAGCCTCATAGGCAAGTATACTGCCATTTTCCAAAGAAATAATAGGTTGATATACCGTGTTTATAGCTCCTGTTGTAAGTATGGTGAAAAAATCATTTATGGCTTTTGTCTCCACCGGCCTCTCCCTTTCTAATTTTGTAAAATATAATAAGAATTTTTAAGGATCTACAACATCAAGCCTCTTCAAAGGGGATTTCTTCCTGTCTTATAAATTGTTCCATCTGCTTTTTCAAAATATTTACTTGCTGATATCCACTTTCGCTGCCAAAGGCAAATTGCTGTGCAGTTTTTGTATTCAGTTTTACAATTTCCCTAATGTTTTCAGCTTCGTATGAGATACTTTGAATGTCCTCTTGTTCTTCTTTAACAATTGTTGCAATTTCTGTAATCATTCCTGTTATATCATTTGTACGTTGCACAACCAAGTCTAAAGACTGGGCAGTATAAGAAACAGTACCTACACATTTATCCGTTGCTTGCATAGAGTTATCAATTAAAACGGTTGTTTCCTTTGCCGCCTGAGCCACTTTTTGTGCCAAAGCTCTTACTTCCCCGGCCACAACTGCAAATCCTCGACCCGCCGAACCTGCACGAGCAGCTTCGATAGAGGCGTTTAGTGCCAACAAATCTGTTTGGAATGCAATTTCATCAATGGTTCGAATTATTTTTTTGATTTTGTCTGTATGGTTTGAAACATCCAAAATTGCAGCTGATGTTTCTGACATTTTCTTTTTTGTGATCTCTACTTGCTCTTTCATATCTAAAGTAGCGTTGTTTATTTCTTGAATTTGAGTGGTATTGTGTTGTGCATTTTGAGAAATAATACTCAAACTATTTGACAACTGGGTAATAGACTCATCCTGTCTCACTGCATGATTTGATAGGTGCTGTGCGCCTTGTGAAACTTGTTTCACATGATCTTCCACCTTTATGGTTGCGGCATCAACGTTGTTAAGGGCAAAATTAATATATCTCTGCATATTTTCTGCTGCTACTAAAAGGCTATTGTAATCACCAACATAATATTGACGATATTGTGTTTCAAAAACCATGTTGCCCCTCGCCATTTCATCAAGCATACAACCTACATCCTGAATCAGAACCTGCAATGTGAGCGCCATTTCCTCGCAGGCGTAAATCACATCATCTAATTCATCTCCACCTCTATGGCGTTTTTCCGAAACCGTCAAATTTCCATTTTCAATGCGATCCGCAATATGTAATACCTTTTGGGTTGCTTTTCGTATGGTTCGAGCCAACATTGTGGATGCAAACAATAATATCATTCCCAAAAGAAATATCACGAAAATTAATACGATCGTCATTTTATGCCGTTGTTGTGTTGTCTGCTGCAAGGCGTTGGTCGCTGCTTCTTCTGCTTTAGCGGATACTGTGTCCAAAACAGTATATAGGCTTTCCACACAATGGGTGTAATCTCCATCTATCAAGGCCAATGCTCTTTCAGTTTGACCTGCAAAAACGTAAGACATCACTTTCATTTCTTGTGCTAAAAATTCATTTAGCGTGTTATTTACTTGTTTCATCAACTCATCGTCAAAGAATTGCTTTTTTAGGGTATTAATATCTGCAACTGTCTTTTGCACAGCCTGCTCAACGATTAAATTGCTATTTTGATAGTTATGATTATAAACAGCAGATAAAATTGCATGATCTAGTGATTCCACATCGTTGCGAATTTGCATCTGTTGCATACTATTTTTGTATTCCACATCATAGAAGGATTGCATTTTATTTTCGGCACCTTGCAATGCCCCTAGCACAATGACAATCATTAGAACATTCATTCCAATGGCGATTCCACAAACCAGAAGAAGTTTATCTGTAATTCTTAGCTTACTTTTTGTTTTTGGAAAATTTTTATTACCCAGTTTTTCCTTGACGACACTTTTTTTCTTGAATACGACATTAGAGGTGAAATGCGGTTTGAATTTATATAGGCATTTGAAGTGTAAGTTAGGCTTCTTAAAGTGAAAAATTGGCTTAAATTTTAGCTTAACTTGAGAGATTGTACGAGCTAGTTTTGCTTTCATTTGTTTTTTATTGGTCATAATGATTCTCCATAAAATGTATTTTAACCTTACTGGATTTTACACACATTATAACAGTCACATTTTTGGTAAACCACCTAGGAGTTGTAAAGCATATGTTTAGTTTATGTTAATTTATATTGATTTTATAAAAAGTCATTATCTGATTATGAAAAACAATCCCAATTCCACTTCATTTATAGCCTCAAAGATTTCGGAAAATTAATTGCAAAATCACAGAGATACAAGCTCAGCTTGATAGAATACATTGTAGAGGCACAAACATAGTAATGCGGAAATTATCTATACGAATAATTCATTTTTCTTACAACTTTAGCAACTAGGTTAGTTGGCTTACATCCATGGTTTTCAGGAAACATATCAGTCTAGATGTGGTCTTGATAGTATTCACTATTCATAAAGCGAAACAATTTGCGACTATTTCGCAATTTTGATTGACTTTTCTATTTTTCAGTGATATTATAATTTGCAAATAAATCGCAAATTCAAGGTGATCATTATGACAAATTATCAAACAATGCAAAGAAAACTTTTATTCGATTTTTTGCAATCAAACCCAGATGTGCAGTTTTCTGCAAAGCAAATTTTTAATGTTTTATCAAACACATCTATTAGTTTGAGTGCTGTTTATCGAAACTTGGCATCTTTAGAGGCCGATGGTATTATTAGCCGTTTTACAAAAGAAGGTAGTCGAGAGACTTTCTATCAATATATTAATTCAGAAACTTGTCGAAATAGTATTCATTTGGTCTGCACAAAGTGTAACCAAACATTTCATATGCATCCCGAAGAAATGAGGCGTATGCTTGAAGGTATTGAAAAAAGTGAAGGCTTTATTGTCAATAATACAAAAACAATATTATATGGTATTTGCAATAGCTGTATCTAACTATTGAGAATTCGAGAGGAGGAAAAGGAATGATAGAAGACAGAAGATTACATGCCGCACTATTGACAATTCTTATTTTCTTTACCCTTTTCTTTTCCACCTTTTTTGTTGCTCTAAAATCAAATCACGAATGCATAGGTAAAAGCTGCCCCATCTGCCACGATATTCAATCCTGTGTTGATGCTACTCGCTCTCTGACCTTCGCCATTGTGGCTTCAACTGTCTTTGTGGGGAGTAGCTATTGTATTGTGCGTATAACTACGCCCATCTTTATTTCGTTTACCTTTCACACTCTCGTTTCCCTTAAGGTTAAACTAACAAATTAAAATTGAATCTTCAATAAGAGTCTTTACATCAACAATATGGATACCAAATAAAGGGTAGTCCATTATTTTGGTGTCCAATTTTTAAGAATTATTTTAATTTGGAGGTTTCATCATGAAAAAAATAATAACAAGTACAATGGCGGCAGTTCTTGCCTTTTTTAGTCTTTCTTCCTGCACAAATCCACAGGCACCAACTGCGGCAAAACTAGATAATGTAGATAGAATCAGCATTGTCTGCACAATTTTTCCCGAATATGATTGGATTCGGGAAGTGTTAGGTGATCATATTGAAAATACTGATTTGACAATGCTTTTGGATAATGGCGTAGACCTACATAGCTATCAACCGACTACCGACGATATCATCAAGATTTCTACCTGTGATATGTTTGTATACGTTGGTGGTGAGTCTGATGCATGGGTAAAAGATGCTCTAAAAGAGGCCACTAATAAAGATATGATCGTTATAAACCTGATAGATGTTTTGGGTGACGTTGTGAAAGAAGAAGAGCTAGTTGAAGGAATGGAACTGGAAGAACACAATCATAACCATGAGGATGATCAAGACCACGAAGGAGCAGAAGTGGTTGATCATGAGGATGACGAAGTTCATGAGCATGAGAAAGGCAATGACCATGAGCATGAAGATAAAGATAAAGATACCCTTGAGTATGATGAGCATATTTGGCTATCCCTAAAAAATGCCGAAATATTAAGTAGTTATATTGGTAAAAAACTGGGTGAAATAGACAGTAAAAATGCCGCCGATTATGCAAACAATGCAAAGGTATATGCTGAAAAGCTAGATTTGTTGGATGAAAAATATGAAGCAACTGTAATCAATGCAAGTCAAAGAACCCTCCTTTTTGGAGATAGATTCCCTTTCCGTTATCTTGTGGATGATTATGGTCTTTCTTATTATGCCGCTTTTGTTGGTTGTTCTGCAGAAACGGAAGCTAGCTTTGAGACCATTGCATTTCTTTCCGGAAAAGTAGATGAATTAAGACTTCATTCAGTGTTAACCATTGATGGTTCTCAGCATAAAATCGCAGAAACAATCGTTGAAAATACCCAACAAAAAAACCAGATAATCCTTACCCTAAACTCTATGCAGTCTATCACCTCCAAAGATATTAAAAACGGAATGACCTATCTTTCTATTATGGAAAAAAATTTGGAAGTATTAAAAGCTGCATTGAACTAAGGGGGAACGCAAATGGCTCAATTAACTTGTCATGACCTAAGCCTTGGTTATGACGGAAAAACGATTATAAAAGGGGTAAATTTTTCTGTACATAACGGAGACTACCTTTTTATTGTTGGAGAAAATGGCTCGGGTAAAAGCACGCTGATGAAAACCATATTAAATCTTCACTCCCCTTTTGAAGGAAGTGTTGTGACTGGTGGCGGGCTAAAGTCTACTGAAATCGGCTATTTACCTCAACAAACCGCTGTCCAAAAAGATTTTCCCGCATCTGTTTGGGAAATTGTTTTATCTGGTTGCTTAAATCGCTGTGGTTTACGACCTTATTACAATCGAGGGGAAAAACAGCTAGCACGTAACAATCTGGAAAAGATGGGAATCGCTCATTTAGCCAAGCAATGCTTTAGAGAATTATCAGGCGGTCAACAGCAACGTGTATTGCTGGCAAGAGCACTTTGCGCCACCGGAAAAATGCTTTTGCTGGATGAACCTGTCTCTGGGCTTGATCCTAAAGTAACGGAAGAAATGTATGGGTTAATTAACAAGCTCAATCAAGGTGGTATTACAATTATTATGATTTCCCATGATATGAGTGCCGCTTTACAGTATGCATCCCATATTCTTCACATTGGCGATCCCACTTTTTTTGGCACAAGGGAGGATTATATAGAAAATTATATCAACAAAGATTTTTCCTCTTTTGATGGGGGTGTAAAAGCATGAGCGCAATTTTAGATAAACTGATATTTTATTTTGAATATCCCTTTGTTCGGTACGCACTGATTGTTGGCATTTTGATTGCCCTATGCTCATCCTTATTAGGGGTTACTTTGGTGTTAAAGAGATTCTCTTTTATCGGTGATGGCCTTTCTCATGTTGCTTTTGGTGCCATCGCTATTGCTTCTGTTTTAAACTTAAGTAGCCAAATGGTACTTGTACTACCCATTACCATTCTTTGCGCAATATTGCTTTTGCGTACAGGGCAAAATACAAAAATAAATGGAGATGCCGCCGTTGCCATGGTTTCAGTTGGGGCATTAGCCATCGGCTATTTGTTATTAAATATTTTTTCTGCCTCATCAAATTTGTCTGGTGATGTTTGTAGCACCCTATTTGGTTCAACCTCAATCTTGACATTGACAAAGGTGGAGGTTTGGGTTTCAGCAGCCCTTTCTTTAGTAGTAATCGTTGTGTTTTTACTTTTTTATCACAAAATATTTGCAGTGACCTTTGATGAAAATTTTGCTAATGCAACGGGTACTGACGCAAGCCGTTATAACTTATTAATTGCTACTGTAATTGCAATTATTATTGTTTTGGCCATGAATTTAGTAGGCTCTTTATTGATTTCAGCATTAGTTATTTTCCCTGCGTTATCTGCGATGAGAATATTTAAAAATTTTAAAGCAGTTATTATCTTTTCCGCCACCCTATCCGTAATTTGCGCAGCTTCGGGAATTACCATTTCCATACTAGTAGGAACTCCAGTAGGCTCAACTATTGTTGCTGTTGATATTTTGGCTTTCTCAACTTGCTATATACTGGACAAAATTTCTGGAGGTATCAGGTAATGAAAAATAAAATTTTCTTGTCTTTATTTTGTTTGGCGATAATGACTGCCGCTATGGGCTGTTCGAGAGATGAAAGCTCACAAAAAGCGGATGAAGTTCCTCAAGAGACCAATGAAAAAATGGATCAACAAAGCCAACAACAAGAAAAAGGCAATGATAGTGCCGATCCTAATGTGGATCTGGATCTAACCGTATTAAGCAGCACCATGCTTTACTCGGAGGTCTATAACATTGTTATGGTGCCTGATGACTATATCGGTAAAACCATTAAAATGAAAGGCCTTTTTCGAACCTACCCTTCGCAGGAGAAGGACACTACATATTTTGCCGTAGTAATTCCTGATGCAACAGCATGCTGCGAGCAAGGTTTTGAGTTTATATGGGATGGAGAACATACTTATCCCGAAGACTATCCATCAGCGGATAGTGAAATTGAAATTACAGGGCGCTTAGATACTTATGAAGAGAATGGACTTGAATATTTTTATGTAGTTGCCGATAATCTGGTGATTTTGAACTAAAATATTACCGTCTGAACCCGCCAATCACTCACAGGCTTTGCTTTATAAAAAGACCGTTGCTAATTTAGCAACGGTCTTTTCTGTTTCTGCTTTACAGACTTCTAAACGTAACCTAGCTTGATAGATATTCCATCCATTTAGGCTAGCAAATTCTCTAAATCATTGACATCACCATGTATTCCTAGTGACTAGGGCAGTCTTGAGGGGTTTTTCTGCCCATAAAGCTGATTTATCCTTTAGGGGTCATTATTCTAATAAGAGGACTTTTATTATTCACCAAAGAATAATTTCATGTCATCTTCAACTGTACCAATTCCTGCAATACCAAAGTTTTCAACCAAAACTTTAGCTACATTAGGAGAAAGGAAAGCAGGAAGTGTTGGTCCGAGGTGAATGTCTTTAACACCAAGGTAAAGCAGAGCCAAAAGTACAATAACTGCTTTTTGTTCATACCAAGCAATGTTATATACAATTGGTAATTCATTGATATCAGCAAGACCAAATACTTCTTTCAATTTCAATGCAATCACTGCAAGAGAGTAAGAATCGTTGCACTGGCCTGCATCCAGAACACGAGGAATGCCACCAATATCACCTAAGTTCAATTTGTTGTATTTATACTTTGCGCAGCCTGCTGTTAAGATAACGGTATCCATAGGCAATGCCTTTGCAAAATCTGTGTAGTAGTTTCTAGAAGTTGCTCTACCATCACAACCAGCCATAACAACGAACTTCTTAATAGCACCGGTTTTTACTGCATCTACCACCTTGTCAGCAAGGGCAAGCACCTGATTATGAGCAAAACCACCGATAATTTCACCTGTTTCAATCTCAACAGGAGGTGCACACTTCTTTGCATGCTCGATCAATGCAGAGAAATCTTTTTCTTCACCAATTTCACCGGGAATGTGTTTGCAACCAGGGAAACCAGCAGCACCTGTGGTGTACATTCTATCTTTATAGCTATCTTTAGGGGGTACAATACAGTTGGTTGTCATGAGAATCGGTCCGTTGAAGCTTTCAAATTCTTCTTTCTGTTTCCACCAAGCATTACCGTAGTTACCTACGAAGTGACTATATTTTTTAAAAGCAGGATAGTAATGCGCTGGCAACATTTCAGAGTGAGTATAGATATCTACCCCTGTGCCCTCTGTCTGTTTCAAGAGCATTTCCATATCTTTTAAGTCGTGACCAGATACAAGGATACCAGGTCTGTTACCTACACCAATGTTAACCTTTGTAATTTCAGGGTTACCATATGTGGATGTATTCGCCTTGTCCAAAAGAGCCATACCCTGAACGCCATATTTACCAGCCTCAAGAGTTAATGCAATCAGTTCATCTACACTAAGGCTATCATCCAATGTTTTTGCCAATGCTCTTTGCATGAATTCATCCACTTCTTCGTCATCTTCCAAGAGGGCATTCGCGTGTTTGCTGTATGCAGAAAGACCTTTTAAGCCATATGTGATTAGTTCTCTGAGACTTCTGATGTCCTCATCTTTTGTTGAAAGAACCCCTACTCTAGCGGCTTTGCTGCTATACGCTCCTTCATCAAAGGAACACCATGTTGCTGCATCGGGTAAATCATTTTTATCATCTAGCATGGTCAATAATTCATTTTTCTTTGCCAAAGTATCTTTAATTCTGGCAACAATCATGTCTTCATCAAAATTTGCATTTGTGATAGTGATAAAAAGGTTTAAAGAAACAAGATGATTGATTTCCTTTGAAACGGTCTTCCCTTCTTTACGAAGTTTTGTGGCAACATCAGAAATCCCCTTTGTTACGTAAACAAGCAAATCCTGCATTCCAGCTACCTGAGCGTTCTTACCACACACACCCATTCTAGTACAACCTGTACAACCTGCTGTTTCCTGACATTGATAACAAAACATTTTGTTTTCCATTTTAATTTCCTCCGTTCGTTTTCTTATTTAAATTTGTTTTAAATTGTTTGCTTCGCTTTATGGACTTATCATAACAGGAGAAAAAAAGAAATTCCGTAACAATTGTTACGGAATCAAAAAATATTTTGTATTTTTTTAACATCTTTAATATAAATCTTCTTTTTATTAATTTCTATTAGCCCCTCATCCTGCATCTTCATCAACTCTCTGGAAAGAGAAGGCCTTGCAACATTCAAAAAATCTGCCAGTTCTTCACGGGTCATTTTAAGTTTCACTTCTCTTTCGGTAGAGATATTACTCAAAAATAATTTACAAATTTTTTGCCTTAGGGTTTGGCTAGAGATAATATTTAACTTTTGATTTAAGTAATAAGCTTTATTCGCCAAAATAGAAAGCATATTTGAAATGAGCAATGTATGAAAGCCACAATTTCTTTGGCAATTGTTATACAAATATTCCTTAGGCATTTTCAATACGACGGCGTTGGTTGCCGCTACGGCATAGTTATCATACTGATTCTTTTCTATGAACAAAAACACTTCACCAAATAAGTCTCCAGGTTTATTTATCGTCGTAATGATGTTTCGCTTACCCTCGATGGAATCACGGCAAATATTAATTGCCCCTTCAACCAATATATATAACTTATTTGGTTCATCCTGGAGCATAAAGATATGCTCATCCTTCTCATAGTTGACAATGCTGGAACCACTGCACCTAAGGCAACCTTGAATGTCACATAGGCTCATTCCTCTAAACAAAGGACTGCTAGTTAATCTTTCGGTCATACGCTCCCCCTTTTCACGCCAATTCATTATCCATAAACGAGGCTCATATTGGTATTTATACAAACATGAGAAACAATTAATCTATCGCTGTCACCATTGAAATAAATGCCTACTTGCTTTTGAAATATAAAACCAGTAAGCATTTTAGTATTTCGAACTGATTTAGCAAATTCCAATTTCATTTTTTCATAATTTCTAATGGTTTGCAAGGTTTTTTTGATAAAGGTGATTAAGAAAGTTGTTTTTAAAATAAGATAACCTAAGGTATAAACGGTTACTCCAATACTTTTTCCGACTAACTTCTTAAAACCTTTGCGGGATCTGTTTTTAATAGCTTTTTGCTCGCTAATAATGTTACAACAGACACAAAAATAAATATCAATACCAAAGTAACCACTATTTCTCTATTTTGAAACAGGATGCCTAATGGCCATTCCACAGAAAGTTGTGTTGAAATACCAACAAAAATCAGTGTGGCTATCACAGCTACATAGGAGACCAGCATTCCCTCAAAAAGAAGTACCTGCTGAATGGTAGTGCTTTTATATCCCAATGCCATCAAAATCCCTATTTCTTTTGTTCTCATTTTTACCGTTTTATCCAAAATCATTATACATATGATAAAGGCAATCAAAACAACGAAAATGGTAATTACCATAAAAAGCATCTGAAGTTCTTGGAAAGTTTTCAGGAAACTGTCCACTTGTGCTGATGCAGTAAAGGATGAAACGCCATTTTCCACCAATTGAGCTTCGGTCACTTTTACCCTATCAAAGCGGTTGACTTTGTAAGTAAATGAAAGTGGGATCTTCAATTCTAGTGCATCATACAACTGCTTTTCGATTGTTACCCCTAAATAAAAATCATCACGTTCAGCATTAAATATGCCACTGATTGTAAGACTCTTTGAAAAATCGCCACAGGAAAAAACAACCTCTTTTCCGATTAACCCCTTGATATCTCGTGCCATTTTTCTAGCAACACTAGGGGAAATTGCAATTTCATCATCCTGTGGCATCACACCAATGTTCATCACTTCATTTGCAATGGAGTTAAACTGCTTTGCATCCATGTTAATAGACGTACCCTCGTAGGATATTTGACTTTCTGGAATTTCATATTGCGCATAGTAATCATCAATATTTGTGTTAGACCTCAAAAGCTTCTCTACTTTGTTTTCCGTATTCTTTTCATCCAGCAGTATTTGTCCATAAGAAAAAGCAGTATTCTTCTCCTGGAATTCCTGTATTTTAAGCTCAATAACATTCTGAGAGAAAAGAGAAAAAAGAATTGCTGTTGCTCCTATGGAAACAGAAATTGCCAATCCAACAAATCTTTTGAAATGATTCTTGAAATTTCTTACCGCCCTTTTCTTAATTGGGATAGAATTAGTGTTTTCTTTCTTCTCTTTAAAGGCGTTATTCGTTATATCCTGGTCAGGAACTCCCTGTTTTAATACTTTTTCTTTCCCATTAAAAATGGTGATTACCTCATCAGCGTGTTCACACAATTTCTTATCATGGGTAATGATAAGAACGGGTTTTTCGGCAGCAATTTCTCTAAAAATCCCCATAATTTCATTGGCAGTGCTCCGATCTAAAGCACCTGTGGGCTCATCCGCCAATATCATTTCCGGATCATTTATTAAAGCCCTTGCAATTGCCACCCTTTGCTTTTGGCCACCTGATAAGTTTTCAATGTGTTCATGTAGCTTCTCTGGTATGCCCAATCTGTCTAGCAACTGCATAACCTGTGCTTCATTTGTAGCAGAACTTTTGCCATTTAGGTCGGCGGCAAGCATAATATTTTCAAAAACCGTATAGCCTCGAATCAAATTGTATTCTTGAAAAACAAATCCTATTTTAGATTTCCTGTAATTTGAAATATCACTACTTGAAAGTTGTGAAATATCACATAAATTTGCAAATATTTTTCCGTCATACCTTTGGTCAAACCCAGCCATTAAGTTAAACAAGGTGCTTTTGCCACAGCCAGAAGGTCCCAAAATACAAGTAATCCCTTTGTTTTTAAACTCATATGTAAAGCCATCAAAAACTACTGTGTTCCCATATTTTTTTATGAGATTTTCTATCTTTATCATTTATCGATCTCCTGTTTTTAATGCAATTATTTCGTTTGTGTATATTGCAATCAAAGTATTGATTCCATAGCAAACTGCAAAAATTGAAACTGCAATCAAACTGCATAGAACCAAGGAAATATTCATGGCGAGGCAAATGAACGTAGAAACAAAAAGGCTAATAACGAAATTAAAGATATGTTCAAGTGCTATTACTTTAGCAATATTTGCCTTTGTAAAACCATTTTGTTTATAGATTGCATACTGTTTCTTACGCATAAATCCAATGATACCAGAGATAGAGACAATTGCTAAGAAAGATAAAACAGCGATTACCATGTAGGCGACCTCCGTTTGGCTACCAGTTGCCCCCTTCAATGAGAGAATATCCCTGATTAACTCAATCTGACCAAGAGGCACGATACCCATTGCCATAATTTCATCATATAACGAAACAAAATCTTCAGGGGTTTTTGCCTGTATGGAAAAAGCGGTGTTTCCGTCTTCACGCTGTGCTTGCTTATTAATATCGTTTACAACTGCGCCAGACAAGAAGAGAGAGTCTTCATATTCAAAGGAATACTCCTCCCCTTCCAGTTCCAAAACAGCCTCTGTATCAGCAACCCCAGAAATAATTGCTTTAAAGAAAACTTCTTTTTCTATGGGATATTGATTTTCCCAATTATAAACAAGTGCGTAAAAAGATGCCTCTTTCCCTACGATTTCATCATAGGCATAGCCTAGTTTGTCAACTAAAACCTTTGGCAACACAACTTCGCTTTTGCTGTTATCCGCCGTTGTACCTGCAACCATTTTATTAAATATGGGTGCCTGCCCAGATTCCTCTATAATAAAATCCTTACCATCAATTTGTATAACTGCATCTGACAGAGGTGCTGTAATAATAATTGTTTCAACCCGACTATCATTTTGATACTTCTCCATAAGCCCTGAAATATCTTGGGTAACCTCACCTTTTAACTCATATTCAGAATCAATCATGCCAGCACTGCTAAAGGTGGAAACAAGGTTTAAATTTAGGATAGAGCTCCCCTGTTTATCTAAAAGAGCCTCAAAGGTTTGATTGCTTTGATTTGAAAATGTGCCATTAAAATTTATGCATAGGCAAGTTACAGCAACAACAAAAGCCATAATCATGGAGCCAGTCTGCACCGAATGTCTTTTAAAATTGATTGCTGCAAGCTCTAAAGCCTTTTTTCTCGACAAACGCAAAGGCTTTTCATAAAAAGAATTATTTTTATTCTTTGCTCCCTTTACTGCACTTGCAATTAGCTCACCTTTATCAAATTCATACACCGATGCACTTCCCTGAATCAAAGATGTATCGTGGGTAACAACAATAACAGTTCTCTTTTTGGCAATTTCATATAAAATGGAGATGATTTCTTTTGCGACTTTATAATCCAAAGCCGCAGTAGGTTCATCAGCAATAAGGATAGATGGGTTTTTCATAAGCTCCCTGGCAATGGCTACCCTTTGTTTTTGCCCACCTGAAAGGGTATTTATCTTTTGATCGGCAATTTTATCAATTTTTAGGGTTTTAAGCAGTGAATTAAATTGCAGAGTATGATCCTCTTCCTTTAGGTAAGTGGGCAACAAAATATTTTCTCTTACAGTCATTTCATCCAATAAGTGAAAACTCTGGGATATAAATCCAAACCTACACCCATTGTTTAATGCCTTCTCTTCATGGGATAAGTTTTTTATGCTCACTTTGTTATACAATACATCACCGTCAAATTGAGTATCCATTCCTGAAATGATACGAAGCAATGTGGTTTTCCCGCTACCCGATGCCCCTACAATAAAGTTCATACCTCCCTGAATTTTAAGGGTAACGTTAGAGAGGGCCTTATTTCCTCCAAATGTTTTACTAATATTTTTAATCTCAATCATACCGTTCTCCTTTTTAATCCTCCAGTTTTCCAAGTTCCTTGTTCATCACCACGCGCCAGTGATTCTTTGAATTGGCACCAATGTAAGGCTCGCTAACAATATTGCCCTCTCGGTCAACAAAAAAACTTTCAGGAAAAGCCTGGATATCCTTTAGCCTACCATTTAACAGAGCATCATCCGGAATTAAATTTTCGTAGGTTACCTCTGTTTTCTCAATAATCTCTTTCGCAGTAGCAAGATTATCTTGATTTTTATCATCTACTTTACCTAAATCCATACACACGCTAATAATATTAAAGCTTGTGCCTGCATCCTGATATTCCTTCCTAAGTTCTTCTAGATGGGGCATTTCCTGTATACAATAAGTACATGTAGTGGTCCAAAGGTTAACCATAGTCAAATCATACTCCCCAAAGATTTCTTCTGTTACCGTTTCTCCATTGAAGTTTTCAGCTTTAAAAGTACCTATATTAACGATTTCAAAATCTTCTTTTTCCTCCTTGTCAGTATCATCCTCTTTTCTATCAACAGAAACACTCTCTTGGTTGATATTTTCATTTCCACACGCACTAAGGCTTGTGATTAGAGCGAAACTTATTATCATTACAACTAATTTTTTCATTTTGTTCTCCTTTTTGTTTGATTGAAATATGTATACTGAATGGCATTTGTTTGGCAAGCCGCCTTGCATTTGCCGCAGCGAATGCATTCTAAGCTGTTTGCATTTTTTACAGGGTCACAACCCATGTTACACACATTTTTACATGCATTGCAGTCAATGCATTTGTCATTACACACCTTATATTGAAATACGGATATGGGGTTAAACACTGAGTAAATAGCTCCCAAAGGGCAAAGGTACTTACAAAATGGACGATATATCATGATTGAAAGTAAAATTAAAGTGATTAGGATAGCAACTTTCCATGCATATAAGAACCCAATTGTCGAACGTAGCGGCCCATTGCCTAACACAAGGGGAATCCCTCCTTGCAGTGTTCCCGCTGGACAAATGAGCTTGCAAAAATAAGGTGAGCCTTGTCCAATAATATCAACAATAAACATAGGAAGTAGGATTACAAACACGACTAAGATCAAATACTTTAGGTAGCGCAAAGCCTTGTCCCCGTTGAAAGTCTTTATTTTTAGTTTTTGGGGTAGTGGAATTTTATGAACCAAATCTTGAATCAAGCCAAATGGACACAAGTAACCACAGACAAAGCGGCCCATTATTGTACCAAGCATTATCATAAATCCAACTACATAAAAACTCATTTTGTATTGATGGCTTCCAATCACTGCTTGCAGTGCACCAATAGGGCACGATGCAACTGCACCAGGGCATGAGTAGCAGTTAAGCCCAGGAACACATATATTTTTTATATTCCCCTGATAAATTTTGCCTTTTATGAATCCTATCAAATAACTGTTTGTTAAAAGCGTCCAGGTACCTTGGATCCAATGTCTTAAGTTCTGCTGTTTTTTTCTTTTATCCAATGCCAATACACTCCAAACAAATATTTATTGATTTTTGAAACACAATAGAGACCTCCTCTCTACAAATTCCAACACCTAT
This sequence comes from Clostridiales bacterium UBA4139, assembly GCA_002380805.1. Lineage (GTDB taxonomy): Bacteria > Bacillota > Clostridia > Lachnospirales > Anaerotignaceae > Chakrabartyella. The sequence continues at coordinate 215,967 of DFWH01000005.1, read as the reverse complement.
AAAAACAACTCCCAAAGTGAGCAAACTTATAGTGAAAAGGTTTTTTGTAAATACACTTTTTCTTTCCAAGTGGCACCTCCTTAAGAAATCTTTTTTAAATTATATAAAAGACAGTATAAATTCCATATAAAGAAAGACACCACCAAAAATTGGCGATGCCTTTTATTATTTTTGTAATATAATGCTAAATTCCGTACCATGGGGAGTATTGTCTGAAATTTTTATTTCTCCCCGATGCACTTCAATAATTTTTTTTACTAAGGCAAGTCCTAAGCCGCTGCCACCTACCTCCCTACTTCTAGATGAATCAACACGATAAAATGGTTCAAATAGATGTTCTTTGCTTTCATCCGGAACTCCAATTCCAGAATCCTTGATAGAAATATGAACCGCATCCTTTAAATTTGTGATATTCACTGTTATGTTTCCACCATCTACATTGTACTTGATTGCATTGTTAATCAAATTATAAAAAGCTTGTTTCATTAAAGCATCATTTCCCCTTATTACCACGCACTCACCAGTTACTTGGGCAATAATGGATTTTTTATCCATTTCGTCTTCCAGTTCAAAAAGTGTTTCTTCGATTAGTTCATTGATAAATATTTCTTGTGTCAATTCTATATCATCGCTGTTCGTGATTTTCATCAAATTTTCTATAATCGCTGTTAACCTTTGTGTATTCTCATCCATAAAGCGAATCAAAGCTTGATATTCTTCCAGACTACGTTCTTTACTTAATGAAAAAACATCTAGCTTTGTCTGCATCACTGCAAGAGGGGTATAAAGCTCATGGGCTGCGTTGGCTGAAAAATTCTTCTGGATGGAGTAGGAGTCAAAAATCTGTTTATTTCTTTTGTTGAAAGCCTCTGTTAGACGGAACACTTCATCCTCACTTTTGGGAAGCGAAATCTCCTTAACCAAATCTTCAACCCCTTGCTTATCTACACTATCAGTAAGGACTTTTAGAGGTTTTAAAGCCTTTCCCGTTAAGTAGTAGATTGAAATAGAACCTAAAAGAATAATCCCAATCATCATGTACAAAGTTTGTATTCGAAAAGTTGTGTTTGCCTGTTCTATTTGTTGCGCTGGAAACACATGTTGGGCATCCATTGTTGTTTGGGGTTCATCTATCCCCGCAATGCGCATAGCAGAGGATGTAGGCACGGCTTCCACCAGCCTATCGGCCGAACGAAATACGGATAGAGTTAGCCCCAGGCACATAATTGTTGAAACAATAATAAAAATCATAGTTATTTTTTCTCGTAGCTTTATGTTATATTTTTTCATTCAAACGGTATCCTTTCCCAATTTGATTTTCGATTGGGTCAAAACCAAGCTGTGCTTTTAGTTTTCTTCTTAACGCAGAGATATGCATACGAACGGAGTTGGAAAATACATCCACACTATTATCCCAAACGTGTTCAACTAAATCCTGCAAAGTAATGATACAATTTTTATTTAGCATAAAGTATTCTAGCAATGCTGTTTCTTTGTTAGTGAGGGAAACTTCATTACCCTTTATCGTTGTTTTTCTAGAGCGGGTATCAAAAGAGATTCCGCAGCAGTTTAGCTCTAAGTCGTTTTGGATAGTCTTTCTTCTCAGAAGAGAACGAATACGGGCGTCTAACTCAGCAAAATGAAAAGGCTTTGTCAGATAATCATTTGCTCCCAAATCCAAACCTTTCACCCGATCCTCCACGGCTGTACGGGCAGTTAGAATTAGAATATTAACCGTTTTATTATTCTGTCTAACATTGCGTAGAACCGATAATCCATCTAACTTTGGAATATTTAAATCCAGCAGAATCAGGTCATATTCACCGCTATAAATCATTTCATCCGCAGTCTCTCCATCCGCACAACTATCAACGGCATACCCCTTTATGGTTAGACCTTCTACTAAAGAAAGGCGCAATTCCTTTTCATCTTCCACAATTAAAATTCTCATGGCAAACCTCCTAAGAAACTCCCAATTATAAAAAGACGTTTCTTTTTTGAATACTCCTACATATTGTAAACAAAATAGACGTCTATGTAAACAGAAATGTATTACACACTTTGAAAGGATTGGCTTATAGAATTCAATACTATTGGATTAGAAAACCACTGTAAACTATCGATTGTAAAGAGACCTCTGAACCGAGCATCGTATATCAAATTTTGTTAGCAAAACTATTTGTCGTTTATATTTCCACCGTTCATATCACTATCTAGTTTTAGCTTGTGCTTGATTTTGACCATATTTTGATATTTCCCTATCTACTAAATCAAATCTCATGGATTGTTTAGAATAGCAGATTTTATCCCACTTAGCCAACACAAGCCTTCTTCCTGTTCCGCAAAAGAATTTTAGAAACCCAAGATAATAAATGGCTATCTACATCTACAAGTCGTGGATGTTATCAAAGCAATCTACTTTAAAACTCTTGTAGTCAGACTTTCCCAATCATAAGCAAAAACTTAGACTATGCCGAAAAACTGCAAAATCCTTCTAAAGCTCATAAAAATTCGCCTCGAATCTTTAATTTTCACTGAATATCCAAATTCTTTCTCAATTTAAATAACATTCTGGGAAAAGCCTGAATATTGTGATATATAAGAATGTCTAATTTTTTTAAAGGAGAATGAACAATGCCACAATCGAATCAGTTAACGGTCGATATTTCGCCAGGTACTATTTTCCCTGTGGTACTAGGAAAAAGCAAAACAGTAGACTATTTAATTAGTAACACTTCTAATGATAAAAAAGCCTATAATGTCTCTATTATTATAAACCTTTGGGATTCCTTGGAGTTAGTCTCTTCAACTGTACAAGCCACTAGCGTTGCAGAGCAAGTCAATTTTTCAAAAAACTATAACTTCATAAACATAAAGGATTTTGCCCCCCAGGAGATAAACTTTAAAATGGAAATGGGTGTAAAATCCAACGAAACCTACAAAAGTGGAAGTGCTGTTGCCTTTCAGACAAAATTACAATCCACCATCACCATAACTTGGGACAGTATGCCCAGAGGCTCTTACGATGATGGAAACATACAATATTATAATAGTGTCAGCTACGAATTTGAAGTAACAAGGCTGTCACTAAAAAAAACTATGCCATCAAAGAAAGTTAAGGGTGCAGGTACAGACCTAATCTTACCTTCAAAGCCTTTTGATTGCGTCATTGAAATCGAAAATAATACAAGAGAAGAATCCACATTTATTTTAAACGATTCACTGCCTGACACCCTTCGCTATATCGGAGATATAACAATTATTACACCAGTTGACAATCCATTGCCAACTGCCAAAGTAATTTATAATACCATGTCAGCATCCAAAACAATTACATGGGATAGCTGTACCTTATTGCCGGGCGAAGTGCTTAAATTTAGTTACCAAAGTGCAATTTGGAACAATTATGCATCCAACGGCGTAGAAAACACAGGCTCCCGCATCATTCAGGGGACAACCTGTTCCACTGAAGTTAGAGCCTCAAATACCGACTTTGATATAAGAAATCAAGTTTCTATTATTGCCATGGACGCAATATTAACAGCTTCGGATAATAAAACAACGGTGGATGTGGCTACTGTTATTAACTACACCCTAAACATCGAGGTGAATCAGTATTACGGTATCAAGAATGTGGTTACTGTTTTCCTGACCCCAGATGGCCAGGAACCCATCAGCACAACGGGCGGCACTGTTTTGCCCGAGGATGCAAACCATTGCATCCCCGTTCTATACACCATTGCAAGTATCAATCCCAATGTTTCCCATATCATTGCTTTAACCACACAAGTGGTTGCCCAATACCGAGCTGATTCAGAATATGTTAGTTGTGGCGATGCCTTTATTGCAAATGCAACTTTAGCAGCAATCAACATTTATGATGATTCCATAAATGATAGCTCCTCATGTAGTCAGAGTATCATCACCCCGACTATTCTAAAGAAGATAGTCCAAATCTATTATAGAAACCTTGATGTAAAAACCTCCAGCACCGCCGTAGCCCCTTTGGATTGGATTGAATATGAACTTTCCTTCGATTGTTCCTCTATTACTGCAGCAAAACGAAATATTTTGTTAGATGACTTTTTTCCTCTAGAAACAGGAATGCCTGTTATCGAAGATGTTGAACAAATCAGTGGTACACCAATTGTCCCAGTTTTAATTGCACCTCATGGGCTTCGCTGGAACTTGGGTAATGTTATAGATGAGACACCTTGGGTGGTTCGGTTCAAAACTCAGGTTGGCACCTCCTTGACTCAGTCAAATTTAAGCAACCTGTTTAAATTAACTGGCACCACAAATGCCAAAACTTCTTATTCGGATAGAAAACAAACTACCATTTTAACAGGGAAACCAAATCTAGTCATTACAAGATATTTTGATGGCTTTACACCCACCAATGTTTATGGCGGCGTTGAGTATAGCTGCCGAATTAAAATCGCCAATACACAAAATGAAACAGATAGTGCAACTGATGCCTTTGGGTTCCAATTTGCCGAGCAAACCTATAATGGTATTACCATTGTTTCTGATAGTTGGTCCGCCAGTGGTACAGGACTTTTTACGGTTCCTCAGGGTTCTAGTACCTTTATCACTGCTCAGATCCTCCGGTTATATGTGGGTCAGGATATTACCATTAGCTATAAGGTTATTTTACCCGCAAATATATATCCTGGCTTTACAGGTAGCCTCGCAGCCCAAGCAGGCATTTCTTACACCCAAATTATTGATTCCTTACTTGAAAATGTCATGTACTCAATGACTTCCCTATCTTCTAGTGCTCAACTAAAAACAAGAAGTCTAACTTTCGGCAAGAGCTATTCTGACTCTGACGTAAAGGTGGGTAGCATTGTGCATTATACAGTGCAGTATATGGTGCCAAAAGGGACTGCAATCTATAATGCCAAACTAGCCGATGACCTTCCATCAGGCCAGGCATTGGTAGGTGATGTGCTACTAAATGGTTCAACTATTTCTGTTACTGTGGAAAATCAAAAAATTACTTTCCCTGAAGTTTCAGTAGTAAATTCAACAGTATCAGATGTTACCATGGTCTATACTTTTACAGCTGTTATTAACAGTGCTGCAATTGTATTTCCTACGACAACCCAAATAAACACAGCAACCTTGACCTATAAAAACTATCTAAATTCTGCATCAACACGCACAGCTACAAGAAATGTAATAATCGCACATCCGCTGTTAACCATAACCCTCACCCCTTTAAATGGTACCCTTCTTGATAGTAAGACTACTTTTAATATGAGAGTGGATATGGAAAACAAAAGCGTAATTGGTGCACGGGAATGCCAAATTCAATTGCCCATCCCCAACGATGCCGTTTATGTGTCTAGCTTCTCACAACTAGGTAGTGTTTCACTGAACGGTTCGGTACTCACTTGGAATATTGGTAATGTTTCTGGACTACAAAAAGGCAGTTTATCCTTCAGCTTTAAAGGAAATAGCAATCTACTAGTGACTGATTCTATCACCTATATAGCTACCTTGTTAAACTATAAGAATGATTTATCGGATACCCTGATTTACCCACAAAAGGTATCAAACGCCATCACCTATGCTTGTATTCCCAATGTGGAGGTAAGCGTATATCCAGCGAACAGAACGCTAAATGGAAATGGCTTCTTCCAGTTTATCTCAAACAGTATCATAGAAGCTCCTTATACTATAATTAACCAAGGAGGTGGGAAGGACAGTTTTGCTCTAAGCATTTCTCCCATAAAATGGCCTTATGACCTATTTGTTAGCGAGGTTCTTATCACATCTGTTGATGCTTCTACGGCATATTATGACACACCCTCGCTGCTTTCCCGGGTTCCAAGTGGAAACTCGAAGGATATTAGATTAAAAATCTATATTCCTGACTTGACTCAAGAGGCTAATGATCGATTTACCATTACTGCCTATTCTTTGGCCGACACAAATTATTTTGATAGCATTGAAACTACACTGCTTGACCCGTAACAAAAAAATAGCAAAGTAAATATTATAACTATATAATTAAACTATTAATAGGAGGATTTATTAAATGGCAGGTATAACTAGAGATTTATATAAGCTTGCTCAATCACCCACTAAATCAATTATTGGTGTTGCAGAAGAAATTAGAATCGACTTAAGTTTAACCCCTTGTCCGAACTTGCACAGTGGGACAATTCAGGGCACCGTTAAAAATGAAACTAGCCAGATTGTTGAAGGCGCAGTTGTGAAGATTATGGATAAGGACTACAATCCTATCTCCCATGCTATCACCGGCGACGATGGAAAATATATTTTTACGCCCTTCGCACCTGGAACAGACTACCATTTATACGTTTCCGCAGTTGGCTACAATCTGGAAACAATTAACCCCTTTACGTTAAACGCAGACCAGACGCTTACCAAAGATGTAACCCTTCATGCTGATACAAAGTCTACACTTTCTTTTATCGCTGGCGATATTACTACCGATGCCGGAGTTGCAATTATGGGCGCAGTTGTCCAGTTATTCTCCGTTGTTGATACCACAGAAACCTTAATTGGCTTAGCATTTTCTAACCAATATGGCCAGTATGCATTCCGTGAACTGGAAAAGGGAACCTATCGAATTCGAATTAGTGCATTGGGCTACTTGGTTTCAACCGCAGAAGTTTCTATTACAAAAGACTCTAGTATTACGAAAGTCGTAACAAAATTGACAGTTGACCCTGTTACCTCTAAAGGTACTGTCAGTGGTATTATTACCGACGAGACAGATAACCCAGTTGTTGGCGCAGATGTTATTCTGTACAGAGTGGAAGATGACGAATCTCTTACACCTATCGCCCTTACCCAAACAATTAGTGGTGGTGTTTACCTGTTTGTTAACACAACACCCGGTAACTATAAAGTAAAATCCACAAAAACAACCACCCTCGTTTAACCCATTTTTTAAAAATAAGAATAGAGACCCTCTATTCTTATTTTTACATATCAATCAACTGAATTTGGTGGTGATTAATTGAGCTCATTTTATATTTCTTCCGATGGTGAAGAACAAAAGAAAAATTTAAATTGTATGTGCAACACACCTGCGATAAGGGCAATCACAGGAAAAATCATAAATCAGTGTGGTGAACCTATTCCAAATGCAACAATAAAGTCTGTCACAGCTTGCCTAGAACCAGTTGCCCACACAACTTCCAACGAAGATGGAGAATATACCCTAACAGTGCCTAAATTTATCGGAATAAAGCTAATTGTTTCAAAGGATGATTTTATTACTATCTGCACCGGTGTGATTGTTTCAGATACCCAGAATTTCACCATGGTGTGTCAGGAGCAAAGCACCTGCATCATTAAAGGTAGGGCTTTATTCAATTCGTGTAAATCCCCATGTGCACTGCGGATTAGGATAAAATCAAAGGACTATGAGAAAACATGCTTTACTAATAGCAATGGTACATTTATTTTTTTGAAAGTGCCTCCTGGTAAATATGTTTTAATCATAGATGGCAATGAATGTTATAAAAAGGTTATTGGTTTTATCATAGAACAAGGCAAAGAATATTGCCAGCTACCTGATATTTTTGTGGATTGGAAGAATATCGGTGGTACTTTGCATGGGATCATTACAGATAGCAACGGAAAACCAATTGCTAACTCCCTCGTGATCCTTTATAATAAAGATTCTGATTTAATTATAAATCACACCATGAGCAACGATGAAGGTATATATTTTTTTGGAAATCTCCCTCTGGGTTCCTATTATGTAGAGGCCTATTGCCCCTAAATCTAAAAAACACTAAGGGGTGGAGGAAATCTAATATTGACACACTAGAAAAGGCAAAGCCCTTTGATTCAAGGAATCATAGGCCTTGCCTTTTTTAAATTATTCTGCCATAAACAACTTAATATCGTCATCAACTTGTCCAACACCTGAGATACCGAACTTTTCAACCAAAACTTTTGCCACATTTGGTGATAGGAAGCCCGGTAATGTTGGCCCTAAATGAATGTTCTTGAAGCCTAAATATAACAAAGCAAGGAGAACAATCACCGCTTTTTGCTCATACCAAGCAATGTTGAAGGCAATGGGAAGATCATTCACATCTTCAAGACCAAAAATTTCTTGCAGTTTTAAGGCAATCACAGCCAAAGAATAAGAGTCATTACACTGTCCTGCATCCAAAATTCTAGGAATGCCGCCAATATCTCCTAAATCCAACTTATTATATCGATACTTGGCGCAACCAGCCGTTAGGATTACAGTATCCTTTGGAAGACTCTTTGCAAAGTTGGTGTAGTATTCGCGGGAATTCATTCGTCCATCACACCCAGCCATGACAAAAAACTTCCTTATCGCACCACTTTTTACAGCCTCTACAACTTTGTCTGCCAGCTCAAACACCTGATTATGTGCAAATCCACCTATAATGCTCCCCTTTTCTATTTCCACAGGAGGTTCGCACTTTTTCGCCATCTCAATAATAGGAGAAAAATCCTTATATCCTTTATCATCCGCTTCAATATGCATACAGCCTGGGTATCCTGCTGCTCCACTTGTAAATATGCGCTTGCGCACCTCTTCGCTTCTGGGGGGAACAATGCAATTTGTAGTGAACAATATTGGCCCGTTAAAGGTTTCAAATTCGGTCACCTGTGCCCACCAAGAACCACCATAGTTCCCTACAAAATTGTCATATTTTTTAAAAACAGGATAATAGTTGCCTGGGAGCATTTCACTGTGGGTATATACATCAATACCTGTACCTTTGGTTTGTTCAAGCAGTTGCTCCAAATCTGTTAAGTCATGGCCTGAAATTAAGATACCTGGCTTATTTCTAACGCCAATATTAACTTCTGAGATTTCAGGATTTCCATATCTTGAGGTATTCGCCTCATCCAGCAATGCCATTGCCTTTACACCAAATTCCCCGGTTTTCAGCGTCAACGCCACCAAGTCATCCGCCGTGAGGGAGTCATCCAGAGTTGCAGCTAAACCTTCATAAATAAAATGATAGATATCTAGGTTTTCCTTTCCAATGTTTAGCGCATGATGAGTATACGCTGCCATTCCCTTAATTCCGTAAATTATCATTTCACGTAGAGAACGGATATCCTCATTTTCGGTGGAAAGAACGCCAACCTTTGAGGCTTTTTCTAACATTGAACTTCTATCAGACACTTTAAAATTTGCAGCATCACCAAAGGTTTTACCTTGTACCTGCTTTTTCAGTTGATCTCTAAGATCAATCATTAGCTTTATTTGTTTTTCAATGCCGTCCTCATCAAAATTGGCATTGGTAATGGTTATAAAGAGACTTTTTAAAACCTGGTGATTAATTTCCCTTATGTCCTCTACTTGTACCTTGCCTTTTACCACAATTTCAGAAATTCCCTTGGTAACGTAGACAAGCAAATCTTGTAGCTTAGCAACTTCTTCATTCTTGCCACAAACGCCTCTAATTTCACATCCAGTTCCTTTTGCAGTTTCCTGACATTGATAACAAAACATACTCATGATATCACCCTTTCACTGAATAAAACTTCGACAACGGAAACATTAGGCTTTCTTTGTTCCTTAAAACCAAACCACTTCATGCGTTACTACGCTATGAAATCACTGCCAACCCGTACGAAAAAAATTGAAATCTCCATGTTGCAAGCCTTGAAACTGATGAACAGTCAGTGGTTTACCAGTAGCCAACTTTTATAAGTATTTCACCCTTTTCAAAAAGAGATGCTTAAACAACGCCAAAGGTTATTTATATTGTTAGAAAGCTTATTCTTTAACTTTCCCAATATCACCACAAATAAACACCTAAATAGAGGTTTCAGGAAGGTGCTCATTTCATTGATCAGCGTTATTATTTGGCGTGAAAATAAGTTTTAATTGAAAAACGATTTCAAAAATCTTTGCTTATGTTGTCAATGCGTTTCTGTTTCAAAATTTCAATAAAAGATTTGATACTATTATATTGATTTTATGACTACATAAAATCTCTAATAATTAGGCAAAGAGCCACTGTCGAGTAACCCCAAAAAAACCTCGATTAGCTTTGGATCAAACTGGGTTCCGGCACACTGTATTAGTTCAGCCTTTACCTCATCAATGCCAAGGGCTTTGCGATAAGGGCGATCTGTTGTCATTGCGTCATAACTATCTGCAATTGCAATAATTCTAGATACAAGGGGAATCTCCTCACCTTTCAGTCCTCTAGGGTACCCCGTCCCATCCCATTTTTCGTGATGTGCCAAGACAAAATCGGCTAAAACCGAGTATGTATCAACAGATTTTAGAATATGATACCCTATTTCTGCGTGCCTTTTAATCATCTCAAATTCGGTAGCTGTGAGTTTATCTGCTTTTTCAATTAAAGTGTTGTTTACAGCAATTTTTCCAATGTCATGAAAAAGTGCAGCCATCTTAGTTTCTTGAAGCATATCTTTATCCATTCGCAATGCAAAGCCTAGCGCTTGGCTTATCTCGCTTACATGTTCACTATGAACTTTTTCACTGGGGCTTGTTGTATTTATGGTATCAACAATGTTTCGTATGGTTTTGTTACGCATACTTTGGCTTTCGCTTAGCTTTTTACGATACATACATTCTTCTGCCTGAGCAAAAATCCCCATAATTTTTTGTTCCAATAAAGTTTTTGTTCCCCATCCAATAGAAACAGACACCTCAATATTTTCTAGTTTCGTTTTATCAATTTCTTGTTGCATCTGCTTTATCAAGGTTGCGGTTTCTTTACTTGTCGTTCTAGGTAATAACAATACAAATTCATCCCCACCGATGCGAGAAGCTACATCGGCATCTCTACAAACTTTTTTGATAGCATCGGTAATTGTTTGCAGAAGCCTGTCTCCCATTTGATGTCCAAATGCATCATTGGTTAGCTTTAAACCATTCACGTCAAACATTACAATAGTTAAAGGTAGATTTTCCTCACTGTCAAGCTCCCTAATCTCCTGCTCAAAATAATGACGATTATACAAACCCGTTAATTGATCATGATAGCTTAAGTAGGTAATTTTTTCTTGCTTTAGTTTTTTGTCTGTATAATCCCGAAAAACAATAACAACACCTGTAACATTGCCTTCCTTATCTAAAATTGGAGCAGCACTATCTTCAATGGGTATTTCCTCCCCATATTTTGTAACCAACAATGCATTTTCATCCATTTCACTTACCATTCTGTTTTCAAACACCTTTTTCACAGGGCTTATAATTTCTTCACGACTAGCCTCATTAATCACGACAAAAATATCCTCAAAGTGCCGTCCCAAAGCTTCATATTTTTTCCATCCTGTGAGCTTTTCCGCAACATCATTCATTACCTGTATGTCGCCATTAATATCCGTTGAGATTACGCCATCACCAAGAGATCGAAGTGTTGTTTTAAAAAGGATTCGTTCTTTATTTACCATTTCTTTTGTATAAAACAACTCTTCATTTTTCTCTTCCAACTTAATAATATAGTTAGAAATTTTATTCAGCATAAATGTGATACCATTTGACAGAATACCAATTTCATCTTTCCGTTTTAGATATTCCGTTGGTAAACTAACGGAAATGTCATTTGTATAGTTGTCCATCTCCTTACAAATTTTTATCAATGGCAGAGATATTAATCTTTCAATAAAAAATAAAAAGCCGATAATAATCAAAATAATGATAAGAAGAATGAATAAATTAATCCAAATGAATCTATTTATTGGCTCTAAAATATTTGCTCTTAGTATATTTGAAAAAACAATTATATTTGTATCCTTCACAGGTACATAAGCAATATATTTTTCCCGCCCCTTATAATTATATTGCGTAATCCCGCTCTTTCCAGAGAGAACTTCCGAAGTCAGCTGATCATTCATTAAATCTTGCAGATAAATGCATCGGGAGCCAACAGTATTTTTAGAGTTAGGGCTATAAAGCAAAAGACCATTATCATAAATTAGCCCCAAATCGCCATCAATATCAGATTCATATTGACTCATAACTGAGTATAGATCCTCTAGTAAAATGTCTAATCCAAATGCACCAACAACCTCTCCGTTTTTCTTTAAAGGGGTTGCAATGGTTACCGTTACTTTGTTTGAAATCAAATCAACATAAGGCATTGTGATTGTTGTCTTATCTTGATTTATTGTATTGGTATACCAATCTCTTTTAGACAAGTCATAGTCTTCTCCAATATCATAATCATACACATTCGTAATCAGTTCATTTTGATCCTCAATTGCAATGTAAACTTGTTCTATATTCCCATCCTTGGCACATAAATCTGATAACTCCTTTGTCACAGTGTCATATAGGGAGTTTTCCCTTTTAACGCCTTGATTTTCAACAGAGTCGGCAATATCAATAAAATTCAAGTTCTTTCCAGCCTGGTCAACAATCATAGTGTATTTTTGCAAAAATAGTTCAATTTCTGAACTAAGATATCTTGATTCATTCCTCAGTTGTTCTTTCCCCTCATCCTCTAGATATGTTTTTATCTGTACGTTCAAAAAGTTATAATAAATGCTAAACAATATAAAGGCAAAAAGAAAAATACCTATACCAATTTTTTTGACAATGCTATTAGTTATTTTAGTCATAGTGTTGCCCCCTTAAAGGATAAGGACATATTACTGTACTTCGCTTGGTTTTAAAATTCATTTACATATTTTAACTTATTATAACAAATATTCGACAAAAATAAATGAAAATCCTAAATTTAATAAATTTTCTTGTATTTTATTGTAAATATATTATATTAATTTCCAAAAATACAGAGCAATCCACTAGGTTTTATGTTTAATTTTACGAAAAATTAACTTGACATTCTAAATGTTTACTAAAAGAACATTCCCCTCTAATAATCAATGAATTTACCATATACCTTGAGAAATCAGATATTATAAATAAATGGTTTGATTTTTTTGCTCTTTAGTACCAGATCACCTCAATAAACAAAACAGTAAGTATTTCCAATATTTGGATTTACATAAGTCAAACTTTTTTGAGTAATTTCGTCACATTTTGTTTCATAAAATAATTTTTTAGAAAATATTGACTTCTAATACTTTATGTGTTACGAATAATGTGTACTTGAAATTTATTTAAAATCTACAATTAAATTGCGCCTTTACCCCAAATCATAGTGCTAAGAGGCAATGAATTTGTAGACACTATCAGGAGGTTGACATAATGAAGAGTATTAAAAGTAAACTTGTATTGATTATTCTTATTTTAGTTACAACTTCGTCCCTACTAACAGTATCCATTGGTCTGTTTCGTAGCTTCGGTGTTACCGATGAAATAATACATACTCTAGTACAAGATAGGTTAACTAGCACAAACAATATGTTGAAAATATACTTGAATGAACAGTTTGGCACCATCCGCCTAAGCCCGAATGGCGACCTAACTCAACAAGACGGAACTTCGATAAAGGGGCAAAACGAATATATTGACCGTTTGTGCCAAGAAATGAATGTTGTCGCAACCCTTTTTGCAAAAAACGGTGATAACTACACCAGAGTATTAACCACCATTGTGGATGAAAATGGTCAAAGAGTTGTTGGTACTACCCTCGATCCTACAAGCGAGGCATATCAACAAATCTCCAATGGAAACACATATTACGGAGAGGCAGAAATTCTCGGTTCACTTTATATGACCGAATACGTTCCTATTTTGGATAATAACAATCAGGTAATCGGCCTCTATTTTGTCGGTGTTCCTATCGAATCAGTGGAAACCATTTTAGCACAAGGTGAACAAACCACAATGAAATCAGTATTGTTATTCGTGCCTATTGTTCTTCTGATTGCAGTGGCAATTACTATTTTTATAAGTGGGAAAATTGCCAAACCAATTAAAAAAGTTACCCAGGCAGCACAACAGATTGCCGATGGCAATTTTGATGTGGAGCTTTCTGTTGATGGAAAAGATGAAGTAGGCCAACTTGCAGTTGCTTTTAATTTAACCATAGAAAAATTAGTTAACTATCAAGGTTATATTGATGAAGTTTCTGATGCCTTAGATAAAATATCCCGTGGCAACTTAAATGTTCAGTTGCAAAGAGACTACATTGGACAATTTAAAAAACTGAAGGATAGTATGCAGGATTTGATTACAAATCTAAATGATACACTCTTGCAAATTAATCAGTCCTCCCAGCAGGTTTATTGTGGTGCAGAGCAAGTTGCAAATGCCTCACAAGCCCTATCCCAAGGAGCCACAGAGCAAGCAAGCTCCATCGAGGAGTTATCAGCATCCATTGCTGAAGTAACTGAGCAAATTAGAAAAACGGCGGGAAACACAGGTACTGCTCGTGATAAAGCAGAATTTGCAGGAAAAGAAATGCGCATTAGCAATGGCCAGATGAAAGAAATGATAGTGGCTATGGATGAAATTACTTTAAAGTCAACGGAAATTTCCAAGATTATAAAGATAATTGATGATATTGCTTTCCAGACCAACATCCTTGCCCTAAATGCTGCTATTGAGGCCGCCCGTGCCGGAGCGGCAGGAAAGGGTTTTGCAGTTGTTGCCGATGAAGTGAAGAATCTGGCAGGAAAATCAGCAGAGGCCGCCAAACAGACAACGACTTTGATTGACGAAACAGTAAATGCTGTAAAAAATGGATCTCAAATTGCAGAAAAAACAGCGACTTCTTTGGATGTATGTGCCAACGCAACCAAAGATACCGTTACACTAATTGAAGAAATTTCCCTAGCTTCTCAAGAACAAGCAACCGCAATTGATCAAATCAATTTGGGCATTGAACAAATCTCATCCGTTGTACAAACAAATGCCGCAACTGCAGAAGAAAGCGCAGCAGCAAGTGAAGAATTATCTGGTCAAGCAAATATTTTGGAAGAACTTATCTCAAGATTTAACTTCTGAGATGCTGAAAATACAGAGACCTGAAAATAAAAAAAAGACACTAACTACGTTTGCAGAGAGTTTCGTATCAATTTAGGAAGAATTAGTCAAAACCCCTTACAAATCATTTGATATCATGAGATAATCATAATATCATTTGAGAATTTGTAACTCAAAGTCTTTGCAGATTAGCGACAGTATTTTTTAAATCAAACAGCTGCAAATCCCATAACAGGAATTTGCAGCTATCCTTTTATAATCTTCTTTCTTTATACAAAAAAAGTTGGTTAGGTATTGCTTTCCTTGAGGAGGATTATTTTATGTTGAAACAACCCAGGAAACTTCTATTTTTGCTTCCCCTACTCACACTTGTTTTTTTATATTTTATTAGTGTTTTGCTAGTGAATGACCTGTGGGGCAATATATTATCGACCATAATCGCCTTTTTGTCTGCCTCATTGATTTATTTCTCTATGCGAAAAGTAAAGGTTGGTAAGATATATGTTATTTTGCTTTTTTTATGTTGTTTTATGTGGGGTGTTGCGGATTTCTTATGGCTGATCTTCAGTAATATTTTTTTCATTAATCCTATTAATATTAATTTTCTGAACGCGATATATGTAATACCCAATATTATCTTTTCCATATATCTAACGTTATATATCTACAAAAACCAGGCAAACTGGAACCTGCAGCAGCTAATCATTGATATTTTTACATTTGTGGCATTTGGAATGGTGCTTATTTGGTCTTTTATTTTTTCAAATACCAGCTTGCAATTCACCTACGATTTTAATTTTTTTCTGATTATATTTTATATTTTTCTAGATTTCTTTGTAATGGTAGAAATAGGTCTTATTTGCTTTTCTAAAAGTTTCAAAAATTTTAATACTAGCTTGATATTAGTAATGGTAGGGATGGCCATTTTTTCTATAACCGATTTCTACTTTGCATACCTCAATTTGATTAACTCCTATCAATCAAACACCTTTGTGGACTTAATTTACACAATTTGCATTGTACTTTTTTCCCTCGGATCTGCTCACGAAGTGGAACACCCAACAATCATACGGAATTTGCCAAAAAACACTCTTGCCGAAAACCTTAGAAAGCCTGAAATCACTGCCATTATATTTATCGGGATGTTTTATCTGCTGTATTTACTTCACATTTTCGATTTAGGCACATTCATCAAAACAAGTATTATCGGTGTCTTATATTGGGTTCTATCCACAGGTATTCGCGCAAATATGATTGATAAGCTTATGCTTAACACAGAAAAGGAAATGAATGAGCAACTGGAAAGTTTGATTGAAGAAAGAACAAGGGAATTATCTTTGGCAAATCAACATTTGGAGGAAATTTCTAACCGAGACGCATTAACAGGTTTATATAATCGAAGATACCTATTCAAACAATTAAATATTTTAATATCATCTAAAGAAACCCACTCATTTGCCCTTTTATACATTGATGCCAACAGGTTTAAACCAATAAATGATTCTTACGGCCATGAAATTGGTGATAAAGTTCTACTTGCCTTAGGTAACCGCTTTTTACAAAACAGTAAGCCGAATTCAACAGCATTTCGCATTGGAGGAGATGAATTCGCTTTAATCATTGAAAATTTCAAGGATAAGGCAGAGGTAGTTTCTACGGCTCAAAATATTTTAGAACTATTGCAATGCCCCATTGTTGTTACTCCCTACTGCTTTACTTTGAGCGCAAGCATTGGTATTGCTTTATACCCTATGGATGCCAATGAAAAGGACATCTTGATGCGCTATGCAGATATCGCAATGTATGAAGTCAAGACGAGCAACCAAAAAAACAATTATATGTTTTTTCAAAAGTGTTTCCTAAAGAAAATTAATAAAAAGCTAGAAATCGAATTTCTTCTGCAAAATGCAGATTTTGATAAAGAATTTAAGCTTTACTTCCAACCCCAATTTAGCACGAAGGATGAAACTCTGCTTGGAATGGAGGCTTTGATTCGCTGGTTTCATCCCCAGAAAGGACTTATTCCACCTTCAGATTTTATACCAATTGCCGAAGAAAATGGAATGATTATTGATATTGGTGAATGGATAGTTAAAAACGCATTTCGTCAGGTTAAACAGTGGAACCATGATTTTAATCAAAACCTACGAATGAGTATAAACATTTCACCGATTCAAATCAAAAATACAGGTTTTTTAGACTGGTTTATTAGTAAAGTTGAAAAAGAACAGATTAATCCCCAATGGATTGACCTAGAGATTACCGAAACCGTTGCCATGATTTCTAATACATCCATCGAAAGAATTTTTAATTCATTAAATGAATTGGGCGTGAGCATATCAATCGACGACTTTGGCACTGGGTATTCATCCCTTAGCTATATTAGAAAATATGAAATTGACAGACTAAAAATAGCCAAGGAATTGATTGATAATATTGATCATGACGAAAATGCCCTATTGATTGTGCAGGCAATTATCATGATGGCAAAGGGCTTACAACTTAGAACAATTTCCGAAGGTGTGGAGGATGAAAGTCAATTATCCATCCTAACTTCTTTGGGTTGTGACGAGATTCAAGGCTATATTTTTGGAAAACCTGTCCCTAAAGAAGAATTCGAAAAAATGTATTTTAATAATTAATTTCATATAACCAAAGCTAACCATAAAAAAGCGAGCCCTGAATTTAATACTCTCAGGACTCGTTCTTTATTTTTATTTGCTAATACATAATTGTTTCTTGTTTACCAAGGACGAAATGTTATTTTCATAAGCTTATTTTCCTTACGAAAATTCAATTTCCGTCTCATTTTATCTCATCTCCCCTAATTTTCAATGAGCATATTTCAGAAGAATACTTCTCAAAACAGACTAAGCTGATTTGTCTCAGGGATACCATTCAGAACACCATTTTCTTTTAGCAGATCAATCAGAGACCTTCCCAGAGATGTTCTGTTCTTCAATTCCTCCAGAGTATTAAATTCTCCATCTACCCTACCTTCAACAATACTCTCAGCCGCATTCGTACCCAAGCCTTGTAGAGAGTTAAAGGGAGGAATCAACCCTTCATCTGTAACAATAAACTTTTTACTATCTGATTTATACAAGTCCATGGGCAAGAACTTAAATCCACGGGCATAAAACTCAACTATAATCTCCAGAACAGTTAGTTTGTTTTTATCCTTAGTTGTAGCATCCATCCCCTTTGCATGAATGTCTTTGATTGCCTCTTTGGCTTTATCAATACCTTTGCACATCGTTGCATAATCAAAGTCATCACATGCCCTTACAGTAAAATATGCTGCATAATAAGCTTCTGGATAATTTATTTTAAAATAGGCAATTCGGAATGCCATCATTACATAGGCAGCCGCGTGGGCCTTAGGGAACATGTATTTAATTTTCTGGCATGATTCTATATACCAATCAGGCACATTAGAAGCCTTCATATCTGCAATATCCTCATCGGTTAATCCCTTGCCTTTACGCACCTTCTCCATAATTTTAAAGGACTTCTTTTTATCTACCCCTTTATTGATTAAATATATCATAATACTATCACGGGTAGAGATGGTTTCCTTTAGGGTGATTGTCCCATTCTCAATGAGACTTTGGGCATTCCCAAGCCATACATCAGTACCATGAGATAGCCCAGAAATACGCAAGAGGTCGGCAAATGATTTTGGCTTTGTATCCAAAAGCATCCCTCGTACAAACTTTGTGCCAAACTCAGGAATGCCTAATGTCCCCGTCTTGCAATTAATATCCTCTTCGGTAACCCCCAATGCCTTTGGTGATTCAAACAAAGACATCGTATCGGGATCGCCTAAAGGCACCGTCTGCGGGTTCACTCCTGTTAAGTCATATAACATACGGATAACCGTAGGATCATCATGGCCCAAAAGGTCTAATTTCAACAATCGCCCACTGATGGAATGATAATCAAAATGCGTTGTAGTGATTTTCGAGTTTACATCATTTGCAGGGCGCTGAATGGGGCAAAATTCATAAATATTATGGTCATTGGGTACAACCATAAGACCACCAGGGTGCTGCCCTGTTGTTCTTTTGATTCCCGTGCATCCCATAACCAAGCGATTTATTTCAGCATTATGAACCGTCTGCTCCCGTTCATCAAAGTATTTCTTAACAAATCCATATGCTGTTTTATCAGCAAGGGTACCTATGGTACCCGCTTTAAACACATGTCCAACACCAAATAGCTCCTCTGTGTATGCATGGGCACTCTGCTGATATTCTCCAGAAAAGTTTAAGTCAATATCAGGCTCCTTATCCCCCTCAAACCCCAGGAATGTTTGGAAAGGAATATCATGGCCATCTTTATGAAGCTTTTCGCCACAATTAGGGCAGTTTTTATCAGGCATGTCACAGCCACAGGCCTCTTCCATGGCGTAAGCCTTCACAGTCTCGGATTCAAAATCCGAATACTTGCAATTTGGGCAAACATAATGAGGTGGTAAAGAGTTTACCTCGGTAATACCTGCCATATTTGCCGCAAATGATGAGCCAACAGACCCACGAGAACCAACCAAGTACCCGTCCTCAACAGACTTCCAAACCAACTTTTGTGCAATAATATAAAGCACCGCATATCCATTGCTAATGATTGAATTTAGCTCTGTTTCCAATCTATCCTCAACAATAGATGGCAGGGGATCACCATATATGGAATGTGCCTTATCCATGCAGATTTGACGGAGCTCATCATCCGCACCTTCAATTTTAGGTGGAAAGGTTTCGTCAGGGATAGGCTTTATTTTTTCAATTCGATTGGCAATTAGATTGGTATTTGTAATAACCACTTCCCTAGCCTTTTCCGCACCCAGGTAGCGGAATTCTTCTAACATTTCATCCGTTGTTCGAAAGAATAATGGCGGCTGATTTTCTGCATCCGAAAATCCCTCAGCAGCCATAATGATTTTTCTGTATACAGAATCATCGGGGTCAATAAAATGAACATCACAAGTAGCCACCACTGGTTTATTATACTTTTCACCCAGTGCAACAATTTTTTTATTCATTTCGATTAAGTCATCCACTGAGCGTATTGCGTCCACCTTTGGTGAGTTAATCATAAATTGGTTATTGGCCAAAGGTTGGATTTCTAAATAATCATAAAAACGAACAATGCTTTCTATCACTTCCTTTGGTGCATTATCAAGCAATGCTCGGTAAAGCTCTCCCGCTTCACAAGCACTCCCTAAAATCAAACCTTCCCTCAAACGCATAAGCTGACTTTTGGGAATTCTAGGTCTTCTGAAGTAATAGTCAATGTGAGCCAAAGAAACCAATTCATATAAATTTCTAAGTCCAGTATAATTTTCAACTAAGATAATTGCATGGTTCGCCCTTAGTTTTTTGTAGTTTACCGTTCTGCTTGAAAAAATGTTAATCTCATCAAGGGTAAACACCTTTCTCTCCACCAGCATATCCATAAATTTTATAAACATTTCAGCCGTCGCTTCGGCATCATTAACCGCACGGTGATGGCCAACGAGGGAGATATCTAAATGCTCACAAATGATGTTAAGTTTGTGTTTATTTAGTTCAGGCAACAAGGTCCTTGCCAATTCCAAAGTATCCAAAACGGTATTTCCAACTTCTAAACCACAGTGTCTTTCTGCCGCAACACGAATGAAACCCATGTCAAAACTTGCATTATGGGCCACTAAAACACCATCCCCAGCAAAAGCTAGAAACTCAGGTAGTATCTCTTGAATTTTAGGGGCATCCGCCACCATTTCGTCCGTAATACCTGTAAGCTTTGTGATCTCACTGGAGATTGGCTTTTGTGGATTCACAAAAGTGCTAAATCGGTCAATAATCTTACCATCCTTTAGTTTTACTGCGCCGATTTCAGTAATCATTTCTATTTCTTTGGAAAGCCCTGTGGTTTCAATATCAAAAACAATAAAGGTATCATCAAGGTTTTGCCCCTTTGGCATGGAAACAACATTACCCAAGTCATCCACCAAGTATGCTTCAACACCATAAATCACCTTTAAGTCGGATTTAGCCGCAGCATTCATCGCATCAGGAAAGGCCTGTACAACACCATGGTCTGTAATTGCAATGGCTTTATGTCCCCAATCAATAGCACGCTTCACATAATTTTTCACAGACGTAACCCCATCCATACTGCTCATCTGGGTATGTAAGTGAAGCTCTACCCTTTTTTCTTGGGCAACATCCATACGTGGGGGTGCCGGTTGGGCAGAATTAATATTCTTAGCCATAATGTTGATTTCTCTGGCATATTTGTCAAACTGCACATCACCTTGCACACGCATACAAGCCCCAGTTTTGAAGCGATCACTTAGCTCACCATCAAAAATGCTCTTCTTGACGAAAAATTTAACCGTTGTTGAGTCTGTCTTATCTGTAATATCAAAAGAGATAATATACTTCTCACCTTTGATTTCTCTACTTTCCACGTTAAAGATACTGCCTTCAATAACAACTGCTTCGCCAATGGTTTTACTTTCCTCAATGGGCACACGGGTTCCAACACATTCCTTACCAAACAAGATTCCCTTCTGTACCGAATCAGAAACCCCAGCTGCCTCTGCCGCAGATTTTTCCTGTTCCGCAGCGCTCTGAGCTGCAACAATTTTTTGCAAGAATTCGTTGGCTTTTGCCTCTTTCTCTTTTTCAAAAAGTTCTGTTTCTTGTTCAGAGGTGAGGGCATTTTTAAATTGTGTGATGATGGTTCGCCCAGTTTCTCGCTCTATCATATGTTGCAGCTCAATATCCAACTTTTTCTGTGCCATATAATACGCCATATTATTTTTTACATAGATTAAAAGCTTGCCTTCTTTATACTTCCAATTTGCATCGGACATAACGCCAGAGCAAATTTTACTTCGTTGTGAAACAAAGGCCTTCACGTTATCCCAATAACCTGATAAGAAATTATTCTCATCCAAGTCACCCAAAGCATATTCTAATGCCAAACGTACCTCTTTAATTCCTGGTAACGTTTGTATCAATTCTTTCTTAAGCTGTTCTGTTTCCTGAAAAGGGATCAGCTTTGGTGAAACAATATCTACGGCAACAATACGTTCTTTTTTATATATCTTAAGATTTTTTACCTCTGTTTTACTGAAAGCTTCTTTTACTCCCATGGATAATGAAATTTTCTGAAAAACACTATCAAAGCCTTGTATTGTCATGCTGTCCCTCCTTTCTATCTTTTAAAATTAGTACTTCATAATTTCTTCCATCAGAGCAGAAACCAATTCATCCTCTTTTAGTTTTTGAATGATGACCCCTTTTTTGAATAAAAGTCCTTCGCCCTTGCCGCCGGCAATGCCCACATCGGCTTCTCTTGCCTCTCCAGGGCCATTTACAACACACCCCATAACGGCCACTTTTATATTTTTGTCAATCCCTTGGCATAGCTTTTCCACTTCATTTGCAATGGATATTAAGTCAATTTGGGTTCTACCACAGGTAGGGCAAGAAATTAGCTCTATGCCAAATTTTCGAAGCCCTAGGCTTTTTAAGATTTCCTTCGCCGCTCGAATCTCCTCCACGGGGTTTCCCGTTAAAGATACACGTATTGTGTCACCAATGCCAGCAGCAAGAATTGCCCCTATGCCAACAGCTGATTTAATCGTACCACCATACACTGTTCCCGCCTCAGTTATACCCACATGAATGGGATAATCAATGACCTGGGATAGTAATTGATAGGCCTCTAAAGAGAATACCACATCTGAAGCTTTGATGGATACCACAATATCATGAAATCCATACTTTTCTAAAATTTGCACATGGCGAAGTGCGCTCTCCACTAATCCCTGCGGCGTTACACCACCATATTTTTCAACCAAATCTTTTTCCAGAGATCCACTATTTACGCCAATACGAATGGGAATTTTCTTCTCTTTTGCTTTTTCTACCACCTGACGGATACGACTTTCCTCGCCAATGTTGCCAGGGTTTATTCTAACTTTATCTATTCCTAAATCCATAACTCTGAGTGCTAACTTATAATCAAAATGAATATCTGCAACCAGGGGAATATGAATTTGCTTTTTTATTTCTGCAATGGCATCTGCTGCCTCCATATCCAAAATAGCAACTCGAACCAATTCACAACCGGCTTCTTCAAGCTCTAATATCTGATTTACTGTTGATGCCACATCTCGTGTGTCAGTGTTACACATAGACTGAATCACAACTGGGTTTCCCCCACCGATTTTGACACTACCCACCTGTACTTCCTTTGTCATTTTCCGAAGCACTACAAATCACATCCTTTTATCTTTACTGCTAAATTCAAATTTATGTTTATTATATCAAATTATTTTGTTTGTGCCTAACCTTTTCAGTCTCTATCAAACTTATCTAACCAGCTTTTTATCCTAACTGACTTATAAATTGTATTATTATTAAAAAACAGATATGGAATTATCCCTCATAAATAAACTACCAAACCTATTATTTTCTAAACAATTTAATAAGAAGTTCCAACAATTCAAAAAAACAATGAGTTCACAGGACATTGCCCTATGAACTCATATGAGGTACCTCTCGTTTTCAAATAACAAAACCCATCAAGGCATATGCATCTATATCTTCATTTCCCAATCATTTGCTATGCAAACAATTTTACAATATCACCATATAAAACGAATACCATCAAACCCATTAAAAATGCAAATCCAAGAAAATGAATTCGATTTTCCAACTCTGGGTTAAGAGGCTTTCTGCGTATTGCCTCCACAAATAGTAGCAAAATTTTACCACCATCTAATGCAGGTATAGGGAACAGATTGAGTACACCTAAATTGGCGCTTAAAACCGCACCGATATAAACCACATTTTGAATTGCAGCTTTTAAACTATAGCTCAAGCCAGCCTCATAGCTTTCACCAACCATTTTTACAATGGTAATTGGGCCACCAAACTCATCCTGATCCGCTGTGAATGTAAAGACACGGGCCAATCCCTCAGCAGTCAATTTGATATAGTTTAACATCGAGTAGTAACTATACCGAACGGTATCAAGTACAGAGGTACGATTGCACCCCTCCATATCCTCCGCAAATAGACCCACTTCAATTTCCGGTGCAAATCCAATCAGATATCCTTGACGTTCGGCATCAAACTGCGGCGTAATTTTATAGGAATATTCCTGGCCATCACGAAGAATATCCACCCGCATTTCATCCCCACCATTTTTATAAATCTTGGATTCTAACTCATCGTAAATATGGATTCGTTTGCCATTGATTCTATAAATCTCATCACCTGGTTGCAGGCCGATTTCTTGTGCTGGTGAGTTTGGCAAAACCTCTCGGATAATAGGAACCGCCATGTAGGAGGTTGAAGTTAACCCTATAATCATTATCAGTGCTAAGACAAAATTCATAAAGGAACCTGCCGCCATAACGATAAATCGAACTCCTATGGACTTATTTAAGAAAGAGCGAGGGCCAACTGTACCATCTTCCCCTTCTCCTTGCATACGGCAAAAACCACCTAGTGGTAAAAGGCGAATACTGTACTCGGTTTCTCCCTTTTGACGAGAAAAAATCTTTGTACCCATACCGATAGAGAATTCTTCAACAAGAATCCCACTTTTCTTTGCCGCAATAAAGTGTCCAAATTCATGAACAATAACAAGTACGCCAATCAAAATTAGCGAAATAATAATGGAGAACAAGCTCCTGCCCCCTCTCGTTTATCAGAAATTCAGATTTGTTGCAAAATTTCTTGCCCAGTTATCCGCTTCCAATAAATCTTCTAGTGTATATTCATACTTCACAGTATATGCATCCATAGTTTGTTCTATCAGTTCAGGTATTTGCAAAAAGGAAATTTTTCCATTTAAAAATCTCTCAACTGCAATTTCATTTGCACCATTTAGCACTGCTGGTAAGGTTCCTCCTACCTCAAGGGCATGATAAGCCAAAGCCAAGCATCTAAAAGTTTCCATATCTGGCTTTTCGAAAGTCAGTGTATTTCTTTGTGCAAAGTCAACTTTTGGATATGGACTTTTCACTCTTTTAGGATAAGTCAAAGCATATTGAATAGGCACCTTCATATCGGGTTCGCCCATTTGTGCAATAATTGCTCCATCTTCATACTCAACTGCAGAGTGAAGGATACTTTGTGGATGTACTAAAACCTCAATTTGCTCTGTGGAAACATTAAAAAGCCACTTTGCTTCCATTACTTCTAGGCCTTTATTCATCAGAGTTGCTGAATCAATGGTAATTTTTTTACCCATTGACCAATTTGGATGGTTCAAAGCATCCGCAACAGTAATATGTGCTAGTTCCTCTTTCCTTCTTCCACGAAAAGGCCCGCCCGAGGCAGTTAATAAAATACGTCGGATGGGATTGCCCTCATTTCCTTGTAAAGATTGAAAAATAGCAGAATGTTCACTATCCACAGGGTAAATGGAAATGTTTTTTTTCTTTGCCAAATCCATTACAAGCTGACCTGCAGAAACGAGAGTCTCTTTATTAGCAAGTGCAATATTTTTCCCTGCTGAAATCGCCTCGAATGTGGGCTTTAATCCCACATTGCCAACTACCGATGTTACTACTGTGTCTACGGATTGGATTGTTGCAACCTCAATTAATCCCTTCATTCCGCTTAAAACTTTAGTATCTACATCGGAAAGACGCTCTTTCAATATTTTTGCTTTTCTTTCATCCATAACAGCAACAAAACGAGGCTTAAACCTTCTCACCTGTTTTTCTAATAAATCAATGTTATGATTTCCGCTTATACCTGCCACACGAATTTCCTTCAGGTTTTCAATCACCTCTAGTGTTTGCGTACCAATAGAACCCGTGGAGCCTAAAATAGAAATTTCTCTCATCTAATCTTACCTCTTTACTTTATGGCTTTACTTCAATCAAGAAGAACATGATATAATAAAGGGCAGGAGCAGTTAAAATGACGCTATCAAAGCGGTCTAACACACCTCCATGACCTGGAATGAGCTTGCCAAAATCTTTAATTGTAGTCAACCTTTTCATTGCTGAAGCGGCCAAATCACCAATTTGGGCCAAAAATGAGCCAAAAAAGCCTGCCAAACCACAAAGCAATAATAAGTTAACACCTTCAAAAACAACTACATTTCCAATCCAATAGCCATAAGCCAAAGAAAGCAAAGTGGCTGTTAGTATACCCCCAATAGCCCCCTCGATTGTTTTTTTCGGGCTAAGTGATGGAATTAATTTGTGCTTACCAAATTTAACGCCAACAAAATAAGCCCCTGTATCACAACCAAAAGCTGCAATAAAAGCTAGCCAAACTAAATACTTACCATAAGCAAACTCTCGAATTAAATAAATGTGAGATAACAAGAAGAATGCATAAAAAAATCCAAAAAAGCCTGTCATTCCTTCTAAAGCATTGGTTTTATTATGGTAAACAACAGTATAAATCAATAATACCACAAGAAAAAGGGAGACAAAAATATTAAAATAATTGTCTGCATTTATAATTTGTTCCATAAAAAGACCGTAGAATAGCGCAAACACATAACCTATAATATGCAACCCCGTATTCTCTTTCGAAAATGCCTGATAAAACTCGTGCATTCCAATCAAGCCCAAAACAATTGTTGCCGCCTTCAACCAAAAGCCACCAGAAACTACGACAAATATCAGAAATGGTAGAAGCACCAATGCGGAAATGATTCTAGTTTTCAATAAAAATCACCTCATTTTTATCTTCCGCCGAAGCGGCGTTCTCTATTCTGATAATAGTAAATCGCTTTTTCCAAGTCTTTTTTACCAAAATCAGGCCACAGTACATCTGTAAAATAAAATTCAGAATAAGCAATTTGCCACAATAGGAAGTTACTGATACGCTCCTCACCACTGGTCCGAATAATCAATTCAGGGTCAGGGACACCAGCTGTGTCTAAATAAGATTCTATGGTCTCTTCTGAAATTTCTTTCGGAGAAAGCTCACCATTTGCAACTTTTTCAGCAATTTTTTGAATTCCTCGACGCAACTCATCTCTTCCGCCATAGTTCAATGCAATATGAACAGTCATTCCTTGTTTCTCATTGGACTTTGCTTCTATCACTTTTATTTGCTCTTGAATGTCCTCATCTAAGCGAGATACATCCCCAATCACCTGCATCCTTACGTCATCTTTCAAAAATCTTTGAAAAGAATTTTTTAAATAATGACGCAACAAATCCATAATAGCAGCAACCTCCTCATCAGAGCGTCTCCAGTTTTCGGTGGAGAACGCATAAACGGTAACATGTTGAATACCCATTTTTTTTGCCTCGGTAACCACACGCTCTAGGGCTTCAGCACCTGCCCTATGTCCCGCTTTTCTTGGCAATGATCTTTTTGCCGCCCACCTTCCGTTACCATCCATAATAATTGCAATATGTTTAGGTAACCGAGAAGAATCTATGGTTATTGATTCGTCTTTTTTCTTGAAAAACATTAAAATTCCTCCGTGTAACAAAGCCCCTCTTATTACTAGAGGGGCAGGTTAATCATTTTATACTGCAAGGATGTCTTTGCATTTTTCTTCGCATTTTTTATCAACATCAGCAACGTACTTATCTGTAAGTTTTTGTGTTTCATCTTCCAGATTTTTTAATTCGTCCTCAGTAATTTCTTTCTTTTTCTCAATTTTTTTAAATGCATCCAATGCATCTCGTCTGATATTACGAATCGCTACTTTTGAGTTTTCAGCTTTCTTCTTTACATCTTTTGTTAAATCCTTTCTTCTTTCCTCTGTTAATTCAGGGAAAACAAGACGGATAACTTTACCATCATTATTAGGGTTAAGTCCTAAGTCGGATGCGTTGATCGCTTTTTCAATTGCCTTTATAACTGAGCTGTCCCAAGGCTGAATCTGGATGATACGAGCTTCTGGAACAGTGATGTTACCAACCTGATTGATTGGAGTTGGTGTGCCATAGTATTCAACAGTGATTTTATCAAGCACATGGGGGTTTGCACGGCCCGCACGAATTGTTGCATAGTCGTTTACCAAAGCAGCAACGGTTTTCACCATTTTTTCTTCATAAGGTTTGATTAATTCAGATGCCATAGCGTTTGCCTCCTATGAGTATAATTTTAAGAAACTGTAACAATAGTGCCAATTTTTTCTCCGCCTACCGCGCGAATAATACTTCTCTCTTCATTTAAACCAAAAATAACTACAGGGATTTTTCTTTCAAAACAAAGATTTGCAGCTGCCATATCGATTACCTTAAGATTATTCTTGACAATTTCTTCCGATTTAATCATATCAATCTTTTTAGCATTCGGATTTATGGCAGGATCGTCATCATAAACGCCATCGATATTCTTTGCAAAGAATAACCCATCTACATCCAGTTCGGCCCCTCTTAAGGCTGTAATTGTATCAGTTGAGAAAAATGGGTGTCCAAGCCCAGCAGCAAAAATTAGAACTTCACCTTTTTCTAATCGTGCTAAAGCAACATCTTTAGAAAAAAGTTCTGTCATCGTTCCAAAGGGAATGGGTGTCTGCACAGTTGCGGAAACGCCATTTTGTCTAAAAGCATCAGCTAAGTAAATGGCGTTCATAACTGTTGCCAACATACCAATCTGATCAGCCTTGGTTCTATCCATGCTAGAAGTAGCACTTCTGCCTCGCCAGAAATTACCGCCGCCTACTACAAGACAAACCTGTGTGCCCTTGCTGATAACTTCTTTGATTTGAGAAACTAACCCCCAAATGATGGTATCGTCAAAAGTGACGCCATCCTTATCGCCAGCCAGAGCTTCGCCACTTAGTTTCAGGACAATTCTCTTATACATTGATAACAGCCTCCTTACCCTTCTAATGTATCACAATCCCAATAAAATTTCCACATATTTATAGTCATTATATTCGTATTTTAATTTCCCGGTAATATGAACCGTCAATGGCGTCCATAACGCCATCCTTCTTATAAATATCTTTTATCATCATTCAAAACATTTACATAAGTACTCCTATTTTATTTAATGCCCACTGTATGTGCTTAAAAAAATAAGTTTTTCCTAAATTGCCGTAAAAAAGAAACGCCAGATAGTTGGCGTTTCCTTTTCACTTTTATAAATTTTGATTAAGCCATTGCTTTTGCAACTTCATCAGCAAAGTTTTCATCTTTCTTTTCTAAGCCTTCACCTGTTTCAAAACGAACGAAACGTGTGATTTCGATAGGAGCACCTACTACTTTTGCAACGGAATCAATATATTTCTGAACTGTCAAATCGCCATCCTTAACGTAAGGCTGTTCAACCAAGCAGATTTCTTTCAATTCTTTTTTCAATCTACCTTCAATCATCTTAGCGATAATCTGATCAGGCTTGCTTGCATTTTTAGGATCGCCCTTTGCCTGAATTGTCAAGATTTCTGTTTCTTTTTCGATGAAATCAGAAGGAACATCTTTTTCTGTGATGAATTTAGGATTCAAAGCTGCAATCTGCATTGCGATGTTTTTACCCAATTCAACCAATTCTTCACTTTCGTTTGCACAAGCCAATTCGATCATAACACCGATTCTACCAGCGCCGTGGATATAAGATACCAATTTGCCGGACTGTGCTTTCGCAAAGTTTTCAAAACGTCTGATGTTCAGGTTTTCACCAATGATAGCTACCTGCTGGCTAAGTGCTTCTTTTACTGTGTACTGAGGATCCAAATCCCATTTCTCTTCGAAGAAAGCATCCATATCAGCTGCTGATGACTTGGAAGCCTGTTTAGCAACTGCAGCAACATAATCTCTAAAAATCTGGTTTTTAGCAACGAAGTCTGTTTCAGAGTTAACTTCAATGATTGTACCAACTTTGTTGTCATCACTTACGTAAACATCAACAATACCTTCAGAAGCAATACGTCCAGCTTTCTTTGCAGAAGCTGCAAGACCCTTTTCTCTTAAGAGTTCTACTGCCTTTTCCATATCGCCGTCTGTTTCAGTCAGCGCTTTTTTACAGTCCATCATACCAACGCCTGTAATTTCTCTTAATTCTTTTACCATTGCTGCTGTAATAGCCATGTTTTTTTCCCTCCGTATTTTCACTAGTAATATAAAAAGAGCTTCAGCCCGTTAGTTGGCTGAAGCTCGGGCAAATGCCTTGTAAAATAAATTATTCAGCTGCTACTTCTGCTTCAACAGCTACTGTTTCCTGTTCGCCCTGCTTGGATTCCAAAACAGCGTCTGCAACCTTGGAAGCAATCAATTTTACTGCACGGATTGCATCGTCGTTACCAGGGATAACATAATCGATTTCATCAGGATCGCAGTTAGTATCTACGATTGCAACAATGGAGATACCCAAGTTGTGAGCTTCCTGAACAGCAATTCTTTCTTTTCTTGTATCAACAACAAACATCATGTCGGGTACCTTTTTCATGTTTTTGATACCGCCCAAGTTCTTTTCCAGCTTATCCATTTCGTGCATCAAAGCTGCAACTTCTTTTTTAGGCAATACATCAAAGATACCATCAGCCTGCATTTTTTCTAATTCTTTCAGTCTTGCAATTCTTGTTTTGATTGTGCTGAAGTTTGTAAGCATACCACCCAACCATCTCTGGTTAACATAGTACATACCGCATCTTTCAGCTTCTTCTTTCATGCATTCCTGAGCCTGTTTCTTTGTACCTACGAATAAGATTTCGCCGCCATCTGCGATTGTTTTGCAGATTTCTGCATAAGCTTCATCAACTTTTTTTACAGTCTTCTGTAAGTCGATGATGTAGATACCATTTCTTTCAGCGAAGATGTATTCAGCCATTTTAGGGTTCCATCTTCTTGTCTGATGTCCAAAGTGAACACCTGCTTCTAATAATTGTTTCATTGAAATTACGCCCATTGCGCACCTCCTGTGGTTAGTCCTCCGCATTTTCCTAAAAGAAACCGACCTTGTCGGCACCTTTCCTTAGGCAACCAATGCGTGTGTTTTAAAGTTACCTAGGGGATTATATCATATGCTAAAATAAAAAACAACCATTAAATCAAAGTTTTTTCAAACTTTTGAGAAAAAATGGTCGTTTTTCGTGTTTATTTTTCTTCTTCAACGGGTTTTTCTTTCACATAGCCGCATTTTTCATTGGAACAAACAATTTTAGGATTCTTTCTTCCCTTCTCCTCCAAAAAGCCGCCGCAAGCAGGGCATTTCTCTCCGGTTGGTTTATTCCAAGACATAAATCCACACTCTGGATTGTTTTCACAACCGTAATATGCACGACCTTTTTTTGTCTTCTTAATCAGTACCTTTCCTCCGCATTCAGGGCAGTTTACTCCTGCTTCTTCAAAGAAAGGTTTTGCATTTTGACACTCAGGAAAACCAGGGCAAGCCAGAAACTTTCCGTATCTACCATATTTAATCACCATGTTTCTGCCACATTTCTCGCAGATCACATCGCTCTCTTCGTCTTTTATTTCAACCTTCGCCAGTTTTTCTCTAGCG
Source organism: Clostridiales bacterium UBA4139 (assembly GCA_002380805.1). Lineage (GTDB taxonomy): Bacteria > Bacillota > Clostridia > Lachnospirales > Anaerotignaceae > Chakrabartyella. Next base: position 184,668 of record DFWH01000005.1, on the reverse strand, counting down.
TCATCCACGCACTCTTTAAATCCAGGATAGAAATCACGAATAATTTGTTTCCATTCCTCGTGTCCAACTTCCACCTCATCCAGACGTTTTTCCATATTTGCCGTAAAATCAATATCTACAATATCTGAGAAGTAGTTTTTCATAATATCGTTTACCACTTCACCCAGCTCTGTTGGGTAGAGGTTTTTAGCCTCTTTAATAACATAGTGACGAGCCTGAATTGTAGTCAAAGTGGGCGCGTAGGTACTTGGACGGCCAACACCAATTTCCTCTAAAGTTTTAATCAAAGAGGCATCGGTAAATCTTGCTGGCGGCTGAGTAAAGTGTTGCTCTGGTAAAAGTTCAATCGTTTTTAATGAATCGCCTTTCTCCAAAAGAGGAATCATTTTTTCATCCTCTTCCTCTCCTTTATTATATGCCTCTAAAAAGCCTTTAAATTTAAGGCTGGAGCCGGAGCTTCTAAAGGAATATTCACCTGCCTGTAATTTCACCGAAAGGGTATCATAAACAGCGGGGCTCATCTGGCTAGCTACAAATCGTTCCCAAATTAATTTATATAAACGGAACTGATCCTTTGATAAGGACTCCTTAATGCTATCTGGAGTACGCAAAACTTCAGTAGGACGAATTGCCTCATGGGCATCCTGGGTTTTGCCCTTTGATTTATACACAACCCTCTCAGGATTAACGTATTTGTCACCATACTCTTCTTTAATAAAAGCCACAACTGCATCGTAAGCTTCATCAGAAATGCGGAAAGAGTCCGTACGGATATAGGAAACCAAACCAACGGTGCCTTCCCCTTTGATATTAATACCTTCATAAAGCTGCTGAGCAATCATCATGGTTTTTTGTGTTGCCATATTCAAATGCTTGCTGGCTTCCTGCTGCAAAGTACTGGTTGTAAAAGGTGCTACCGGTTTTTTCTGACGGCTGCCAGTTTTCACTTCCGTCACTAAAAACTCCTTACCGTCGATTCCCTTTACAACTTCATCAGTTTCCTCTCCATTAGAAAGTTCGATCTTTTCTTCGTTTTTGCCGTAGAATCTTGCGTCTAGGCTCTTACCGTTTTTATCAGAAAGCTTTGCAGTTAAAGACCAATACTCTGTTGGTATAAAAGCTAAAATTTCTTCTTCTCTATCACAAATAATGCGTAGGGCAACTGATTGCACTCGGCCGCCGGAAAGCCCCTTCTTTACCTTTTGCCATAGTAAATCGCTAATCGTGTAACCCACCATTCTGTCCAAAACACGACGAGCCTGCTGAGCATCTACTAAGTCCATATCAATATCTCTTGCTTCGTTAATAGAACGTTTTACGGCCGTTTTTGTGATTTCATTAAATGTGATACGGCTAACGTCCTTGTCTTCCCCGAGCTTTAAGGCATGAAGTAAATGCCAGCTTATAGCTTCCCCTTCACGGTCAGGGTCAGTCGCGAGAAATACTTTGTCAGCATTTTTTGCATCTCGACGCAATTTACTCAATAAATCACCTTTACCACGGATGGTAATGTACTTTGGTTCAAAGTCATTTTCTACATCAATGGCCAATTGGCTTTTGGGCAAATCTCTAATATGCCCCATAGAAGCCTCAATTTTATAATTTGCACCTAAAAACTTCCCAATAGTGGCTGCTTTCGCTGGGGACTCTACAATAACAAGATATTTTTTTCCAGTCTTTGTCCCTTTTGCACCTGTCCTGGTTGTTTTACTCTTTTTTTCAGTCATTTCTTTTGTCATACTTCACCTCAAATTAACCTTCCCTGATATACCCTGCCTGGGGAATTTTTCGTATATATCCCGCTATTTCCAACAAGGAAAGTATATACTGCACTTCCTGTATATTTTTATGCAGTTTCCTGCAAATGGTTTCTGCTAAAACTGGTTCTTTGTCAATTATTTGTTCATAAATTTCTTTTTCTTCCAGTGACAGCTTTGATGCAACTTGTTTCGAAAAAGTTTGTCTTTCATCTTCATTATAAGTAATGCCCAATTCAAACAAAATATCATTACTTTCTGTAATTGGATAGCACCCCTGTTTTATTAAACTATTTGTTCCTTCGCTTAGGGCACTGGTCACGTTTCCAGGAAAGGCAAAAACACTTCTGCCACTTTCCAAAGCCAAATCAACGGTAATCAGCGTTCCGCTTTTTTTGCCCGCCTCTACGACTACTAAAACTTTTGATAAACCACTGATAATTCGATTTCGATTTAGAAAATGATGAGGTGAGGGCTCTGTCCCCGGTGGATACTCAGAAATCAGGCAACCTTTATTTGAAATAACTTCCATCAGTTCTCTGTTTTCTGAGGGATAGCAAATATCCACTCCGCATCCTAAAACAGCTATGGTTTGTCCCCCACTGTCTAATGTGCCCTTATGTGCCATTGTGTCAATCCCTTTTGCCATTCCGCTTACAACAACAACATTCGCCCTACCTAGGTCTTTGCCCGTTTGGTAGGCCAATCCCGCACCATAACGAGAGCATCGTCTTGCACCTATCACCGAAACCTTGTCCAAATCGTCATCAGGGAGTATTCCTTTGACATAAATGCCAACTGGTGGACTATAAATCTCCTTCAACAAACTTGGATAAGCAGGATGTAAGAAAGAATAAAATTGGATTTCTTTTTCTTCCAATTCTTCAATCCAGCGATCTAACTGATCTCCATCCCTAGCTGAAATGATTGCGTCTACGGTTTTTCCAGGGATACCCTTGATTGAAAGGAGTTGTTCTTTCGTCGCATTCCAAACAGCTTCCGCCCTATGGAAATGATCCAAAAGCGCACGAATACGTTTGATTCCTACACCTTCAACACGTGAAAGCCACATCAAATAGTATTCCTCCATGCAAGCACTCCTTCCCTAAGTCGAGTTACGACCTTAACTATATAACCTTTTTTTTTAAAATTCAATAAGAAATTGCATACTCAGAAAAAATTTCAGTAATTATGGATATATATTAGTAGAAATTCACTAGAATCATTGCATAATTTGGTAAAAATTGATATGATGTTTTTATCTTGCGAAAGAAATGAGGCGTTGCAATGCTTTCTATTATTAAAAGTTCTGCTTTGCAAGGAATAGATAGTTATCCTGTTTCCGTAGAAGTAGACCTAAGTAGTGGGCTTCCATCCTTTGATATTGTAGGTTTGCCTGACTCGGCAGTAAAGGAGTCCCGCGAAAGAGTACGAACAGCTGTCAAAAACTCGGGGTTTTCATTCCCTGTAAAACATATAACTGTTAATCTAGCCCCTGCGGATACACGCAAGGAGGGTGCATCCTTTGACTTACCCATTGCCCTTGGAATCCTATGTGCTAGCGGTGCGCTACAAAGCGGCGTTGCTGATGAATACTTCGTCACCGGAGAGCTCTCACTAGATGGCTCTGTCCGCCCAGTAAACGGCGTTTTGCCCATGGTTTATGGGGCAAGGAAAAATGGTATTAAAAAGTGCTTAGTTCCTGTTGAAAATATGGATGAAGCTGCTTTAGTAGAAGGGATTCAAGTTTATCCCGTACATAACCTCAAAGAAATTGTGCAGCACTTATTGGGAAAAAACAAAATCTCGCCCTTCATTGCCGATATTAATGCCTTGTTTCACGAAAACCAGCCCACGGCTTTATTGGACTTTGCTCACGTTAAGGGACAAGAAAATGCGAAACGAGCAATGGAAATTGCAGCAGCAGGTGGGCATAACTTTTTGATGGTGGGTCCCCCTGGTTCAGGCAAGACAATGCTTGCAAAGCGTCTTCCCTCCATTTTGCCCGACTTAACCTTTGAGGAAAGTATTGAAATTACAAAAATATATAGCGTTGCGGGGCTTTTGAGAAACAAAAACTCTTTGGTTCGTTCCCGCCCTTTCCGCTCACCTCATCATACCATTTCTGCCTCTGCATTAACAGGCGGAGGACGAATACCAAAACCCGGGGAAATTTCTCTATCCCATCATGGCGTTCTTTTTCTGGATGAACTACCGGAGTTTCAAAGGGCTGCCTTGGAAATTATGCGCCAACCTTTAGAGGATGGACAAGTTACTATCTCCCGTGTAAACGGTACCCTTACCTTCCCCTCTGACTTTATGTTGGTAGCAGCTATGAACCCATGCCCTTGCGGATATTTGGGTGACGGAAATAAGTGTCACTGCTCTATGAATGAAATTGTGAAATACAACCGAAAAATTAGTGGTCCTCTTTTGGATCGAATTGATATTATGGTAGAAATGCCTGCTGTAACATATGAGGATTTAGATGGAATAGAATCGGGAGAATCTTCGGCTAAAATTAAAGAACGAGTTTTAGCTGCACACAAAACCCAATTAAAGCGTTATCAAAACGAGGGAATTTATTTTAATGCTCAGCTTAGTGCATCCCAAATCGAAAAATTTTGCTCCCTCGAAGATAAGGAAAAAGAAATGCTTCGAAATGCCTTTGAGCGACTCGACCTAAGTGCTAGGGCATACCACAAAATATTAAAGGTAGCAAGAACTGTTGCGGATTTGGATGGCAGTGAACACATTACATTGCCACATTTGGCGGAAGTTTTACAGTACCGCTCGTTAGATCGTAAATATCTGCTTTAGTAAGGAGTTTATAATGGAACAATGGAAAGAACAAATGTCGGAAAGCTTTCGTATTGGCGCTATTTTGGCATTTGCAGGTGGCTTTTTTGATTCATATACATTCATTGCCAGAGGTGGTGTTTTTGCTAATGCTCAAACAGGCAACATGATCTTATTGGCAATACAGTTGGTGCAAGGCAATTTATTTCACGCCTTATACTATCTAATTCCTATTTTTGCCTTTGTTTGCGGAATATTCTTGGATGAATTCATCAAGCGAAGATTCCCACATAAAAGGCTGTTACATTGGAGGCAAGTAATCCTATTAATTGAAATAGCAGTGTTGGTTTTTGTTGCCTTTCTGCCTCTTGGCAAAGGTGACCTCCTAGCCAACGTTTTAATTTCTTTTATATGCGCAATGCAGGTTCAAAGTTTCCGAACCATTCACAAATTACCTTACGCTACAACAATGTGTACCGGTAACCTACGCAGCGGCGCTGAGCAGTTAGTTCATCTCGTTTTTGATAATGACAGTGCCTCTGGCAAAAAGGCACTTCTATATTTTAGCATTATTTTTGTTTTTATATGTGGTGCTGCTGTTGGGGCTATCGTGACCCCTATCGCTGGAGCAAAATCAGTTTTGTTTTGTTGCATACTACTTTCTGTTGCATTATTCATGCTGTTTTTGGAGCGAAGACATCAGTTTTAAAAAGGAATGTTGAGATTTATACTCAACATTCCTTTTTTCTATTCATTCCCAACACACTCATAATAAAAGTGCATTAGTTTATCCTGATCCAAATTATTTTTTAGATATACAAATTGCAAAGGATGACTTACCTGATAATTTAGAATATCCAACTTTTCCAACCTTCCCATTGCTATTTCTTTTTCAGCTACGGCTTCATACATAAACGAAACAGCATTTGTGTTTTCTAACAAATGCTTAATTAAAACAAAGCTACTAACCTCCCACGTCGCACCAAAAGAGCCAATGGAATCATTTTGTTGCGCTAAGTAGCTTTCAAATATTGCCCTAGTACCCGAGCCTTGTTCCCTTAGAATAAGGGGATACTCATACAAATCCCATAGGGCAACCTTTTTACCCGCAAGAGGATGTTTCTTTGAAACCACAGGAATAAACTTTGCTACGCAAAACACTTCAGCCTCAAATAGTTTTCGATCAAAAATACCTTCTATAAATGCTGCGTCCAACTTTCCTTGCAACAAACTCTCCAATAGAATTTTTGTGTTTGCAACAGTAATATTCAGTCCACTATTGTCTTTTTCCAAGAATGAAAATAACATGGGGGGCAAATAATAATCGGCAATGGAAAGGGTGCTTCCAATATACAAAGGGCGTTGATTACCCACAAGCTTTTCAACCAACTGTCTTTCATTCGTTTGTTGCATCTTCGTATAGTGCAAAAAAAACTCTCCGTCTTTGGTTAAGCGCATAGCCCTTCCTTCCTGAGTGAACAAGCGGCAGCCATAATATTCCTCCAGCTTCTGAATATGCTGGGTTACCGCAGGCTGCGTCATGTGCAGTAGTTTTGCCGCTGCCGTATAACTACCCGTTTCAATTACCGCCAAAAATGTGGTCACCTTCTGATCTAGCATGGCCCAATCTCCTTTTAAATTCTTTTTATATGTTCCCAATATAACGCTGATAACAGTTTAAATATAACACAAATTTATACTTTATAAAATATCATAATTTGATTTTATTAAAAAAATATGGTAATTTATTGTCAAGGGAAAAAGAAATAGATAACGGAGGAAAAAGTTATGAACAAAATTATTAAAGTGTTACCAGGGTTTCTCTTGGCACTCATTATTGCGGCTACCGCCCAATTTTTAGAAAGCCTATTACCCATCCACTTAATTGGCAGTTCGGTAATTGCCCTATTCATTGGTATGTTTATTCATCAAATTTACAAGCCCAATGAAATCACAAAACCAGGTATTGTATTTACCTCTAAAAAGGTATTAAAATTTGCTATTGTGTTGCTTGGTGCATCTTTAAGCATCGGCACTATTTTGCAGGTAGGTCGTCTGTCCTTGACAGTTATGGTATTTACCCTCCTCACCTGCTTTGGCGTTGGTTATTTTGTGGGAAAGGCTTTGGGCCTAGATTGGAAACTTTCTAACCTGATTTCTGCTGGCACCGGCATCTGTGGTGGCTCTGCAATTGCCGCTATTGCCCCAGTTATTGAAGCGGAAGATAAAGATATTGCTTATGCAATTAGCGCAACTTTCTTATTTGACATGGCTATGATTGTTCTTTTCCCAATTATGGGTAGGGCAATGGGGCTAAGCGACATGGCTTATGGCTTATGGGCAGGAACAGCTGTAAACGACACCTCTAGCGTAGTAGCCGCAGGTTATGCCTTCTCAGAGGCAGCTGGCGACTTTGCAACCATGGTAAAATTAACAAGAACATTATCCATCATTCCAACTGTTCTTATTTTTGCAATGATTCACATGCGCTTAAAAAGAAAAGAACTGGCTTTTGCAGAAGAAGTTGGTATCACCTCACAAGTAAAATTTACAAAGATTTTCCCATGGTTTATCTTACTTTTCGTGGGTATGTCCATTTTAAACAGCGTAGGCTTTATACCTGCGGCTGCCTCTGCAACACTAAAGGAATTAAGTAAATTCCTCATGGTGGGGGCTCTTGCCGCCATTGGACTTAACACAGATTTTAGAGAAATGAAAAAATCAGGCTACCAGCCAATGCTTCATGGCTTTATCATTTCTCTCCTGGTTGTTGTCGTAGCCTTTGTAGTTGAATACTTCATGGGAATCATTTAAAGCTTGCTTTTTTAAACAAAACCATTCTAATATTTCTTATTTAAAACCTGTTGCATTATTCAATTTGTGCAACAGGTTTTTAGTTTGGGATTTCTGTAACAAAAAAGCAGTACTGAAATACTTCCTATTGAAGCACCAGTACCACTTCTATCTCCTCCTTAATACTTAAGGTTCTCTTGATCTACTTGTAGTAGATTGTAATTGTCACCGTAAAGAGATGAATCTTCTATAAATTCATTCTCCTTTGGATTATTAACATCGGTAAGCTTAAACCTTTCTACCAATTCCTTCAATGTTTCAGCCTGTCCACTTAACTCTTCAGAAGCTGCTGCACTCTCTTCCGCCGTGGCAGAATTATTTTGTACAACCCCTGAAATCTGTTCCACTGCAACAGTAACCTGATTCACAGAGTTTGCCTGTTCTACGGATGCATCCGCTATTTTTTCTACAAGACGGGTCACCGCCATTGTTTCATGAACCACTTTTCCCATGGCTTTTTCTGTGTTCTCAGCCATGCTTGCACCTTTTTGAACTGCATTAACTGTTTCTTCTATTAAAATGGCAGTATTCTTTGCCGCCTCAGCTGATTTTCCTGCAAGATTACGAACTTCATCGGCAACAACAGCAAATCCCTTTCCTGCCTCGCCTGCACGGGCAGCTTCCACAGCTGCATTTAGGGCAAGAATGTTTGTTTGGAAAGCAATATCTTCAATTGTTTTAATGATTTTACTAATCTCTTTGGATTTATCACTGATGGCCTCCATGGCTTCTACCATCTGCCTAATCTGCTTATTGCTATCTTCCACCTGATTTTCTGCGCTTTCTACTGCATTTTTAGCATGTTTAGCATGTTCAGCATTCCTTCTAATATGATCAGAAATTTCCATTATCGTTGCCGATAACTCTTCTATGGAAGATGCTTGTTCTGTTGCTCCCTGAGATAATGCTTGGGCACCTGAGGCAACCTGATCAGAACCTACTGAAACTTGAGTAGATGCTTGATTGATTTGTATCAAAGCATCACTTAGCCCTACTTTAATATCACCCATGGCAAGTAAAATTTCTTTATATTCGCCTGTATACTTATCCTCACATTGGGAAGACACTTGGAAATCGCCATTTGCCATTAGGCCTAGAACATATCTAACATCATTAATTATAGTCTTCAAGCTAAAAGCAGTTTCGTTAAACGTTGCTGATAATTCCCCTACTTCATCCTGAGTCTTTACATCCATTTCAATTTCAAAGTTCCCCTGAGATATACTTTCAGCCGCTTTTACAACATCATCAATTGGTCTTAACATTCTCCTGAGTACAAGTAGAGTCAAAATAATAATGGTTGCTAATGCAGAAATTGCAATTATAAGCATTGTAAGTGCAAGTTTAGACACATCTTTATTCAAATCATCGGTGTCTATTGACGACTGAGCCCACCAAGTCTGGGAACCGCAATTAATCGGATAGAAGTATCTAGTAACCTCAGTGGTTGCACCACTTACATGTGTTGAAGAAGTAACCATCTGAAATGGTTCTTTTGTTTCAAACCCAGCAAAAAGCTCATCCATCACTTCAGCAGTATTATACTCACCCATGCTAGCCCCAACCACTTCTTCTGAAGTGCTATCATAAACATAAGTGGCATCCTGAGTCAAAATATTTGCAAACATTGATGGATACCTTTCATCCGTTGATTTAATTTTTGAAAAATTAGAAACAAGAATATCAACAGATACAACACCCTGAACCCTGTTATTAAAAAGGATCGGATAAGAGATTGTGCTCATCTTTTTCCCATTGTACTCAGCTGGATCCGTTATGTATGGCTGTTGGGTTTCTCTTGCAATGCTATAATACTCCTGATTAGAATAATTTGCATATTCCCCTACAATTTTAGCTGTCTTTTTCTTTGCCTGCTCCTCACCAATATAAATAGCATACTCCTTTACAGCAGGGTCGAATGCATAGGGCTCAAAATAAATCCCCACACCTGAAATATCCGGATTGTTATTAATGGTATTCCATGCGGAGTTAAGCATATACTCCTCTACGAAGAATTTCATTTCCTGTAACTGTGCATTAAAAATTGTGCTCTTTCTTGTTACTGTCTTTTCTTCCATGGTAAGCTTATCAGCTGCTTCAAATTTATTTTGCAAATAATTTTGCAAATCTAAAGCGGTGATATCAGCCTGATCGATGAGATTCTGCACAACCAATGCATTTTCTGACGCAATCCCCTCAAACTGTCCATCAACTCCAGCTCTTACTGCTCTGCTAGCTTGAATTGTGGAAACTCCAACCAATATGGTCAGTATTACAGTTAGCGTACCTCCTAGAATTGTTGCTATTTTTGTAGCTAGTTTCATCTTTCTAAACATTTTCGCCCTCCGTTTAAAATGGTCTAAAACCACTTTATTCATGTTACATTACTGGCCTCGTTTCAGCAAACAACCAACCAAAATATCAAGGAACTTGTTGAAATTCACTTTAGATTAATTCCTCCTCCCGATGTTTTTTCTTTTACTATGAAGTAAAAAGCTTTTTCCTTTGTACTACCATTTACTTATACTCAGCATTACTAAAATCAAACTTTAAGAGCATTATATAAAATATCATAAGCTCTTCCAGATACTTTCTGTTATATAGAACATGGTTCTATCGTGTAAGCAAAAAAATAATACGTTAATTATGCAAACCATCCAATGATTCATACTCCAAAATATATTATTCATTGGAACTACCTTAAAACTGCATTTTCAACAACTCAGTCATCGGCTTTTTAAATATCCACTACCCTCATTGAGCAAACAGGCTCACTTCCCCCTTCCGCATTTCACTTGAGTAACTTTCAAGAAAAATAATAGAATATCAATAATATTTTAGTTCCTTCCATAAATAGTATAAGTCGAAACTTGTCGTTTTTCAACTTCCATTCATACAAAAATTTCCTACAATTTTCTCTCCAAAAGGTGTGACTCCCTATGCATTAACTACAAAACAAATTGGGGTAAATTACTACTTATCACACTAAAGCAATTTTTAATATATTTATGTTTACTATATAAGAAAATCAGGGCAAGTTTTTATATTTTATCTTTAAAAAATTTTAAACCCTTCTTTATTTGAAACAATATTCTAAATAGTGATTTGCATATTGTATATAAAAATAAAAGAAAGGTACCTTGGGTGCCTTTCTTATTTCTTTTGATTATGAATGATTTGGTATGAAATTCAAGGATGGTTTAAGTTTCTTTCCGATATCATCAAAATTGATCTTTGTTATTCCATAAGTAAATAGTACACCTAGGATAACCAATAAAATTCTTGCAAAAGCAGACTCGTAATTACTATTAAAGAAGATTTGATTTGCTAGAAGTGTATTCACAGTTATGAATAAAATTTTAATATCATATCTTTTTATGAATGAATATACATAATTAATCACCAGTGTAAAATAAACTAGCATATGCTCTGGCACAAAAAAACCAAACACCAGTACATAAATGATACCCCCTAAAACAGTGTATATTGTTCTGTGTTTCATCCTCGAAAAAGTTTCTTTCTCATGCATTTGACATAAGCTAAACATTGTCACAGTAAACCACATATGTTTATATATTTGAAACACCTGAGAAACCAACATAGCAATACTTAAGCTAAATGCCAGCTTAATACAAAAGGAAAGATGGTCCACATTTACGGTTTTAGGTATTTCTTTAAGCTGCTGATACTCTGTATCATTGCTGTTTTTGAACCAATAAATTAGCATCATCAGCAGACCAAAAATAACCATGCTAATCAATCGCAACACAAAAGCTTCCCCATGAACAGGATTCCCTTCATTAAATACATACATCAAAATAAATACGATATAAATTTTATAATCCATCCTTTGAGAAGTAAAAAGCATTATAAGAAAAATGCCCAAAAAGTTTAAAACAAACCCAAAGTAAGGATTAATTGCAGCAAAATAAGGAACGCAAACGGTGGAGAGCAATAAGGCAAACAGAAGAAATGTTCCAGACTTCCTCTTTACTCCCAAATCAGTCCCAAGAAAGAATATGAACGCTGTTACAATTCCCACCCCTGTCAGGCTATTCTCCTGACCAAATATAGAAACATAGGTGCTCATAAACATAATAATAAGACCTAACGTAATTAGATTTTTTAGCATGATTTTTGCCACCGGCTGAAATTTTTGTAAGTATATCCCCATAAGTTACTCCCTTTCTGAAAATAAGCAGTATAGAACAATGTACTCAAATTGACGTAAAATGTCAAGGAAGTTTTCTTTGGGTGATTTTCATAAGTTTTTGATCTGCTAGCACTTTCGCAAAAATAATATAGATTATAAGAGCTGTTTTTTTACCCACGCTATAAAAACGTTAAACCTTTTCCTGTCTCTTTTTCTGGAATATTCAACGAAAATCCAAGAGTTTTATGCTAAAATTTTCTCCATTTTAAGTTTAGAGAAAAAATAAAAAAAGAACCCCTTTATTTTGTAGAAGAGGTTCTTTCCATTAAAATTATTTATCTCTTAACTGAGCATCTAACTCTGTTGCTAGTGCATTCAGAATTGCCTGCATTGCATCTGCAATGTCTGCATCTGCCAATGTTCTTTCTGCACTACGGAAAGAAATTGAATATGCAACAGATTTATATCCAGCGTCGATCTGAGCGCCCTTGTAAACGTCAAACAGCTCTACATTTTCCAGATAAGCTCCGCCGTTTTTCTTAATAATATCGCTAATTTCTTTTACTGTAACATCCTCTTTTACAAGCATAGCAATGTCTCTTGTCATGCCTGGGAATTTAGGCAATGCTTTGTAAGTTACATTTTTATTTGTATAGGCAATCATTTTTTCCATATCCAAAACAGCCATGTAAACCTTGGTTCCAATTTCATAATTCTTTGCAACCACGGGATGAACTTCACCCAAATAGCCAACGGTATCTCCGTTCACCTTCAGACTTGCAGTTCTGCCAGGGTGCATCCAAACAATGTCCTTTTCTGGCAAATACTCTACAACATCGCTCATACCTAAAACATCTACCAAATGTTCAACGATACCCTTTAAATCAAAGAAATCCATGTTACCATACATACCTACGGTTAGTGTAGGAATTTCATGAGGCAATTCTGTCAAAGGTAATGCCTTAGGCAAATACACTCTAGCGATTTCAAACAAGCCAGCCTGTTCATTACGTCTATTATAGTTTGTAGATAGGGATGTTAAAATACCATTGAAAGAAACAGTACGCATAATGCTGTAATCTTCACCCAAAGGATTGGAAATAGTAACTGTTTTTCTTAATTCACTGTCTGTGGGAATAAGCAATTTATCGAAGACCTTAGGGCTTTCAAAGCTGTATGTCATTCCTTCGCAAAGACCATTGGAAATCATTGTATCCTTAACCAAAGTGGTAATATTTTGCTCATAAGTTTTCTTACCAACAGTTGGTGTACCTGCTGCTAAAGTAGCTTCGATTTTGTCATATCCATAGAAACGAGCAACTTCTTCTGCCAAGTCGGCCTGTGCTTCCAAGTCAGGACGGTATGTGGGTACAGTTACCTTTTGATTTGCACGGTCAACAATCAAGCCCAAACGCTCAAATGTCTCTTGCATTTCATCTTCTGAAATATTTGTGCCAAGGAATCTATTAATCCACTCTGGAGAATAGGAAAGTTCCCAAGTTTCTCTTTTGTTAGGATAGCAATCAACCATTCCGGGAACAACGTCACCCACTCCCAGCATCTCAACAAGCTGTACCGCACGGTTAACAGCATCAAATGCAAGGTTTGGATCCAATCCCTTTTCATATTTGCTGGATGCATCAGTACGCAAACCAACATTCTTTGCAGTAATACGCACATTAGGACCATTGAAGGTTGCAGATTCAAATAAAATAGCCTCTGCATCTTCGCTAATCATGGAGTTTTCCCCACCCATAACCCCTGCGATAGCGACTGCCTTTTGAGGGTCTGCAATTACGAGCATAGATTCATTTAAGGTTCTTTCTACACCATCCAAAGTAACGATCTTTTCTCCTGCTTCTGCATTTCTCACAATGATTTTTCTTTCGGCAATACAATCAATATTAAATGCATGCATAGGCTGTCCAAGTTCCAGCATCACATAGTTTGTAATATCTACGATATTGTTAATTGGACGAACACCCGCTGCTCTTAGCCTCTTGCGCATCCAACGGGGGGAAGGACCAATTTTAACATTTTTAACAGCTCTTGCAATATATCTGGGGCAAAGCTCGGAGTTCTTGATTTCAACAGAAATCATGTCCTCGATTTTTCCTTCCCCTTCTTCTTTTACAGTGATTTCGGGGTACTTGAATTCTTCCTTATATGTGGCTGCTGTTTCTCTAGCCAAACCTAAAATGCTAAAGCAATCAGGACGATTAGAAGTGATTTCAAATTCCACAACAACATCTTTGATATCTAAAACATCTAAAACATCTTTACCCAATTCAACAGCCTCAGGGAAAATGTAGATGCCATGTTCAGGTGCCTCTGGGAAGTCATGGCGGTCACAGCCCAACTCTTCCACGGAGCAAAGCATACCCTCAGATACAACACCACGCAGGCTACCTGTCTTGATTTCTTTTCCGCCAGCAATTACAGAGTTATCTAAAGCAACAGGAACGTAATCTCCCACTTTAACATTCTGCGCACCTGTTACGATAATTAAATCTTTGCCCTGTCCAGCATCGATGGTACAAATCTGTAATTTGTCCGCATCAGGATGCTTTTCAATCGCTTTGATACAGCCTGTAACAACATTTTTAATTTCGCCTGCTAAAGTAGTATAACCTTCCACCTTAGAACCGCTCATTGTGATATCTTCAACATATTCTTTAATGCCAACTTTAACATCAGCATATTCTTTTAACCAGGACATCGGTAAATCCATGATAATAACTCTCCTTTCAAATAAAAGCTTCTTTTGGTATATCTTAGAACTGCTTTAAGAATTTAACATCGTTTTCAAACAGTAAGCGCATATCAGTAATGCCATAACGCTGCATTGCTACACGCTCAAGGCCCATACCAAAAGCAAAACCGCTGTAAATTTCAGGGTCGATACCACTCATCTTCAAAACTTTAGGGTGCACCATACCACAACCTAGAAGTTCAATATAGCCTTCGCCTTTGCATACACGACAGCCTTCACCACCACAAGCAAAGCAGGTTACGTCCATTTCCGCACTTGGCTCTGTGAAAGGGAAATGATGAGGGCGGAAACGCACCTTTGTGTTCTCGCCAAACAATTCTTTGGCAAACACGGCCAGAGCACCCTTTAAGTCACCCATGGTAATGTCTTTGTCGATTACAAGACCTTCCAACTGATGGAACACAGGTGAATGGGTTGCATCCACTTCATCAGAACGATAAACAGTGCCTGGAGAAATCATGCGGATAGGCATTTTTCCTGTTTCCATGGTACGCACCTGAATTGGTGAAGTTTGTGTTCTTAAAAGAATTCCATTGCCAATATAAAATGTATCCTGTTCATCTCTAGCTGGGTGATTTGCAGGGATATTCAAAGCTTCAAAATTATAGTATTCCTGCTCTACTTCGGGGCCTTCTATTACTTCATAACCCATACCCATGAAAATATTAGAGATTTCATCAATAACAATGCTCATAGGGTGTTTGTGTCCACCGGGCTGTGCCTTACCTGGCATTGTAACGTCAATTTTTTCTTTTTCCAAACGGTGGGCAATTTCTGCTGCCTCTAGGCGTTTCTTTTCTTCTTCTAATTTATTTTCAATATCCTGTCTTACTTCATTGGCCAATTGACCGATGATGGGGCGTTCCTCGGCAGAAAGCTTACCCATTTCCTTCAAAATGGCAGTTAGCTCCCCCTTCTTTCCAAGATATTTTACTTTCATTTCATCAATATCTTTCATTTCTGTTGCTTCATGGAAGGCAGCAATTGCCTTATCATGGATTAATTTCAGCTTCTCCTTCATAGCGTTTCTCCTCTCACTTGCTTTTAGACATAAAAAATAGCCCTCATCCGACAAAGGGACGAAGACTTCCGTGGTACCACCCAAATTCCTGCAAACACAGGCACTCAAAATGCGTAACGTGCATGGGACGGATTTTCCTACTGAATGTTTTCAGAAAACCAGCTCCGGTGGGAACTTCTACAAACTTCTGTGCAAAAAACGCTTTCAGCCAGTGGCGTTTTCTCTCTGATGCCTTTTGCCTGTATACTTTTCACCTTCATAGCTATTAAATATTTCAATATAGAGTTTATTTTATCACATCAAAAAATAAAGTCAAGGTATAAAATAATATTTTCGATGGAATTATGCCATAAAGTAGATGTAGGTGATATTTTAATTAAAAAAATGTAGAGTATTATAATGTTATCTCTACTATTCGGAAAAGAAAAATAGCAAAAGGATGCCAAAATAGACACCCTTTTTCATCATTATTTTATTTGCCATCAAAGTCATTAACCGCTGCAAAAATTTGTTCCACCAGCGCACCCAAATCCTCATAACCATAATATTTGATAAAAATGACTTTTTTACCCGATCTACCAAAAAACACTTGAGAGGCCTCCCGGCTAATCAACGTAGCTTGATCAAAACTGGTATCTAAAAGTTCTTCATATTGCAATTTTTCATAACGATACAACTCATTTTTATCTTCAATTAGTTCGTCATATAGGGGTTTTGCCAGCAGTTCAAATCGCAACTCATAAAATTCAGTATCCATCGAAGGAGAATATGTTCCAGAGTTATCTTTCCACCTCTGCCCTGCTATTTCGCCCCTCTCCTCAACAATATAAACCGCAGGTGCCAGTTCCGTCCAACGATGCATGATAACATTATCATAACTTCTTTCTTCTTCATCACCATAAACAATAGTAAATTCAGGATTGGTTTCTACGGACGAGAGAGGAATGGTTGGCAGTTGGCCCTCGTATTCCAAAAGGCTCTTTTCCCAATAAGATTTTCGATCGTAATGCTGTGCCCAAAACATAGGGATAAGAAGAAGTAAAGGCAGGGCAAATGCAACATATTGCCCGTACCGAGGTTTATATTTTTCGTTATGGCACATTCGCACTCCCGACTCTAACTGATTTTTTAATTTTTTGATTTTTCTATAATCACGTAAAGAATTGTAAATTGTAATAATATACAAAGTAATCAGCGTTACTTTAAGTGTTAGCCCACTATAACGAACGTTAAAATAGATTGGTTGGTCATGAAAAAAGGATACAAAAAGTAGCATACCCCCCGAGAATATATAGAGACCTGTAATTAACCAGAAAAGAAACTTTAATTTCTTATTCAAATAAGCAAAGGTTTCCCCTTGGGTAACAGGGTCAGTATGTATTTCCGTTACATCGGCTCTGGTCGCTTTATAAACATGGAAAAGTCCAGCTGTGCAAATATATTCCCAACCTTGTTCTTCGAAATATAGAAGCATGTCTTCTGGAGGCTTTTTTTGATTTTCTCCAAAGGGTTCCAACCTATAAATTGCCTCTTCGGGAACCCCTTTCTCAAAAGTAGCAAAAAGGTTAATCTTTTTTACGAAATATCCCTTTCTTGCCATATGCATCAAGTATGCCTCTACCTGCGTAATATCATAAATGCTGATTGGCATAAACCTTTTTATCGTATTCATATATCTTCCTCCCCGCTGTCCAAAATACAAGCCTTTAGCCGTATAACCTCATCCTCATACAACTTTAACCCTTTCGTTGTAATTTGATATATCCGTTTTCTACCTTCAACTGCTGTTTCTGTTATAATTTTCTCTTCCTCAAACCGTGCCAATATAGTGTACAGGGTTCCAGGGCCAATTTTCACCCTTCCCTTTGTTTTGTTTTCAATATATTGCGTTACATCTATACCACACATCTCACTCTTCGAAAATGCCATTAAGATGTAAAACATACTTTCTGTTAGCCCCTCAAAAGCTTTCTTTGCCAATTAATCACCCTCTATTAATATCGATATATGATATTGCATAGTAATATCTTACTATCGTTTATCGATATTGTCAACAAAATCTTCTGCACAAAAAAAGCAATCATCCAAATGATTGCTTTTTCTATTATATGTTATTCTTTAGCCTGAGCATATGCTCTTTCATCCTTCGCTCTACTCCGCTGTCAGAAAGATCATAATAAACTGTACCTTCCAGCTCATCGGGCAAGTATTGTTGCTTCACATAATGGTTGGGATAATCATGAGCATATCGATAGCCCATACCATTACCCATTTCTTTAGATCCACTATAATGGGCATCTTTCAAATGGGGCGGCACTGAACGAATCCGAATATTCTTCACATCTTCTAGGGCATGATTAATTCCCATATAAGCAGCGTTGCTTTTGGGTGCACAAGAAACATAAGTTACCGCTTGAGCAAGAGGAATGCGTCCCTCAGGTAAACCAATAAAATTCACCGCCTGCATCGCTGCAACTGCAACCTGAAGGGCATGAGGGTCTGCATTGCCCACATCCTCAGATGCGCAGATTACCACTCTGCGGGCAATAAACTTTACGTCCTCACCAGCATAAATCATTTTCGCCAGATAATACAACGCCGCATCAGGATCAGAACCTCGCATACTTTTGATAAAAGCAGAAATTGTATCATAATGGTTATCGCCATTCTTATCGTAGTTCAACGCCCTTTTTTGTATACACTCCTCTGCAACAGGCAACGTGATATGAATTTTACCATCCTTTTCTTTATCGGTAGTCAGCACTGCAAGCTCAAGAGCATTTAAGGCCGTTCTAGCATCACCGTTAGCTGTATCCGCTAGAAATGCCAGTGCATCCTCGCTAATTTCAGCTTGATATGCCCCCATCCCCCTTTCGATATCTGAAAGAGCCCAACTCAAAAGCTTTTCAATATCCTTTTGTTCCAAAGGCTTTAGTTGAAAAATAATAGAACGGGAAACAAGTGCCTTATTCACCTCAAAATAAGGATTTTCCGTTGTCGCCCCAACTAAAATAATTGTTCCGTCTTCCACATGGGGCAAAAGTGCATCCTGCTGAGTTTTATTAAAGCGATGGATTTCATCAATAAACAAGATTGTTTTTGTGCTATACATTCCTTGTTTATCTTTCGCTTCCGCAACCACATCCTTAATATCTTTTATCCCCGCAGTGGTTGCATTAATTTGACGAAAGTCGCTTTTCGTCGTATTGGCAATGATTTTCGCAAGGGTTGTTTTGCCCGTTCCAGGAGGACCATAAAAAATAACAGAACTAATACGGTCACTTTTTATTGCTCGGTATAACAACTTATCCTTGCCAACAATATGCTCTTGTCCAACAAATTCTTCCAAGGTTTTTGGCCGCATCCGGGCAGCCAGAGGTGAATCTCCGTTTCCTCGCAAACTTCTGTTATATTCAAAAAGATCCATTCCCTCACCGCCTTATCACTTTGTTAAAAACAAACACGCATCTCCAAAAGAAAAGAAACGATATTTCTCTCTTACTGCTTCGGCATAGGCTGACATAGTCAAGTCTTTTCCCACCAAGGCAGAAACCAGCATTATTAATGTAGATTCTGGCAAATGGAAGTTTGTAATCAAACAATCCACCACCTTAAATTGATAACCAGGGTAAATAAAAATTTGGGTCCAACCGCTCCTTGCCTGCACCATGCCATTTTCATCTGCCACAGACTCCAAAGTTCTTGTACTGGTTGTCCCAACGGAGAAAACCCGTCCTCCACTTTTTTTTGTTTCATTGATAATATCTGCCTGGTCTTGCTCTACCACATAAAATTCGGAGTGCATTTCATGCTCCAAAATGTCCTCAGCTTTTACTGGACGAAAGGTGCCTAAGCCAACATGAAGGGTTACATGGGCAATCTTTACTCCCATAGCTTCAATTTCCTTTAAAAGTTCTGGCGTAAAGTGAAGTCCAGCCGTTGGTGCTGCCGCAGAACCTTCATGCTTTGCATAAACAGTTTGATAGCGCTCTTTATCCTCCAAACGATGTGTAATATAAGGGGGTAATGGCATTTCTCCCAGTTCATCCAATATAGCTTCAAACACGCCATCATAGCTAAAGCGAATGATGCGGTTTCCCCCTTCGATCACCTCTAAAATTTCGGCAATTAGTTTGCCATTACCAAAGGAAATTTTATCACCGGGTTTTGCCTTTTTTCCAGGGCGAACCAAAACCTCCCAAGTGTCCAAATCTTTACGAGTCAAAAGCAAAATTTCCATTGCTGCTCCCGTCCCAACACGTTCTCCATACAAACGAGCAGGTAATACACGGGTATCATTGATAACCAAACAGTCCCCTGAACGCAGATACTCTTTAATATCCCTAAAGTGTTTATGTTGCCAATCTTCAGTATTCTTTTTTACTACCAATAATCTAGAAGAAGATCTATCTGCCAATGGTTCTTGAGCAATCAACTCTTCTGGTAAATCAAAATAAAAATCACTTGTTTTCATGCTAAACTCCTTAATGCTATTCAATTTATACCTTAACAAAACATACTCAAATTTCTCTTTTAGAGAAATTAACAGATAAATCCATTTTTAATGAACTTATCTGTTTTTCGTTTATTTCTTTTTGAAAGAATAATAATTGGGATACTTCCTTAGGAATTGTCTTGATTTTCAAACACTTCAATATGTTCCAATACCTTTTGCCACAGTTCCTTTTTACCGCAACCTAGCAATACATCTTTGATGTGCTCCTTATCGCAAGAAATTTTTCTTGAGGCTCCACCACATCGCAACCCCTCATCCAAGAAAACCCAAAACTCTTTTCCCTGGGGCTCTTGATATAGCCCCCGATCCGTAAAGTAAACCTTATTTTCATTATCATCAGCAAAACCCTGCTGTTGTAAAAGAAATTCTCTCAAATCCATACTTATCCCTCGATTGTTATACCTGTATAGTAATGTTTCAAGATTTCATCGTATGTATAACCTAGTTTTGCCATAGATTGAGCACCTTTTTGACTTAAACCAACACCGTGGCCCCTGCCCACACCCTCAAACACAAAATGTCCATTTCCATCTACTGTGCTAATATTGACTGTGTATACCTCGTAATCGTCAGACCGATTTGAATTTGTGTTATTGCTGCTACTTCCACTGCTTCCGCTTACAACATTTATTGTTTTCCCATCAATGGATGACAGTGCACCTTCTGTTTTCGCTACAATTCCATTTTTGGCTGCTGCTGACGCAAGGCTACCCCCTTTAGTCGAAGAGGTCTCATTATTGCTTTGGCTTTTTCCGGATTCACCGTTATAAACGCCAATTTCGCCACCTTTTCCATTTATGGTAAACATTTTTCCAGGCAAACTTCCGCTAGAAGTAGCCGAAAAATAAGTCCGGATATCTTCCTTGGTCAATGTCTTTGTTCCCCTAGAACCGACAATCTGCATTTCTTGTACTCTTCCGCCCGTGGAAAGTTTAGTTATTACAATGTCTTGTGCTGAGCCGATACTTTCCCCTTTTTTGGCAAGCAAGGCATCTAAGTCATCCAGAGTTAAGGTGACTGTCCAAGAATTGTTGCCATCCTCTGCAATTTCAGGTACTGCCCTTAGATAGGGTACAACATTATACCATACATTTTCACTGTTTTCAGTATAGCCACCTGTGGAGGCAGAAAAAACAGCTTCAATGGGTTTTCCATTATAACAAGCCACTTCACCCTCTGTCTCATCAACCGCTTTGGAAGTTCTAGCGGCTTCACCGCTATATCCTTTATAAACTTGGCAATTTGTGCTATCACAAAGCTGATATCCATAGCTGGTGTGGGCACTAAGTTTTGTCATAGCATAGGTTCTTGCAGCAATAGTCTGGGCTTTTAATGCTTCCATTTCATAAGACTGAGGCATCTCTGATGGAACAACACCATATAAATAATCCTCCAAATCAACCACATTTACCGCTGTCATGGCCGCACCATTAATGGCAAAAGAAAGCATCCCTCTATAATTCTTTCCATTTATTACAAACGTATCCTCTTTTTCAGTCCCCATAAAAACTGCATTTGATTCTTTTGGAAATAAGGTTGACTCCTTGCTTCCTTCCATGCAAATACCACTAAAATCTCTTATCCTAGTTGCATTATAACGGCTAGCAGACTCCACCTCTGAAAGAGAACTGCCGGCAACATATACTGTCCAACCACCATTGCTTAAATAGGTTGGATATGTACGCAAGCCCATGCGGTTTAAAGAGTTTGCTAAATCTGACGCCTCATTTTGATCCATTTCTTCATCAATAGCAATATACTCACCAGAAACTAAAGAAACAGAGAAACCTGAACTGGAAGAAATCTCCCCGTCTTCACGAAAATCCCCATCTCTTTCGGTTCCCACCAATAATTTGCTTCCACCTAAAGTAGCCGAAGTTTTATTTTTACAAACGCTCTCTAACCCAACATGAACCACCTCTGGAACTGTATATGCAAAAACCGACTGTGGCATCGCAGTCATTGCCAAGCCCAAAGACAACGCCATTGTTACTAAGCTCTTTATTTTTCTATTCATATCTATCCTCCTGATGTCAAACCAGTTTTATCCTCTTAAATCATACTTTTAAAGTATACCAAAGTATCAACGATTACGATAGATAAATAATAACGAAAAACAATTAGATGCTCGGTAATATTTTTATCTATTTCTTTTGAAGATATGGCGGACTAATATTTATTAATCTTGAACGCACTCAAAACCTGATGCATCTAGCACATCCTTTCTTTTATCAAACTTAAGATAGCTATCCAAGTTGTTAATTCCGTTGCCTTATCTACTTTGTATAAGGGTTTTGGCACACCTAGTGCATTTTCACAAAAATGCAAGCATGAATGCACCCACTCAAAAACTTTTTCCAATGAATAGTATCTTTAACCAACGAAATAATAGACCATGAGAGAGTGTATTCTAAAAAAATAAAAAGGAGGGTTTTGTATGAGCAATCATTTAAAGGATGAGTCCAGCCCATATCTTTTGCAACATTCGGAAAATCCGGTGGATTGGTACCCATGGGGTAAGGACGCCTTTGAAAAAGCAAAAAAAGAAAACAAACCGATTTTTTTAAGCATTGGTTATAGCACTTGTCACTGGTGCCATGTTATGGCCCATGAAAGCTTTGAAGATCAGTCAATCGCAAAAATTCTCAACGATTACTTTATTTCTATCAAAGTTGATAAAGAAGAACGGCCCGACGTTGATAGTATTTATATGGCGGTTTGCCAAGCCTTTACCGGTAGTGGCGGTTGGCCCACCAGCATCTTTATGACACCTGAACAAAAACCTTTTTTCGCAGGAACCTATTTCCCGAAAGAATCAAGATATGGCATGATGGGGTTCAAAGAACTCCTATTGAGAATTCACGAGAAATGGATCAGCAACCAAAATGAGTTGCTTCACTCAGCTGAGGCTGTTGTGTCTGCATTAGACCAACAAAACACCACATCAGCTTCGGCAGATATAAAGCTAATTGAAGGGGCAATAACTCTATACAAAAGAAATTTTGATAGTAAAAACGGCGGTTTTGGCTCTGCACCAAAGTTTCCCTCCGCCCACAATTTATTACTCCTTCTAAAACATTATGAAAAAAGTGGCGACGCGCAATCCTTAAAAATGGCAGACCATACCCTTAAGCAAATGTATAAAGGCGGAATGTTTGATCACATTGGCTATGGTTTTAGCCGATACTCAACGGATGAGTATTTCCTAGTTCCCCACTTCGAAAAAATGCTGTATGATAATGCTTTATTAATCATGGCTTATTGCAAAGCATATTGGATTACAAAAGATAAATTTCACCTAGACGTTGCAGAAAAAACAGCAGCATATATCCTAAGGGAAATGACTTCGGCCGAGGGGGGATTTTATAGCGCTCAGGACGCTGATAGCGATGGGGAAGAGGGTAAATTTTATGTTTTTAAGCCCGAGGAATTAGTCAACTTGATCGGTAAAAATGAGGGGGAAGCGTTTAATACCTATTTTTCTATTACAGATAGAGGAAATTTCGAGGGTAAAAGCATCCCGAATCTTTTGAAAAACGAGGAAATCACTAGCAAATTCGATTCATATCTACCCCGAATTTATGAGTATCGAAAAAAAAGAAATCAGCTTCATTTAGATGACAAAATCCTAACCTCCTGGAACTCTTTGATGATTGTGGCCATGTGTTGGTTATATCGTATTAGCAAAAACACCAAATACCTAGATGTAGCAAAAAATGCCCAATCATTTATCGAGGAGAAGCTTTCCTTAGATGGTACGTTATTTGTAAGTTATCGCCAAGGCAGACGTAATCAAATTGGTTTTCTTGATGAATACGCAAGCTATATTTTTGCTTTGCTAGCATTATATGATTCCACCCTAGATAGTCAATATCTGCAAAAAGGCGTGCATTTCACAAAAAAAGCCATTAAAGATTTTTTTGATGAGAAAAACGGCGGTTTTTTCCTTTATGGAAGTGACAATGAAAAGTTAATTATGCAGCCAAAAGAAAGCTATGACGGTGCAATCCCCAGTGGCAATTCTATCATGGCATACAACCTTGTACGGTTAATCCTATTAGCCCCAAATGAGGGTTTTGAAGAAATATGCAAAAAACAAATTGACTTCTTATATGGCGAGGCACAACATTACCCCACTGGCTATGCCATGTTTTTATACACACTTTTTGATTTCTTTGAGCCTGGAGAAACAATTACCGTGGTTCCCAAAAATCATGATGAACTAAGGGATTTACCCCTTTCCGTTTCATTTGACACTATTATCAAAGTGTGCCAAGAAACTTCTTCGGAATATCCTTTGCTTCATGATAAAACCACTTACTATATTTGTAAAAATCATAGCTGTTTACCTCCTACCAATGAATTTCAAAAAAATTAAATAATCCACAAGACTCAAGATATTTCAACTCAAAATTCAAGGCGTGGCCGTTTTAAAACGACTACGCCTTTGCTTGTAAAATCTTATATTCTTATAAATTGTTGGATGTTACCAATAAAAAAAGCGACAAACACCCTATAAGATTGTCACTTTTTTTATTTTGTGTGTAAGTAGCACTAAGTTATTCTTGCTCATTTCTAAGCAATATGTCTCTGGCTTTCGCAACTGATATACCACTGTCTTTCATGATTTGTAGCAGCTCTTTCAGATCTGTTTGTTCCTTTTTTTCGATAAGAGCCTTTTTCTCTTCTTTAAGGGACTTCAAAAGTTCTTCTGCATCTTGTATTTTAGTCTCATTTTCACTAATTTGATCTTCTAAAGATTTTAGTTTCCTTGATCCCTTCAATCTAGCCATTTTATCACCTCTCCCTTTGGATTTTAACTTGCTCGTTTATATTAATTATAACATGATATAAACAATTTCATTTTTAAGACTTTTTTTAATTAATTGTAATTTATTTTATTTTTCGACTTGAAATTGAAATAAAATCAATTATCACGATTATTGGTTTAGCTGCAATTTAAAATAATACACTTCCTATCTGAGAAACCCCCTCAATAAAGGTATCCTGACAGTTCAAAAACATTAGTTATAATTAAAACTTGATTCCCATCATTATATGAAGGCATAGCTATTTTTAAAAACCAAAATTGATTTTTTTAGGAACCCTACTTTCATTCTTTATTAATTCCTTTTATATTGCTAAATTGATGATTTTATTTTATAAGATTTTTCCACCAATACCATGCATTGTAAGAATTGGTATCTTCAGGAGTAATCATCGTTATACTCCGATTTTTAGATAAAAACAAAGGCATACAAGTATCTATTTATAGATATTTATATGCCTTTTGCGTCATTGTACACCGTGGTTGCAGAGAAACCGTTTATGGAAAAGGCCTCCTCATTATTACTTACTATCTAATTAGCGTTTAAAAACCCCTTTTCTCACCACAAAACAGTGCCCTTGAAATCGTGTATACGCAAGCAAATCTTGCTGAGAGTCTAAGATTTTCATATGTAAAACGAATGCCATCATGTCCCAATCAGAAATCGCTTTCTCAGCTTTTGTCCAAGTATAAAACAAAAATGCTTTGATCACTTCCATTTTACTCTCAATACTCGAAATTAAATACGATATTCAAATTTTATAATTAATCTAATTCAGAAGAATTTCGTAGTGATTTCATAATTTAAACTTATTTCAGAAGGCACAACGAAAAAATCTCTTAAAGCTTTCGAATTTCAGTTTATTTCTTTATTGATTATGTTGGATAAAATGTCTCCAATCCAATTAACACTTATATTCATCTTCTATTTTATAAATGTTCTCCTTCTAATCAACAGTAGTAATAATTTTACCTTCCACCGATTCAAAGGTCGCAGCAGCGGAGTAAACAACATTCCTTTGGCTATCCTGCATGGCAAACATCATAATAAACAATCCATCACCAAGCTCGGTTTCCGCAAATACAGTTTGTGGCGTTACAGTAATGGTATCAATGGGAACAGCCATTAATTCATCACTATCATCACTGAGTGCGGTGGCATAGTGAATGGTCTGAATTTTATCCCCCTCTACAAGATAGCGTAGATTTTTATCTGCTGCACCGCTCTCATCAAGGGGTTTCCTTGCTCCCTCAATATAAAACTCCTCAGTGTTAAAGTCATAAGTTACCAAGAGATTGTATTCCTCATCATTGAGTAAAATTGGTACGGAATATTGATTATAGCCCTCACCCTCGTATGCAATTTCCATATAGCACAGCGCTCCGTCAAGGCTACCCCATACGCCACGGAAATTATCCTTAAATACACCCTTATCCCAATCTGCAATAATATCATTATCCGAACCTAGACAGAGCATAATATCCTCATCAGGGTCGGCATAATATAACTCAAAAGTCAGGGAAGATAAAATATTGTTGGCTTCTTCTCCAAGGGTTAGAGTAGCACAGCCCTCTGCATCGACAGTCAGCGGCATGTCCTCCCAACCAACACGATTTAATGACAAAAGCTCAGGCAGGCTGTCATAATTCATTTCAGCTATATACTCCATCCCCATATCTGATAGCTTACCAGTTAAACCATAGGCATAAAAATGCTTAAACGCCTCTCCCGCTCCAAGCTGAGAATAGGAATTAAAATCATCTATATCTCCGTTATAAGAATAATAACAGGCAAGTCCCCTTGATTCGGGGCGGTATTTACCATTTACCTTGTATTCCACACAGTCATCCAAAGCAGATAACACTTTTCTGCTGGTCTGAGGTAAATACTCCGCTGACTTCTTTGCAAGGTGCCCTAAATCTGCCATATTGGTAAAGCCCTGCTCGCGGGTGTTGCCACCATAATTTTCAATGCTAGCGGCAATTTTAGAAAAGTGCGCAAAAAACGAAGGGTCCTCCACTGCATTTGCCAGTGCTTCCTTTCCGAAATCATCGTATGCATCAATCAGATTGTTTACCTTAGAAAGATTAGTCACTGACAGGGTGATGGTATCCTCTGTACCAACCAGCTCACAACCTTCCACATAGGTATCGCAAATAGCTTTTGAAAGCTCCAATGGCTGGATCTTTGGATTTTCGGCAATTGCTCCCATCCATCCAGAATATAACCAGCCGTTGCCCGGCTCTAACTCCTCAGAGGCAACAAGGTATTTCCCAAGGTCTGAAAAGATAAAGGCGGTATCCACGGTTGCCATAAGACAGGTATCAAAACCAATGATGTCAATAAGCTGATTGTCCGGATTTTCTTCAAACACTGATGTAAATGCCTCATACATCTCTGCAAGGGTCAAGCTATCCATGCCAAACTGTTCGTCAAAGGCTGCTCCTGTTACAGAACCGCCACCGTGGTTCCAAAAGCTGACCATAGTACGTTTTCCCGGATAATTTTCCTTGGAAAAGGCAAGGAAATCCGTAAGGCTCTGCGGGTCGCCCATATTCACAGGGTCAAATTCATCTATGAGTGTTAATCCTTCACTATCATATAGGTATCTTTGCGCCTTCTCTGCACTGACAACATCATTTTGCCAAAGGTTTGCACCACCTGTCTGGATAATCACCTGCACATTTTCAGGAAGCTCTACCTCCATCATTTCTGCAAGGTCATTGGTGGCAGCCGCAAAGCTGCTCTCCAAATCACTGCCACATAAGTACCAGTAAATTGCCCATTCTGTGTCGGTGTTCACCATTGTACTAGTCACCGGAATACCTCCTGCGTCCGTGGCATCGCCTCCGCAGGCAACCAAAGAACACATCATGAAGAATGCCATTGATATGGCTAATAATTTTTTCATATATAGCCACCCCCTATATCCTCAAAAGCTGTCTCTTCTTTTCGGAAAATTCTTCTTCCGTAATAATGCCACCTTCCATTAGTTCTTTGTATTTTTTTATTTCTGCCACTGGGTCTGAGTCGGAGCTACTTCCCGAATGAGAAGATTGTGAGGCAGGATTATTATCTGCAGGCTGTGCTTTGACATCTGAAAAAGTAATCCTTCGGAAAGCATTGATAAATGCCTCAAGATTTGTTATCTGTTCAGTATATTCTTTTATGTACTCGTTTACATCGGGATATTCATTTGAAAAGGTAGGTCCGCTCACCCTGAAATCCATGTTGTTCCAATAGGGATGCTCAAACTTAATATGAATATGAAATGCTTTAAATGGCTCTGGCAAATCCACAATAGGAATATACCTTGGGGCTTTATCCTCCTCACGTGTGATTCTTTCCATATTTCTCATAAGTCTTTGGTTTGATACCATTTGAGCAAGCTGTGGTGCCATCTGAAGTGCTCTTTCTTTTACCGAACTTTGATAGCTTTTGATTTCCCTGTGATTGCATTCAAACAGTGGAGTACTATCTTCCTTAATGACAATGGAAACCACATCCTTACCCGCAAAAATCAGCTTGTTCAGCTTATCATCAACACAAAACAGCTTATTGTCAAAGTCAAAAACCATGTCATTTCCAATCACAGAAAAATCCAAGGCATATGAAGTATTAAACCCTTCCCTTAACTGCTGGTTTTGTTCATAATAGCTTAGATATTCCCTGAAATCCGCCATTGTGAATGAATTTAATATTTCCTCCTGCACATCTAATTTATCATAACAATTGTCACAAACCAGCTGTCCTTCAATCTTGCGGGGAAAGAATATATCTATCTTGCCTCCACAAATAGGGCACGGCTCTTTTTTTGAAAATAGTCCCATTCAAAATCCTCCTGTTATCATTTCATTATTTATCTTGTTCCGCCTCCACTGCCACCGCCTATAAAGCCCCCACCTCCACCGTGAGATGAAAATCCTCCGCTACCACCTGTACGTTTTTCTTGTTCGCGCTGATTTTCTGCTTGGTGTAAATTTCGTACCATTAAATAATGATAGGAATGTGCCATAGTAAGGCTTTTATTGTAAGTGTTCACTTCAGTAGCAATATTTGGATAAAGTTCTTTCATCTGCTCCGCAAGCTGATCTGCAATGCCAAACAGCATGGCATAGGATAAAAGTTCTTTCCAAATTGGCATTTCTTTTATGCTACGTTCTGCAATTAAAGAAAAATCCTCTAAATATTTCTTGAACCCTAGAAGTTCCCCCATTTCTTTTTCACCTTCAGGCGTTAAGTACTTCAATTTTGATGGTATGTCCCATCGCTTGAGGCAATGACATTGGTTTAGATAGTTTTTGCCTGCAATGTCACATTTGTTAATATAGTGTCTCAATATTTTGTCATTGGTGCTTACATAGCGTCCCAATTCTTTCTTTTGCAAAATCCCATCTGCTCCTGATGCTACCTCAAAAACGGTGTAAAGGTACTCATCATACTCATTCATGCTTTCATGATGACTACCCATAAGGCGTAGATTCACACTTTCTATGGTTTTTCCCAAAAAACCTATCTCTTCTTCGATTATAGGCTCTAGACAACCAATATTAATTAACTTAAGTATCCCTAATGACAGAATAGCCCCATCTTCGCACAACTCAAACTGCTTCCCAAGTAAATAGGTTGCATTCTCATTGCCACCATTGGGAAGGTCACGGAAGTACCCTCGATTCTCCGCAAATTTGTGTAATCTCCTGCTTCTAACCTTTTTACTTCGTCCTAAAAAGAAAGCAACAAGGACAATGAGAATTCCAATTATAATTGCCATTCCTAGAAGCGTTTCGAATAAGGTTGCTTCCTCATATTCTTCGTCCGATTGATTATAATCGCTACCTTCAAAGGCTATTTCCTTTATTGCTTCAAAGCTCCCCTGCTCTTGTCTGGCTGGGGACAAAATGCCCTTGCTAAGAGAAAACATCACCGTCACATGGTTCTCTGAATATAGGGGGTTTTGGGTATAGGCAATAATTGCGCCGTCTGAAAATTCCACCTGACCATCATATCCAAATGCCCAAATGTCAGCATTTTCATCGGTAATTGGCGTACCATCTGCAAGGCGGATTTCCACCTGAATATCGGTGGGCGCGGTATTCATCTGGTCATTCACAAAGCGAAAATTCACGCCATCCATATCAACATAGCTACCAATCACATTGGCAAGGCGATATTCAATGGCATAGCGATTGTGTCCGTACTCACTAATACCAAAGCAAATCTCATACCGACTATCAGTGTCAATAATGCCACATTTGTT
This sequence comes from Clostridiales bacterium UBA4139, assembly GCA_002380805.1. Taxonomy (GTDB): domain Bacteria; phylum Bacillota; class Clostridia; order Lachnospirales; family Anaerotignaceae; genus Chakrabartyella. The sequence continues at coordinate 154,710 of DFWH01000005.1, read as the reverse complement.
TGCTTTTTCCTCAAAGCTTTTATCTACATCCCACTCCGATAACGTCTGGTATGAACCATTTATGTCAGACACCTTCAAATCATAAATCGCTAGGTAATCCGAGGCATTCATAGGGATATAAATTTCCGTTCCTTCATCAAAATTGCCATCCCATATCTGGGTAACATACATAGAGCCATCTTTGTAAAGAACGGCCTCAATGTCAATGGTATCTACTTTGTTTGCCCCAAAGGCGTGAAGAGATATAGAAAATATCAGAACCAGACATAAAATAAGACTACTTATTTTTCGCATAGTACACCTCATTTCATGTCCGGCATATTCGCTTTTGCCACTTGCTCCTCCAAATAATTTCTCTCCGAAAATCCCAGCATTCCTGCAACCATGGACACAGGAAACATACGTATCTCACGGTTTAGCTTGGTCACACAATCATTGTAAATCAACCTGCTGGTACGAACCATATTTTCAAAGGTCTCTACGGCATCCATTGTTTTTTTATAGTTTGCATCCGCTTTTAACTCAGGATATTCTTCGCTTACCATAGCAATTCTGCCAAGTGCCTCCGAAATGATGCCCTCTTGACGCTGTACTTCATCGGGGGTAGATTTTGCCGTAACCACACTTCTTCTTGATTTAATAGTTTCAATCAGCGTTTCACTTTCATGCTTGGCATAGCCTTTTGTTAAATCCAAAAGTGCTGTTAGTGCGTCAAAACGACTAGAAAGCTGTACACCGATTTGACTCATAGCATTATTAATATTCTCATCCAAAACCACAAGCCTACGCTGGGTTGACATGATCCAAAAAATGGTAGCCATAACAATAATGGCAATGGCAATTAGAGTTAACCACACAGTCATTTCCTCCTTTTTTAATTTTTTTATCGAAAAAGCAGGAAGCCTTACAGACCTCCTGCCACTCTTCAGAAACCAAAGGCTCTACGGTATATACTTGAAAACGAGATTACTCTACTCCCATAATGTCAAGGAATTCTCCTAATTTTGCGCCATAGTCTTCATAGTAGCCAACTGCCTCTTCTAACTTCGCATTATCATTTTCTGCACCTGCCTCATAGACAGTCTGCTGATATAAAGCAAGCGCTGTAACACAATCGGTGAGTGCGATTACCTTATCATCATAGTAGTTTGTGATCCATGTTGCATTCTCTACATCTGTCAGCAAATTTTCAGACATCTCTGCCAATTGCTGGTATCCTTGCAAAAGATCACTTTCTTCTCTTTGTCCGCTCTTTACTTCTTCTAACATTGCAACAATTTCCTGCTGTCCAGCATAGATTTCTGTGATACCATTCATGAATCCTTGGAGCTGCGCATAATCTTCATCGGCCTTTGCTTGCTCATCAGCAACCTGATCTTCAGCAATCACAGCCTCATCTGTGGACGGTGCTTCTGACTCTTCCTCACCACCACATGCCGAAAAACTAAGTGCCATCATCGTAGCCACCATAAGTAATAATAATTTTTTCATTGTAAAATCCTCCATTCTTTTTATGCGTGCATTAACCTGCATTTCAAATAAAAATATAGCAGAATCTTTTAGCGAAAAATGTCTCTGGTACGAACCATCGCTTTTTCGGCATGAAACATAATTTGAAATTTGGGATTATATGGTATAATAAAATTGTAGGATTATGTCTGAAAGGAGATTTTTATGCTAAAACTTGCACTTTGTGATGACAATATAGACGACCTTTCCAATATGGTTTCCCTAATCGAGGAATATCGAAAACGTAATAATGTGGAGTATGAATATAGCGTTTTCCACAACGGATTTGAACTAATACCCATCTTGGAAAAAGGAAATTCCTTTGATATTTATTGCCTTGATATTATCATGCCAAGCTTTACCGGCATTGCTTTGGCAAAGGAAATCCGCATGTTTGACAAAAACGCACAGATTATCTTCTTTACCTCTTCCCCTGAGTTTGCCTTGGAAAGTTACTCGGTAAATGCAATTAACTATGTGCTAAAGCCAGTAACAAAGGAAAAGATATTTTTCACCCTAACGGATGTATTAGAACGAATGGAAAAAAAGCAAGGTACTTCTATTGTTGTAAAAAGTAATGATGGGATACAAAAAATACTGTTGTCTAATTTAGTATATGTGGAAGCTATGGGAAAAAAAGTCGTATACCATGTAAATTCAGGCAGAACAATTGAGTGTACCGAGCAATTTTCTGTGGTTTGTGAAAACCTGATAAAGGAAGGTTTTTTTATTAAATCCCACCGGTCTTATCTTGTGAATATGGGTTACATAGATACCATCTGCAATACTGAAATGACATTACAAACAACATCTTCTATCCCCATTGCACAAGGAAAAACAAAAGAAATAAAGGAACGCTATTTAGCGTTCCAGATGGAGGAAGTATATTAATGCTCTTTACTAAAATTAATATAACCATGTGAAAAATAACACTACATAGAGAGGAAAGAAAGAAAATATGTCCCCCAAAATCATTTATGCAACAATTATTCTTATTTTTGCTATAATTGGCATGACTATGCTTCTGGATTTAAACCCTTTTCGCATAGCCAAGAGAAAGCAAAGATTATATTTCACCTCTATTGCATTAATTATGTTCGCAAATATTTTTCTAATGATTAAAATTGGGCAGCCCTTTATGGCTTTATATCCTTTGCTTGTGCACTTACCTTTGGTGTTATTATTCTGTTTTATCTCTCGGCGAGGATTTGCTAAGGTGTTTTTTGTGCTATTAACAATGATATTCCTATCCTATCCTCCGGCTCTTGTTGATATTATGGCAGTCCAATTCTTTAATATAAGCGCCCTAGAACAGCTCGTACTTCTAACTCTATCATGCATATCAATCTTGCTATTCATTTGTAAGTTTATGTGGGCTGACTTTTCTTATGTCATGAAGCACCTAAGTACTATGGAAACAATCCGCTTTTGCTTTGTTCCAGTTGGCTATAATATTTTAAATTATCTCCTTGGCCGTTATAATTATGATGCTACTATCAGTCCAGTGCGAATTGTTTTATTCCTTAGTGCCTTAGGCGTATATTCTTTGCTCCTCAGTTTCTTTCATCGAACAAGAGAGTTTGAGCGGATACAGGTGGAGCAATCCCAATTAACTTTACAAATAGAGGCAACAAAAGAACAACTGCAGTCTTTACGTATATCTCAGGAGCAAATGGCAATTTATCGCCACGATTTAAGGCATCATCTAACCTATTTAAACTCTTGCATTTTGGAAAACAAATTGCAGGATGCCACAGAATTTATAAAGCAAACTTGTGAGGATATGGATAGCATTATAGTAGAGCAGTATTCTCAGAACGAACCTGTAAATCTTATCCTCTCCTCTTATGTAAGCAAAGCCAAAGAAAAAGGAATTTCCATAGAAGTGAATATTTCCGTTACGGATTTTGAACGCTTCCAAATTACAGATCTATGTAGTCTCCTTGCCAATGCTTTGGAAAATGCTATCAACGCATGCATGCAAATGAATAGCCCCAATGAACACTTTATCAGACTGCGAATGTATGAAAAAAACAATAAACTATGCCTTCATATATCCAACAGCTACTCCGTAGAACCTGCGTTTGAACAGGGAATACCTATCTCACAAAAAGAAGGCCACGGAATTGGCGTTAAGAGCATCATCCATGTAATAGAAAAATACGAAGGGATTTATGGATTTTCAATAAAAAATGGAGCTTTTACATTCCAGGTTTCAATGTAGGGTAATCGGTTCCTTTCATCCGTGGTAAATAGACGTTGCCACTAACCACTGCATCACCGAGTGTCTTATTCAAGCGTTTTTAGCTTATAAGAGACTCCCTAAACAATCCCTACTTAGGATTATATTTAATTTTTCATAGATTTTCTCTCTGGGCCAAAAGCCCCCTGCCAACCATCTTTGCATTTTCTAATGTATCAACAATATGTCTATCATCAATTATACTAAAATATTCTTTTCGCTCATCATCGAACTGACATAACCAGATATCATAGGTATTCATTTTGGTTAGAAAAATTTCGAATTTATATTGCTTACTTTTTGAAAATTCCTCATAAATCAGCTTTGAAGATTTATCATTTTCCTTCAATGTTTCTTCAATAAATAAATAATCTTCTTGTAATCGAGGATTATTCCATTTTGACTTAGCAATCATTAAAAGCGCCTCTGCTAAATCAAAATTCTCATTATCTAACTCCATAAAAATATCAATAACTGCTATATTACCTCCATACATTGGTGTCTCTCTAAATGGCTTAAATATTTTTAGGCTTTCCTGATAGATGGCCTTAGCTTTTTCTCCTTGTCCATTGTAATAATAATTGCAGCAAAGATTTAGCCTGTATACCATTTTCAGCACACCATACATACGATTGTTGGAAACGCTTTCTAACAATTCAATGGCTTTTTTATACTCCTTCTTATCTGTGTATCCTACTGATAAATTGACAGTGAATAGGGTTTTTAGATATCTGCCTTTGGCTTTTTGTAACAATTCATTTATGTAATTAATATACTCGTCGGGTTCTCCCGTTTCTAAAATTTTGATAGCCTCTTTCATTTTGTTTCCATAATATCTGTGGTAACAATGATTGAATGCAATACACCCAATAATTACAAAGGCACCAAATATATAATAAACTTTCCAAAAAATATCATCTGGTATATTTAACATACCTTTCATGATTCCAAGGGATATTCCAAAAGCTACGATACACACAAAGAGCAATATATATCTTTTAATTTTCAATTTCATCTTCAGACTCCTTTCCAATTTTATATAATTCTAAGTCTAATTCAGTGCAAAGCTCTTTCATTTGGCCATCAATTTCAGTAATGTCTGCCACCCTTCTTATTATCACTGAACCCACAAAAGCCAAAGGAACTGCAATGAGAACATACCTCCAAAGGCAAAGTGCAACAAGGGTTACAGCATGGGAAAAAATAGCACTCCACATTTGTTTCTTAGTTATATCTGTCACTATGCAAAGTATTGATATGATTTTGTAGTAGAAAATCATCGCAACAACAAAAGATAATGCACCAATTAATGTTAATATAACTTGAAGGTTTAATTCACGTATGTTGTTTTTAAAAAGAAAACTGCTGATTACTGCAATTATTCCTAATATAAGTGTCCAAAAATGGATTCTATAATATGTTCTAAACATAAGTCCCCCTAGAAAAAATAGTATTATTTTTTATTCTAACATTTCTTTCTATAAAATTGTACACTTATTCCAAATTTTCACAAAATATAATTCATACTATAAAATTCCCCTAAACATATGTTTTACCACAAGATTCCATAGGTAGAAAATGATTGCGTTGAGAAAACTTTGAGCTACTTTGGTTATGAGCCACTTGGTAAGGATAACACCCATTAAACCTTACTACTAAAAACCACTCAATCGAATGCAGACACTATAATTTGGGAAAATTAAAAATTGTATAAAATAAAACTTTAAACTTTGAAATTCCAAACAGATCTATTTTTTGAAATTTGGGAAATGATTAGCATCAGTTTTGGCTATTATTGGTGAGATTCCAAGTTGTTAGTAATAATTGTTTCCTTATATGGGATACTAACCAAAACAAATCTTACTAACGCAGAAAGGAATGCAAATATGAAAAGAGCTGCAATAATCAGTGTAATATTGAAAAATCCCCAGGTATCCCAGGCGGCGTTTAATAATGTTGTTTCTGGTTATCATGAAATAATCGAAGGACGTATAGGAATCCCCTATAAAAAAGGAACTACCGCCCTAATTTCTTTAATAATAAGTGCTGACTTGGATAAAGTTAACGAATTTATAAGCAAGCTTGACATGATTGATGGTGTTATCGTGAATGCAAATATTACTCCTGAAGATATTCCTATTTAAAAAAATTTAATTAGACAACACTTTTGATAAGTCCCCTAAAACGGATCAAGCTTTTCCGTATAAGGCATGTAGTCTCCAGTGCTGTAATTCTGGGGATTTTTCTTCGCATTTCAAGCAATTTTTTAAAAGTAAAATAGTAATTTCAAATAATTAAAATATTGGGAAAGTGCATCAGAAGACGAATCATTCTCTGTTGCACTTTTATTATTTTTATCCTCTACTCTATTAACATGGTTTCCTATAAAAACTTAACGCAATTACACTGCAATCGACGACAAATAACTATTTATCTCTACTGTCACATCAACTTAGAAGGTCTTTCCCCCATGTGTAAGCTTTTATGTGATCCCATGTTTTTAAATGAATCTAATGCAAAGAAAATTTTAGAAGCAAATATACAGTAAGACTTATATTCGTAATTTAGAATTGTAAAAACGTAAGTACCGTAATATTAGAAAATGCAAACCATTAGCAAGCTAATGGTTTGCATTCCAAAAATTCTTCAAAAAAACAAGTGAGCAAATCGAAGATTTAACAAAAATATTTTTAAGGTATATCTTGGAACTGTACCACTGTTACATCCTCTAAGCATACTAAGGCAACCTTGTATACTCCACCTTCTTGATAGGATAACAATACACTTGATAAACCTGTTGCCTCTATTGTCTTTACAATTGTTTTTGAAATTAATTCAGCCTTTTGTGTTGCAATTAAAGTAATGTCATTTTTTTCTGCCTTTTTCTTGTCTATAATACCCCTAAGTTTTTCACCAGTAGTATTTGTGAAATTACATAAATCGATAATTTTAGCAATGGTATCACATTTGGAATCTGTACAACCACATGTTGAACTTAAATAATACTCGTAATTACAACTTTGTGGCATATTAATGATTCCATAATATTGATCTACCTCCAATGTTGGCGGACAAACATTGCATGTTTCACAATTATGGCAACAGCTAAGAGTTTGATTTAAGATTGGAGTAATGAGACTAATAAAAGTATTCATCTCAAGCTCCGTAGTAAAGGATAAATACAAAGCTTCTAGTTTACATAAAGGAACGACTGTCTCATTTTTGAACTCTACTCCCCAAGTATCATAAATCTTGGCAGGACTTGTAGCTGTACTAGAAAGTACTAAACTGTATGGTGCATTTACAGTTGCATCAAATTGAAATCCACTAGCCAATAAAAATTGTACGGCTTTACCAAACACAATTTCACATGGACAAATGGCACTTCCCGATTTGCCCTCTGGACCCGCTGGTCCATCTAGACCTTGTGGACCTATTGGTCCTTGTGCACCCGCTGGACCTGGTTGACAACAACAACAACCGGGATCACCTTTAGGACCGGTTAACCCCTGAGGACCTGCAGGGCCTGTTAAACCTGTATCGCCTTTGGGGCCCACTGGACCTTGTGGCCCGGTTGCTCCTGTATCGCCCTTAGGACCTTGTGTACCTGGGTCGCCCTTTACACCTTGCACTCCCTGGTCGCCTTTGGGACCGGTCAAGCCTTGTGGCCCTTGTGCTCCTGTTAATCCCGTATCACCTTTGGGGCCTGGATCACCTTTAGGGCCTGTTGCCCCTGTATCACCTCTTGGGCCTGGATCACCTTTGGGACCGGTTAATCCTGTATCACCCTTGGGACCTGGATCACCCTGTGGACCGGTTAACCCTGTATCACCTTTGGGGCCCGTTAATCCTGTATCACCTTTAGGACCAGTTAATCCTTGAGAACCTGAAGGACCAGTTAACCCTGTATCACCCTTAGGGCCGGTTAATCCTGTATCACCTTTGGGACCAGGATCGCCTTTAGGGCCGGTTGCTCCTGTATCACCTTTGGGACCCGTTAATCCTGTATCGCCCTTAGGACCCGTATCACCTTCGGGGCCTGTTGCTCCCGTATCACCTTTGGGGCCCGTTAATCCTGTGTCACCCTTGGGGCCTGGATCACCCTGCGGACCCGTTAATCCCGTATCACCCTTAGGGCCTGGGTCACCCTTGGGGCCCGTTGCTCCTGTGTCACCTCTAGGGCCTGGGTCACCTTTTGGTCCTGTTAATCCTGTATCACCTTTGGGGCCTACATCACCCTGTGGACCTGTTAATCCTGTATCACCTTTGGGACCTGTTAATCCTGTATCACCCTTGGGACCTGGGTCGCCTTTGGGGCCTGTTGCTCCCGTATCACCTTTAGGTCCTGTTAATCCTGTATCGCCCTTGGGACCCGTATCACCTTCGGGGCCTGTTGCACCTGTATCACCTTTGGGGCCTGTTAGTCCTGTGTCACCCTTAGGGCCTGGGTCACCCTTGGGACCCGTTGCACCTGTATCACCTTTGGGGCCTGTTAGTCCTGTGTCACCCTTAGGACCTGGATCGCCTTTGGGACCTGTTTCTCCTGTATCGCCTTTGGGGCCTGTTGACCCTGTATCGCCCTTTGGTCCTGGAGGGCCTGGACAGCCTGGGCAACCTGTATCGCCTTTGGGTCCTGGAGGTCCTGGACAACCTGGTTCACCTTCCGGACCCGGATCGCCTTTGGGACCTGGATCACCTTTGGGACCTGGATCACCTTTTGGTCCTGGATCGCCTTTGGGACCTGGATTACCTTTTGGTCCTGGAGGGCCTTCGGGACCTGGGCAACAGCATGAATCATAATTATTGCACTTATTGCAGGTACAATTAGAATTTGGTATACAATTTTCTGTATGACAAGAACTATTACTTGTTGAAATCAGAGAGTCTGTCGTATTTTTGTCAAAACACTCATTGTACGGACTACAATTGCAGCTTTTCACTTTATCTTTTAATGGATCGTGAAGATTACTCAAAAAGCTCATCTCCTTCAATAAAAAATATGATGGTTTTTTTTCCATCCATTAGTAATCTATTCGAAGAAACACTTTTTGACACTAATAGAAGGGTATTCAATTTGTACTGAAACTCAAAAAAAATATTAATTAAATTGCCAAAGTTTCTAAACCAACCAAATTGGTAAATAATCTTATAAATCATTATTATTTTTAACATTACGTAGTCGCCAGATTTCCGTTTTGTCCAAACCGTGGTAAGACATTGCACTACTTGTCATTTACGGTAGTTATCCCTTTTCCTCCATCCTACTACGGCGATTGCTATGTATTTAAGCAAAAGTACGATCTCATCAGTGCAGTGATTTTTCATTAAAAGGAACATCATAAAATGCTAAATACGCCGTTTCTCTCTAAAATGAATATGTTAATTAAGTGAACCTGTATCTAAAACAATGCATTGTGACAATGGACAATCTTGTCACAATTCGTTGTTTTTCTTCGGCACATTTGCATTATTCAAAACGAAGAAATATAATATAGACGATATTGCTAAAAAGGTTTTATACCATGGACTGTATAACTTTGAAAAAAACCGTCTGTTTTGCTTCTGGCAAAAACGCAAAAAACCGGTTAAGCAACGACATAAATCAGTAGATTCAAGGATGGTGAACGCAAATGAAACGGATATTGTTAGTTGAGGATGATTTAAGCTTAATCAATGGATTATCTTTCGCTATTAAAAAGCAAGGTTATGAATTGAGTATTGCCCGCACCAGTGAACAAGCAGATATAATCTGGGTAAAAGAAAAATACGACTTGGTGATTTTAGATGTATCCCTACCTGACGGCTCAGGCTTTGATATATGCCAAAAAATAAGGCTTACATCAAAAGTTCCTATTATCTTTCTAACTGCTGCTGACGAAGAAACAGACATTATCATGGGGCTTGATATTGGCGGTGACGACTATATTACCAAACCTTTTAAATTAGCTGTGTTCATGTCAAGAATCAACGCACTGCTTCGCAGGAGTAGCAATTTTAATCAAGGGAACCAAGAACTGGTTTCGGGTAAAATCAAAATTGATCTGCTAAAAACCGAGGCATATAAAAACGGTGCCCTGCTTGAACTAACTGCTAGTGAATATAAATTACTGTGTCTGTTCATGGAGAATCCTGACATAGTCCTCTTATCAGAGCAAATTTTAGGCAGGCTATGGGATTGTCATGAAAACTATGTGGATAGTAATACCCTTTCGGTTTATATCCGCAGATTGCGTAAAAAAATTGAAGAGGATCCCAGCCACCCCCAGCGTATCATCACCGTTCGAGGCTTTGGCTATAAATGGATTCCAGTTGACTGAGGTGTATCATGAAAATAATAGCAAATAGAAAAATAAAATTTCTTTTTTTCTGCATATTGATGTGTATCTCTGCCTTTATCTTAGTCTCAGTGGTACTAATGAATATCAAAATTTCAAATGCAGCTCTTTCAATTTTTTTATGTGCGCTGTTTATGGCATTGGCAATCTTTACCCTATGCTACAAATATTTTAGGGAACAACACAAAATCATCGAAAGTGCTGTTGCAGAAATTACTGAATACATTGCCGGCAACAAAGATGCCCGCATTCAGAGCAATGAGGAAGGTGAGTTGTATCGACTGTTTCACGAAGTTAACTCCTTAGTTTCCATTTTGAATGCTCATGCCGAAAACGAGCTGAGAGCAAAGGAATTCTTGAAAGATACCATAGCCGATATCTCGCATCAACTAAAAACTCCCCTTGCGGCGCTCAATATTTACAATGGCATTCTGCAAGATGAAGAAAAAAACCCCCAGGCAGTGCGGGAATTTACGAACCTTTCCGAACAGGAATTAGACCGAATAGAGGCCTTAGTTCAAAACCTTTTAAAAATCACAAAAATGGATGCTGGTACAGTCGTACTTGAAGAAAGGGTTGAAAATGTATCAGAAATGATAGAGCGGGTAGAAAAGCACTTTGCATTTCGTGCCAAGCAGGAGAAAAAGGAAATTCGTTTGACTGGTGATGATACCTTGACCTTGGTTTGCGATGGTGTTTGGCTGACCGAGGCAATCAATAATATTGTTAAAAACGCCCTTGACCACATAAAAAATGGGGGGCTAATCCAAATCCAATGGAAACAACTCTCATCAGTCATTCAGATTATTATAAAAGACAACGGCAGTGGAATTCATCCAGAAGATTTGTACTATATTTTTAAGCGCTTTTACCGAAGTAAATTTTCAAAGGATACACAAGGAATTGGACTGGGCCTGCCCCTTGCCAAATCAATCATTGAAGCACACAACGGGACAGTGAGAGTTGACAGTGAATTAGGGGTGGGCACTACTTTTGTGATAGATTTTTTAATTCCTACAAAAATGTAGGATGAAATTCATTTTACAGTAGGAAAAGTGTGATACTCTTTCATTGTGGTTCAAACACGGAAAGGGAGGTTTTTTGATGAACTTGTTAGAAGTAAAATCTATTTGTAAAACTTATGGCAGTGGCGAGGCTGCTGTACACGCATTAAATGACATCAGCTTTACTGTACCAAAAGGCGAGTTTGTTGCCGTAGTCGGCGAATCTGGTTCCGGAAAAAGTACACTTTTAAATATGCTAGGGGCATTGGATACACCTACTTCTGGGAAGGTTTTTATTGATGGCAACGATACCTTTAAAATGAAAGAAAATCAGCTAACTGTTTTCCGTCGCAGAAACATTGGGTTCATTTTTCAGGCATTCAACCTAATACCGGAACTAACAGTTGAACAGAACATTATTTTCCCAGTATTGCTTGATTATCAGAGACCTAATGAGAAATATTTGGAAGAATTGCTAACGGTTCTCAATTTAAAAGAACGCCGTCATTATCTACCTAGCCAATTGTCAGGCGGACAGCAACAGCGTGTCGCAATTGGGCGTGCATTGATTACACGTCCATCGCTAATTCTTGCGGATGAACCAACAGGCAATTTAGATTCACAAAACAGCAGTGAGGTCATTGCTTTGCTAAAAGAGGCGTCGCGGAAATATGAACAGACCATTGTGATGATTACCCACAGTAAAAGTATCGCACAAACTGCAGACCGAGTTCTATTAGTGTCCGACGGTACACTTACAGATTTTGGGAGGTGCCGTGAATGAAAAGCTATCTTAGCCTTATTACAATTTCAGCAAAGGTACATAAACGGCAGAATCGCATGACTCTTTTGTGTATTACATTTGCGGTGTTTTTGGTAACGGCTATTTTTAGTATGGCAGACATGGGCGTTAGGATGGAGGCAACAAGACTGCTTGATAAGCATGGTAGTCAAGGACTGCAAAGGGCTCTCAGCGGCACCACAGCACAAACCTTATTTATCACTGCGGCAATATTGTTTGTCCTAATCCTGATTGCAGGTGTATTGATGATTTCAAGCAGCATGAATAGCACAGTTGCCCAACGAACGAATTTTTTTGGTATGATGCGCTGTATCGGAATGAGCAAACAACAGATTACCCGATTTGTAAGATTGGAGGCACTAAACTGGTGCAAAGCAGCAATTCCCTTAGGCGTAGTGTTAGGAACTATTATTACATGGGGGTTATGCGCCGCCCTTCGCTTTCTAGTGGGTGACGAATTTTCCCAAATTCCTCTGTTCAAAGTGAGCTTCATTGGGATCTTTAGCGGAATTCTTGTGGGAGTTGTTACGGTACTCATTGCTGCCAGTTCTCCAGCAAAACGAGCAGCAAAGGTGTCCCCTATCTCAGCAGTTTCGGGCAATATTGAAAATGAAAAAAAGGCAAGTCGTGTTATGCTTGCCCCCTTTCCAAAAGTTGAAACTGCCCTGGGTATCCATCATGCAGTATCGGGAAAGAAAAATCTAATTCTCATGACAAGTTCATTTGCGCTGAGCATTATCCTATTTTTGTGTTTCTCCGTTTTAATAGACCTTGTCGGTTATATCATGCCCCAATCATCGAATACTTCCGATATCAACATTTCCACCCGTGATGGTACCAATTCAATAAACAGTGCATTACTGGATGAAATAAACTATATGTCTGGTGTAAAACACATTTTTGGTAGAAGAAACATCCTCAACGTTCCGGCAAAAGTAAATTCCCAAACAAACCTTATTGATTTAATTTCCTTTGATGATTATGATCTTGATTGTCTCATAAAAGACAAGCAACTGAAAAAAGGCAGCGATATTTCAAAAGTTTACGGGAATAGCGAGTATGTACTTGCAATTTGGGACAAAGATTCACCCCTGGAAATAGGCGATAAAATACAGATAAGCGATAAGAATTTAGAAGTCGCCGGGATGTTAAACTACAACCCCTTTCGTGAAGATGGCAGCACAAATGGAACAATAACATTGATTACCTCCGGAGAGACTTTTATGCATTTAACAGGCGTGTCTGATTATTCTCTTGTCATGATACAGACAGCTAAAAATACAACTGACGAAAATGTTGAAGCAATTCATAAAGCTGTGGGTGATAAGTACACATTTACTGATAAGCGTGACCAACGAACAACCAGCACATACATGGCATTTCTCCTATTTGTATATGGCTTTTTGATTATCATTACATTTGTTACTGTATTGAATATTATGAACAGTATCTCTATGAGTGTGACAGCAAGGATAAGGCAGTACGGCGCCATGCGTGCTGTGGGTATGGATGGACATCAGATAACAAAAATGATCGCAGCCGAAGCATTTACTTACGCTTTGTGTGGTTGTGTGGTTGGCTGTTCAATAGGCCTGTGGATGAGCAAAATGCTATATGACAATCTTATTACCAATCATTTTAGCTATGCCATTTGGAGTTTTCCTATTGTGCCTGTAATCGTTATACTTTTGTTTGTTCTTACTGCGGCTGTTGCAGCGGTCTATATGCCAGCAAAGCGGATCCGAAAAATGGCAGTAACCGATACGATAAATGAATTATAATACCTGCCAACGGTGGCAAGGAGCATAGGTTTCAACTGGTGAAATCATTCTCATGTTTTTATCCCCCAATCTATCAATGATGAACAAAATAATTATTAAATGAAAAACCTAAAACAAAACATTCTAAAGCTAATCTGTTAAATTATGAATTGAGCCAATGCACTTTTATCTGCGCATTGGCTCTTGTTTTGCATACATATCCAAAGTTCTTTATAAAAGGATAATCATTTATAAACTGTGTGTAAAGTATGGTGTGATGCAACGTTATTTCTAACAACCGAAATTTTTTATCGTAAAGCCTACATCCCATGGAAAAGCCTTACATCCCCCACAGTTGACAACATCAAGTAGCATAACCTGCTCCGAATATGCCCTGCAAGCCTCAACCAGCGTCTCCCTTTCAGCACTGTCACAATGCCAAAATACCTTTCCGCCCCATATCAATGGTTAGGGTACAAAGGTCGCTAAACTTTTTTACCTTCTCTATCAACTATGGTCGCAAAAATATATGCCCATTTTTTGTAAAGGTTTTCATACCAACTATCGATGGGATTTATTCCATCCGCCCCTTTATCCTAAGGAGTTATGGTATATCCCTAATACTGCTTCCCACGAACATATTTGCCGCCTCCGAGTCAGGCTAACTGCCCCTTATTCATCCACAAAGATAAAAAATTAAAAAACAATTTTACAGCAACCCCTTATAACTCAAATGAATTGGCTACTTCCTGTGGTTAAATTTCTCATGGCAAAAAGCCCCTCTCTCGGTGCAAAATTTAGCAAGCATATCAGCATTTAGTCCTAACTCTCTTTCGTTTTTTAATGAACTTGATAACCTCATACCACAGCACAGCAACTGCACCAATTCCCACAGCCGCAAAGAACTGCCCCATAGATAGAGGTGTCAATTTTAAAAACCCACACAGAGGAGTATAAAGGATCAGCAGCAAAGCTACCACAGTGCCAATGTTAACCGCCCACATCACCTTATCTTTTGCAAGTCGAGTGATCGATTGCACTGCAAAGTCATGATCCGAGCTGTTGACCTGTACTAGGAACAGGTTCGCAAACATAATAATTGCAAGACCCATGGCACGGGCAACCGGTGCATTATCCGAGCTGCCTTCAAGAACAATCAAATATGTTCCAAAGGATGCAGCAAAAATCACAATACCCTGCAAGATGCTTTTGCTCAGTATTTTCGCATTTAAAAGCTTTTCCTTTGGATCACGAGGTTTGCGGTGCATAATATCTCGCTCGGAAGGTTGGCGCTCCAACACAATGGAACAGGTTGGATNNTAATGAGTTCCAACAGCACCACGTGCAGTGGTAGCAAAAATAGGCTTGCTGGGGCAATACCCAGTAGGGGTGCAAGCAAAGAAGCAAATGCGATGGGGATATGAATAGTGAACACATAGCCCACAGCCTTACGAATGTTATCATAAATTCTTCTACCATCTTTAACTGTCTCCACGATGGTTGTAAAGTTATCATCCATTAGTATAAGGTCGGCAGCTTCACGAGAAACTTCACTGCCCCGTTTGCCCATTGCAATGCCGATGTCTGCATATTTCAAAGCAGGCGCATCATTTACACCATCACCCGTCATGGCAACAATCTCGCCATTTTCCTTAAATGCCTTAACAATCCGCATCTTATGCTCGGGAATTACACGGGAGAAAATGCTGACGTCCTTTACCTTTTCTCGCAACTCCTCATCCGACATCTCATTTAGCATATCACCGGTAATGATATGGTCGCTGTTTGGCATGCCAATTTTTTTTGCGATGGAAGATGCAGTGATTCCGTTGTCACCAGTAATCATAACAACACGAATACCTGCCTTAGTACAAACCGCAATATCGGCCTTCACACTTTCACGTGGAGGATCTGCGAGCCCGATAAGACCAAGCAAAGTAAGCGAGCATTCGGTAATTGATGATGGAATTTGTGACTCCGATTGCAGTTTTTGAGTTGCAACTGCAATAACCCGAAGTCCTTCTTTGGACATTTCCGTAATTTTTTGTTCTGTAAGCTCGTTATCTTTTTCAGACATACTACAAACTGTTAGAATACGCTCTGGTGAGCCTTTAGCTGCAATTATGATTTCTCCGTTTCTCCGCCAAACATGACCCATCATTTTAAGCTCATTTGTAAAAGCATATTCCGTAATTAGATTTCCATCAAATAAATGCTCTTTTGTTATTCCAAGGCTATCGCAATGGGAGAGCATAGCCTTCTCCATCGGATCATAAGCATCTGTTTCACAGCCAAGTCCCATCGTTTCACAAAGGGTATTTGTGTCACCGTTAAGCGCCCAAGTATCCTGGACAGTCATCTGGTTCATGGTTATTGTGCCGGTTTTGTCCACGCACAAAACAGACACTGCACCAAGGGTTTCCACAGATGGCAACTTTCGAACAAGTGAGTTTTTCTTTGCAAGCCGCCATGCACCCATTGATAAAAAAACAGTTAAAATAACAGGAAATTCCTCGGGGATCATTGCCATTGCCAGAGTAACACCTGATAAGATACTTTCAATAATTCTGTCTCCAAATAAATGGTCTGGAATATTTATATATGTGAAAATGCTCACCAGGGCAAACAGCACAGCTGCAATCCCTGCACAAAGCTTGACGAGGCTACCCGTCTGTTTTTGAAGTGGGGTATCCTCATCTGGTGCGATGGCAACATTTGCACCGATTTTACCATATTCGGTAGTGCTACCGATTTTATCGACTAAAACGGTGGCAGTCCCTTGTGTTACCAGTGTTCCAGCATAACAATAGTCTTTTCTCCAATAATCAGATTTCCCCTCTCCGTTTTCTGTGTTGGTCTTCCATACGCCTTCTGCCTCACCTGTAAGTGAGGATTCATCCACACATAGATCGCTACATTTAATCACAACACCGTCTGCCGGGATTTTTACACCTTCAAAGATCATCATTAAATCGCCGGGGACAAGATCAGCACTTGCAATGATCTGTTCTGCACCGTCTCGAATAACAGTGACATGTGGTGCCGATAAATCCTTCAATGCGTTTAAAGTCTTGTCGGTTTTCCATTCCTGAATAACATCAATGCTGATGATTCCTATGACAAAAATCAGCATGATTGCACCATCTCGTGGTTCACCAAGAATAAAATAAATAATTGCAGCAACAATCAGTAGCAAAAACATTGGCTCACTAATAATGTGTATAACTTTTTTTAGGAAACTTGTCTTTTTTTGTGAAATCAATTCGTTTTTCCCATATACTTCCCGCAATCGTTTTACTTCGGCGGTGGTTAAACCCGCCATATTCGGTTTGTTGTCTGTCATAAAAGTTACCTCCCTTTAAGCCTTTCGGCAGTCGTTTGATAGCTCTATGGCACTCCATTTTCGGGGTCTTAGTTCCATTTTAGGTATAAAAATAGCACACCTATGGAACATACTACTGTCCCACAGATGTGCATAAATTGCAATCTGCTGCCGATCGCTGTTCGGCCCGGCCCCATGACCATTAAGGTTCATCGCCTGCTCAGTTTGTACTGTTGATCTCGTATTCTTAACGGAATATAATGCAGCGCAAAGAGATTACAAATAGTATATTCTAGTGTAATAGAATTATCAACCAAAATTTAATATTTTATTATCTATTTGTTAAATGGAATTATTTGTTTCAAGCTAAATCAGATACCCATCTTTAAGAAAGGATGCTCTAAACTGTGCTTTTCTTATAAAGAAAGCAAAAATCGTTGCATCAAATATAAAATACAACGACTCCATTTCATCATTATTTGGTTAACTTCAGACAAACACACTTAGGCTCACCAAGGTATTTATTCATATCCTTACATGAACAACAAAACATCGTTCTTTTATTTAATTGCCTCAGTACATTTTATATTGCTTAGTGCAAAGGCAAATTATTTCATCGACAGACGGCAAAGTTTACATGAGAGCAAATAATGGTTTTCGCATATCCAAGCTATTGCGCATATCAAAATTCAGGTTTAGTTTACAGCGGATGGCATTACCAGAATACAAATACCATAAAAAGGTACTTTCCTATGAATTAATACTAGTGTATTAAAACAAGGTTAGGTTTTCAATATTTCCCCATAAAAGCGAGTCTTCAACTTTTGCTATTATTGACAACCTATTTAAAATGTACCTTCTTATGGTATCAGTTTCACTACCAACAATGTAATTCATCCGTGATCCTTGCTTAAAATATTATCAAACAGCTTTTTCACAGCAGTACATTCTTATTAATATCTGCTGTCATATCATCAAAACATTACAGAATAGTTTATTTTACCCCATTTCTTACTTACTTATCTTTTTAATCTTTCAGGAACTTTTGGTTCATATAATCTGCCGTGGCACATCATGATTGCAAAAAAAGATGCTGATGCACAGAGCATTTGTGCCGATAACTTCACGCTGCTACTTGTTAAAAACTCTTTGATTTTTTTCATATTATTTCCTCCCATTCAAAATAAATCATTTAATTAAACAGTACCCTTGTAACTCCTTACGTGAAAATTTTATCACATAATTTGTCAAATTCCAGTGGTAGGTCGTGAAATGGCCTTTTTAGGTCGTGAAATACGTTTTTTTACGGTTGTATGTCTATTTTTGCCATGCTATGATAGATTAGATAAGTCTTAAAAATATTTTTACGGGGGAAATTATGTCAATTTTATGGATTGGATGGGAATTATTAATTAATCTTGTTGAAGAAGGGATGTTTTGTTACCTGTTGCTGAAAACACTGGGATACAAAAAGGAAAATGCCCTAAGACCTATTCTTGGTCTATCAATCCTCGTCCTTTTTACTACAATACTAAATACCACTATACAT
Source organism: Clostridiales bacterium UBA4139 (assembly GCA_002380805.1). Lineage (GTDB taxonomy): Bacteria > Bacillota > Clostridia > Lachnospirales > Anaerotignaceae > Chakrabartyella. The sequence continues at coordinate 136,187 of DFWH01000005.1, read as the reverse complement.
AATACAAACATTGTAATTTTTTTACTTTTAATTGCTGATATTATTTTTTCAACTGTTTGTTTTGATTCCAATTTTAGTTCTCGCTTTTTTTGGGGGTGTGCTGCATCTCTCATCGGAATTATTTCAAACACAATCGTATTTTTTCTAGCTTCACTTTTTACAAACTACGATTTAAACTCTTTAGCAGTTTCCTCATTAATCCGAATACAAATGACATTGGTATATTTAGTGGTGTGTTCTATTTTTTATTTTACAATAATTCACATAATTTCAAAAAAATCCATTACACTGCCACTGCTGTTTCGGTCAATTTTATTCTTGCTATTGTCCTTGGGTATCATTGCTTCGGATAAGTTAATCGGCCTATCTATATCAATTAGCAGTAATACCTATGCAGGAAGCCAAGCCTCCCACATCATTGATTTTATCGGAGTGGCTTATTTATCTATTTTATTAGGCTGTATTATCTTATTTGAAGTTTTAGGGGATTTCCACAACAAAAACACTGCCCTAACAATGGAACTACGGGAAGCAAGCTTACTACAAAATCACTTTGATAATATTCAGGCATCTATGAAAACACTCCGCCAATGGAAGCACGACTTTCACCACCATACACAAGCAATGCAAATGCTTTTAGCAAATGAGCAATATTCTGAATTGGAGATATATTTAGCACAGCTTAATTCTGATTTTACAAACCTAACATCTATGGTTTCAACAGGGCACCCTACTTTAGATGCAATTCTCTCCAGCAAAATTCTTATTGCAAAGTCAAACGGTATTACTGTTGAGGAAACGATTTTTTTGCCTGACAAACTTTCCATCCCACAAACAGATCTTTGTGTCATCATAGGGAATTTACTAGATAATGCCATTGAAGCTTGCAACAAGCCAAACCTAGAACAACCTCCCTATATTAATATCACAATTAGAATACATAAAGGCATGCTTTATTTTAAGGTGATTAATAGTTCAAATGGAGTATATATTTTTGACAAAAAAAATCTTTTGAGCACAAAAAAACAGCCTGAACACGGATATGGATTTAAAAATATCAACGAAATTGTAGAAAAGTATGGTGGATTTTTAAGCTACGAACCTCAGAGCAATTCTTTTGCCGCTACTATCATGATTCCTTTACAGAGTGAGGAGGAAGAAACTTGAATATTCTAATCGCTATCATTGAGGATGAATCTATCTATGCACAACAGCTTACAGAAATGTTAGAGCATTGGGCAAAGCAACTAAATTGCACCCTCACTTTGGATTACTTCAAAAATGCAAGCTCATTTTTACAGACAAATTTCAACTCCTATGACGTTGCTTTTTTAGATATTCAGTTAGATGAAACAATGGATGGGTTATCCCTTGCCCAGTTCATGAGGAAAGGCAATTATCAAGGATCCATTATATTCTTAACAAGCTACAAGGAATATGTTTTTCAAGGATATGATGTGCAAGCACTACACTATTTGTTGAAACCAGTGAAGGAACAGGACATTAAAAAGTGCATGAATATGGTTTATCAGTTGACCAAAGAGAATAACTATATTATCCAAAGCAACTCTCAAACCATAAAAATCCCCTACCATCAGATTCTTTATTTTTCAAGCGCAAATCATTACATAGAAGTATATATGTCAGAGATATCATATTCACACAAAGCAAAATTATCAGATATGATAAGTCACCTTCCCTATCACTTTGCCCAGTGCCACCGCTCAATTTTAGTAAATATGAACCACGTAGAAAAAATAGTAAAAAACGAAATTTTTCTTTCGAACGGAGCGAAACTGCCCATTAGCAATACCTATCTTGAAGATGTAAGAAAAACTTTTTTAGACACCATTTTGTGAGGAGAATGCCATCATGATTATTAAAATTGCAAACACATGGGCCGATTGGCTGGTGCAAAATGGAGCGAGCTCCGACGACTATGAAATTTACGCCTATGGTGCAGAATGCATGCTAAATGAACTATTTTCTGACTTATTGCTAATTATCACTGCATTGGTGTTCCACAAAACATTTGAAATGATTCTATGGATGATATTTTTTACACCATTGCGGATTCACCTTGGCGGAATGCACGCATCCTCCCATTTAAAATGCATATTATCATCCATTTTGCTTTCTTATTTATGTATTTTTACATATCCATTGGTAGTTGATTCCCCAATCATAATAGGGTTTATTTTAGCAATTAGCATTCTTATTGTTTACAAAATTGCACCCGTTGTGCATCCAAACCATCCTGTATCAGAACACAGAATGAAAAAAATGAGGAAAAGAGCCCTGTTCATTCTTTTTATTGAGATACTAATCACATGCATTGCATATGGTTACTTCTCAAAAATAGTGGCCGGTATTGCAACGGTATCTGTATTCTCCGTTTGCCTTCTTGCTATGGTGGGAAAATTTCATTCGTATAATTAAAAACAACAGCTTAAGCAGTGTATAACACTGACTTGACATCCCCCCTACTATTGTGCTATCAACAATATACTTCTACATTCCAATTAGCCCTGAAACTTTAATTCAGTTTCCAAACTTAGTTATTGCAAATTCAAGATTATCGAAAACTAGGTTTGACTCAAATGAGAGATTATTTGACGCCCCTTCGGGGGTTTCGGCTCATAAATTTAACATATAGAATTCCCTTCATACCTGAGCTTATAAAAATCATATTTAAGGCATCACTATTTCCGTTCGATATTGCTTCCATGCCCCCTCATTCTTGATAAGGCGTTCCTCCCTACTGATCCATTCGATTTGCAAAGTACATTCCTAAAACCCTTGTTCCATGTTCTAACTGCACATACTGATTCAAAAGTTCTCCCAGAAGATTTCCCGCCTTCATATTATCCATATAAAGTTGCTGAGATAACCTCTCGGCTGCCAAAGAAAAACAGCCTTGCTCTCCCTCCATCACCTCCCCCAACTCGTTAAAATCAATTGCCTGTAAGCGGTGAAAGTTACCAATATCCCGAAAATCCATTGTATCTAATGTAAGGGGCTTCCTCTCCCCCTCTTCGTCTATGTAATTATCATCATAATAATATTTTCTTTGCACTTCTCCATCAATTACTTCCATTTCATTCGTCTCAACAAAAACAACAGACTCAGCGTGAAAAAACAGTGCACCCACTACATCGCCTTTTGCAACATAATTTTTTAGACCTGATTCCTTTAACCGTTGCAACTGTCCCATTGTAAAGAATTGTGATATCCCGGGAGCATCAAACACCTTTCCTGTCATAGCAGGAAGAACCCCAGCAACATAAGCTCCAATAGCCCCACCTTTGGAGTGCCCCGTCAAAAATGTTAGTTCTCTACAATCCAAAGTATTCCTCTTTGTAAATTCCACAGCTAGGGAAAGCTGCTCCGAACCACCACAAGCAAAACGATAATTTTCAAGCCAGTCCTTGGTGAGATAGGGACTACTTACTCCTTCTACTTCTTGTTCCTTTATCCCCTCTGACCCACGAAACAAAACCACTGAATTGTTGTTTTCATCTTTCAAAGCAATCCCAACAAATCCAGAATAGTCATATTCTTCTCTCTTTTGTTGATCTTCCAACAAATCCCTATGTTGATTGCCATCCTTATTATCATTTAGATAATCAACTATTATTAAGCCCTTTAATACTGAATCTTTTGCAATCTCCTCCAAAATTCCCATAAACTCCTGATGTGTATACCCGCCATTATAAGGAATCCTTCTTTCTCTTCTGTTCGTCCCATCCTCTGCCTCATATCTCGTAGCAGCCAAAAATAGTTCCTCCAATGTTTTATTTCTAAACTGCTCCTTGGGAAACCAAAATTGATCCACGTCAATATACGCCAATGCACTCATTAATAAAGCCTGCCTATCCGTTAGCCATACTCCCATTTTCCCTACCCCCAATTTTCTTCTTCAAATGCACCGATATCCGGACCGACGCATGTGCTCCCTTCGGGAAGTGCATTACCTCTAAATTATACCTATGCAACTCTTTATTCTATATATCTATAAATTGGGGGGAAACCGGGAGGCACTTATACCCTTATTTTGCAAAGTTAACTATAAACATACTATCGTGTTTGAAACCCATACTATAAATGCAAAATTGATTGCATAAATATCTTCAACATAAAATTTATCCTTACCTTTTAGTCAAATAAATCTTTAATCACGAAATACCGTAAATAACTTTCTAACTCAATCCCATACCTCTTTTTGACTATGCAACTGTGGAAAGTACATATAAAATAGCCTAAATAACATATGCCTTCTTTTAGCAAATGATATTTAGGCTATTCTTTAATTTTTCAGCGTTCCTTTCGCCAGTCACTAATATTCAAATTACGAAGCCTACAAAAGAAACTCTGTACACCTAATCCAAAGGATTAAAGAACCTTCAACATTTATATCCTAATTTAGTTTTCTTAAGATGTACGCTTTCCCGTCATGGTCTGCTGCACAATGCTCTCCATAATATCAGCAGATAACGCACTTGTAGCATAACCAAACACGTTCCCCTCTTTATCAATCATAAATGTGGTTGGGAAAGCATTGATGCCATAGTCACTAAAGAGACTCCCTGTTTTGTCCATAACAACAGGGAAAGTATAGCTATTGTCAGCAAGAAATTTTGTAATATGCTCGACGTTTCCCTCACGCCCCTGACTGGGTCCAGCCACACCTAACACAATGAGATCCTCTTGATTGCTACCATATCTTTCATAAAGTGCCTGTATATCTGGCATCTCGCCTCGGCAAGGCGGGCACCATGTTGCCCAAAAGTTTATGAATATCGTCTTCCCCTTGTAGTCAGATAAGGTGTGTTCATTTCCGTACTGGTCCATAAGGGTGAAATCAGGTGCCGGAATCGATGGTTCTTCAACCTGGTCATTTTTTCGCTCATCCTCTGTAACCTCAGGGCTTACATCTAGGTCTTCTGATACATCAGGTGGTGGAGAAACCTGAGTTGTTCCTTGGTTTACACCACCCGTCCTGGAGAGATACCCAGTGAACCCATTTAGAAAGCCCGTAAAGGTCATAATCCCCATTAGAATCAATAGTACTGCACCTGCTTTGACCGTGTATTTCACCACATTTCGATGATTTTTGAAGAATTCCAACACAGAACCAGTAAAAAAACCAACTGCTAAAAATGGCAAGACAAAGCCTAATGTATATACACCAATCAGCATAAAGCCCATGGAAGAAAGATCTGAAGAGCCTGCCATCAGAAGTACACTCCCAAGGATTGGCCCAATACAAGGCGTCCAGGCAAAGCTAAAGGTAAATCCCAGTAACAGTGCAGGAATTGGTCCCATGGCAAAACGGTCAAGGCGAAATAGAAATCTTCTCTCCTTGCCTAGTACATCAGATTCACCAAACACACCAAACTGGTATAGCCCAAACATAATCATAATAATACCGCTTATTCGTGCAAACCACAGGCGGCTTCCGCTAAAAAATTGACCTAATGCAGTAAATCCAAAACCCAGTGCAAAAAAAGCAAAACTGATGCCAATTACAAAAAAGATGGTGTTGACCAGCACCTTACGGCGAGGATAGTGAATGCCTCCATCATCGTCAATGACCTTAGCTCCACCTGCCAGATAACTCACATAAAGGGGTAACAATGGTAGTACACAGGGAGACAGAAAACTAAGTAACCCTTGGATAAAGACTGTTAAAATTGGTACGCTTGTTTCAATAGAAAATCCCATAAAGACCTCATTTCATTTTTTTTATTTTTAAATTTCATAGTGCAAACAGATCATTAAATGCCTCACTCATAGTTGGATGTGTGTAAATAGCATCTCTCAAAACTGCGCAGGAAAGCTTTGCATCAATTGCAAGCTTTACTATATTAATCATTTCATGGCTTTCCTCGCAAAAAAGATGTGCACCCAAAATTTGATTTGTTTTTGTGTCTATGATTGCTTTCAAAAAGCCCACCGGCTTTTTCAGCACCTGTGCCTTCGGAATGGCCATAACGGGTAGCTTTACAACTCCAATTTCATAGCCCTGCGCTATCGCTTCACCCTCAGTCAATCCTACCCTTGAAAGCGGTGGATCTAAGAATACGCTATATGGCACTGCCCCACGATTTTCAGTAGTGCGCCTTCCATCGCCTAATAATTGAGATTTTATAATGCGAGAGTCATCTAGGGAAATGTAAGTAAATTGAAGTTCACCTACCACGTCCCCAAGAGCCCAGATATTTGGGACAGTGGTTCGCAAATGTTCATCGGTTTTTATTGCACCTCTAGGAGTTAGTTCTACCCCCGCTACTTCTAAGTTCAAACCTTCCACATTGGGGCGACGGCCAGTGGCAACCAGTATTGCCTCCGCTAAGAGCACGTCCTCTCCTTTTTCAGATTCTATGGTTACTTCGGTTCGATGCTGTCGATCCTCTAAACCAAGGATTTTTGTGGAGCACAAAATCTGAATCCCACGGCTTGTTAGACTCTGCAAAACCGCTTCCGCTACCTCCCCATCCTCACGGGGAAGGAAGTCCTCGCCATCTTGAATCACAGTGACTTGAGACCCAAAATTTCTATACATTGAGGCAAACTCCAAACCAATATAGCCACCTCCGATAATGACCAATCTACGTGGTAATTCCTTTAAATCAAGCAACGTCTCACTAAGGTATACACGCTTACTTTGTAAAAGTCCAGAAATAGGTGGTACAAAGGGCCTCGCCCCAGTATTGATAAAGATTCGCTCCGCCTCCAAAGTTTCCGTTCCAGTGCTCGTCGCTACTGCGATATGGTGTCTATCAATGAAGGATGCCTGTCCAGTGAGTACAGTAATGTTTGGATTAGCATCTAGTTTATGGTAATTTTTATCCCTCAACATAGCAGTCAAGCGATCCTTTTCTTCGATTGCTTCCCTATATCTCTCTGCCTGGTCGGAAAAAGCGCCACCCTTCTCTGCCGATAGCGCAGCGCTATGCACTAATGATTTAGTTGGTATACATGCCACATTGATGCATGTTCCCCCGTACATTTTTTCTGATTTTTCCACCAAAATTACACTCTTACCTACGGCTGCCAACTCCACAGCCAATGTTTTCCCGCCTTTTCCAAAGCCAATAATTGCTACATCTGCTTTTTTCATAATCAGGTGCTCCTTCCTTTATTCATTTTGACCGAATAATTTTTGGTCAATGTCGGCTATACTCACCGTCTCTAAATATGCCTTACACAGGCTGTCCATCTGCTCATAGATTCCATCCGCAACGCCAGCCATTCCTGATGCGACCCTACACTCCATATGGGGATCCCCACTATGCCAATTTGTAGAAGTAAAGGTAGCATCCAATGCATCTGCAACCATTCTTAGATTGACTTTTTCTGGTTTTTGTACAAAACGATACCCGCTCCGTCCACCGCTGTTTTCTATCATTTTTGCCTTGCACAAACGAGACATAACCCGTCTAACTCTAACAGGGTTGGTACAAATATTTTCTGCCAATACCCCGCTAGACAACTCCTCATTCTTGTGGTTTAAAAAGACCAATGCATGCACGGCAAGTACAAAATCACTGTTCATCCTTATTCTCCTCCTGTTTCGGTTTCATAAACCCAATCTATAATGCCGCCGAATTCATATACGTTAGTATACCCGATGTTTTTCAGCCTTTCTGATGCTGTTTTACTACGGTTTCCGCTGCGACAATAAACCAAAAGCACCCCATCCAAATCCGGCAATGCCTCAGGTGCATCATCTCCAATACTATCTACCGGAACAAGCACTGCGTTTGGAATGTGTTCCTTTGTATATTCTTCCTCAGTTCTGACATCTACAACTGTAACGTTACCATCATCCATCATTTTTTTAGCCTCCTCCGCAGTAATTTGCTGATAGGAAGCTGTATTTTTACTGTCTTGCACAGTAGAACTCCCCTCCGCCTCCGAAGACGAATCCTTGGTGTAAGATATCTCCGTCCCAGAGCAACCAGAGAGCCATATCATACCACAAAGAGCCATAATTAGTATTGACTGTTTTTTCATAAAAGACCTCCTAATGTGTAACTAAATTAGTTACACCATACTTTATTGTAACTATAACAGTTACACTATATAGCTGTCAAGAAAAATTTCAAAAATGAAATTTTGATAACTAGATTTCTTCTATCCGTTCCTTATTCTTTGCTCCTTTACAGAATTTTTAATAAAACTAATTCTTAAGATTTCTTACGGCAGCCATATAGATAAAAAAGAAAAAGCAAGTAAAAATACATACAAAGTAGTCCCTCAAGAAAACCTGATTAGTGCTGAAGGAAAACATGAGACAATTAGACCTGACCCAAATTGGGCATTTAAAAAACGAATAAAAATATGTATTGAATCCCCATCTATAATTGGGCAGGAATGCAATCTTTTGCGGGGTAATCTCTTAGATAGACTGTGTAGTATCATTGTAAAGCCAGAAGAAAAGGTTGAGAATAAAAAAACAACAAGATGCTCTCACATTTGATAACATCTAAGCTCTTTTGGGAAACTTAGATAGTGTCTTTGATAAAGTTAACGACAAAAAAGAAAAATCTCTAATTTCTTCAATAAGCAAAGAAATAGAGATTTTTTTCATGTTATGAGGTAGAACTACCCCTTAAGTCTATTTTATCTAATTTTCTGGTTAGAAAGACGCCACTGAATTTTTAGATTTCCGCGAAATAAAAGCACTACCATCTTTATGTAGGTTATAAAGATAATTAGAATATATTTTGAACAGAGTAACACCTTTTGGCAGTTCTAAACTTAAAGTCCTTCGACAATAAGCTTATTATCTTGATTATATAAAATAACATCTAGCTATTGAATAATTTTGATCTTTTTCCTTCTAAACAACCCAAAGGAGTAACTTATATCCAATTGCTTTCGTTATTATTTCGTTATTTTAAGGAAGAATCAAGTGCAACTCTTATTATTTAAATGCTTAGTACTTTGAAAAATCTTACAGGACATTGACGGTTCAACTGTTACTTCTTTTTGGCGCATCTAGGGTCATACTCCTTGTAGGCGCCAAAAGATAGTAACCATATAGCCGTGGCTTATCCCGCTCATCTGACTTCTCAGCTATGGTTACCGTTTTCGCTGTTTCCCCTGAATTAAAATCAAGAAAACTTGCATTATGCACAAAGTGAGCATTGCCAACTGCTGTGCCATTTGCAGTTCGGAAATATACCCTTTGTGCACTGCTTCCGCCGGAGCGTGTTATTGTAAAAGTATCACTTCCTTTGTTGGTGATAGAAAGTTCACCTGCGTATTCCCATCTTGCATACAATGTCTTGTCTCCCGTTGAGCATTTTGGAATAAATGTAACTTGATTTCCGCCAGGCACTTCTTTAATCTTATATTTAAAATTCCTAACATTATCTGTCACGCCTGCCTTCCATAATATCCATTCATTAACATAAATCGTTGGATAAAAAAAACAAGGCACTATATAAGTGCCCTGACTGTACATATTTTTATTACATTGAGGAAATTTTTATGCACTCATCTGAACACATTTTGCAAATTTCAGCACACTTTTTGGAATATTCCCCCTCCATATCAGCACATACCTGAGCACAGTTCGCGCATATTTTCCCACACAGCTCACAAAGATCATATGCCTTTTCCCTATTCATTGACATAAATGCAACTGACATCTGACACGTCATAGCACATTCCATCAAGGTGGCAATACATAACTTCCTCTTCACTAAATCTGATTCTTTTAGACATGCATCAAAGCATTCATAACAAGCCTGTGTACACTTTACACACGCGTCAATGCAAACCTGAAATTTATCTGTTGTAGTTACAACAACTCCCATAGTAAAACCTCCTAAAATTTTATTATTATTATTTTAATTTAGAGGCTATTCTATTCAATCTTAGGTCACAAACTTTCGAAAACTTTTAAACTGACTCAAAAATCACCAGTTGAAATTTGCCTAGGCCATGAAAGCAATAGGTGCTTAGCAATTTTCAAATCTTTCTCTTGGGGAAAGTATAAATCACAAAAGAAATTATGATAATTTGCAGTCCAAACATACTTGTCCCATACAAATATATTTTCCTTATGCTTCATTAACATTTCCTCAAGCTTTTCTTTATGCTTTTCCAGTAGCTTAATTTTAACCAATTCAAACTCGTATTCGTTACTACATTCCTTATAATATTTAAAAATAGTATTTAAATAGCCAATAAACCATTTACCATCGGTGTCGATTAGTATGATATGGTCTTCAGGCATTCTGTTATAGTTTTTTATATATGTTTGTAATTGTGCTACTGTTTTATCATCTAAAACAATTCTCGGATAACAGGCTATTTCACTTTCTTGATAATGAGCATCTAGCAAAGCTGGTCCAAAAACAATATCTTCATTAATATAAAACTCTCCTATGCTTATTCCACCTCGGACAAACAGACCCTCTAGTGCTAAATTGAATTGATACTCAGCAACATTACCTAATATCTCATTCAACTCAGATTCCTCATCATAATCTATGGGATATGCAACAACCATATTATCAGTAAATATTTTGATTTTTCCTTGACTATATTTGTCGGGAACAATACATTTTTTATTTTTTTCGATTAGATAGTTTATCTCACTAAGCAACTTATCTCCTAGCCCATTTTTACAGGAATCCAGTATCATTTCTGAAAACCCTAGTATGTCTATGGCACACACAATAGAGTTCAGTAACCTAGGAGATTTTTCATCATACTTAATTTTTTTCATATTGATATTTCCTCTCTCTAAATTTCTTATTCCCAATTATTATAAAAATAATCCTAGTTATATTTTATTTTTCATCTAAACACGATTAAAAATAGTTGCTTTCGTCGCTGTCAGCAAGATGGAATTGCGAAATTAGCTCTTTTAATAGATTCGCCTGCCCTGAAAGCTCCTGACTGGCTGCCGCACTCTCCTCCGCAGTAGCACTATTTATTTGAACCACTGCAGAAATCTGATCAACTCCAGCAGCAATTTGCCCTAAGTTTGTAGATTGATATTCCGATGCAACTTCTATTTCTTTAATCGTATTTACAATTTCTTCCGTGTTGGTAACAACTGATTTTAGCTTCTCTGCCGTCTCATCTGCCAGAGTTGCACCTTTTTCAACGGCAGAGATAGAATTGGCAATTAATGTAGAGGTGTTCTTGGCAGCCTCAGAAGATTTTGAAGCAAGATTTCTAACTTCATCAGCAACAACGGCAAAGCCTTTTCCAGCACTTCCGGCACGTGCGGCTTCTACTGCGGCATTTAAGGCAAGTATGTTGGTTTGAAAGGCAATATCATCAATGGTTTTAATAATGTTTGAAATCTTAGCGGATGTATCACTAATTTCTTTCATGGCAAGTACCATTTCCTTCATTTTTTCATTTCCAGCAGTCACTTCTTTACCGGTATTTTCTACCAAGCAACTGGCATTTGCAACAAACTGTGAATTAGCGTCAATTTTCTTGCTGATGTTAGAAATAGCAATAGACAGCTCCTCAATAGAAGATGCCTGCTCTGTTGCACCCTGTGCCAATGATTGTGCACCACTTGACACCTGTTCAGAACCAGAGGAAACTTGATCAGCAGCCATACCAATTTGAGATAGGGTTCCCCGTTGCTTCTCTTTCAGCGTTTCCATAGAGATTAAAATTGGCTGGTAGGAGCCGATATAGCTCTCTTCATGTTTAGACTTCACTATAAAATTGCCGTCAGCAAGCTCATGCATCACAAATCCAATATCTTTGATGATACGGTTGGTGCGCTCCTTTGTGTCATTCACTGCAAAAGCAAGTTGGCCGATTTCGGTCTGATCCTCCCCGACTGCAAGAACATCTTCCAGATTACCCTGCGCCATTTGCATCATATTATCCTTTATTGCCAAAATAGGCGAAAGGAGGCGTCTATTTACATAGAAAATCACAACCATTTGAATTATTGCAACCAAAAGCAAGCACAAAAAAACAGCCCCAAAAGACATATCAATAATACGGCTCAAAGAATTCAACTCTTCTTCCATTCTGCCCTCTATTGCTTGATTGAAATTTGCGGAAATATTTTTGATTTGTGATGCGCTTTCCTCATATTTATCGCCATACAGAATAGAAATAGCATCTAACATTTGACCTTCCCCTGCTAAGGTCATAGCTTGCTCCTCTAAAGGAATCAGATTATTGGATAAAGAAGCCATTTCGCTAATCATTTCTTCTTCTTTATCTGTAATTCCAATCTCACGCATGTCAGAGAGTGCAAGTTCTCTATTTTTATCTGTGTTTACCTCTCGCCAATAGTTGTCATAGTGTTCCTTATCACCCGTAGCAGCATAGGCTCTTACTTCCTGTGTTAAATAGGCTGATGCTGCTTCAAAGCGTACCGCGCCAGCAATTAATCTATCTTTTCTTTCCAAAACTGTATCATAATCATTGCTGGCACTTTGATTCCAGAAAAGCATAGCAAAGACAAGGGCAATTGCCAAAATGGAAATTCCACTCAAAATTTTAACCGCTGTTGATTGTTTCATTTTTTTACTACTAGATGGTTCAGATGTTTGTTCTGTTTTCATAATATGCCTCCTTAATTATACTACTAATCGAATTTAAATCTTTAATTCGTCAATATTTTACCATTATCGACATTATACCATATCTAAATAGAATAACAACCGCCTAACTAGGCCAAAAATGGCAAGTATTTTTGTTTCGTTTCCATACTCAAACTATGCTTTTAAAAGAGAATAGTATTTGTAACTCAAAGATATGTAATATTTAAATAAACGAAAAAACAGACAATAATTAAGTAGTCAAAGTTATTACCAGCATCCGCACATGTAGAAAACCGACACTATCTAAATTGATATATACTGCTAGCGAACTGTAATAAACTTTATGATGTAATTAATTACACAGAAAAAAACCTATATCTTCATTGGGTAAAGACATAGAGATTTTACTTTGTTATAAGCCTGATGCACCACGAGGAACTATTCATTTTATTCCTCCAGTTTATACAGATGGAGATATATTTTGTTGGATAACAGGGTACAAAAGTACGCACGTCTCTATATGTAGTAAAATTGGTATTTTATTCCTTTGGACATTATGCGGAACTGGTCAACGAGCCTTTCAACAATAGGAAAAAGCTACCATCCTTCGTCATTGCTATCACTGAAAGAGCATAACAAGTCAACCCGCCGAGTAATGGTTTTTAATTGGCAAGTTGTCGTTCAATATAAAATAAAATTTGAGTTCAACTACTTTTCTAAAAGTATGGAAATCGTGTGATTGTCCTCCCTGTAAGGATTACCTGCGACATCGCCAAACACTGTGTATGCTTTAAATCCCGCTTTTTTTGCCTCATTTACCAAATCATCCTTTGTAAAATAACTTGTCCACAAATAATAAGTTGCTGTATCTTTAGCTGAAAGAATAGATATTTGTTCTAAAGAAACATTGTTTGGATATTTGTAAAGTCCACTAAATGCAATATATTTTTCTTCACGCCAAAAGCCGCCGTTTTGACAGGTTTCCCATACCTGTTCTTCTTTCAATATGTTATACTTAGGGACTGAAAACACATCAAGTAAGAATTTCCCACCTGGTTTGAGGTGATGATATACGTTTCTCATAAGAATTGCCCTATCGTCTTTTGATAAAGCACCATAATCACAATAAATCATTGTTGCAAAATCAAAGGCTGTATTTAATCTCATCGTTAAATAATCTTGATAGTGATAAGCAATATCTAAACCGTTCTTCAATGCTGAACTTTTGGCATAGTTTATAGATCGCTTAGAAAAATCAATGCCTGTTACTTGATATCCAATCTTCGCAAACCTTTCTGCATATATTCCAGGCCCGCATCCGACATCAAGAAGTAATGGATACTTCACAGGTGAAACAACATCTTTTATCCACGAAACCGACTCTTCAATAAAAGTCAACTTTCGGCTTGCACCCTCAAATTCAGGGTCAAGGTGCGCCTTGAGCATTTGTTTGGAAATGTAATCATCGTCCCAAAATGCAGTTTCGGTTGGAGTGAATAGCGGCGGTCTTTCTAACATCTTGCTAATACTTTTGAACATAGTCATCATCTCCTTATTGGTAATTGGGCAAAAGAAAAAGCCGCAGATTTTACTCTACGGCTAATCTTCTAAGGTGAAGAGACGTTAAGAGTAAAATAAAATCAAACATTAGGTACAAAAACTAAACTGCCATAACAGTTAGCCTTTACCCTATTGAATTGATTTTATCTACTCTTTTCCAGTCATACCCATGTCGCTGATTTTGTGACATCTGGCACGCCGGACTTAAATCACCTTTTCTGTTAAGTTTTATCTATCTATTTTATCGTGTATAAATCTTTCTGTCAATAACCACCTATGGTCTATTATCTGAGGATGCTGTATCAGCCTTTAGAACATTTGCACCGAATTATTATTTGCCATCGCGCAGGAATTCACAACTCTTTTCCTGTTATATGCCCCCCAACCAAAACATTGATTAAAGTTACTGTTATCTCCATTGCTTCAAATAGCCCTGCCCCTAATGAAAATAAGAGATATTCCCTATTTGCTTTCTTGACTAGTTTAAACAACTTTGTTTCCTTTTGAACATAACATTAATTTCAATCTAGGTTTTTAATCACATTTTTGATTTTCTCATTTAATAGTAACTTAATACTTATAAATTATAGATCTAGTGATTTAAAAAAGTCTTTTTCTGTTTGAATATTTCTGCTTACAAACCGCACTAATTCTTCAGGTGTTGGTTTATTATCTTTTTTCGGGATAGAGGACCATATTTTTTGAACTTCACAATCGGGATTACTTATTCCAATTTCTATGGCCGCTTCAATTTCCCGACGCACTTTCTCCACAGGGACACCCTCAATCGCTGCAATTTGCTCAAATACCTTGTATTCTTTAGAAGTCTTCATTCGTTTCCTCCCTATTTGTGTTTATAAATTATACTTCGGCTTCTTCTTTTTTTTATAAGCATACATTTTCTCATCCAGTTCACTAACTAATAAATCAATAGACCCTTGGTAGCTTCCCGAAATAAATTTAATTCCATAACTGAAAGAGAGCCAATACTCCTTCCGAATTCTTTTCAGTTGGTTCCTTATGTTTTCCAACTTACTATTTGCTATTTTTTCGCTACAATTAGGAAGGATAAGAATAAACTCATCCCCACCTACACGACTCAAAATGTCATTTTTTCTAATATTGTTTTCAATAGTATCAATTACAGTGCAAATATAATGATCCCCAGCTTGGTGACCAAAAGTGTCATTAACAAATTTAAGATTATCTAAATCTATTAGTGCTACTGAAAATGACTTTTGAGCATCTATAAAACTTTGGAGCTTTTTTACACAGTATCTTCTATTATATATACCAGTTAATTCATCCTTATAAGCAAGAACGGATAACTGTTCCTCTGCCACCTTTCGTTTTGTAATATCTTTTATAAAATGAACCAATGCATTTTTGTCATCCCATTCAATAGGAAAACCCTTGACTGATATGCAGCGCAAACAATTTTCGCAGCAGTATTCAAACCGTACTTCTTTCTCAGTTTGTTGTATTTCTATTAGCGCTTGCAACAGCAAACATGTCTCATTACAATGGGTTTCCTTTGTGTCTGGATTATAAAAGTACTCTCTTGCAGATCTATTTGCATAGAGAACTTCTCTCGTTGAAGTATCAACTACAACAACACTATCTTCTTGAACTTCAATAATCGAGGTTAGAAGATTTAAAGAATGTTCAAGGGTGATTGCATTCTTTTTCAACCTTGATTCTCTCTCTTTCAACTGTTCCACCATCAAATTATAATTTTCAGAAAAAGCCCCTAAAAAATCAATCTTTTGGCTATAATCTCCTTTTGCAACCTGAGCAGTATTCCAAGCAATATGCTTAGAAATAGAGAACAATTCTTTTAAAGGCCCCGCTAAAAAATTGTGTCTTCCTGGTGGATCAACATCAAGATTCCCCTCGCAAATGCATTTTATCAGTACATTCATCTCTTCAAGAGATTTTGATAAATAGCTAATAATATCCTGCAATTGCGTAATTTCGCTATCTGCATATTTATGATTCATAAAATCTTGAGATATTGGCTTATTTTGCTTGATGTTATTTAATTCCTTTATAATTGGTTGAAGGCTACTATTCTCCATAATTCCTCGCTACGTCTCCCTCGCCTAAGTTTCAGGCAACATTCTCTTAAACAAAGATGTTTCAACTTTTAATTCAATCTCTATCTGATCCTATACGTTAGAAAGCAAAAATTTTTAACTATCATTCCAGAAAGGAGTATAATAGGTTCTACTTCTTGCCTTCTTTAACTAAAGCGCAAAAACGGCATACCCTTGAACCCGTTGCCCAACAATCAACCTCAGTTACAACGTACTCTCTGTACGTGTACTCTTTAAGTATTCCTGCGAGAAATCCCTCATCATAATTACACACAGTTTCCCCTGTGACAGGCAAACCTGAGCAATCTAAATCCTCGCCAACAGTCAGAATAGCCTTCCCTGATTCTAAATCGAATTCTTCTAACCGCAATATTCCAATTTTGTTTTCTGCCAAGCTACACTGCAACTGATTAACAAAATCATCAAAGGGCACTTCCAAATTCAGCATATGCCTTGCAAATTCACTTCCCGCCAACTCTCCTGCATTCCGAAATATCTCTATTGCCTTTTCATTGCCAAATTGCTTGTAAAGTTCATCTTTCATAGTAAATAACAACAGCCGATAAATAAGAACTGGCATAGTTTCACCTAGGTTTTTACGCCCTTCTGATATATTACCAATGGAGCCCCAAGCAAAATGATTTTCATTCTCTTCCCTTATTTTATAATACATATAATCACCTCTCTTTAAATCAATCTATAAAACATATCTTTAGGAACTGGTTTAGAAAAATAATATCCTTGCGCAATGTCACATCCATATGTTCTTAATAAATCTACATCCTCCTTTGTTTCAACACCCTCGGCAACAACCTTTAAATTAAAGTCATGCATAAGGTCAATCAGATGCTTTACCATAATGCACATATCCGATCTGTTTAGCGAATTGGAAAGAAACTCCTTATCTAATTTAATAATATCTATGTCAAAACAATTTAAGGTTGTAAGGGTGGATTGTCCTGCGCCAAAATCATCTAAAGATAATTGAAATCCGGCTGATTTTAATTCATTCACCTGACGTATAACATTATCCAAATTTCCGCATATAGCACTTTCTGTAATTTCTATCTCAATATCACTGGGGGATAGATCATAGCTATTGATAATAGCCAATAGCACTTGGGCAAAGTTTTTTTCCATCAAAGTTATGCGGGACATGTTGACAGAAATAAGAATATTCTCTTTTGATTTTTCTTCTAGTTCTTTTAATGTTTTACATACTTGTTTAAACATAAATAGGTCTAATTCTTTAATGAAATAATACTTTTCAAATATTGGTATGAACTGATCAGGATTATACATAACTTGTCCATCCTCAATCCATCGCACTAGTGCTTCTGCCCCTACAATTTCGCCGGATTTTAAATCATACTTCGGTTGAAGATATATCTTCATTGAGTCTTCCAAAAGTTGCTGATTCATCCTAAATAAAATGTTTTTTTCCACCAAAACCCGATTAACAGTTTCCGAGCTAAAAGTCTCTGAATACGTATTATAGTAATTCTTGCATTGCTTATTGGCTAAGTGCGCCTCTCCAATAAGGATTAGTAAACTCTTTTTCGGGTCATCAATAATTACTTTTCCTATACTGTATCGTAGCTCAATATTAATATTGACTCTATTTTTTATCATGTTAGAAAAATATTTTCCATACTTTAGAGGAGAAACATCTTCCAAAAAAACATTTGTCGTTTTGCATAACAAAACAAACTTATCCGCAAATTTCCTAGTACAAAGATACTCGGTGACACCTAAATCCTTCATACAGCTATCTAAATAACTGGGAATCATTGTTAGTATGACATTTGCCACATCTGTTCCTAAAAGTAAATTAAGGTATCTAAAACCATCAATATCTATTAAAAAAATTACATATTCCCGAGGCTTTGCATTCTTTAATATCGAAGTACCCTTTTTAAGAAAGGATGAGTAACTAATCAGATTAGTCAAATCGTCATAGTTTATTTTTTTTCGTTGCCACAGGACTATATAAGTCAAAACCAGAATCGTAAACAACATAAGTAATATGAGGGTACGTGCAACGTAATCAATCATGGGTTCCTCCTTAAGTTGATTTTTTCAAAAGAAATTCCAAAGAGAAATTGCCGAAACGAACTTTATCAAGTAATAAAACTATACCTTTCAAAAGCTTGTTCATAATGAATCCACCTAAAAATACCAATGCTTTTGGCACAAATTAAAAAGGAGAGCAGACAGTTTTAACAAAACTATCCGCTCTCCTAAAGTCATTGAGGTAAATATATTAAAGCATTAACTGTAAATATATTATTATGAACATCATATTCTAATAGCCCATCGTAGGTACGAATGACTTTTAATACTCGCTCCATACCCGTTCCAATTGTAGCAAAACCTCTTTTTCGAGAGAATATCTTTTTACCATCTCTTTTTATTACCCCATCAAAAGAGTTTTGAACTTTTAAACGCAGCATACCTTTGCTTTGAGTAATACTTACGGTGATAAACCTATTTTCATTAATGGTCATCGTACCTTCAATGGCGTTATCCACAAGGTTCCCAATAATTGTAGCTATATCAAAAGATGGAATGCTTATTTCACTTGGTATTTTTAAGTTCACGGTTATCTTAGTCTTATTTCTCGCTAACTCATAAAGTTTAAAATTAATTATGCTATCAATTACCACATTACCGCTTTTTGCAATGGCCCTGTCTGGGCTAAGTAAAGAATATATTTCCTCTAAATATTCAGTACACTCTTCATTTTTATTCTGCTTTACCAACCCAAATATAACGCTTAAATGATTTTGTAAATCGTGCTTAAGTATTCTCATATTCGTTAAGTTTTTTTGTATTAGAAGTAGTTCATTTTCATAGAAAATAGTCCGCTGCTTTAATTCTCTAGTTTGCCATTCGTTCTCAAAATATGATGCCAAATTATTGAAAATATAAAACATAATGAAATTCAAACCCATAGCAAGAATTATACTGATTATTTTAAAAGCAACTGAAATATTGCTTGCCTCATAAATTAAAATCAGCACAAACAGAGAAGACAACGGCATTAATGCAAAAGTCCCTTTTATAATCATAGCTAAATCCACTTTATCTTTATTCTTTCTCATCAGTATGAATGCAAAGATAATTGATAGATTCATAATTTTTGATAATACGGAACCATAAAACGAATATTGAATTGAAGGTGTAAAAAGAGACGGATTATATGTCGGAACCATTAGTGCCGAAATACCATTTGTCATTGTAAATACTACATAGATAAATGAAACAATAAATACCCTTTTCTTAAATGCACTTTTATAATTAAAAGATAACATTAGAACCCCAAAAAAGTTGTAAACCACTATAACAAAAGGTATCCCAACCCACAATTTAACCACTACTCTGGATATTAAATAAACTATATAGGATATCTTTTCAGCAGTATCAGTGCTAACCTTTTTATCAAAAAAATTATTTAAATATAGGTAAGCGATACTTGTTTGTATTATACTTAAAAAAATATGTAGCGCATATTCAAGAATCAATAGTGGTACTCCCCTTCGAAAAACGCTAATTGCTTTGCCCTAACCTCTTTGCGTTTTGACTGGCTAATTCCTAGAACCTCTCCATTTGACATCTGTAACGCCTCATACCTAAAAACGAACACATGGGATAAATTCACATAGTAAGACTTGTGTATTTTATAAAAAGTAAGTCCTTGGAGTGTATCCATCACATGTTCCAAACGATCATAAAAGAAATCCTCACCATTTACAGTTACAATTCGAATCTTCTTATCTCTGCTCTCGAAATACAAAATATCTTTGACAAACACTTTATAGGTATCATAGGACTTTTTATAAATAAATGCTTGATTAAATTTATTCGCTAACCTCTTTGCTTTTTCAATTTCACAAATCACATCCTCTTGAACAATTGGCTTTAACAAAAAATTATTTGGACGTACTTCAAAAAGCAATTTGTAATAATCCTCTTTCCAAGAAATATAGACAATTTGAGTTATTTCATTTCGTAGCTCATTCCTTATTTTCAGCCCTGTTTCAACTCCATTAATCCCTATTAATTCTATATCTAAAAATATAAGATCAAATAAATTGTTCCCCTTAATCTTTTTGCATAAATTCTCTCCAGTTTCGAATATTTCTATTTCAACATCTCCAGTTTTATAATATTCCAAAATCATTGTTTCAAGTTGAGAACAAAACTTTCTATCATCATCGCAAATTGCAATCTGAAACACTATATCTCTCCTATCCTAGTAAAAACTAGTTGCATAACTGTATTAGATTTTTGTGCAAAACGTTCAAATATTATGGAAACCAGTCATAAATATAATTATAACAAGCTTTTGTGAATATCCCTAGTGTAAATAAAAGGCATTCCTTATTTTGTTAACCACAATGCCCATTTAAACATAAAATATTTTATAAAGACAATTATATATGACTTCCAAGTATACTTTTGTTCAATAACTTAACAATATTACTATCATAAATTTGTGGGTTACTTTGCATTTCCTCAATGATAGTATTGGCTGTTTTCGCTTTTTTATATGGTCTTTCTGTTGTCGCTGAGTCAAAAGATTCTGCTATCATAACGATTCTTGATTCTGTATATATCTCCCCTTCACTTAATCCACTAGGATAACCTGAACCGTCTAATTTTTCATGGTGTTGCAAAATTATATTTTTACTTATTTCTGATAATTCCGATTCCTCTAGCATAGAAACACCGAGTTCACAATGACTTTTTATAATTTCTTTCTCCAAATTGTTCAACTCACTAGGTTTCATCAAAATTCTTTTAGATAATAATATTAACCCCAAATCGTGCAGTAATGCACCTAAAGCTACTTGCTTTAACTTTTCATTATTAAAAGCCATCTTAATTCCAATTATCGTACTAATTAATGCCGTGTTAATAGAATGTGCAAAGAGCCAATCCACATAACCTGTTAAAGTGATAAAATGCATATACCATTTTTCCTGTTTTGAATTATGTATAATGTCAAGCACTATCTCTGTTGCTCTATTAAAAACTTCTTCATTTAACTTGAATTTTTCAGATAGTTCAATTAAAGATTGACTTACTCTATCTGGTAATGCTTCATTGGAATCAATCTTGATATTAGCCTTTGCTGCATTGTTACTATTTTTTTGGTCTGACTGATGATCGGATGCTTCTTTTTCATCAAATATGCCCAAGTGCTTGTACTTTAAATATCTTTCATCCGTAATATTAATTTTAGTTCCCTTTGCAAGAAGCAGTGTTCCGTTTTTATCAACTAAATCCGTACTTAACATTAAAACTCTCATTTTCCATCTCCCCCCTATTTTAACTTTTGAATTGCCTCTTCATTAATCCCCTTTATCTGTAAGTCCGGTTTGCCCAAAAAATACCCTTGTAAATAGTGAACACCAAGTGCCTTTAATGTTTTGACTTCTTCTATCGTTTCTACCCCTTCAGCCACAACCTTATAATTATTGATTTTTGAAACTTTTAAAATTGAAGCCACCAATTCTTGGCGTTTAACATCAGTATCTATGGATCTTATAAGCTTCATATCAATTTTGATAATGTCATATGACTGGCTGAGTAGAGAAAGCTCATTTGAATATCCCGATCCATAATCATCAAGTGCTATTAAAGCCCCATATTTTCTAAGTACTTCCGCTTTTCTTTTTAGGAACTTTTCATCAGCATACTCTTGTTCCGTAACCTCAAAAACTATATTTTTGAATAAATATGGATATTGCTTTATGTATTCTTCTAACTCCCACGGCTCCAACACCTGACTTGAAATACTATTAATAAAAATCTTATAATTTCCCAAAATATCAATATTAGAATTTATTTTTTCCAATACCTTTTTTAATACAAGTCTTTCAAGTTTATCAAGCTTTGATTCTTCTTTTGCTAGTTGCAGTATCAAATATGGCGTACCAATTATATCTAGTTGAGGTCTCATTAACGCTTCATATCCATATATTTCAAAGGTTTTAGTATCAACAATTGGCTGCATTGCAAAATCCACTAACTCCTTCTCCAAAAACTCATCCAAATATCCCCTATTAGATATTAAATACGTGCTCTTGTCAAACGTGTTTTTATCATAGAAAGCCAATTCACCTTTAGATGACTTTTTCATCTTAAACATAGCATAGTCCGAATATTTTAATAATTCTTCAACATTTGTAGAATCAGTGGGATAAATAGAACCCCCAGTTGAAAACCTTACTTTTTCTTCAACATGCAACGTCGTCATAAAGTACGAGTTTCTTGCCTCCTTAATCCCTGACTCTACTGCCATTTGAACTTCTTCTTTATTATTAAACCCGTGAATATAGATAACAAATTCATCACCTGATGGTCTCGCTAAAACAGAGTTATATTTACTAAAGCCTTTCAAACTATCTGCAACTGATTGAATATAACGATCCCCATTATTATGTCCATAACAATCGTTGACAAACTTCAAATTATCAATATCACAAAAAATTAAAGCTCCATACTTGTCCGGCTCATCCCGAATGAGTTTTTCAATGTGTTCCTTATATCCGTTTCTGTTTTGAAGTCCCGTAAGTTCATCAATATTAGATGCATCCTTTGCTCTTAAGAAGTTAATCAGTAGGAGCACAGACGCAATTATGGTACTTATTACAATAATAATCGTCACAAAAAATGTTTGATATGATTTTTTCAATATTCTCTCTGCTTGTTCCGTCAACCGCTTTTCAACAGCATCTTTTAGCAACACAAAATTTGAACGTATCTCATCTTTTAAGTCGTTATATTCCGAAGAAAAAACAATTTCCCTAGCCTTGTCTGTATTTCCATCATCCAATAAAGCAAATGCTTCTCTTTCCATGTCTTCTAGCGTATACGATATCTCTAAAGTTTCAGAGACTATGTCATACTCCCGCTCAGTAACTCCTAATTTAAGTAGTACTTCTGCGGCATTTTCTCTTGTTTTGTCGATTTGAACTTCCTGCATATAGTCTTCATAATATTCAGGTTTTTCTGTTACTACATAGTTTAATGATAAATACGTTAGGTATTCCGATGAATTTACCAATTCCGAAGCGGCTCGTCTATACTCTCTCTCTTTTTTCCCGTTATCAACACCGGTCGCAATAACTGTAATCATGAAGATAGCAGTAAATAATAAAATCACTGCACCTATTACTAGGCCACCCACCAAAAATTTTGTAGCCCTAATATACTTCCTTTTTTTTGTTTTAATCATGATTTCTCTCTTTTCTACCACTTGTTATAGTATCATCAAACATTCAATTAACGGAATTTAATAACGCAAATCCTTTTTTGATATTCTTTCAAAATTATACTTTACATTATTTGGACATGGCGAATTTTGGCGAAAAATACTAATGGTTTTGGAATAAGTTAAACTTATATCTTAAAAAATGATACCTAATTCCTACTATTTAAGTAAGATTACCATAAATCCCCTCAATAGGAGTTTAAAAAGAGGTAACTACCGTTTGCACCACAACGAAAATTTCCCCAGAAATTTTACTATTGCTAAGCATACACCCGTAGAATTTAGCATCCCTAAGAATTCAGTATGATTATTTCAAGCCCTCTATAAAAACATGCAAAAATCAAATAGTTGAACTTGAGCATTATTCATACCGAACTCTAAATGCGTGGAGTATTCATCCCGTAAACACCAAGTAATCGTCTATTTCAGAAATCAATGCAAATAATTTTTTAAAAATCAGTGATTTAACTATATCAAGCAAGTATGAGGATCTACGCTTAGCCAGACGTAGTAAGAAGTTTATATTGTAGATATTATTAAGCCTTTAACTTTAAACATAAAAACTCTAGCCTGTTACGCATTCTTATATAAATATCACCTAATCAATATTGAGAATGAACTTAGGATGGCTTTGAAATGCTCTCAAGCGCACGTCTTTAACTATAAAACACCCTCTGCTAACCTATGAGTTTGATATTTAAATATTTGATAAAATACAAACTAATACCCAATTGAGTCGTATTGACAAGAGATATAATGCTTAATATTTAATCTAGTAACTTACATCCCTATGTAGCAGAACATAACGCAGCCTGTTAAGGTCACTCCTAATTCAAGTCCTTTGCAACACTAGGATGCAATTTTATTTCCATTGTTAGTATTCGTCAAAAGCATTCTTAGATTTCGTAAGCTATGTAAACTTTGCTTAAAATCATCCTAATATTTACAAATAAGGCAAGGGACAATCTAAAATTGGCAAACCTAAATACCGAGTCAATACTCGCTACATGTTCAATCGCTACATGTTTAATATAGTAGGCTTACAATAAAAACCCCTTAGCCTTGCAAGCATGAACAACAATAAAATTATAAAAGGAGAGGATCTCAATGAAAAAAAGGATAAAAAATAGGTTGATTACTACATTAATGACAGGCATTCTACTGTTCACTGGATTTCCTATGAATTCTATTACAGCCATGGCACAAGAAAGTTCTTCCAAAAATAACAGTACAGCCCAGGATTCTGTTATTGACAGTGCATCGGAAGATTCTTTCACAGACAAAACACAGGATGATTCCGTTATAGACAGTGTGCTGGAAGACTCTTCCACAGGCATAGCACAAGAAGATTCTGTTATAGACAGTCCAGCGGAAGACTCTCCCACAGACAATTTACCAGATTACGCTCCTGAGAATGATCTGAAAGAAGAAGTCTCGCTTTATCATACAATACCTTTGCCAAGAGCAATAAGTTCCACTTGGTCTGACCCCGGTAACTATAATGCAGACTGGGATGGAATTGTTGACTATGATACAAACGACACCTTTTATATTGCTAGTGCAGAAGATTTAGCTGCACTTTCCTATGCTGTAAACAATGGTACCACTTTACAACCTCGCACCTTTGAAGGAAAAACAATTATATTGCAAAACGATATAGATTTGAGCGGTGCCGAATGGAGACCAATTGCCGATGATCCTTATAAACCTTATAAACGTTTCAGTGGGACGTTTGATGGAAATGAAAAAACCATTCGCAATGTATCAATAAATTTATCTGGAAATTCAGTACCCTATGCGAGTGGTTTCTTTGGTACCCTAGCAGGTGCAACAATAAAAAATCTTTCTTTTGAAAACATGAGTGCAACTTATGCTGTGACAGCTCAGGGAATACAACAAGATATCGGGTTGATCGTTGGTACAGCTATTAACAGCTTAATTAGTGATGTGAATTTATCAAATTGCATCTTATCTGTCGAAAATAATGACGCATCACTTTATGGTGCTCTGTTACAAATCGGTGGGTTAGTCGGAAGTGTTAACACCTTAAATGCAAGCAAAGGCGCAGAACAAACAAAAGAAACAGTCATTAGTAATATTCAGTACCAAGATGTTACAATGGAAACCAAAACGTTATCTTCATGGGGTAATGGCATAGGCGGTGTAGTTGGTTCTTGCGGGATGCTCTCTTCATCTGTGAATTTAGGAAATAAAGCAATTTTGATTAAAAATGTTACAGGAGATATCTCCTTAACATCACAAATAAAGGGTTCCTCCTCCTCTACAGCTCGACAACACATCGGTGGTGTCATTGGAGCAATTCGAGGTCTAAATGGCGGAGAGCTGATTGAAGAAGTAGACATTCAGCTTGAGATGATCGTTACTACTGCAAATGACACAAACTATAAGGGAAGAATTGTTTTAGGCGGGATTGCCGGTGTACAAGCTCTGTACGATACAGGTAAAACACAACCTGATAAGGGAATCCACCAGAACTCAGTTGTCGGCACCATAGATGCTTCTGGTGTATCCTTGGACACATCCAAAAAGGAATTTTTTCACGTTGGTGGCCTAGTCGGATTCACAAATGTCTCCGCTAAAAATGCCTCAGGTGTGAATGAAAAAGTGTCCTCAAATATGCGTAACAACTATGTCGATATAGACTTGATTCCTAACCCAGATGCGTATATGGCATATGGTTCGCTAATTAGCAATATGGGTGTTACATCTTCAGATAGTGGATACTACACTCTGTTGGAAAATAATTTTAGCCCAGCAAAACAAAATGCTTATGACATTGCAGAGGCATGGTATTCTTCTGGAACGGACTATAATGCTGTGGTGCAAGAAAATTACAAATTTGTAGTAAACGATATACTGGTAAATAAATTTGAAAATCCCCTTGTTTTTACTGGTATAGATGGAAAAGATTCTGATGATCCCATGGAATTCAGCCAAAACGCTCATGCGTTTGAAAACTTGTGGTCTTTGCGTTATCTAGATCCCAACGATAATCCCGCGATAGAGATTAGTTCAGACGGGACACAAGTATGCTTTTCCGAGGAAGGAACATATCCATTGTTAGTACGCGCGTATCGAACAGCAGATTTAAATAACTATGTTGAATGGAAGGTTAAGGTTACCGCAAAATCACCAGTTGTGCATACCATAACTGCAGAAGCAGGTGCAGGAGGAGAAATCACACCAACAGGAAACATCGAGGTAAATGAAAATACGGACCAAACCTTTTCCATCACAGCAAACAACGGATATAAAATTAAAGATGTTTTCGTGGACGGTATTAGTGTGGGAGCTGTTAGTACATATACTTTTAGAAATGTTACCTCAAACCACACCATTAGTATTTCTTTTGAGAAAACAAGCGGCGGAGGCTCTTCATATGATTACTACACAATTAAAGCTTCTGCTGATGCAGGCGGAGACATTTCCCCAGATGGAACAATATCAGTCCGTGAGGGCTTAAACCAGCGCTTTACTGTTACACCCAATAATGGCTATCAGATTAAGGATGTTC
The DNA here is from genome assembly GCA_002380805.1 of Clostridiales bacterium UBA4139. Classification (GTDB taxonomy): domain Bacteria; phylum Bacillota; class Clostridia; order Lachnospirales; family Anaerotignaceae; genus Chakrabartyella. The sequence continues at coordinate 109,166 of DFWH01000005.1, read as the reverse complement.
TAGTAGACGGGAAAAGTGTAGGTGAAAAAACAAGTTATATCTTTGAAAATGTACAGAGGAACCACACCATCCATGTGCTGTTTGAGGAGACAACCACCATCAATCCTCCAACCAATGTGGAGCTGGATAAAACGAATCATTTCCCATACTTACACGGATACCCAGATGGATCCTTTGGCCCTGATACAGGCATGACACGAGCAGAGGCGGTGGTAATGTTCTCCAGGCTGTTAGAAGAAAAAATGGAGGATGGGGTTTCTTATTCAAATTCCTTCACAGATATTAGTGAAAATGCTTGGTATGCTAATGCAGTCGGTTACATGGAGCAATATGAGATTGTTTCAGGCTATCCAGATGGAACCTTTGGCGGAGATAAGCTCATCAGTAGAGCTGAGTTTGCGGTAATTGCTTCGCGTTTTGACTCTTTAACCACCGGGATGGAGCATCATTTTTTAGATGTTCCAAAGACACACTGGGCTAGAGACTATATCGCTTTTGCAACATATAAGGGATGGATTCATGGTTATCCAGATAATACCTTTAGGCCAGAAGGACACATCACTCGTGCAGAAGTTGCCACTGTGATCAATCAAATGTTGGAGCGTTCTGCTGACGTAAACTATGTGAATGCTAACTTTTCTTCTATGAAAAGCTATTCTGATTTAACAAAAGTGCATTGGGCGTATTATGGCATCTGTGAAGCATCAAACGACCATCAATACACAAACACGGGAAAAACTGAAACATGGACGGCGTTGAAATAACCAAGTAAAGTTTTAGGAACCCTACTTACCTAATTTGGAAACTTAAAACATACCATCTTTTGTCTTTTCGGATAATGGGTGGTGTGTTTTTTAATTTAAATTAAAAAGCATTTTACCTAAAAACCTCCACTTTCATATCCGTCCGAGGTTGATGGTTATTAAACTATAACCTTCTTTGCAAATAAATCAAGCTTTCTCAGGATATATTCAAGCCCCTTTTCCGCCTATAAACTCTATATGGCGTATATGTTTTTCTTTGAGAGCCTGTAAAATCATTTTAAAATTCACCTTACAAATTTTATTCTTGTAATTATCACCATCTGTATAGTTATTAACTTCAGTGTATAGAGGCTCTATCTCCTCAAGTCCTTTTAGTATTTCTGTGCAAAAAGTAAAAATCATCTATCACAAACAATAGATTTCAAAGACGATAACTCCAACATCCCCATAGAATCAAACATTTCCGTGCTATATTTGTACGTTTCATGAGCAATTTCAGTTAAAACATCCTGATGACCCTCCCGCTGTATACGGTTCACAATAAATCTTACATTGTTGAGAATATACAGTTACCTTTATGACCTTTTAATGGTTTTTTATTGCTTGTAGTAGCTCATAAACCACTTGGATTTCAAGTGCGCGCATAATATAGTGGTGCTTAAATCTTTAAATTTCATTCTTCGTACTAAGTTTATTAAGTAAGAAACTGCCCACCACACCTTACAGCTAATACCTCAAGTGCTGTTGGATTTTCAATGTAGATAAATACTCAAACTGCTGAAATACGCAACAACCTTCCCTCTACTGCTTGGCATATCTATTCTTCTATGTTTTTTGTATCCCGCACCTCTCGAATGCTATGTAAAAAAGCCATGAACATTTTTGACATGGCTTTTAATAATTTTTATTGTATACTATTTTATTTCTCACTAGTTGAACGGGCATTTCATTCTACAATACATTAATTTCCAAAAATATTAACGCTGTAATGAATATCTACATAATCATTAAGCATATTTTTCTCTAATTTGTTTAAAGGAATTTGTTCTGTCAGCCGTTTTATTATTTTTTATGAATAGATGAATTAACTTCTTTTAGTAAATCACCCTGTGTGAAGTAAATGAAAATGCTGAACTTATAATATGTCTATGTCCCAACAGAACAATTTTAAATCTAATAAATTCAATTATAAAATTAATCTAAATACTTGTTCTGCCGCAAGCTCTAAATTTTTCCTGGCATTAAAAGAATCCATCGCCTCATCAATTGTAATTACTCCTGGTGTAATAGAAAAAAATGCATCTATACCTTCTTCGTTGCATCTTCTTGCATCCTCAGTGACATTTCCCGCAAAAGCAATTACCTTTGCACCATGTTTCTTCGCTATCTTTGCCACCCCAATTGGCGCCTTGCCCATAGCTGTTTGAAAGTCTAGTTGACCTTCACCAGTTACTACGTATGTCGCATCCTCAACCTCTTTTTCTAAGTTTATTGCTTCAATTACAATGTCAATGCCTGATTGCAATTTCCCATTTAAAAAGCTTATAAATGCAAAACCTAATCCTCCTGCTGCACCAGCTCCAGCCTTATCCGAAAAATCTTGTCCTATAAATTCAAGTGTTTTGATAGCATAATGCTTCATCATTCTATCAAGTTCATATCTTTGAGATTGCAGAACACCTTTTTGTGGTCCATAAACAAAAATAGCGCCATTTTCACCGCATAATGAGTTCTCCACATCACAAGCAACTAAAAAATCGCATTCTTTCAATTCTGGTATAACTTTCTTATCATTTATCATATGTATGTCATTTAACCCCTGTAATCCGAATTTAATTGTTTTTCCTTCTTCATCTAAAAATTCGTATCCAAGGGACATTAGCATTCCAACGCCGCCATCATTTGTTGCGCTACCGCCCAAACCAATTATAAATTTTCTACAACCTTTTAAAATTGCATCTCGAATCATTTCCCCAACACCAAAAGTTGTTGCACTTAATGGTTGTAGAGTTTTATTTTTAAATAGAATTAATCCAGCTGCCTCTGCTACTTCAACAATTGCCAACTTTTTTTGCCAAACAATACCATATTCTGCATTAACAACCTCTCCAGTAGGACCTGTCACTTCAAGAGAAATCATTTCTCCTCCCATTCCATCTACCAAAGCCCTAGTTGTTCCTTCCCCTCCGTCAGCAAGAGGTTTAATTACCACATCAGCATCAGAAATATTTTTTATACCATTCTTAATTGCCGTTGCAGCTTCAATAGAAGTTAGACTACCTTTAAACGAATCAATTGCAATTACAATTTTCATGCTCACCCTCCTCATTAAGCCTATCTATTATATTCTTACGACACATTCCAACATGAAATCAAAAAGGATATGCAACTTATTATGAATGAGTCGCATACCCCAGATTAACACAGTTTGTAATTCAGTACGTTACTTATTCACAACGTTGACCGGATTTCCATTTAAATAAGCCTTTACATTTTCTACCGTGATATCCATAATTCTTTGGCGAGATTCTTTTGCTGCCCAAGAAATATGAGGTGCTATAATACAGTTTTTCGCTTTTAATAATGGGTTATCACTATTAATTGGCTCTGTGGATACAACATCTATGCCTGCTGCATAAACTTTACCTGAATTAAGTGCATCTGCTAAATCCTGCTCGACTACAAGTTGTCCCCGACTATTATTAATAATAATTACACCATCTTTCATTTTGGCAATATTATCCTTGCAGACAACCCCCTCTGTTTCCGGAAATAACGGACAGTGTAAAAAAATAATGTCCGATTTTTCCAGGAGATCATCAAGTGTCACATATGTAGCTAATTTCCTATTTGCTTCGCTTTCATGAGCATCATAAGCCAGAACATTCATTTCTAAAGCGTTTAAGAGTTTTGCAGTTGATTGCCCTATCCTACCAAGGCCAATGATACCCGCCGTCTTGCCATATAATTCGATCATCGGATAATCCCAATAACACCAGTCTGAATTATTTTCCCATTTGCCCTCTTTTACAGTCATATCATGATGTCCGTAATGAGAACAAATTTCCAATAATAAGCCAACTGCGTATTGACTTACGATTTGTGTACCATAAGTTGGCACATTCACAACTGGAATACCTTTTTCCCTAGCATAACTATAATCCGCTACATTATAACCTGTTGCAAGAAAAGCAATTAACTTAATATTTGGACATTTGTCAATCGTTGCTTTTGAAATAGGTGTTTTATTGGTAACAACGATTTCTGAATCACCAATTCTTTCAGCTATAATTGAATCCTCAACATAAGAGGTTCTATCGTAAACTGTAACATCTCCAAGTCTTTCAAGCTCTGTCCAGCTTAAATCACCAGGGTTTTCTGTATATCCATCCAAAATAACAATTTTCATCAATGCCACCTCCTTATTCACGCGCATTTATGCGGGGAAAAACACACTTACAGGCCCCGTTATTATTTCAGGAAAAAGTATAAATGAAATAATAATTACAACAGTTACGATTAACCAGGGAATAGATGCACGAACGATTTCCTCAAGAGTTAGCCCTGTGACATTAGAAGCTGCATACAAACAAACACCTACTGGCGGCGTAATTAACCCAAGCGCCAATGTTATTACCAAAAAAACAACGAAGAATAACGGTGAAACCCCAATTGAAACAACCGCTGGTAATAGAATTGGAACTAGAATATAAATTGCAGCTGTCGCATCCATAAACATACCTACAAATATTAAGAATACAAACAACACCAATAATATAACAACTCTATTATCCGATATATTTATAATCATATTAGCAATTCTAGATGGCAGTCCATCAATTTCAAAAAGCAATGCTGTTGGTTTTGCTGCAATTGCAACAAATAATATAGTTCCTGTGCTTCTTGCATTTTTACAGATAACTCTTGGGATATCTCTCCATCTGAGATTTTTATACACATAAATTGAAACCAAAATTGTATATCCCACGCCAATAGCTGCACCTTCGGTAGGTGTATAAACACCTGTGAACACCCCTGCCAAAAGTATAACGGGTGTCAAAAGTGCCGGTATTGCTTTAACAAATGCAACACCCAATCTCTTTGGATTAAATGGTACTCTGTCTCCAATACCATGTTTTTTACAATAAATAAAATTGCACACCATATAGATAAATCCCATGATTACGCCAGGAACAAGTCCTGACATAAGTGCCTGACCGATGGAAACATTTGCAGTTGAAGCCGCAACAATCATCAGAATACTTGGTGGAATTACCGTTGCCAACATAGATCCTGTTAGATTTATTGCAGTTGCATAGTCCTTTGGATAACCCTTTTTTTCTAAAGCATTAATGCTCATTTTCCCTATACTGGCTATCGCTGCTACTGAAGAACCCGACATCCCTGCAAAAAGCATGCTGACCAGCACTGAAACGTGCCCTAATCCGCCGTATATCCAACCAACTGTTGCCTCTGCAAGATCATATATTTTATCAGCAACGCCGCCCTCGTCCATTAAAGAACCGCAAAGTATAAAGAGTGGAACTGCAACCATGATAAAGCTATTCATTGACGTAAACATAGATTGAGCTACTGTTACAAGAGGCATAGATGTCATTGTCAAAACGACAATAACTGTTGCCGCTCCCATTGATATAGCGATTGGTACGCCTAAAAACATTAGTACCAAAAATATTACTAATAATGCAACACTCACAAAATTCCACTCCTTTCTAATTTGTTTTTTTTCTTTCTCGTATCACAACATTATCTCTATATTCAAGAATGCTTTGCAGAGTACCAATAAGACCTAACGCTCCTGAAATAGGAACACATATGCCAATTAGATACATCGGAATTAAAAGGGCTGTTCCCATTTCTTTCATCATAACTTGTTGATTAACCAACTGTATCCCGTATACGACCATGAATATAAAAAATCCTGAAACAACAACAATGTAAAGGAAAAAACTTAACTTTTTGAATATTGATGGCAAATATTCCACTAAGATTGTGACTCTTGAAGATTCTGCCTTATTAAATCCTGCTGCTAATGCTATAAACATCATCCAAAGAAAAAGATATCTCGTTGTTTCTTCCGTCCAAGGAAACGGATGCCTTAAAATGCGCCCTGAAATTTGCAAAATAATCGTAGAAAACAACCCTATCAAAGCAACAGCAACTAAACAATCTTCAAGTTTATCAATAATGTCAAAAAACTTTGATAGTTTAGAAAGTTTTCGTTCCATAAAATCCTCCTCTTTGTTAAAGTACTGCTATTAAAATCAGGCTTTATAAAGCATCCCACTTATAGGCCTGATTTTAATTTTGAGCAGCACCCCAGCTTCTACAATATTATTTATTGCAAAATGATGTGGTAGCATCAAATAATTCATCGTTTGCAACTAGCTGCTTGAATGTTGGGTAAAGCCCTTTTGAGATTTCAACAAATTTATTTTTGTTTTCATCTGACAGTTCGTTATATTCCATCCCATTGTCTAAAAGGAATTGAAGTGCTTTTTCATCTTCTGCTGCCATATAATCAACGTTCCATTGCTGAACTTCTTCCCCAGCCTTTGTAATGGCATCTTGCTGTTCTTGGGAAAGGCTTACAAACTTATCAGCATTAATGCCAACTAACCATGCATCTGCCATATGGTCTGTGGCTGAGATATACTTTTGAACTTCATTAAATTTATTTGAGTATGGTACATCGATAGGATTTTCTTGTCCATCTAATGTTTTTAATTGCAAAGCATTGTATACTTCACTAAATGACATCGGTGTTGTTGTTGCACCTGCAGCTGTAAAATACTCAACATATAATGTGTTATTCGGAACTCTAAGCTTAATACCCGCTAAATCTCCAGGCTGTGTAATCGGTAATTTAGAGTTTGTAATTTTTCTAAAACTTCTTGTCCATTTACCAACCGTTTTAATTTTTGAACTTTCCATACTGTTGAGAAGCTGGGAACCAGGTTCACTATTTAAATACTCTGTTAACTGTGCTTGATCATCAAACATAAAGGGAACACTTATAACATTAAATTCAGGGTTGAAACTTGCATACAATGATGTTGACAGAATAACGATATCTAATCCGCCTGCTGAGAGTTGTTTAATTCCAGCAGAAGCATCTCCACCATAAAGGGAACCATTTGCAGAAATTGTAATATCTAACGTTCCAGCAGAATATTCTTTGGCACGTTTAGCAAATTCTTGTGCCGCAGCATATATGTAAGAACTATCAGGATCAGGAACACTAAGATTTAAAGTAACAACTTCCTTCCCATCATCTGTTGTTACAGTAGCATTTTTATTGCCACATCCAGCTACACTTGTTACTGCCATCGCCAATACTAACATTGTTGCCATAAGTTTCTTTTTCATAAAATCCTCTCCTGTCTGTTATTAATCAATTATTTTACTTCTCAACTTGTACATATCTTTAATTCGCGGATACAGGCTTGTGTATATTTCGTAGCATATATCGTATACTTCCTTATTGCTGTCGTCACTTTTTACTACTTTATATATCTTCTTTTCAACCTTGTCGGCAGCTTCATAAACATCTTTAAATACATTAACTCCAACGCCAGCAAGCAAAGCCGTACCTATCGGCGCCATATCATTCATATCAAGAATTTCAATGTCCTTGCCTGTTATGTCAGCCTTAATTTTCGCCCAAGTTAGACTTTTTGCACCACCGCCGATGGATTTAAAAGAAGTATATTTGTCCCCTGTCAAGTCTTCAGCCATTTCTGAAAGTTGTCTAAGTCCATAGCCACATCCTTCCATAATTGCTCTATTAACATCCTTTTTACTTGTTCTTAACGATATCCCGAAAAAAACACCCCTAGCATAAGGATCCCAAATTGGGCTTCTCTCCCCTAGCATATAAGGAAGAAATACAACACCACCTGCACCTGGTTTCGAACCTTCAGCATCTCTATTCATTAGTTCAAAAGCTTGATTCTCATCTAAATTTTCATATTCAATGGTGTCGTTATAAAAATTATCTCTGAACCATTGATATGATGACCCCGTATGAGATAATGCACCTTGATAAATCCAAGTACCTTCAACAACATGACACCTGTTAATAAAGCTGTTTGAGAATTTTGGTTCATTCACACATATTGTTAAAACATTCGTAGTCCCTGCGGATTCGCATACATCGCCATTTTTCACAACTCCTGCTGCCAAAGTAGCACACGCAGTATCTCCGCCACCGATAACAACTTTTGTTCCTTCCTTTAATCCAAGAGCTATTAACTCCTTATTAATTAAAGTTCCTACAATTGTAGTCGATGGACAAACTCTCGGAAGTTTATTTATATCTATCCCGATTTTTTCACATAAAAATTTGGACCATTTAAAACCTCCTGTTGTTTCGAACAATGCTGTATATGATGCATTTGAATAGTCTATTGCATATTCTCCTGTCATCTTTTGAGCCATTAAAGTATTAACATGACCAAAGTATTTTGTTTTTTTATAAACATCTGGCAAATTTCTTTTTATCCAAAGCATCGAAGTACCCGAAATAGCTCCCGCCATGGCAGTATTCCCTGTTATTTCAAAAAGTTTTTCAACCCCCACCGCTTCTTTTATAAATTCCGCCTCATCAACACTACGTCTGTCAGAATATATTATCGGATCAACAAGAACTTCTCCATTTTCTCCAAATGCAGTCAGCCCCGGACAAAGGCTTGAAATACTAATTCCACATATAAACTTTGGATTTATATATTGATTTTCAAAAAGATTTTTAAGACAGTCTAAGTATGCTCTCCACATATCTTTTGTGTCTATTTGCACACAGATTTGATTTGGTGTTATTAACTTATAATAACTGCTTGCTGTGCCAATAAGTTCAGCATTCTCATCTATAATTGCTACCTTTAGACTTGATGTTCCCACATCCACACCTAGCAAATATTTTTTCATCAATAACGCCTCCCCAAATTCTGTCAACTCTTATTTAGAATTCATCATAGTTTTTATCATTTTCTAATTGTGCCAAAAGTTCTTTCGCCTCTTTAACACTATACCCGTTATGAATGATATACCTCAATGCAATTACTAATGCGGTAATATCTTTATAGTCCCAAACAAAACGGCCCATTGTTACGCCACCAACACCACAATCCATCGCTTCTCTTGTCATGTTTAAGTAATCGTCAAGCGTTTTACAGGAATCTCCTCCTTGAATTACAATTCGTGAAGGGCAGCAGCTAACAACCTTTGCCATAGAATCAGGATCACCTGTGTATGTTGTTTTAATAATATCAATACCTAGTTCCGATGCTGCTCTACAGCTATATGCAATATTTTCCCAAGTTGTTTGATCTGCTTTTGCAACGGATTCGCCTTTTGGATAAATATGTCCGATTAATGGCATACCTTTACTCATACATTCTTCTGAAAATTTTCCAATTTCTTCAAACTGTCTGCCTTGGAAATCACCTAATGTCATCGCTCCAATTGAAACTGCATCGGCACCCATTCTAATTGCTTCATCAACGGTACCAAATGGCAAATCACAAGTCGAATATACTGGTGAATAACTTGAACATTTTAAAAGCATTGATGCCTTTCCAGCATTCTTCCACATACAATGCTCCGCAATCCCCTTTGTTAACGTAATTGCATTTGGCTTACCTAATAAAATTTTATCAATTGTTTCTTGAATTGGTTGTAAACCTTTCATTGGTGCAATTCCTCTTGAAATTGCGTGGTCAACTGTTATTGCCATCATTTTATCACTCTTTGAATCAACCAATCTACTCATTCTTACTGCTTTCCCCAACATCGCCATACCATCATTCTCCTTATTTAATTTATTATGGTTCGATTAAAACTTTCAAACCTGTTCCACTTTTACAAATTTCATACGCCTTTTCAAAATCATCAATCTTAAATACATCAGTCACAATTTCTTTCAAATGAACTTTTCCTGTTATAACCATGTCCGCCGCTTGAAGGTAATCACTTCTTTTATATGCAGTACTGCCATTTACATTTATTTCATTGTAATGAATTGTGTTAACCTCAATCTTCGATTCTCCTGTGCCTGCGAATCCCGCAAATAAATTGACCGTTCCACCCTTTCTGCAAAGTTTCAACGTTGAGTTGACTATTGCAGGAACTCCGATTGCCATTATGATTATATCTGCACCGATATTATTTGTTTCTTTCAGAATAATTTTTGATAAATCTTCTTTTGTAGGATCAACAACAATATCTGCACCAAGTTTTAAAGCTTTTTCTCTTCTCATTTTATTCGGTTCACTTACAATAACTTTTTTTGCACCCGCTATTTTTGAAAGTTGAATGTGCATTAGTCCAATTGGGCCTGCACCAACAACAAGTACACAATCATTAAATTTTGTCCCCGCATTTTTTAAGCCTCGAATGCAACAAGACAAAGGTTCTATTAGTGCTCCTTCTTCGTATGAAACATAATTTGGTAGTTTGACAACATTGCCACTCTTAATCGCTATCTCTGGAATCAAAACATATTCAGCAAAACCACCATCAAATTCATAACCGATTGCTTTTCTGTTTAAGCACGCATTCTCTTGATCGTTAAGACAGCAACGACATGAATTGCACGGAATTACATTTGCAATAGCAACCTTCTCACCAATGCTAAAATCAGACACATTCTTACCAATTTTAAAAATGTCACCACATATTTCATGTCCAATAATAGAGGGATATCTTACACCTTTTGTTTTTGTTCCATTAAGTATCCTAAGATCTGTACCACAAATTGCTGCTTTTCCCATTTTTATCAGTAAATCACCATCACCTATGATGGGAGTATCGACCTCTTGTACTGAAAAATCATCTGGCCCTTTTAATACCACCGCTCTCATTTTACATTTCCTCCTCTCGTTTATGTTCCGCCAAGAATCTGTTTTGGTTTAGCACAATACTACCACTTATGAAATATTTTTTCAATACAGATTATGATTTATGTAAATTTTTTTTATATTAACACGCTTTATAACCAAATCCAGAGTATTAAATTTCATTATTTAATACAAATGGCATAAAAAAATGAAGATATATAATATCTTCATTAAAATAATTTTTATTAATTTTTATAAATCCATGAAAAATATTTTTATAATTTCATAGACTATATAATTCCTAATTTCAATTGGAATTGTTTAATATTTATTACTCGAAGTTGCTTTTCTCGTTAACTGAATTGCTTGATATGCACTATTATAATCCTTAAAGGAAACTATCGATACAAGTGTGTCAATAATAGTCAACTGCGCAATTCTTGTACTCAAAGATTCTGACTTAAAAACAGTTTCCTCTGTACCCGTATATAATACGATATCAGCAATTTTGGATATAGGTGTTTTTCCTTGAGCGACGAGTGCAACTGTTTTTGCACCAGATTCTTTTGCTGTTTTTAAACACTCCAAAACCGAACGGTTTGTACCAGAATGAGAAACCCCAATGGCTAAATCTTCACTTGTCATAAGCGATGCTGCCATCATTTGCATATCAACATCAGGGTACACAAAAACGTTTAATCCTATTTTCATAAACTTATGTTGTGCATCCTGACATACAAAACTGCTACCGCCGATCCCGAAAAAAACTATTTTTTTTGATTTTAATATAAATTCAGAGACAGTGTCTAAATCATCAGCGTTTAAAATAGTTAATGTTCTGTTTAAAACACTCACACCAGATGCAAACATTTTTTGACAGATTGTCCAAGTGTCATCATCTTTATCTAAACTGGGATTAAAATGCTTTTCTTTTGGGATGACATCCCTCGCTGCATTTATTTTAAACTCTTGAAATCCCTTATATCCCAAACTTTTGCAAAATCTAACGATAGAGGCCTCACTAACCTCCGCACTTTCAGCAAGCTCAACTATATTTTTATTTAAAATTTCCTCATAATTAGCTAAAACATAATCAGCTAGTTTTTTTTCTGTTTGTGTAAACATTCGCATTTTGCCCTGAATTTTTTTTGCACAACTAACTTCCATAAACTACACCACCTAAATAAGCATTTTATATAATTAACCATTACAATAATATACCACCACAGAATTTTTTTTCAATACATAATAGCAATTTTTGAAAAATTTTTTCTACTAATTTTCTTATTTTTTAATATTTCATAAGATTATGCACGCATTTTTAAACCTAGAAAGTAATTTTCATACAAGGATATTATACTTATATATGCTAGGACCTTCTGCATAATAGAAGGATTTGCTCAAATGAATCACCATCGGTCATTTTAATTATCAAACGTATCACATCTTCAGAAATTGGGGCAGATGTTGCTCCCTTTCTAACATATTCACCTGTTGGTCTAACTCCCTTATCTGATAGAAATAAGGCTTTTTTGTACCTTGGCTAACAGTCAGCTTAAGAAAAAACTTCTTATCTTCTTGTAATAACTTAATGTTAGTGAACATAGAAACATCAGGTCTGGTTCTATCTCTTATAGGGTTGGGATTTGTTTCATGAAAATCGGCGTTATTAACACCAATCACTTTCATAACCTAATAAATCTTCCTTCGAATAAGAGATAGCCATTTCTATCTCACTTTTTGCTACAAAGATCAAACATTTTCTTTATGATATAGCTATCTCTTTGAAATCCACTTTCATTTGTAAACCAACCCACGGTATCAAAAAAACTTTAATTAATTTCGGATTGATTCTAGAAATGATAAGTTTGTTTAATTATATCTGTTTGCGTCAAATACTGCTCCTTTAATTTTTCTAACCTGTATACCACGCCTATTTACAAAACAGTTATGTCGTCTATATTTTTTTCATTTTTTAAAGCTCAAATATCCCCAATCAGATATATCAATTTCTACCCAATTGTCTATGTTGGCTAGAGTCGCAAATAAAACAATTACAATAATATCCTTAAGTTTGTGGTCACTTTTTTCTCCTGTCGTACATCTTCAATATAATCCATCCAGCTCAGAAATTCATTCATTGGTAAATGTCCTATTCTTTTTATCATACCAAAAAAGAGTTTTGCTCACAACTTATTTACTTATACATTTCTCGTGACGCTGTTTCCCCTTAATTTAATAGAAAACCAGCGTTTCAAATGGCACAAGATGAATCTTACAATGGAATTTATTTTTTTATAATTTGATACTAAAGGCTTTTTTAGCAACAAAAATCTGACTAAAATTCCATACCGGTTAATTTTCAGCAAATTTTCGGAAGATAGGGTATAGTTCAAATAAAGCTAATGTATTGTAAAAAACATTTTGAAAAGGAGGCGATACGGGTGCTGATAAACCAGCATATGCGTTATTAACTCAGGAATCATGCATAGCCAATTGGCGGCTACATCCTAGAAAAACTTAGAAAGGAGTGTCGAGTGTCCAATTCGACGACAACAGAAATGAACACAACAACTACATCAAATCCCAATTATATGAAAGGTTTTATACCTTTTGCGATTGCTGGAGGAGTTTTAAGCCTATGCGGCGGTTTTACAGCCTCAGTCCCCCCTGCGATTGCAAACTCCTGGGGATTAGGAGGAGATGGCACCACCTGGATAACCCTCGCTTATGCACTAAGCGTTGTGGGGATGGCACCTATTATGGGAAAATTAAGTGATCTTTTTGGCCGCCGGACGGCAATTCTGATCGGCACAGCTCTTTGGGCTCTTGGTGAATTATTGATTGGTATATGCCCCACTGCGAATTTTCCACTCTTGCTCATCGGCAGACTTGTGCTTGGCTGTGGAGGCGCTACAATCGCTCCAGCAGTAGTGGGATATATTTTGACAGAGTTCCCTGCTGAAAAACAGGGGAAAGGGTTTTCTATCTATATGTTTATAGCTTCGTTCATGGTTGTGTTCGGACCAACATTGGGTGGTATCACCATCGACGCAATAGGTTGGCGTCCAGTATTGTACATATGTGTGGCATTTAGCGTATTTGCATTTCTATGCTGCTTCTTCATGGTAAAACGCAGCGAGAAAGGAAAAGAGAACGCCTTTGCCGGATTTGACGGACTGGGTGCTGTATTCGTTTTTATATTTTTCGCACTGTTTATGTGTGTACCGACCTTCGGACAGAGCTACGGATGGCTCTCAAAGGCATCGGTTGCCTGCATTATAGTTGCGGCTGCTGCTCTTGTTTGCCTTTTAATAATTGAAAAAAAAGCAAAAAGTCCCATCCTCAGTGGTAAATTCATGGCTCGCAAGCAGTTTATTCTCCCTGTGGTTATTCTATTCCTGACACAGGGGCTAATGCAGTCCTGCATGACCAATATGATTTTGTTTGTCCTTGCTACACAACACAACACCACACTGTCCGGGATTGCCACATCCCTGCTTTATCTTGGCATGTCTATCGGTGCTATTGTCATCGGACCAATGGCCGATAAGAGAGAACCACGTACAGTTGCCGCTGGAGCCTTGATTTTTGTAGCCCTAGGCGCCGCAGTGCAAATGTTCTTTACTGCAACTACCGGAATTTCAGTCTTTGGGCTTGCCCTATTTCTGATAGGTCTTGGGCTTGGCGGGAATGCCACTATTTTCATGAAGGTCGCTTTATCCGATATTGCTCCTTCACTGGCCGGTGTTGGAGCAGGTACTTATAACATGTTCCGGGATATGTCTGCGCCTTTTGGAGTTGCCGTGTTTGTACCGATGTTTTCAAGCAATATCCAGCATGCTATCAGTACCGGAATCAATGAAATACAAGCAAATGTGGAAGCTATGCACTCCACTGCTATGGTTCAGATTGTCTGTGTTGTGATTGGTACCGCTGTCTGCTTCCTGATTCCAAAAATCTATGCAGACCCAAAAATCTATACTGACCAAGGAAGCAAGATGCGTAATTCATGATTCCCGTCTGCAGCAGGTATTTAAAATAAAATTAGGGAGGAATAGTGGGCATTAATAGCCTCCTGCAATGCCTCGTTTTGACGGTTCTTAAGGGAAGTAAAAATCTTTCGATGCTGGTACAGCAAACGCCCGAAAAGTCTCTCATCCTGTTCGCAGCAAAGACTCATAAAAAGGAACAGGTCTTGATAACGGATATAGGTCTCTTTGAGGAAAATATTTTGAGAAGCATCGACGATTATCTGATGAAATTTCAGATCCCAATGACAAAACTCAACAAACGTTTTCTCATGAAATGCCTTAGCCATACTGGCGTAGCATTCCTGAAGGCGTTCGAGGTTATCCTTTGAGATATCAAACAGAGCCTGATTGGCGGCAAGCAAATCTAATTGCCGCTTAAAGGAAATAACATTGGCAGAAAAATGGATGTCGGGTTTATTTACATAAAAGGCTCCCGCTTCATCGTGAGCTAGATAACCATAATCCTCCAACCTGGTCAGCGCCTGTTTCACCGGACCCCGGCTGAGATTAAATTCCACACTAAGCTTATTCTGGCTGATATGATCACCGCATTTTAATTTCATTGAAAGTATTTCCGCAATAATTACTTTACAGATTAAATCTTGATTGGAAATGAAAGGATAGTCCCCTTTTATGGATTTGATAAGTTCCTTTCTTGTCATGATCCTTACCCCCGTTCATATTTATCCTTTGAAATGCACAATAAAATGCACAATATAATTAGCTTGGCATGTTATTAATTGCTATTACTATAGCAATTTCCACTCAAAATTGCAATACAAAAAGCTTTAATAACAACATAACAACCAAAAATAAAATCAGGAGGTAATGTTTATGAAAGTTCTAATTTACGGTGCCCAAATAGCAAATTTCTTCTTTAGTGATATGCTTTCCATCCTTGACGAGAAGGGAATTGGATATGACCTGGTGGAGCCCAACGGCTCTGAGGCCCTTGCTAAAGACAGTAAAAACCATGAAACAATCATCACGTTTTTTCCATTGGATGAAGAACTTATTTACGCACTGGATGATTCTGTTAAAGGCATTGTGGTTACATCCATCGGATTCGATACGATTGATGTTGCTGCCGCAAACAAAAGGGGCATCATGGTTTGCAATATCCCAGATTACTGTACTGAGGAGGTTGCTCTTCACACCGTCACTCTGATTCTTGGGAACCTGCGAAATCTCTGTCTGTATGACCGCTATGTTCGCGCAGGCAAATGGGATAACCGTGGCATAGTTTTAGGAAGACCCCGCCACCGCCTGTCTACATTAACCATGGGGTTTATGGGCTTTGGCCGTATCGGTCAGAAGGTTGCGGAAATGATGGCCGGCTTTGGGGTGGACATTATCGCTTACGATCCTTATGTGCCTGAAGCTTTATTTAGCAGCATGAATGTCAAACGGGCGGAAACTCCTGATGAAATTTACGAGGCATCAGATATCCTGTCCGTATGTATGATGCTTAATAATGAAACGTATCACCTAATCGGCAAGGATAGCATTACAAAGATGAAAGACGGCGTAATCATTGTGAATACCGCCCGAGGCGGATTGTTTGATCTCGATAGTGTCACAGAGGGTCTGAAGTCCGGTAAAATTGGAGCGGCTGGCATTGATGTTTGGGAGAACGAACCGGTTTGCACGGAACATCCTATCTTAAAGGAAGATAATGCGATTCTGTCACCCCACTGCGCACATGCATCCATCGAATCAGGATTGGATCTGCGTAACAAATCACTGATGACAGCAATAAGTATCTGTAATGGTGAGGTTCCGTATAACTGTATCAACAAAAAGGCCCTTGGGCTAATTTAAGTAATAGGAGGGATTTCTCTAATGGCAATGATAAAAGTAGATGAGAATAGATGTAAAGGTTGCAAACTTTGTGTTGTCACCTGTCCGCGTAAAATCCTGGAAATGAGCAAAGAACTCAATGCAAACGGCGATATGTATTGTGTTCAGACAGAACCGGAGAAATGCGTCGGATGTGCTTTCTGTGGGATGATTTGTCCAGATGGGGCAATCGAAGTTTACAAGTAAGGAGGGAAAATATGACAAAAGCATTTATGAAAGGCAATGAAGCTGTTGCCGAAGCCGTTATAAGAGGCGGTGTTGATTTATTCGCTGGTTATCCTATCACGCCTTCCAGCGAAATGTTAGAGTATGCTTCCGATCACATGGGTGATATTGACGCACAATTTATTCAGGTGGAAAGTGAGCTTGCAGCATCCACTATGCTGTCAGCAGCAGGCTTGATCGGTAGACGTGCATTTACAACAACCTCAGGACCAGGTCTTGCTTTGATGACCGAAAATCTTAGCAACATGATCCTTGCCCGCACTACCGCCCTATTCGTTGTGGTTCAGCGTGCGGCCAATAATATTACGCCCGAACAGGCAGATTACAATTACGCAACGAAGGGACTAGGACACAATGGCCAGCGTGGATATGCCATAGCGCCCTCCACGTTGCAGGAGGCAGTAGATCTGGCATATACCGCACTTGACAAAGGCCAGGAACTTGAATGTCCTGTACTTCTGATGATGGATGGTATGCTAGGTCAGATGGAAGAACCTGTTGAGTTTCCTCCCTACAAGCCAAGCCCGGTATCCACTAAGCTAATACCACCCACCGGCTGTAAGGGACGGGCCAAGGAGAACAGTAGGTCCATGCCGTATCCATCCATAAACGAAACTATGGAAGATGCTTTGGAGCGTCATCGTAACCAGCTGTATCAGGATCATCTGAGTTGGCTTGATTCCGAAGTTAAATTTGAGGAATACATGATGGATGACGCGGAATATGTGATTGTTTCTTACGGCAGTTCCGCAAGAATCTGCCGGGATACCATTAAAATGCTACGTGCTAAAGGTTATCCCGTGGGTATGTTCCGTCCGATTACCATCTGCCCTTTCCCAGAAAAACAGATTGCCGGTTTTAAAGACAGGGGAATCAAAGGTGTCCTGACCGTAGAAATGGCTATGCCGCCCATGCTTTACAATGATGTGCGTCTGCAACTAGCACACGATATCCCATGCAAATTCTATAACCGTTGCGGCGGAAATACCATAGACGAAAACGAAGCTGCTGAAGCTCTAGAAGCGCTGATTAAGGAGGTGCAGAAGTAATGGAATGTGTATATAAACGACCGGAGTCTCTTACGTCTTACCCAATGATGTTCTGCCCAGGCTGCCATCATGCGATTCTGATCAAAGTGATTGCCGAGGTTCTTGATCAAATGAATCTCCGCGAACAGGCTGTTTTGGCCGCTCCAATTGGCTGCGGCGGCATGACCGTGCCCTCTTCCGACTTTGATACTATATTTTCTCTCCATGGACGTGTGCCGTCCGCCGGATCTGCCATTAAAAGACTAAGCCCCGAAAGCCTTGTCATTTGCTATCAAGGGGACGGGGATGCCGGCGCAATCGGTACTGCTGAGACAGTTCACACCGCCCGCCGTGGGGAACCAGTGACTGTGATCTTTGTCAATAACAGTGTGTTCGGCATGACTGGGGGTCAGGCGGCACCTACTACTCCCGTTGGAACATGGACCATAACTTCCAAAAATGGGAACCGGGAAGTACCGCTCAAGCTTCCTGAAATGTTAGCGACTCTGGATGAACCGGATTATGTGGCTCGCTGTGCCGTGAACAATCCGAAGAACATCATACAGTGCAGAAAGGCGATCCAACACGCATTTGAACGTCAGCAGGAAGGTAAATATTCCTTTATCGAGGTGGTAAGTGCCTGTGTTACTACCATGGGTATCAAGGCAGAGAAATCCCCTGAATTTATCAATAACATAATCAAATCTGACTTCCCGCTAGGTGAATTCAAGCGGGATGGCAAAAGACTGTAAGGAGGTGCACACATGGAAAAATGTATGTATTATGCTGGAGTTGGCGGACAGGGGCTTCAGGTCCTTGGAAAAACGATTGCCGAAGTTGCTAATGAGAAAGGATTTTATGTAACCTATTCTCCTAAATATGGATCTGCGAAGCGAGGAGGCTTGACTTCCTGCTTTGTCACCATCAGCGATGAGCCAATCGGCAACCCTCGCAAAAAGAAACAGGATATTCTGTTGGTGATGGAACCCAAAGCATATCAGCAGTTCCGTCATGATGTAAAGCCGGGAGGAGTTATAGTGGTCAACAGCACGCTCATTCCGGAAACAGAAGCCCCCGATGAAGGGGTAAAAATGATTCAAACACCCTTACACGGAGTGTGTGCAGAACTTGGCAACACAAAGGTAATTAGTTCGGTGGCATTGGGTGCGGTAGTCGAACTGCTAACGGATATCTTCCCAGATAAAGAAGTATTCAAAGAGTTCATGCTGCGGCAGCTTTCAAATAAACCGGAGCTATTGGAACTTAACAAAAAGGCATTCCAAGCCGGAAATGCTGCTATTCAGAAAAGCTTAACATAATATGTTAATTTAATTATACGCAAGGAGGACCTATATGAATCTCAGTCGCATCGAAAGTCCTGTATTCCGTGAAAAAGTAATATCTGCGGAACAGGCGGCAAGCTATGTAAAAGACGGTATGACCGTATCTGTGCCACACTTTATCTGCTATGACAATCCTGTAAGTACAGCACGTGCCCTGCTGGAGCGTCAGAAGACCGATGAAAAGATTGAAGTTAAATTAATTTCAGCTGCTTCCTGCTCCCCTGTAATTGACGAGGATTGGGCGAAAGCAGGTATGATTAAAAGCTTCATGCCTTATACACAGGCACATTCAAGTGTCAGAAAAAGTGCCAATTCTACGGAGGGCGGGCTTGACTTTATGGACTATCGTCTCAGCCTCATTCCCGAATACATCAGAAGTGGTTATCTGGGAGACATTGATATTGCGCTAGTTTCGGTTGCCGGTATCACGGAGGATGGAAAACTGAAGCCATCCGTATGTGCCGGATATACCCAGACTGTGCTCAACTGTGCCAAAAAGGTTATATTGGAGATTAATCTCCAGTCTTCCGAAGGGATGTATCTGCTGCATGATGTCTATGAGCCAGACCCACGTCCCGGCCGCCAGCCCATACCAATTACCAAGGCTACCGATGTAATCGGAACTCATTACTATACCTGTGACCCGGATAAAATTTTAGGTGTCGTAATTACGGACGAGCCGCTGTTCCTCAGCCCTATGTGGTATCCTTTGACTGCAGAAGCAGCACCTCCTGAGGTAAAACAAATTGCAAAGAATTTTGTTGATTTCCTTAAAAAAGAGGTAGAAGAAGGCCGAATGACTGAGAAACTCCCTCCAATTCAGACTGGCGGAGGAATGGTTGCCGGTACTGTACTGCGTGAAATGGGCAATCATTTTACAGGAATGGAGATGTATACAGAAGCCGTTTTGGAAGATGCCATGGATATGGTCCGGGAAGGCAGTATTGATTTCATTTCCACCGCAGGCTTTGGCTGTGCCGGTAAAACAACCGACCATATCCTGAAAAATCCACAGGAATATGTAGGAAAGCTGATGGTTCGGCCGGTTGAGATTTCCAATAACCCGGAAATCATCCGCAGGCTTGGGCTAATCACCATGAATAACATTGTGGAAGCGGATATATATGGCAATATCAATTCTAGCCATGTAAATGGAACCAGTATCATCAGCGGTATCGGCGGAGCGCTTGACTTTGCACAGAATGCCGGACTGCCCTGCTATTTCACATTGTCTACAGCCAAAAACGGTGAGATGTCCTGTATCGTACCTTCTTGCTCACACATAGATATCACGGAGCATGAACCTTGTATTATTGTTACAGAAAACGGTGTGGCCGATCTCCGCAATAAATCTCCCAAGCAGAGGGTAGCTGAGATGCTACGCATCGCACATCCTGATTACCAGCCAATGTTGCTGGATTATTACGAGGGTGCGCTGGAAGCCTGTAGCCCGAACAAAGCGCATACACCGGTAATACTGGAGGAACGTGGATCTTGGCATATCAGAGCCCGCGATACCGGTTCAATGCTTCCAAAAGAATAATTGTATTCCATTCTATGGCTTTCTGACGGCTTTCACATTTTTAGAGCGTGCACAACCCCTCTTCCGTTGCACGCTTCAAGTTAAGTGAAAACGTCATATAGCGGGATAGAAACCCTACTTAAATTTCCAGCCCTTCACCGCCCTGCCGCTAGGAATCATCAGCGGTAGAGGCGGTCTGTTTTTATTCTTTTAACTTTCTTCATATTTGGCATAAGAAGCCAGTGGAGCTGGGTCTTCCAAAATTTTCTGTTCTACTCTCAGCATTCTGTCTTCCTTATAAGGATTACCTGCGGCATTATCAAACACTATGTATGCCTTAAATCCCGCATTTTTTGCTACATTTTTGAAATCATTCCTTGTAAAATAACTTATTCACAAATAATAGGTTGCTGTATCTTTAGCCGAAACAACTGGTTTTCGTTCCAAAAAAACATTATTCGGATATTTGTAAAATCTGCTAAATGCAATATATTCTCCCTCACAACAAAAGTCGCCATTTTGTTAGTTTTCCCATACCTGTTCTTCTTCAATATGTTTTACTTGGCGAATGAACACAACAAGTAAAAATTTACCCCCTGATTTGAGGTGATGATGTATGTTCCTCATAATAATTACTCTATCACCTTTTGATAAAGTGTTATAATCACAATAAATCAATGCTGTAAAATCAAAAGCTGTATTTAATCTCATCGTCAAATAATCTTGATAGTGATAAGTAATATCTAAACTACTCTTAAAAGCTGACCTTTTGGAATAGTCTATAAGATCGGTTAGAAAAATCAATGACTGTCACTTGATTTCATGTCCCTGCTCGTTTTGTTTTGAACAACTGAGCTCTTCGCCATTAAGCGTAATATTCCCCTTACAAATTTCTGATAAATTTGCCATAACTTCTCTGGCTTCCTTTTGTGTCGAAAGTATTATAAGTATTAGTCATCTCCTTGCCGCTTTTCAAACTGTCAGAAGTGGAGGGAAACGACAGCGATATATGCCCTTAAGAGGAGCTGTACCTGTCCTTGGGAGGTCAGCTATATATTGCCATTATAATCACCCTTTTTTTTGGCAAATTGCGGTATAGAAAAGCAGTGACGGTCGCCTGAGTTTCAAGCACCGCCACTGCTATTTTTCTGTTTTACGCTATTTCATTATTTACTTGCAACTTTCGGTACATCACCCACATAGAGTATACTGAAAATAGTCTTGTTGCATATTCTTGTAAGCTGAAACACGGAACACTTCAGATTTCGCCATAGTTGCTAATGGTGTATCTGATACCACCGATAATTTGCTTCCTGTGAGTGCCCTACCATTTCCGTTGTACATCCACTTGCTGGAGTGGTCATTGCCCAGACTGTTCGTTGTCGCTGTCAATCATCAGCTCTACAAAACGTTTCAGCACTGCGGAAACCTCTGCACGGGTAGCTATGCCCTGTGGGTCAAACTTGTTACTATCTTTACCACTGATGATTCCTGCCATCTGAATTTGTTTTACAGCTGATTCTGCATAGGAATTTATGCTTACATTGTCGGCAAAGGTGTTTTCAGCGTGTGCCTTTGGCAGATTAAAGCCAATTGCTCTTGCGTAGTTTGCCATAATCACCGCCATCTGCTCACGGCTAATTGCTTGATCCGGTGCAAATTTGTTGTCACCAACACCATTTACAATACCATTTTTACTTGCCCACTCTACATAACCAAGGTAGTAAGAACCTGCGGCTACATCCGTAAAACTGCTTTGATTGTAGCTAGTTATGTCTGCCTGCGCAAGTCTGCCAAGGGCTGTAACAAACATTCCCCTTGTCATAGCTTTGTTTGGACTAAAGGTGGTTGCACTTGTGCCACTAAATAGCCCACGGCTTACAACAAATTCAATATTTTCCCTTGCCCAATGGTTTGTGATGTCGGTAAAGGCTGTATTTGTGATTTTATAGCCAACGCCATAAATAGAGAAATGGTTGGTGTTAAAGCTAACTACCTTTTCCCCACTATCATATACCGAACCGGTCAACCACTGCACTTTACCATTTTCATCCACATAAACAGCTTGCACATTGCCTGCCTTTTCGTTTGCCCCAAGAGTGTATGGGATAGATACCGTTACACTGCCTGTGCCAAAGCTTTTCACCTGCTTGCCGCTACCATAATTTACTTTTAGATCAAAGACAGGGCGGGCAGCAATAGCAGTTTTTGCAGTGCCAGTCAGCTTACTGCCATCCTGCTTTATTACTGTGATGGTTACATCTGCCCTTGCCTGCCTGTTGATTTCCTTGACTGTTGCCAAATCCATATCAATTATAATATCTGGATTATCCACTACAACAACTGTGTTCACAATCTTCTTGCTGATGATATTTTCCTGCACAGTTTTTGGCAAATTCACGGTCAAGCTATTAGTTGTTTTGTTGCCTGTGTTTATATTGACCACAAGGGTAATACCGTTTTGCTCGTTGCCATTTTTCTTTGCATCAGCAAGGGCTTTATTATAAGCATCGTTTACATTTTGGTCGATAATGCTTACGGTTGCGTTGCCGTTGGAATCCACCTTACCATCAAGCTTGATGGTACCCTCGGTTGAGGTGTTTGGGTTATCAGATGGCGGTGGGGTTATTGGGATCTTGCTGTCATTATCATTGTTGGAGCTACCTCCACCAGACGAAGACCCGCCACCGTTATAGGCAAAGCTCGCGGAAATAGTATGGTTTGCTGTAACATTGCTAAAGGTGTAGCTGGTGATGTTACCTTGACTTACGCCGTCCACCTTTACCTCTGCAATTAAGTAATTGCTATTTGGTGTTATGATAAAATTTTTGGTTTCACCGAAATTTACCCTCACACTGCCACTTGGCGAAATGCTACCGCCAGTGCCTGCTGTTGCAGTGATAATGTGGGTGACAGAGGCAGGAGTCTTCTCCCACTGCGCATACAGTGTTGTTACACTGCTTGGTACATCTGTGGCAACGACATACTCTGTACCTGTGCCGTCAGCTTTAGTGTTCCACTTAAAGTAAGTGTCGGTATTTCCCCTTGGGCGAGTTAACCCCTCATCGCTTGGTGCTCTAAAATTTTCGCCTGCACAGACAATATTCATTGATGTTATTGAAGTATCTGTGCCTAAATGTCCACCATTTAAGTTAATCGTTACTGCTTTCAATCCTTCAGAGGTTAGTTGTTTAGGATTGAGCACCTCAAGAGCGGGTCTCCAGTATTGTTTCTGTGTCATACTTGTGATACTCCAATGGTTGATACCTTTTGAGCCACCGCGGATAGTACAGCGGGTTTCATCATGGATGTGTGAATCCTGTCCCAATGATGAAAACGACCAATTTTTTATATATGTACTATCTTTTTCTAAGATACAATCCCATTCATTTAAGATAGGTGTACCTTTTAAGTCAGAAGCTGATTGGTAGTTGGTGTCACTTCCCGAACTGAGCAAGCGAATCCTATAATTTTTGTCCAATTCGTCGCCGAAGATCAGACCACGCCTGTGGAGATCATACCACGAAATTCCATAGCTGACATTATAGTCCGATACAAACAGGCTGCGGTCGGATTTATTTTGGCGTACCCATTCTTCCGTTGGACCGTATGGGGCATATAAATTATATGCATTCAGGGTTCCTACGTAGGTAAATGGTACATAATGCAGGGTAACGTCTGGAATACCCTTTTTGACTCCATCTTCAGTTAATGCTTTGTCACCTCCATTGATTTTTCCAATACTATTGGAAATACCGTCTGTAACTGTGCCAAGCTCTTGCGACAGGTCAAAGTAGTAAGTTTTGCCTAGTGGGAGGGTGAATTGTTCAGTCGCTTTCCACTGTGCCGTCAAACTTGTTACATTTTTTGGCACATCTGCGCCAACCTCATAAGCTTTATCGTCGCTGCCTTTCCAATAAAACCCACTATATGTTTTCCCAGTTGGACTTGTTAGCCCAGTTGCACTTGGTGCTTTAAAAGTGTAGCCTGAACAAACAATTTCAATTGAGGTAATAGAAGTGTCTGTGCCTAAATGTCCGCCATTTAAGTCCAGCGTTACCGCTTTAAGAGCGTCACTAGATAGACCTTTCGATACTTCAAGAGCGGGACGCCAGCCAATGGTCTCACCTTTTTCCGTCGCAAGCTTATGGTCCCAATTAGTAGCGGACGAATAACCACGAATGGTGCAGTCCGATGAAGCACTTGCATAGGAATCCTGCCCTAAAGAGTAGATATTTTGCCAGTTTTTAATATATCCACTATCTTTTTTTAGTATACTATCCCACTCGTTTGATGTGGGTGTGCCCCCTAGCCCAATTGATGGATTGTTTTCGGTAGTACTTCCCGTGCTTAACAGTCGGAGTGTGTAGTCATTGTTAAATTTAGAGCCAAAGATGCGAGACATAAATTTGAACACATTCCAACTCTGGCTGTGGCTAAGATTATAATCTGACACAAACAGGCTTCGTTCGGATTGATTCGTGCTTGCCCATTCCTCCGTTGTTGCCATTGCAGTTTTAAGGCTATACGCATCCACTGTGCCTGCATAAGTAAAAGGAACATAGTGTAAGGTGGTGTCTGGCAAGCCAGGATATCCATCAGGTCCTTCTTTTCCTACATTAATTGTCCCAATTCTTTCGGACACACCATCGCTTATTGGGTCTGCATGTGCCGCCAGGTCAAAGTAATAAGTCTTTCCTACTGGCAGGGTGAATTGCTCACGCACAGGAGCATCAACCCACTGTGCAGTCAAGCTTGTTACAGTGCTTGGCACATTTTCGCCTGCCTCATAGGTAATGCTTGCATCGTCAGTTTTCTGCCACTTAGCAAACATCATCCTTTTTGGTGCTGTCAAGCCTTCTCCACTTGGTGCTTTGAAGGTATCTCCGACATAAACAATATTCAATGAAGTTATAGAGGTGTCTGTTCCTAAATATCCGCTATTTAGATTAAGCTCCGCGGATTTCAGAGCATCATAATCCAGAGAGTCCATCACCTCCAGGACGGGACGCCAGCCTATCATTTTCCCACTGCCCCAATCAAAACGATGGGAGCTCCAGAAATCATCATATTGATAACCACGCATACCGCACTCATCTATCCTCTTCACAGAGGTATCCTGCCCCCAAGAGAATATTTCCTGCCAATTTTTGATATAGCCACTACCTTTCTTTAAAATACTATCCCACTCGTTAGAAGTAGGTGTGCCACCCGATACATATGGTGGAATATCTTCGTTTTCACTCCCCACACTTAGCGAACGGAGCTGGTAGTTGTTGTTAAAGTTCTTACCAAAGATGAGCCCAACATCGTTGAGGCCTTCCCAAGACTTTTGATAACTAACATTATAATTTGACACAAATAGACTTCGGGTGGATTTTAATTCATTCGCACGGCCTTCCGTTGTTGCTATTCCTTTGTCAGAATTTTCTAGGTTATAGGAATATACTGTTCCTACATAGGTAAATGGCACATAATGCAGACTAGAATCCGGAGTCCCCATTTTGACTCCATCTACCACCACTGCATTATCGCCTGCGTTGATCTTTCCAATTCTATCGGATATACCGTTTGTCACTTTACCAAGCTCTCCCGATAAGTCAAAGTAGTAGGTTTGGCCTGTTGGCAAAGCGAATTTCTCAATGGCCTTCCATCGTGCAGTCAAGCCTGTGACATTGTTTGGTACATCTTCGCCTACCTCATAAGTTATTTTTGAATTAGCCGTATTCTGCCACTTATCAAACATTGTTCCTGACGGAGCAGCCAAGCTTTGGCCGTCTGGCGCTTTAAAGGTTTCCCCTGAATAAACAATGTTCATTGAGGTTACAGAAGTGTCTGTGCCTAAATGAGCGCCGTTTAAGTTCAGCGTTATAGTTTTAAGATCGTCGTTGGACAAAGTTTTCGATACCTCAAGGACTGGTCGCCAACCATAGGCTGGACCGAAAACAGATGTAGAGTGAGAATTGTAGTACGAATCCGAATGTGAGCCTCGAACTACACGTTCCCTACTATCTTGCTCAGTGGTATCCTGCCCAAAAGAGTAGATTTTTTCCCAATTTTTGATGTAGCTGCTATCTTTTTCTAAAATACTGTCCCATTCATTAGATGCGGGCGTCCCCCCTAACTTATCTAAAGGATTATTTTCGCCTGCACTTCCTGCACTCAAGGATCTAAGCTTGTAGTTTGTGCCAAAGTTCTTGCCAAAGATAAGATTTCTCGTGTTTAAATCATTCCAACTCTTGCTGTGGCTAACATTATAATTTGACACAAACAAGCTGCGGGTGGATTTCAATTCATTAGCACGTGCTTCTGTTGTTGCAGTTCCTTTATCATCAATTTCAAGGTTATACCCGTCCACTGTGCCTACATAAGTAAAGGGTACATATTTTAAGCTCGCATCGGGAAGTCCTACTTTATTGCCGTCAACTGTTATGGCATTTTCACCCGCGTTGATTTTCCCTATTTTATCGGACACTCCCTCGCTCACTACACCAAGTTCTCCCGACAGGTCAAAATAGAAGGTTTCGCCGTTTGTAAGGTTAAATTGTTCAATCACCTTCCATTGTGCTGTCAAGTTTGTTACTGTGCTTGCCACGGTTTCGCCTGGCTGATAGCTTGTGCTGGCATCGTCGGTGTCCTGCCACTTATCAAATTCTTTTCCAACTGGCGCAGTCAATGCCTCTACACTTGGTGCTTTATATGTATCTCCGATACAAACAATATTCATTGAAGTTACAGAGGTGTCTGTACCTAAATGTCCGCCATTTAAGTCAAGCTCCACGCCTTCCAGAGCGTTCTCGGGCACAAAGTCTTCCACCTCAAGGGCAGGACGCCAGCCAGTATTCGTATAGGTAGTAGTCGTATGACCATTACTCAATTTATAGGCGGAAACGTACCCACGTTTAGTGCGAAAATTGTTGTCATTTTGAAAGTAGGTATCCTGCCCCCAAGAGTAGATATCCTGCCAGTTTTTGATAAAACTACTATCTTTCTTTAAAATACTGTCCCATTCGTTGGAAGTGGGTGTGCCACCTAAATCATCTGAAGCATCATTTTCTTTTGCGCTTCCTGCACTTAACGAGCGTAGCACATAGATGGTATCAAAACTCTTACCAAAGATGAGATCTCCTCTGAAGTGTAAGCTGCTCCAAGCATGCCCATAGCTGACAACGTAGTCTGACACAAACAGACTACGGTTGGACTTTAATTGATTAGCACGATCTTCTGTTGTTGGAATATCTTTATCAGAATCTTCAAGGCTATACGCATTCACTGTTCCTACATAAGTAAAGGGCACATAACTCAAAGTACCGTCGGGCAGTCCTACTTTATTGCCTTCAACAGTTAAAGCATATCTGCCTGCGTTGATTTTTCCTATTTTATCGGATACACCGTTTGTCACTTCGCCAAGTTCTCCCGATAGGTCAAAGTAATAAGTCTTGCCCATTGGTAGGTCGAATTGCTCAGATACTCCCTTTTCTACTCCCTTTTCTGCTCCCATCATCACAGCTTCCGTACCATTACATAAGATGAAATCAGCCTCATATACACCACAAACAGGACAGTCACGGTTAATACTTTGCACAATGCCATTTTCCTCGTCTGCAAGGGCGCATTTGCCTTCACAATTGCATTCTACCACTGGTTTTTCCACAAAAAACGGGCAGTTCTTGTCGGTGTGTTCACCCTCATTCGCAATAATAGAATCACAGATGCAATCCTGATTTGGTGGTTCTGGGGTGTTATCGGTACAGTACTCGCACTCGTGAGTGCAGTCTGTTCCTGCAATTTGTTCGCTCCCCACTCTATACCCACAAATGTCATCATGTACATGACTGTCTGTGCAGTCTGTCCCTAGGGTTTCTGGTGCAAAAGTACAGTCCTGCGCGTGCTCTCCCTCGCAAGCTTTATCACAAGGGATTTCTACTGTACCCTCTTCATATCCACAAACTTCATTATGCTCATGGGTATAGGTGCATTCACTCTGGGCTACTGCTGGTTTGCCCTCACTGAAACCGCAATTTTCGTTGTGATATGTGTGTGGGCATGCAGCAGGCTCGCCGCTGTCTGGTACATAACTTATTCCGATTGGTGACATGCTCTCTGTCGCTAGTGCCGAAATCGGTACCATGGTAAATACCATACAGAAAACAAGCATTAGGCTAAGTATTCGCTTTTTCATAGGTTATATTCCTCCTTGAATGAGACACTTGTGTAAAAAAATTCAAAATTTATTATACAATATTTTCCTTGTATCTTATAGTCAAATGACAGGACCCGCAAAATATAGGAAGAATTTGCAAAAAAAATCAGCAGCCCCGGGCATTTATGCCATAAGCTACTGATCTTTTATTTCATCATGATTCTATAATTGTAGTACACTTGCTTGATTTGACGATACTGGCGCTTACGAATGGGAACCCTTGCACCGCTTTGCATGATGAATATGCCATGTTGTTCATCCAATTCGGCATATTGCATATTGATGAGATTGCTTTGATAACACCGCAGGAAGCTTCCCATAGAAGGAATACTTTCCTCCAAGTGGTTCAATGTCCCATACCCTTCTAAAATAGAACCATCTGTCAAGCAAAACCGTAGTTTTTTTAAATTGCTTTCTATGTATTCCACCGCCGTTAAAGGTATAATACTTTTTACTTTGCCAACCGAGTCATAAAGTGGCAATACAATTTGGTTTTCTTCTTCCTTAATGCGTTGCCAAAATGTTGTAGACATCTGTGCTACAGGAGCTCTTGGATCATCACGACCGATTCCCGCCCCATTTCGAACAAAGGCAATGATATATTCCACACCATTTGAAATGATAATTTTAGAATTGACCTCAGTAAAAATAGGCGTCCCATCCTTTTTGATATTGACACGGCGAATATATTCAGTAGGGTACAAATCACTTGCAGCATATTCGTCTTTTAAATAATAAGTTTCTTCAGGAGGCACAAAATCTCGAATATTTAGTTGTGTGATCTCTTCTACAGTGTAACCAAACATCTCCGCCCCCGTTGCGTTGCACATCAAAATGTCACCGTTGAGATTTTCGATAAAAACACCGTCGATACAAAGATTAAGTGTGTTTAGTACATCATCATCAAAAATATTCATAATCAATCTTACCTCCACATTCAAGCATGACATAGCGTCTTATTTAAAACATATTTGTTGAGTTTATTCAAAAAAATAATTATAACATATTTTGTAATTATTTGTATAGATACAGGGACCCGAACGGCCATTGAAAGCTGTGCGTTTGTTAGCAATATATGTGAAAACAGCAGGAGTCATTTTTAAGCCATAAAAATAATCAATCAGAAAAATTTCAGTTTTTGCTTTTTCCTCTCCTGTTTTCAGTAGAGGCCCACTATTCACTATGAACGCGTTTACTTTACCAAAAATGGCTACTGAAACATAGTTCAGTAGCCATTTTTCTCATATTCAGTTTGCGTGTCTTAAATTGTCTATATAACATATTGGACTTTCTCGGGTTCTTGATTTTAGCGGTAATTGTGTGTACACTTTCACCGGTCGTGAAAAATAAATCGCATTGATACTTGATTGATTATATTACATCCCCAAAATCGTCCAGTCAATACTTGCATTAAGATGGTCAAACAATTTGCCTCACAAAGTTGTAGATAATGGTGATTTCCCGCCATTCTACTCAATCTACTAATGTATTCTGCCCTACCATTATCTTTGAGTAGCTCACAGTCAAGCCTTTCCATGCCTTTTGAGCCTTGGATAAGAGAAACCCACTCACGGATGTCATGATCGACTTCCTGTGAGTGGATTAATTGCTCGGCAAGCTGTGCCGCCAGTATTCGCTTTTCCTGTTGCTATTTTTCATGGGGGATATCGCCCAGGACCATTTCAACGCACAGCCTGGTGATGAGTCGTTCCAACTCTGACAATCAGTGGCGAATAGACTGTAAATTTTTCTCCAGTGCCTTTTGCTCCAAGGTGGTATCCGCTTACTTTTTGCCTTTAATTTCAGCAATTACAGCACGCTCATCTATGGCAATCAGTCTTATCTATTCGCGAATGTCACCAAGGATTAAGTCGGAGAACACACTCTGCTAGCTCCCTTGCCACCCTTGGAGTAGGTACAGCAGATGTATAAGTGATGGTTATTTTTGACCACCCTTTTGGGTGTTGCTACCTCCACAAATTTCATTCCCATACCGCAGTCGGCCCATTCTTTTTTTCGAGGGTGTCGATGCCTTCATTGATTGCGATAAATCTGCACCCCAGTGAGGGGAACAGGTAGTCGGTGTGCCCACCGCTTTGGATGTAGTTTCTCACAAAGCGTGACAGGTCCTTGACCACCACGCAGTTGATTCTGCCGTTGCGCGCATCGCCACTCATCCGCTGAAACTGTGGGTGATGAAACGCTGTTCCGCTATATCCATCATCAATAAATTCCAAAACCTCATAGTATTGCAGGATATTTTTTGAGGATATATTGCCTCTTAGTAAATCCCTTTGATTATAGATGCTGTTCTTTCTCCTTCATTTGAAAAAAGAATTTTCATGTCCTTTCAAACTTGAAAGAATAGTATCAATAAGCTCTAGCTCACCTAAACATCTTTTACTGCTCTTAGATAATTTCAAGTTTTGTTTGTATTGATTACAAAGAAAAGTGTATCTTGCTGTTCCAATTTTAGGGATTCCTTTATAGCATATCTTTTTTAGCCCGCAAAGATCACAGAATACTTTTCCTCTAAAAATATTTCCCTTAAAAGAATACCCTCCGCTGCTTTCATTGTTTTGTTGGCTATGCCCTCAGACATCCTTTCTAAGTTATCCATATCATCTTTATTTAATGATTTCTTGCTCTTCACCAAAGTGATCCTTATAAAAACCACCATGATTATTTAGTGCCTCTAGGATGTGATAGTATGCCCAGTGATTCTTTTGTAAATCAGATGGAGCCTTTAAAGTATCCAAATAAGCCTTGTTCGGAACTCTTTTGATTGCATTGTTTATCATTACAATAACCTCTGCCCTCTTGATTGCTCCCCTCCATTCATACTGCTTCAAATCAATATCCTTAAAAAATCCACTTGCATATGCATCTATCACAGCTTCTGTTGACCACGTGCTCAACCCCACTGGAAGACCCGTGATATCAGCAGATTTTCCTTTTCCAAAAATTCTAGATAACACAGCAGTAAATTCTTCACGAGTTATTTCATTTTCAGGCTTAAAGGTTCCGTCCTCATATCCGTATATGTATCCTTGCACTTGCATGTAGTTGACAGCCTTTGCATACCATGCAGTTTGTTTAACGTCGGTTAATGAGGAAGTAGTGGGATACCCTTTGCTGTCTGTTGATGCATCGTGCAAAATATTATACAACATCATAGAAACCTCCCCACGGGTAATACTTCTCTCTGCGCCCATGGTTCCATCTTCATAGCCCGTAATAAAAGCATTATGTTGAAACGGTAATTTATATGTGGAATCTTCCACATAGATTGTTTTGCTGTCACCACCTGAGCTTGTTGCAATCTTCGTATAAGTAAACACATAGGAGGAATCTATATCAGTCCCCAAGTCCACATATTTCTTATCTGGTGTATACCCGTCTACATATGGTGCATAAATTCTTTGCCCTGACATTACACTAATCGTTTCCGTACCTAATGTGACACCGCCACTCATTAAGTTTAACGTTACTTCTTGTAAAAGTTCCATCGGTTCATACCTGAATACTAATGTCCCATTTTCTACAACCTGTACATTGTGATAGCTTTCAGTAGAAGGTGATCCATTTAGGCTGGACATGGTGAAATTATAATCATTAACATTTAGTGCATACTTTGATATATAATCTCCGTTGAGAACTCTTACTTTTTCTGGATTGCTGGACAGTCCCAAAATTTTTGCCGGCAACAGCGTTTCATTTGCACCATAGTAGGAAACGATTACTTCCTTATAATCTCCTATAAATTCATAGGTTAAGATATGGTCTTTGTAGGTATCCCCCGCCATAGGTGTAAAACTTTCTGCCCCTTCCAACAAGCCACCAGAGGTTTTATACACATATCCCGGCGACAGCAGATTTTCTAAATCGCTTCTAATTGCCTCTGCATTTGTATAAACTTCTCCCACAGAACAATTATCATCTAATTGCGCAAGAAGCTTATACTTCTTTCCATTCAGTACAATTTTACCGTTATCATCAAGAACGACTGCTCTGACAAGGACATTGCCTGTTATATTTCTATAATAGTAGTCCACCGTTCTATTAGCGTTCATTTCAATAGAATCTCTCAGCGGAGTCGTGTTTTTTACGATATTGATAATATAATCGTTTTCAAATGGTGCAGTCACAGTATAATATCCGTCTTTTTCCACTCTAACGGTTTTATTTACTAGAAGTGGCGCCTTATCAGCCTTATCTGCCTCGGTTAATTGCCCTGAGGCATTTCCTGCTTGAAAATCTTCATGAGTATCATAAATGTCAACATTGTAATCGATCTTCAACTCATTCATAATTCGGTCGTACAGGAATACAATTTCTTTTTCATTGCCGTGAATAGCCGTCTTTTCCATATCGGAATTGATATTAATTTTGTACCCTAGCTCTTCTGCATTTGACAATGGGTTAGCCACTACAACACTGCCAATAGAACCATCATGAATAATGGATTTTATGAGCACCTGACTTTCATTCACATAAGAAATATGTTTCTCTATAATTCTGTCTGGAACAGCTATTTTCTTATAAATAAAGGTAACCGTCTCTGCTTTGCTAATATTATTTAAATTAACATAAGATTGCCCCTCAACAACATAATCTCTAATGTGCGGTGCATAGACAGCAAGGGAACCTCCTATGCTGACACTGATGCTTGATGGTTCTGAAAAAGGCAAGGCCATCCCAGTAGATTGATCTACCGCTTTGATGGTTACATTAACCTTTTCTCCTTTAAAGGTAAAAACAACCTCTTTATCTACCCCATAAGTAACTGTCTTCTTGTCCTCACCTACAAGGGTCCATTTCGCCGGGTCATACAGACTTGCATAATCAGCGATATCAACAGTGACACTTTCATTCATCGTTCCGCTAATCACCTGAACGCCAATGATTACCGTTCCATCGTCAGAGACCGCTTTTACTGTGATATTCGTATTCGAATTGATCTTCTCATACACAAATTCAAAAGTCTCATTACCTGTAATTCCTGTTGCATTTTCTGTAACATTAGCAGTACCTTCTTTGATTATGTACCCTGCAACAGGAGGTGCATAGATAGAATACTTGTCCCCTTTATTATAGGTTAGTGTCTTTGAAGTTACCCCGTCAAAAAACGTAATCCTCTCTCCGGTGTTTGCATCTTTTCCAGTAATGGTTACATCAAAGGTCTCCTTGCTGTATAAGAAAATCATTTCTTGATGCGCATCTTGATATTCCATAGTCTGCGCAGCTGTGCTTAAATCAGTATCCAATTTATAGTAACTTAAGAATTCTGCTGCTGCAAACTCCGTAGCAGAATCAATGGATAAGGACTCCCCTCGCTCTCCAGCATACACCTTGTAGTAAAGAATTTCTCCACTGGCTTTGTCTTTTGCAATGACAGATACACTGCCATTTGACTTTTTATAAGTAAAGTCAATATTATATGTCTCTTTATTTGCAGCATCAAACGTTACATTTGGTGAAGAAGTTGTCATATCAAGATAATAATCCTTAATGCTTAATGCCGTTTCCCTAATTGCCTCACCATAAGCAACAGAGTAGGTTTTAGCCGTTGCTACTTCATTGCCATCCTCATCTAAATATCGCACAGTCACATTACTTCTTTGTTCTTTAAAAATAAATGTGACAACAGAACCATCTTTCACCTCTGCCAAGATGTACGGTGAAGGTGTTTTATCTGCATCTAATAGGTACCTGGGTTTTAGCATTTTCTCTAGATCGTCCGCATTTATTTCCACATTGGTGCTTCCCAAGGGATGATTTACTGAAGATTGTGCAAGTATTTTTCCTTCCGCATCATTAAGACGTGCCACTTTAACCACTGTTTCACTTAGTTTTTCGTAAACAAAGGTAGTTTCTGTAGTACTCTGCGTTGCAAGAATGGTTGCTGAATATGCATCACTCTCTTTTAGCTTGTACCCTTCAATTGCCTTCCCATTGACCGTAATTTCTGTGTTTAGAGGTATTTTATAGATATCCTGTCCCAGTAAAACTCCGGTTCCGTCTTCCACATATTTTGCCGTAAAATCAATCATCTTGCGCTTATAGGCAAATACAACTTCTAAATCCGTACCATAGGTGACTTCTTTTGAAGTGATACCAGAGCTAATATCTACAAACTTACCATCAGTATCATAATTTACAAGACCGACAATATCCCAGTTTTCCAATGCCATTTCTGCATCTACCGTAAAGGTCGTTAAATTGTTGCCATATGCTTTTTTAACATACACAGTATTGCCTGTTGGCTTATTGTCCTCACCGACTTCGATTCCTTTATGGATGACAATATTGTTTAAGGCTAGGTAATTAAAGGTTATGGTTTGTGCTTTCGTTACATTTTTTAATGCAACAGACTGTTCTCCTAACACCTGATATCCTTCAATATGAGGCGCATACACTACTGTGTCCGCTCCTTCCTGAACATAAAGTACCTCAGAGGTAATCACCGCACCTGTTGTGCCATTCTTTGCAATAACATCGATTCTCATATCAACCTTTTTATAGATAAAGATAATATTGACAAACCCGTTTTCATAAACGCCTGATGCTTGACCCGTTCCTGACAGTTGGTACCCTGTTATTATTCCAAATACCGTATTGGCATCAAAGATTTCCTCAACCCCGATGACTCCAGTTACGGATTTTACCGCCAAAGTTTTCCCGTCTACCGTTTGGGCAATCAGATTAATGACGCCATCGGGAATAATAATTTGTTCATATTTAAAAATGATTTCATAGTCTTTGTCGATATTTTTATACTCAACATAGCTTTCAGAAGTCAGATTATATAGGTTCACATTTAAAGCATACTCTTTAAGCATCGTTCCGTATTGAGCCTGATACTCACTATCAGGCAATACATTATTTCCATTTTTATCCAAGTATTTCACGGTAATATTCGCCATTTTTTTGTTAAACTTTAACTTCATGATGTTTTTAGAAGGGTCCTCATCAATAGAGTCTAATGTCAAGACACTTTCATCATCATAAATATATCCGGCATGTGCATAAGTCTCAAAAGTTCCTAACATCGCTTCTGTGAGGGTAAAGGATTCTCCCACATTGCCTGAGTAAGCTTTCACTTCCAAGATGTCACCGGTATCAGCATCTATGGCTATGACCCCAATATTACCTGTTACCGCCACGTAGTGAATGGTCACCGTACTATCAGTGGTTCCTATGTCAACGTGTTCAGACGCATTTTGTCCTTCTGCTAAACGATAATTGCTAAACCCTTTCATGGCAACAACTTCACTGGACATGGTATCTACATCAAAAACTTCGCTTAATAAAACCTTGTCATTGGAGTCGTCATAATAGTTTACCGTAAGCTTGACTTGTTTTCTTTTAAATTTAAACTTCACCTCATAATCCAGACCATATTGAATTGTTTTTTCTGCATCATCAACTAAATCCCATTTGTCCGGGTCATAAAGCGTCCCAATATAATCTTCTGCTTTGATTGTAGCAGACTTCCCTCTATCACCTTGGATGACGCTTGAGCCGATTAATACGGAGCCATCCTCCGAAATTGCTTTAACGATCACATTAACCGTTTTCACAATTGGCTCATACTCAAAGGTAAACGTCTCATCCTTTGTAATTCCATTGTTGTTGGTATGGTTACTTGTACCTGCTTTGATGCTGTATCCACTTACAGGCGGTGCATAAACACTATATGCTTCTCCTATATTGAAAGTAAATACCTTAGAAGTAGTGCCATCAAAGAAATTTATACTATTGCCTGCATCATCTACTGCATTAATGGTCAGTGTATAGCTTTGCTTGTCATAGATAAAGATAATCTCTTTATGAAAAGCATCATAGACCGCGCTTTGTGTCCCATCACTGCTTACGTCCAGCACGTAATAATCCAGAAAGCGTTCCCCTGCAAACTCACTTTCAGAATCTATGGTTAGGGTTTTTCCTTGTTCCCCTTCATAGGTTTTGTAAGATAAAATCTCACCCGTATCGCCATCCTTGGCAATGATGGTTATCGCGCCATTTGACTTTGTGTATCTAAAGGTAATATTCTCTATTCCTTGAGCTGCAACCTTGGTAAAGGAAGGCTCACAACCTGTAGAAACAAAATAATTTGCAACACTTATGGCATTTTCTCTAATCGTCTGTCCATAAGGAACCTCATAGGTTTTGCTTTCTGCAATAGAATTTCCACTTCCATCAACATAATTAACCTGAACAGCCGTTTTCTGCTCTTTAAAGATAAAATCCACTACCGAATTTTCTCCCACTAAGGCTAACGTAGCCGGATTCGTGCTTTGCGTTGTATCCAGCACATATCGTGGACTTAGCATGGCACTCAACTCATTTGCAGAAACAAAAACATTCGTGCTCCCTAATGGTGCATCTTTTGACGCTTGTGCCAATACTTTTCCATCAGAGTTCTCTAAAAGTGCCCTGCGTTTTACAGTCGCTCCCAGTTTTACATAAGTAAAGGAATGCACAATTTCACCATCTGCAGTAAGTGCTGTTTGGTAGGCTGAAGAATCCTTTAATTTATACCCATCAACAGCTTTTGCCGTTGCTATAAATTGTGTATTTAAAGGAACTGTATAAGTATCAGCTGTACCCACTTCAACATTTGTACCATCTTCAATATACTTTACGATAACCTTTGTCATGATTCTTTCATAAGCAAAGACAATCTCTTTATCTGTACCGAAGGTAATTTCCTTTTCCATCGTTCCTTCGGATATGTTTTTAAATGTGCCATCTTCATTATAATTTACTAAACCAACTAGTTTCCAGTTTACAAAATCATTCTTAGCAGGCACAGTCTTTTTATCGGTTTCGCCTCCTTCTACCTGCTGAGAATATACAACATTTCCTGTGAGATTCCCTCCGGAATCCACTTCAACACCTTTTATCCCAACAATCAATCCATTAGGCACATATTCAAAGGTGTACGTTATTAAGGAGTTTTCCTGTGATGCTGTTATTTTTATTTTATTCGAAGAAGGATCATCTAATCGAAATCCAGCAATATCTTTTGCCACCAAAGTAAGATCACTATCAACTTTAACGGTATAGATATCACTTGCCAATACAACATCTTTATCATCTTTTCTTACATAGTTTACCTTTATGTCAACCGTTTTATGAGTATAGGCAAAAACCACTTCTTTGTCCGTTCCAAAAGTTGCCAATTTCATGGCTACGTTTGTTTCTATGCCTGAAAAGTTCCCGAAAGCATCGTAATTTACAAGCCCATCCAGCTCCCAATTGTCTAACATCTTGGCAGCAATTCCTTTTGTAGAGCCTTCATCACCGTCCACCCTGTCACTGTAAACAATTGTACCCGTCGGAATTCCCTCGGAATCCACTTCAATCCCTTTATTGAGTAACGAAGTGTTAACAGGAACGTATTCAAACTCAACTTCCGTTGTACCATATTCGGCATCACTTGTCCCGCCATTTACAATCGTGACGGTTTTTGTACCCTCTGCTAAATTTTTAATCTTGTACAGCTCAAGATGAGGCGCTTCTACCTTCACGGTTGTCCCTACTAGTTGGAGTCTTTCCGGAGAAGTAATTGGAATATATACTTTTTCGTTGGCTTCATTCATATAGTAAGGCTTCATAACAATATTGGACCACTTTCTCAAATCCCTTTTCGCCCAAAAAGAAACCTCCGATTCCGCTGTGACCTCAACGGTTCTCGTGCTTGACCCAAAGAGAATATATCCCATCTCTTCTAAATATGGAATCTGCTCCGCAACGCTGATAGTTGCAGTGCTTCCAACCATGTTTGTAGCATCCACATCCTTATAAATATAGTTAACTGGCTCTATCAGTGTTCCCGAAGCATCCACTTCTTGAATATAAATATTAACAATACCCACTGCTTTGTAGTTATCAATATATATTTTGTCTATCACTTCTGATCCATCTGCGGCTCTCATATAGACGGTATAGTATCCATTTGTTTTGGGGAAAGTGGGCATGGAAAAAGTAAAGTCACCTGTCCCACTATCTCTTGCAGGAAAATATGGATCTTCTGAATTGATCTCAAAATATTTTCCAGTCTTAGAAGCGTATTCTCTCCAAGCATTTTTTCGAAAAGTGCTATCATCTGCGTAGTTATTCATATTTTGGAAAAATGCAGCATCCTTTGAATTAGCACCTGTTTCGGTTTCATCAAAAGTCCATGCCACATGTACGATTTCAGAAAGAGATTCTCCTGCACTTGTTTTTATATCCACATATTCTGGGTTTGTGCTAGGGCGGTCATCAGCAAAAACAATGGTATCGCTAGGTAACACTGGCGACTCCGAAAAATATTTTTCCAGAGAACCATAAGATATTTTTTTGGTTCTTCCAACTACGGTAATATCTTTATTTGCATAGTTCCAAAACCACTGATACTTCCCATCGTATACACCAATTACATTACTAAGTCTAACTCCGCCGTTTGCCTCCCACGTACTGGTCGGTATGGTAACCTTACTATTGGTCACCGTATCATATCTTTCATTGTTATAGTTGACTCCATAACTATGTATCCATATATTTCTTCCGTCAAAACTCATATCCTCTTGATACCCGCCTGCACCCATATCCATAAATACTTTTTCTGGAGTACCTGTGCTGCTTATATCAAGCTTCTCGATATATCTTGGGGGCGTTCCTGGAA
Source organism: Clostridiales bacterium UBA4139 (assembly GCA_002380805.1). Lineage (GTDB taxonomy): Bacteria > Bacillota > Clostridia > Lachnospirales > Anaerotignaceae > Chakrabartyella. The sequence goes on along the minus strand of DFWH01000005.1, from coordinate 69,652 downwards.
TCTCACGCGCTCCTGTTAGATATACATGCTCTTTTCCATCAAATATAACTTTACTTACATATCCATTTGTTGTGATAAAATCAGCACTTTCTGTCTGTGTGTTGTACTTAGTTACCGATGCACAGTTTCCGGGAATCCAAATATTTGTTCCATCAAACGCCATGTCCAAATAGTTCCCGCTAGAATACTGACTGGATGTCAAAGATAATAGTGTCGTTGTATTTATCGTATAACTTCCATCGCTATTTTTTTCGGCTTTAAACAGCTTTCCTTGATTTGTCAATAGATATAGGTTCTTGCCATCAGAGGTGATAGCTGAAATTTTCCCCTTAATATCCGTGTAATTATAGTTTTCAATCAGTGTTTGTGCATCTATCACTGCTTTGCTGTTTCCGTTCTTCTCTATAATGACTAGATTGAGTGAAGAATCAACAGCCATCACATATCTGCCATCATAAATTATGCTGTTTGCATATTCTGTAAAATTTTTACCAGGGATACTAAACTCAGTTCTAGGTATCGTTTTGCTTGTTCCGAAGTATTGCTCTAAATCACTGGTTTTAAATATGCGAACCACTTGGCTGTTAGTAGTGAATACCCAAACTTCGTCATCAACGACTGCCAATGGACCGTTATCTCCTCCCCCAACATTTCCATCAACCACATCAACAATTAGATCTGTAGATGCACTGTCCGTCAGGGGTGTTTTCGGATAGATGGAAAAACTTCCTCCCCCGCTGTTATAGACACGCTTTCCAGTCAGTTCAAAGCTTTCTGTGGCAGATGTACCATCTTCTAGCTGGACATAAACATTAACATATCGATTGACATCTTCCATTGTAAATGGAATATTGGGTACCACTCCATATAATCTCGGACTGTTTGCATCTGCCGTTTTGTTGTAACCCCTCTCATAGGTTACTCCTGCGATGCCTTTCCCCCCTGTATCTACTGTCAATATGACAGTAGGATTTGCAGCTGTGCCACCTTGGCTCATAGATATGTTAATGTAGCTGGCCGCGGCGGCAACTTCATTACTATAACCGAAGCCCGTTGAACTAAAAATTATTACAATTGTTAGTAAAATAGAAGTAACTCTGCGCATATAGTCTTTCCTTCCCTTCCCTTTTCTTCCTTTATACATGATAATGCTGTTTATTATACTAAATTATAAATACTTCAAAGGGGGTACTTACCCAAAAGCACCATACTTTTAGCGAAAACTAAAATTGTCGGTTGGACAACCATTATTTTTATGCACAAGGGTAGAGTTAGGAAAAACTTGATTTAGGCCGTCTTATGAATAACCTAGGGCGCTAGCCCAAAGAATCATTTGCTTAATTTGAGTGTAAAGATCAGCTTTAGCTGCTAATGCTGATCTATTTGTTGTATCAGATACAGGTCACATTTCATCACCAAAATATGTACCAGAATTAACTGTACCAGCAACCTTCGGTAGCGGAATACAAGACCTACGACAACGCCGTTAAAGCAGCACCGGTGTACGAACTGCACTCCATTATATACCTGTCTGCTCATAAAACACGGTATTGAATTATTGGATTTATTTTTAAAAAGTGGACACAAAAATGCGAATGAAATAAAATATATATAAGGGGTGTCCGAATAATGGAAAATCAAATAGCCGGATTTGCCGGAAATATGACATGAGTTCTTCTACCCTACATAAAATGGACTAGAAAATGCACTGAAGTTAAAGTCTCAGATTCAGAAACCATGGCAGTAGTTGAAATAAAAAAACTCCAAACGAGGCTTGCTCTATTGGAGGAAGTAAATATTATATTAAAAAAAGCGATGGCTATCTTCACAAAGGAATAAAAGAAAGAGTAGCAGTCATAAAGCGACTATCTCCTCATAATACTATAAGGTTTTTATGCTGAGCGCTAAAGGTAGCCCAAAGTATCTATTACACCGATATTAATCGCAAACAATCAACTAGAAAAATCGAAATTGATACGATAAAGCTTTAATTTACAAAATACCCATTAACAGTAAAAAAAGATATGGCAGCACCAAAACCATGCAAATATTGCATAAAAATGGCTTTCCTAAAATTAGCTTAGGAAGGGTTTCTAGGTTAATGAAACAACTAGGGATACGCTCTATAGTTATACGTAAATTTAAGCACTATAGCCAAAGAATTTCACGCTTTGGTACTTTTGATAACCTTGTAAATAGGCAGTTTTTTGCATCTAAGCCTAATCAAATATGGCTTTCAGATATTACATATATCCACACAGTTAAGCATGGCTGGACCTACTTAGCTAGTATTCTTGATGTATGTACAAGAAAAATTGTAGGGTTTCATTTCGCCAGGAAAATGGATAAGAATCTTGTTATCTCTACTCTTGAAAAAGCTTCTCATAACCAAAGCTATCCAACAGATGTTATTTTACACAGTGACAGAGGTTCTCAGTATACCTCCACAGACTATCTTGAAAAAGCTAAAAAATTGGGAATGAAGCTTTCCTATAGTAAAAAGGGCTGCCCTTTTGATAATGCTCCTATTGAGTCTTTTCATGCTTCTCTTAAAAAGGAAGAAGTTTATTTAAAGCATTATTCTGATTTTAATGATGTTAGAATAAGCCTATTTAGCTGTATTGAGGGATTCTATAACAGAAACCGTATCCATTCTGCTATTAACTTTTTGTCCCCCATCGAGTTTGAAAAAGTCTTTTTTCTCATGCTGATTCTCACACTTTTATGTCCAATTTATTAACTATAGTCCATCCTCACAATAAATTGACAGGATAAGATTAATGTTTTATGTCTTTGGTCGTTGTTGGGAACTGGTCAAACATATCTATGTTTTCTTTAGCCTTTTTAATTAGTGAAATTTTGACATTAAAAATAAAAAGTTTTAGGTAGAAACTTTACCGTCCCACAGACCTATTAAACTGATTTCACCGGATTGCCAGGTACTAACCAGCCATTTGGCAAAGGAACTACCATTTCTCTATCGTTAACTTGCCCTACTTGCATTGTTTCCCCAATAGATAATACCGGTGAATTTGGAATATCTTTAGTAGTAAAAACCTTTACCAATTCATTTCTAGTCTTTGTTAAGCAAAACTCAGAAATTATCGCCGTTGCTTCTTTATAATTTTCGCATCTTTTTTCATTTGTAATAAATCTTTCGTCCTCAATGAGTTCAGGTTTCCCTATGGCTTCGCAAAATCTATCCCACCCTGTTTCGCCAGCCAGACCAGCACTAAAATAACCATCCTTGCATTCATACACATCATAAGGCACTAATGTTCCATAATCACCATTTCCACAACGACTTACATCTAAATTTTGTAATTCGCTAAAAAGAATGGGACTTTCCATAATCGAAAATACTGTATTATACATTGAAAACTTGATATTTTCACCAGTATTATTCATCAGTTTATTATAATAAGCTGTTACAATCGCAACAGAAAGGGACAAACCACAAAAGTTTTCAATCATATTTGCACCAGGCATAACGGGAGCCTTTTCTGGAAATCCAGTCATATCAACAATGCCGGCTAACGCTTGTACAAAAGCTGAACTTTCTGCATAAGGCATTTTTTGATAATTTTCACCAAGAGCACTTATATTTGCAAAAACTACATTAGGATTCATCTCTTTAACTTTTTCATACGAAATAAATCCTTTATTTATATTTTCATTGACAACAATTACATCGGCATTTTTAATTAAAGAATTTAATCCTTCTTCCTGCCCCTTATCTACTATTACAACTTCTTTATTCCCGTTGTAAGCCATAAATCTTGTCGAACTTCCTTCAGCCTTAATACCTAAATTAAGGAGAAAATCTTTATTATCCTCAATAATTATTTTATGAACTTTTGCACCTTGTACAGCTAATGCAGAAGTTGCAAAAGCACCACAATATCCTTTTGTAAAATCCAGTACTAACATATCTCTAAGCATTTTGTTTTTCCCCTTTCCTAAACAGATTGTTCAATAATCTTATTTTCAATTAATTGTCTAATTTCATCTTCTGTATAGCCAAGTTTTCTTATGTATTGAAGACTATGTTCCCCCTGTAATGGTGCAGTATCTTTAATTTTGGTATCAATATTTTCAAATACATAAGAAGACTGGGGCATAGAAATTTCACCAAGAACCTTATCCTTAACTTTCACAAGCATCCCATTGTTTTTTGTAATTTCACTGTCCATTGCTTCTTTAACAGAATGTATTTTTACACAAGGCACATTGTTTTTATTAAGTAATGCAACGATTTCATTCGTTGAAAAACCGTCAAAATAATCTTTAAGTAAAGGTTTCAGTTTGGTATCATAAACAGCAACACGGGAACTGTTCGTAGCAAATAGATTACTTTCAAGCAATTCCTGATTGCCTATTGCTAAGCAAAAATTATACCATGCTCTTTCATCTTTAATTTCCATGTACACATAGCCATCTTTAACCTGAAAAATATCACAAGGTGCATAATCTGCAGATGAATTTCCAATTCTACTCTGATTCTCATTTCCCGCTGAAAACTCAACTACTTTCTCGGGCATAAGGGAAAAAACAGAATCCAAAATTGCCACATCAATTTTTCTTCCTTCTCCAGTTTTGTTTCTATGGATCAGTGCAGATAAAATGCCCAATGCTAAATAATTCCCACTGGTGTGGTCCCCAAAGGCTGCTCCAATTTTTGTTGGAGCCCCCTCAACAAATCCTGTAGAATCCATGGCACCACTCATAGCCTGCAACTGTAAATCAAGGCCAATCACATTTTTCATTTCGCCATACTGCCCAAAGCCATTCAAGGATGCATAAATAATATCAGACTTAATTGCTTTCACTTCTTCATAAGAAAAACCCATTCTCTCCATACTGCCAAATTTAAAGTTTTCCGTTACAACATCAGCATCTTTAATAAGCTTGCTAATGATTTCCTTACCCTCTTTGGAAGATGCATTTATGCTTATACTTTTTTTGCCCCTATTTAGGTAAGCATAATAACCGCTCTCCGAGTCCTTCATGGGTTCCCAATATCTTGCAAGATCCCCTACCCCAAGACGTTCGATTTTTATGACCTCTGCACCCATATCAGCAAGAAGCATAGTTGCTAAGCTACCTGCATGAGCCTGGGTAAAATCCACTATTTTTATACCTTTTAAAGGTTTCATATTCTTCTTCCTTTCCTTTCAATGCTCGATTTAAGATGAAACAAGTAGAAGCCCAAACCGCCACAAAATTGCAATGCAAAATGAGACAATTTGGGCTCCTATTATACATATGGTGAGTGTCAAATATGACTAATAGCCAAAAGATTTGCTGCTATTATTACTATTACAATGCAGGGATTTCAAACCTATCAAGATTTTTCTCCCAAGCTTCTTCCAAAGAAGTTTTTCCATCCTGAATTTCAACAACCAACTCAAGAATTTTATCATTGAAAGGTGTAGGAATACCTAATTTTTTAGCTTCATCAATAAATTTACCATTAATCTGATAAATTTCACACTTTCTACCTTTTTCCAAATCCTGAATCATGCTTGCTTTTTGGCCTCTATAAGCTTTGTAAATATTTGTCCAATATTCGATTACCCTATCCAATTCTTCTTTTGTTTCAAAGGATACATTTTCAATTGTTGGACAAAGACTAAAAAGTTCAACTGGATTAATTCCCTTAGCCTTAATGACATTTGCACATTCACGGCCGTTGTAAGCAATGCATTCCATTGCTTTTCTGTTATCCAGAATATCACCCACTAAACAACCTAAAGCTGTTGCAAGACCGCTAAAACATGAATTATCTGTAAGTTTTGTATATCTTACACCCATCAGATTATTTGTAAGTTCACAGTGACCCAATGCGTTTTTGAACATTGCCTGAATTTCAAGAGCTTTCTCATCAATTACTCCTGTGGGTCTTCCAAAAGAAATACCCAATGTTTCTTTTCCTGAAGCAAGCTTACTTACACCAGGTGCTACAAAAGTACCACTAAATTCCATACCCCCGCCAACAACTCTATCAATACCCACAAGCTCGGCAGCAATATCTTCTGGAATACCATTCTGAAGTGTTAAAATCATAGTTTCATCATGTGTAAAAGGCATAGCATTTTCTAAAGACTCTTTCATCGTAGTCTGTTTCGTAAGGGAGATCAGCAAATCATATTTCCCGCTTAAGCCGTCATTCATAACTGCCTTTACTGGAATGATTTCATCAATACCGCCAACAATATGCGCACCTTTTTCATTGAGTGTATCAACGTGATCTTTATAATTATCAACAAGTTCAACATCATAGCCCGCTTTTGTCAATAAAGCGCCAATGATTGTTCCCATTGCACCTGCACCAAGTAATGCAATTCTCATCATTAAAACATCCTTCCAACTCTAATATTTGTAGCTTTCGCTCTCAACTTTTTTCGTTATCATTGGTTAGTAAATGTTATTCACCTTTTTGTTCAGGTGTCAAGCCATCTTTATTATACCAACCTGTTTTAAAGCTATATTTGCCATCTTTTTCATCCTGTTTTACCATGCCCACAAAGCTTTTTACCAAAGCGATACAAACGAAAGTACAAGGTAGAGCACAAATAATAACAATTGTTTGAATTGCTGTTAAAGGACTACCTGCTAAAATGAAGCCTGAAGGTAATGCTACCAAACCAGCTGCCCAAACCAAACGCAACCATTTTTTGGATTCACCTGTCTCATCCAATCTTGTCTGTGAAACAGAAGCTAAAACGCCAGATGTTGCATCATATGTGGTAACAACGAATGCAACCATAACAAGTAAGATAATTGTTTTGAATACATTAGCAGCAGGTAAAGTATCAATCAAGGAAATGATTGTGTAAGGACCGCCATTTTCATTTAAAGATCTAATCAGGTCTAATTCGCCACTCATGTGCAAGTTAATGCCGAAAGAACCTAAAATTAAGAATACAAAGATACATCCTACAGAAAGAGATGCAACTGTACCAATAATCATTTCTTTGATCGTTCTACCCTTAGAAATTCTTGCGTAGAATAAGCCGTAGAATGGTGCATATACAGTTGAGTAAGACCACATATATACAGACCAGCTTTCGGGGTAATTATTTGTAACATTACCAGGATCCATCCAGCTGTTCAATTGGATAAAGTCCTGAGCGATAATACCAACTGCTGTTGTTGTCATATCAAGTGTAAATACAAGTCCGCCAGCACCTAAAACCATAATTGCAATCAAAACAGCAATTGTAATTCTAATATTCCAGTCAGAAACAAATTTCAGACCTTTGGATACGCCCATGTAAGATGTAAATGCAAAGATTACGGCAACACCTACCAATGTAGCAATTTTCAAGGTGTTATTATCTGGAATACCTGTCAACTGAGAAATTAAAGCTGTAATCAAAGGTGTACCTGCACTAAATGCACACGCAGAACCACCAACAAGACCAAAAATAAAGCCAATGTCAATTATTTTACCTAAAATACCATCAACCTTATCGCCAAAAGCACCTCGACATGCTTCAGAAATTCTAAATACATTGATTTTTCTAACATAAATCATGTAACCACAAGCAGCTGCGCCGACAATGTAAATTGTAGAAGACATGAAAGCCCAGTGATATGGTCCTAATGCAGCTGCTAATTCTGCTGCTGCCCAAGTACCTGCTTCATAGTGAAGTGGTGGATCCTGGAAGTAATAAATCCATTCGATGAATCCCCAGTAAATCAGAGTACCACCCAAACCACCGCAGAATAACATTGCAATCCATGAGAATGTGCTGTATTCAGGTTTTGTATCTGGATCACCTAATTTTATATGACCATATTTACTAAAAATAATCCAAATTGCAACGATTAAGGTAAAGAAGGCAAACCAAACATACCAGTTACCAAAATACTTTGTAATCACGCCATTTATGGAATTTACAACTTCCATGGACGCCTCGGGATTTAATATAATAGGAATACTTACTGCTAGTAAAAGTATAATTGCTCCTAAAAATAACGGCTTATCTACTTTAATATCACTACTCTTTTTATCTATTTTTTTCGTACTCATTATTTTCCTCCAAATTTTTAATAGAGTATTATTTACTATCATTTAAGGATTATAAAAGTGTCTACAACGCATAAGTCTAATACAATCATTGCTCAAAAACACATTTAAAATTATATGGTACTCAATAATTATTTTACAAGTCCAAGCTTCTCTCTTGCCTCAGCAGCTGTAAGCGCTCTAGCACCCAAATTTTCGATAAGTTTTACTGCCTTTTCTACAAGCTGACCATTAGAAGCAAATACACCTTTACCAAGGTAAATGTTATCTTCCAAACCAACTCTAGCGTTACCACCGTTAATTACCGCCTGCGCAACCATTGGGAATTCATCCTGTCCAAGTCCAAAAGCTCCCCAGTTAACACCTTGAGGTAAAGCGTCGATCATGGTTGTTAAGTTTCTAGGTGTACTTTCAGCTCCAAAAGGCACGCCCATACAAAGCTGGAAGATTGTTGAAGATGGCAAATAGCCTTCTTTCATCAATTCCTTTGCCTGCCAGATATGGCCAAGCTCAAAAGCTTCAATTTCTGTCATTACACCTGCTTCTGTAATCAACTTTGCTGATTCCTTCAACATTGCGTATGTAGAGAGATAAGCTGTTGTCTTGTAGTTGAAAGAACCACAGTCTAAGGTGCAAATTTCAGGCTTAATTTTCAGAACGTGATTTACTCTTTCCAAAGGGGAAACCATATCACTACCAGGTCCGAAAATTGTTGGGTCATCGGGATGCTCAACATAATCTCCACCCATACCTGTTGTGAGGTTAATAATTACGTCTACCCCACTTTGTCTGATTAATTCTACAGTTTCTTCGTAGTATTCAAGCTTTCTACTTGGTGTACCATCTGCTTCTCTCACATGAAGATGAACGATGGCAGCACCTGCTTTTGCTGCTTCGATTGCACTGTCTGCAATTTGCTGAGGTGTAGAGGGTATATTAGGATGCTTTAAATGACTGTCCCCTGACCCAGTAACTGCACATGTTAAAATCACATTTTTGTTCATTTTTGCCACTCCTTAACTTATCATTACAGTATTCTATTAACAATTGCATAATAAGTCAAATGAAATGCTTTTGCAATATGGCACTTTTTTGACACGCAATACCTTTTTGAACATGATATATCTAAAAAGAAACTATGTTTCATTTCTAACAATTAAGAATTTTATACGTCAGTAACCTCCAATTTTACAAAAAAAACCCTGTGGCACATAGAATTTCTGTCCATAGGGTTCAACTCTTTTATCTATTCAATTCTCGTCACAAATTTTCTGTTTCTCGGCTTTTGTTTTCACATATATATTCTTGTCTTCTGCATAATCATGAGCCCAAGAACTTAAACCACGTAAAATTCCAGAAAGTTGCATTCCATATTCAGTAATATTATATTCAACCCGAGGAGGCATTTCTGCATATATTGTTCTACTGATAATATCTTTTTCCTCCAGCTCTCTCAGTTGCTGCGTTAGTGTTTTCTGCGTTATATCAGGTATTCTTCGCGAGAAATCTGAAAATCTCTGCGTCCCCTCTAACAAATACCAGATAATTCTCATTTTCCATTTCCCGCCTAAAATGTCAATCGCAAGTTGCAGTGAACAACTATACTCATCTTTAAACACAGCCATCAGGCAATCCCCCACTTCTCATTCTTCATTTGTTTATGCTTCGGCACTAAAAATATATAAAAACAGCTTAAATTATACTTCATTTACTGTATAAATTCTATTCATATATTGTAGAAAAAAAAAATTGTTCCTTTTTTACATATCTTTTTAGATACTATGTTTCTTAATATACATCTCCTTACTTTTTGCAAATGTCCTGTGAAAAAAGTGCGCTATTGCATGAGTTGTTTGACAACTATATGATGTTATCAAAACCTGGATGAAAAACGAAAGGATGATAACATGAATAAAAGAATTGCCCTGGATAAAGTTTCCAACTTAATAAAAGACAATATGACCATTATGGTAGGCGGCTTTTTAGGCATTGGAACACCAGAAAAAATCATCGACTTTTTGGTTGAAAAAAATGTTCAGAATCTAACACTTATCTGTAACGACACTGCTTTTCCCGATAAAGGAACAGGAAAGTTAATCCTAAACAAACAAATTAAAAAAGTCATTGTATCACATATTGGGACAAACCCTGTAACAGGGGAACAAATGATTAACAAAGAACTTGAGGTAGAACTGATTCCTCAAGGCACGTTAGCAGAAAAAATCAGATGTGGAGGTACAGGCCTTGGTGGTGTTTTAACACCAACAGGTGTAGGCACTGAGGTTGCTAAGGGGAAAAAAATCATCGTAATTAACGAAAAGGAATTTCTTTTAGAAACACCATTGCACGCAGATGTAGCAATCATTTTTGCTTCAAAAGCAGATGAAAAAGGTAATCTGGTTTATGATGCCTCAACAAGAAACTTTAACCCACTTATGGCAATGGCGGCGGACACAGTTATTGTGGAGACTAAGGAAATTGTTAAAGTTGGTGACCTTCATTACGATCATATTGTCACACCACATATACTCGTTGATTACATTGTGAAAGGAGAATAAGCCATGGGCGCAAAAGAAATAATTGCAAAAAGAATTGCATCCGAGATCCAGGATGGAGATGTTGTGAATCTGGGCATAGGCTTACCGACAATGGTGGCAAGTTATATCCCTAATGATATGGATGTTACACTTCACTCAGAAAACGGATTTATCGGTCTTGATAAAGCTGCAGAAAAAGATCAAATTAATGAAACTATTGTAAACGCAGGAGCCCAGCCCGTCACCATAAAAGACGACGCAGTTTTTTTTGACAGCGCAATGTCTTTTGGTATTGTCCGTGGTGGCCATGTAGATATAACCGTTTTAGGTGGCTTACAGGTGGATGAAAAAGGTAACTTAGCAAACTATATGGTTCCCGGAAAAATGGTTCCTGGTATGGGTGGAGCAATGGATTTGGTTACTGGTGCAAAAAAGGTAATTGTTGCTATGACCCATACAGCAAAAAGCGAGCCAAAAATTTTAAATGAATGCACCCTTCCCCTCACTGGAAAAGGAGTTGTTTCTCAAATTATAACAGAACTTGCTGTTTTTGATGTGATAAATAACAACTTAGTTTTGAAAGAAATTCACGAAAGTACAAGCGTTGAAGAGGTTTTATCTCTAACAAAAGCTAACGTAACCGTTGCTGACTTTGTTGGTACATTTTCATAATTAGATAGGAGAGATTAAGGAATGAAAGAAGTAGTTATTGCTAGTGCAGTAAGAACACCTATTGGTACATTTCAAGGAGCATACACAAATGTTTCTGCAGCCGAATTAGGCTCAATTGCAATTAAGGAAGCTTTAAATAGAGCTAATATTACACCAGATATGGTTGATGAAACATTGTTAGGCTGTGTTTTACAAGCTGGGCTTTATCAGGGTGTTGCTCGTCAAGCGGCAGTTAATGCAGGTATTCCCGTGGAGAAACCAGCCTTAGCAATCAATATGATTTGTGGGTCTGGTCTGCGCTCTGTTGCAATGGCAGCTCAGGCAATTATGTGTGGGGATGCCGATGTAATCGTATGCGGCGGTACAGAAAATATGACACAAGCACCCTATGTATTAGAAAAAGCTCGTGGCGGTTTCAGAATGAATGATGGAAAAATCGTTGACAGTATGGTTAGAGATGGCCTCACTGATGCATTCCATAAATATCATATGGGCATTACAGCAGAAAATGTTGCTGAAAAATATGGTGTTACAAGAGAAATGCAGGATAACTTTGCTCTTACTAGCCAGCAACGAGCAGAAAATGCACAAAAGACAAATAGATTCGCTGACGAAATCGTGCCCGTAACAGTAAAAAATAGAAAAGGTGACATTGTAGTTTCTCAGGATGAATATCCAAAGCACGGATCAACATTGGAAAAACTGCAAAAACTAAAACCCGCATTTAAAGAAGGTGGCACAGTAACTGCTGGTAATGCATCAGGTATTAACGACGGTGCAGCAATTTTGATTGTAATGAGTGCTGAAAAAGCAAAGGAGCTTGGTGTGACTCCTATTGCAAAAGTAAAATCTTACGCTTCTGCAGGCGTTGATCCTACTATTATGGGTATCGGTCCTATTTACTCTTGTAAAAAAGCACTTGAGAAAGCACAACTCAATGTGGCTGACCTTGATTTAATTGAATGTAACGAAGCTTTTGCCGCTCAAAGTATTGCAGTTGCAAACGAACTTGAATTTGATATGGATAAAGTAAATGTTAATGGCGGTGCCATTGCATTAGGACATCCTGTGGGTGCATCTGGAGCAAGAATACTTGTCACTCTTCTTTATGAAATGAAAAAAAGAGATTCCAAATATGGTATGGCGACACTGTGTATCGGTGGCGGTATGGGAACAACAGTAATTGTTGAGATGTAATTATTCCGACAGCATTGAATAATTTTTAGTTGTAAAGTTCCTATTTACAATATATCGTATTTATTACAAAAGAGGTTACCCCCTATTTTCAAAATACGGGATAAAACGAATTNNTCGTTTTTCAAATACAAACTACAAATATGACATTCATATTTTGGATATTGATCTTTTTTATTATTCTAATATGAAAAACAAATTTTGTGGTGTATCCCCTATTGCTAAATTAAGAGACAGGCTGTAACTTTAATTTTTATTTTATTTGTATATCAACTTGAAACATTATTTCCGGTAGGAGGATGAAACAAATTGAATACCCGAACATTAGGTGTCATCAGTGCATTTGTTGCTGTTATAATTTGGGGAAGTGTATTTACAGTAAAAGAGTACTTATTAAACTTTCTTGATCCTTCTCAAATTAACTTTATTAATGCTTTCATTACGACCACATTCTACCTTATTACGGTGTTAATAACCAAGCAAAGCCTTAAGGTGAATAAAAGAGTTCTCTGTATTTTAGTGTTGTCTGGTATAGCAGGCATATCTATAACAAGACTTGCATGTGATATTGGAATTAAGCTGGTTGGAGGAACTGCCGCATCGGTATTTTCCTCACTCATACCAGTTATGTGCGTCATATTTGAATGTATAATTTTAAGGAAATCTACTAATAAAGTAACTATACTTAGTATACTAACTTCAATTCTTGGAATCTTTCTAGTCATAGGTATGCCTAAAGGCTTAAACAACTCTTTTATCGGTTACCTTTGGTTGTTTATTTCCAATTGTGCTTGGATACTATATTGCCACTTTTGTTCTTTGATATCTGACGCTAATATAAAACAAAACATCTCAATGTTTTATCAATTCGGAGGAGCTTCACTTTTTTTACTTCCTTCACTATTTACAAATAATTTAGATTTTTCCGTCCTAATTAGAAAAGAAATATTGTTTTCTCTATTATTTTTAGGACTTGCTAATGGCGTAATTGCATATGGGCTATTTACATTCGCCGTTAAATCCATAGGGGTATTAACTTCGAATGTAATTAATAACTTTATACCCGTGGTTACACTTATTTTGAACTTTTTATTCTTTCAACAAAGTGTAGGTCTTATGCAATTCTTTGGAGTTTCACTTATTATACTTTCAATAATTTCGATTACTCTGCAAAAAAATATTTGCTGATACTTTTTTGTGAATGTTACGTACATATATTGTTTGTTTAACTTCTTCCTTACCAACTATGATCTATCAACCGTTTAATGTATTTATTCTTTAGTATTTATAGAGCTATTAGCCAATTTTTTATTATGACTAATAGCTCTATAAATTTTTATATCTTATACTTAATATAGCTGCTTTTCAAATAACCTAACATATCAATTCCATCTTTAGATTAATTAAATAATTTAAATACAGTATTTTCGATTTCCCACCCCCACAGAAGCTTCCAACTTAAAGTCTACCCACCAACTTCCCCTCAAAAACTGCGACCTAACTAACCAGCTATCTGACTGGCTGTTCATCATATTCCTTATTTATCCCTGACTACTCGTCCAAAAATTCTGACATTTCAGCACATCTCTGCTTCAAGCCCTATCGATGGGTACTCTCTGCCAAGGCATTCTTCTTGAGTTCCTCCGGACGGTTTATCTCATGAGCAATATCTTCATGCTCTATTTTCCCATGTAACCGTTTCAGCAATTCCTTTTGGAGTGAATCCAACTGGGCATTCATGCCATCTATCGCCGATTCATCCTCCTGACAGAGTACTGTTTCAATATTTTCCTGCAACACTTGAAGTATCCTATCGCAATTACCCAAAACCAGGTTTATGGCTTTGAACACTTTCCCTGCAAGTCTGTTTCTAAGATTGTTGGTGCAGCACACTCAACTGGACCATGTTCCACTCCGCTGACACACCGCCAAACGGAAGAGCGTTTCCCTCTATTGTCCCATGCGATTCCTCTGTGAATATCTCCCGGGTTTCCACAGTACACAATCCCCGTCAGGGCATATTTACTACTATAAATTCTTCTCTTTCAGTCAACTTATCTGAAAAAATACTAATAATGCTGTTACCATAATACATAGGCAAACCACATAAGCAACGTTATATAGCCCTACTAGAAATAAAACAATAATGGTAAAACATTCAATCATTAAATGAATTATAGTTTTTTGTACGGTAATACTTTAGCTCTGTTATATCAACTGGCTTATGTGTTGAATCTACTGGAGCAAACTTTAAAATGGTTAGTACTGATATCAATAATATTCCTATACTAACCCATACTATATATTCACTTGGTGTAAGTACCACTGCTGAGAATACCAATACTATAATTCCGCCAGACATAAAATAACAATTTATTGTTTTTTCGCAATGATACCCTCCTGCGTAAGTTCGAAGAAATGTAAATGAAATTAAAAATACAAGCCCCTCAAGAACCAGCCCGCATAAAAAAGCTAATACAAGCGTAGTGATAATATTAAATACAATATCTATGGCAATGCATAGGTCGTAGACAATAATTTCCTTATTCTCTGCTTTGGTTATACTATTTTTAATTAGTGAATCTGTAAGTCTTTCAATTTGCTTCTTGAACATTATAATTTACGAATGGATTTTACTACATCTGTTAAATTCGGTTGGTTTGTCACAAAGGTACAAGCTGTATTTGTACTCCATGTTGTTATAACTACTGCGAATGCTGTATATACCTTAGTACATTGTTGCAACACAACCAACAAAGTTAGATACCATATTAAAATATCAATTGGTTCAGAAGATGTATTCTAATCTCTTGTTACAATTTATCCACCCCCCCATAAATTTTTCTGCATTGGTTTATTCTAAGAAAAAACATCTCAAAAGAGAGATGTTTTTCCTAAAAATTCTTAATTATTCCTGTTATTTAAATAATCAAGGACAACTGAATATATAATAACAATTCCAATAGCTATAGCGCCTAGCTTCGGTGAATCCATTAGCCTCATTATTATAATTGAAAAAATAAAAAGAATTAATCTAATATTTTTCAATATTTGTTTGTGATTTGTCCTTAGTACCATTTCACATATAGCAATTTCTGCAACTAAAAACAACAATAAAAACTTAGTCATTTCATGATTTCTATAAGAAACGTCTATAAGGACAACATTTATTAAAATAAAAGACAATAAATAAGAAGATTTTTTTATATTCATTGTATTTTCCTATTCCTAACTTTTAAATTTAAAACCATTTAACTTTTGCACCATCATAATAAGGTGCTTTAGGCGAAGCTTTCCACGGTAGTGTTACTTGTGCATATCCTTCTTTGTCCCGTGTAACACAATAATATGCTGCCCCCCTCTCCATATGCATCATTATACATCTTATCTGATAGATATGTATTACACATTTTTAGGAAAGTCATCTTAAGCTGCGATAATTGATACGTACTTGGTTTATCAAGTTGTTTTTCAATAATAGCCTAATTATCATTTGCCTATTTTAGCCAATGATAATTAGGCTATTTCATGCATTATTGTAAACCGATACATCTCTTTAACAACGCTATCTCCTCAACCTACCTAAAGCTAATCTGTCCACTCAACCATATGGATTGACCAGTTCTCAACAGGCGAATTTACAAGGAATTCCGAGGATTCCTACGTCGGAAGATTTTTATCCAAAACCTAAAAAAGCCTTTTTTGACCTCTTATTTCTGCACCCTAGACATTAATGCTATCGTCTTAACATAGATTGAGAGGATAAAATTAATGTTTTATGCCTTTGGCCGTTGAAGGGAACTGATCGATAGAATTTTAGGGCTTTTAAAGTAGACAAAAATAAGTTTAGTATCACTGCTCTTTCCACGAAAGTCCTGACTTTAACTTTTACAGAAAACAAGCTAGCAGTAACAAACATCATCAGAACTTACTTATAAAGCCGGAATAGGGTAATTCACTTTGTGTTCATCATATTTATTCCTCAAAATTAAATTCATCATGCTTCCCAGTATAGGGATCAAACCATATATATTTTTGTTCTCCATTATAATATACCACTATAATATACATTTTATATTTCATAATGCCATGAGAACCTGAAAAAATCACATGGTGTTTAATATTTTTATTCTCAAGTATATTAACTTGGTCATTTGACAAGCCAGTATACTTTTCTTGAACCAGCTGTGTTGCAGCTTTGTAAGTATAGGGAGGAATATTATAGAGAAGAAAAATATTTAGTAATATAATAATTGCTAATAAAATAATTTCAACACGTGTTTTTTTTCCTTCTTTTAAATTAAATTTATATTTTATTATTATATTGATAACCCAAACTATACAAATTACGTACCACAATGGAATTATATTAATCACATTATTATACAATAAAATGATTGTGAATATAAAAAGCGCATTAATAAACATTAAAATTACGTTATAATTACATTTTATCGATTTCATTTTCCACTTCCTTTTTATTCGGAAAACATACGGCTGAATAAAGATTTCTAGTACTAGCCGTATGTTTTCTTAGCATTACAACGAAGTAATTGGCAGGCTTAAGTTCGGTTTGTTTCCAGTTATGTATTTATCATTAAAAGCTTTTGCCGCTTTGTTTGCAGCCATAGAAGAAAAGTCTGAGACAATATCATATCCATAATAATCATCATTATATTCCGTACCAATCACTATAACCTTATTAAATGTTTTAGAAACATTTGCTGTATATATATTATCACAATATACTCTGGTATCAACCTTAAAAGATGTATAGCACACAGATTTTTTAAACCCATCTATCAGTTTGGCACCAACAATAGGTAGCCCTAAACTTATTAGTACTGCAACTGTCACCCATGTACCAAACGTAGCTATTGCCACTCCAAGAACTACAGAAGTTAAATCACCCTTAGTAAAATTCCATTCTGTTTTATTATATCGGTAGCTTTTCCCTAGCTCCTGTGCACGAGTTTTAGTTTCAGCCTTTAAAATATTACCTCTATAAAGATAGTCAGTTCTATATGTCTTGAGAATATTGAAACCACTAGATGTATCAAGTGCAGACTTAGTAGAAACTTCATCTAACTTAGTAATATTGTCTTCTGAATCCATGTTTTTCGCATCTTCAATTGGTGACATGAAATCACTTATTTGGTAATTATGTGTTAATGAATCAACTTTACTTTGAGATGATTTTAAAGTTATTGAACTATTAGTTTCATATTCCTCTGCAAAAATCTCTTCAGTGCCCAAATTAACAATAGCTTTTTGATTTAACTTACCATTTACATATAGCTTTACCTCAATTATATCATTTGTTTCATTAACAATTGACTTTATTTTATTGCCATCAGAATCGTAAAAAACGTCAGATTTATTATTTGCAAAACAAGTAGCCGCTGTTGAAAATACCACTACAAACGATAACACTATGGCTAGCATTTTTTTCATAGATTTTCCTCCTTTAAGAAAATGTTTTGATTTACTTGACAATACATAAATTAAATATCGATAAAAAGTAAACGAAACCCTTTCAGTAGTTTTGAAATTTTTTTGATACCAATTTAATTCACCCCATTTCTTCCTTAATTTATCTTTTTAATCTTTCTGGAACTTTTGATTCATACAGTTTTCCGTGGCACATCATGATTGCAAAAAAGGATGCCGAAGTGCAGAGCATCTGTGCCGACAATTTAACGCTACTACTTTTTAAAAACTCTTTCAATTTTTTTATAATATTTCCTCCCATCTAAATTAATCGTCTAGCTTTGCCAGTACGCGTGTATCGCCTTTCACGGAATATACTATCAAAAAATTTACCAAATTCTAGTGGTAAGTCGTGAAATAGCCATTTTAGGTCGTGAAATAAGGTTTTTACGATTGTATGTCTATTTTTGTCAGGCTATGATATGTGAGAAAAATATTAAAAGATATTTATGGGGGATATTATGTCAATTTTATGGATTGAATGGGAATTATTAATTAATATTGTTGAAGAGGGTCTGTTTTGCTATCTACTCTCAAAAACACTAGAATAAAAAAAAGCCTTAAGACTTTTTTATGGTTTATTTTTCCTTATTCTTTTTCTACGCTACTAAACACTACCGTTCAGAATACAACTATTGAAATTTTTCTACTCTTAATCGCCGACATTATTTTTGCAACTGTTTGCTTTGATTCAAATTATAGTTCGCGTTTTTTTGGGGATGTGCTGCATCTATCATCGGAATTATCTCAAACACAGTTGTTTTTTTCTTGGCATCATTTTTTACGAGTTATGATTTAAATACACTGACGGCCTCGTCATTAATGCGAATTCAAATGACATTGGTTAATTTATTGATGTGTGCTATTTTTTACTTTGCTATAATTCACATTGTATTAGAAAAATCCATTACATTATCACTACTGGTTTCGAAATGTATTATTCTTGCTCTTATCCTTGGGAATTATTGCATCCGATAAGCTCCTTGATCTCTCTATATCAATTAGCAATCATACTTATATAGGAAAAATTATAAAAAATGAAATTTTTCTTTCCAACGGAACGAAATTACCTATAAGCAATACCTACCTTGAGGATGTAAGAAAAACTTTTTTTGACACCATTTTGTGAGGAGCGTGTTATCATGATTATTAAAATTGCAAATACATGGGCAGAATGGCTCGTGCAAAATGGAGCAAACTCAGACGATCATGAGATTTATGCCTATGGTGCAGAATGTATGCTAAACGAACTGTTTTCTGATAAATAAATTACTAATCATCACCGCATTGCTATTCCACAAAACATTTGAAATGATTCTATGGATGCTATTTTTTACACCTCTGCGCGTTCATCTCGGGGGAATGCATGCATCCTCTCATTTAAAATGCATACTGTCTTCTATTTTACTATCTTATTTATGCATTTTTTCATACCCTTTTGTGATTGAAATCCCAGCATTAGTGGGTATCATTTTAGTACTTAGTATCTTTATTGTATAAAAATTGCACCCGTTGTTCAACCGAATCTTCCATTCTCTGTAAACAGAATGAAACAAATGAGAAAAAGAGTTCTATTAATTCTTTTTTTGAAGTAGTCACATGCATTGCTTACGGTTACTTTTCAAAAATAGTAGCTGGTTTAGCAATAGTATCTCTCTTCTCGGTTTGCCTTCTTGCGATGAAAGGGAAATATTCAACACTAGACAAATAGGAATGCAAATGTTTTTTACGGTTTCATAGTAAATCTTGTTATAGATTAATAACAACTTTATAGTATATAAAAAGGCCAAGTTCGGATCATTAGTTAACCTCCCACTTAGCCTTAATACCCTAAAATTTTCTTTAAACTCGTTATGTCATCTATATTTTTGCTTAATTTCCTCTCTCAAATAGATGATATTTCCGCCTATTTTAAAGCCCAAAAATCACTCCAAAACCACAATATACTGTGGTTTAAACCTCATTTTTAGCCTTGTCACCACAATACGTCATCAGAATTATCGCTTCAACGTGCCATCAAAAGACCCACAAAACTCCAGATAGCTACATTAGCGTAACTGTGGACTTTGGTAATGGTGATGGCATGATACCTCTAAACGGTTTTGATGCTGCTCGCAACCAAGTTCCTGTTAATAGTATAGTTGAAAAGGCACAGGCATACAAGCCGAAACCGAGAACAACTTATAAAGTTCTCCAACAATACATTCTTGAAAAATATAGCTTCAAAGTCCATACCGCATATATTGCCGAAGTGAAACGCAGTTTAGGTCTGTCAATGTTCGATGCGCCAAATGCAGTAAATGAATTGAAACATCCGAGAAAGCACCCCACTCCTATTCAAGTAACTGCTATCAAAGATGCTCTTACTTATTTTCAAGTAATATAAAAAATGAATATGGGTATAAAAATTGCTTCTTACAGAATGTAAGGGGCAATTTTTTGTATAACAAATATACACCCCAAGCCATCTTTCTCAGCCCTTTCAAATTTTTTATTTATGTTGAAACTAAATTTATTTCTTGGTACAATATCAATATCAACAATGTTGTTATTGGAAAGGTACAGATTATGACAGTAAATGAATTGGTGGAACTAGCCATCGTTGAAACGAAAAATCTATGCACAGGTGAAGTTTTTTTAGTTCGTGATTTATTTAAAGGGTATGAATGGAGCCGTATTTCCAGAAGTGACCGTTTACTTATCGGAACTCTTTTTTTGAATCGAGTAAATTCTTCAAAATGTAATATTATCGCCATTGAAAAAACATCATCTGGCCAACAGCAATACAAAATCAAGTGAAAGGAGTTTTAAAATGGCGCTTCCTCAAATTACTTCATCCGATGTTGAAGATCTTATTCCTAACTGTAAAGTCGTTGGAAAATCATTAGGTGGAGGACAAAAGTTAGTCTTTCCTTGTTCCGTAGACGGCACTCTTTGTGCTATAAAATTTATATTATTAAACAATTTAACTGATGATTTTGACGGAACCATTGCATCAAAAGTTGAAGCAGTTAGAGCAAGAGTTGAGCGGGAAATAACAATTATGCAAAAGATTAATTCCCCATATATTGCAAAAATGGGGGCAGTAAGTTTAACCGCAACAACTTTGTCCGAACAGAATATTTTATTTTACTCAGAAGAATGGATTGATGGACAAGACTTATCACAAATTTTACAATCTTCAAATAAATTGCCCCCAGAAGAGGTTGTCAAACTAGGCGTAAATATTGTAGAAGCAATATCAGAACTATGGAATCTCAATAAAGTACATCGAGATATCAAACCTCAGAATATAACAAGACGTGCTTGCGATGGCTCATATGTATTACTTGATTTAGGGCTAGCTCTTGATTTAGATGACAAATCGTTAACACAATTTGGTTTCGTTCCAGGAACAAAAGTGTATTTTTCTCCTGAACAATTAGATGTTGCACATAAACGGGATATAGATTTCCGTTCCGATTTGTTTAGCTTAGGAATTGTATTGTACCAAGCAATAACAGGCATACATCCCTTTTATACATATGGAATGCCCGACCAAGAATTATTCTTGAGGATCAACTCCCAACCTATTATTGCACCAAATACTGTTGATTCAAATATTCCGAAGTCTCTTAGTGACATTATTTGCCGATTATTAAGCAAACAGCCCAGTGGTCGCTATCGAAAATGTTTATTGCTATTAAATGAATTTAAAAAAATATATATAGAATTGGGGGAAAACTCATGAGCCTATTTGCACAACATGGTTATGGAAAATCAAATAAAATCGAAAAAGCAATTACATCTGGTGACTTGACAGGTGTTGTATTAAGTCCGAAAGCTGAGTCTCCTCAAAAGTTAATTGACTATTCCTCAGAATTACATAGCAAATTTCCGGGGATAAAAGTATATTTTGATCCTCAGTTTTATATTTGTGGATTGCAAGGTGAAGTAACCGCTGGAAAACTTATTGAATATCCATACTATACTGGAGGTTTGACAAGGGCTTCTCTATCAATTCCTAACAATTTAAGGAGTTTTTCTCAGGATGTTCTTGGCTTTCAAAACGCCTTAAACGTAGATGCCCTTTTTTCACCTACCATTGCATTTGATAGTTTTGATGGACGTGAAAGTCAAACGGCCATTTCTTTAGCGTATGAATCAATTGGAGCGGCAAATACTTCCGATATCTATATTTCATTGTGCATACATGAAAGTTCTTTTCGTAACACTACTGCAATGGAGGATTTTTTAAATGTAATAAGCCTTCTTGATACAAAGGGATTTTATATTATTATTGAACGCACTAATAGTACAGACAAGTCGACTTCTGTGAACTCAGCAGTATTAGCCAATATTATGAAGTTTATATATATTCTTTCTGAAATTAATGGCTTTGATGTCATAATGGGATATTCAGATCTGCTATCTGTTTTATTTGCGGCTGTAGGACATCCTGATTTCTGCTGTGGTTGGTACAATAATCTTAAAATGTTTTCTGAGTCAAACTTCCGTCCTTCATCAGGGGGACGTAGACCTAGAAAACGTTATACATCAGGTATCTTAATGAGTTCATTATTATTAGTTCCGGAAATTGCAACATTAAATCGTATTGGAATTTCCCCTCAAATCATGACAGAATCACCTTTTAATAGCATTGTCTCGCCTACATTAGATGATGCCAGTTGGACAGATGAGATCAGTTGTTTACATAATTGGCACATTTTGAATAACTTATTGTGTGACATAGAGCCATTATCTTCAGTGACAACAAAGTTGAACTATTTAACAGAAAAAATCTTACAGGCATCACACGTATATCGTACAATAAATGAAAGGTTCCCTTCATTGGACGCCAAATCAAATAACAGCCATCTAAATATTTGGCTTGCAGCAATTAGTGATTTTCGTGACCAAGTAGGTGTGTAAAAGTCTATGAGTGAAATTTCAGAACTAGAGATGTCAGTGGCTTTTGATCTGACATTAAAAATGAATCAAATAAAGGGAATTCCGAAATTTAACCTTTTATATAGGGAGGTGATTTGCCAGCAAGGAATAGCTGATTTTGTAGGACTAACATCAGGTGACTTTATTAGACGTTATAATTTTTCAAATATTAGTTCTATTGAAAGTAGTAGTCTTGTTCTTTCTTTGCTGAAACACAAATCGGGGCGAAGCAAAATGTACCTAAAAAACAAAACTGAGCTATCTGATGCCACGTTAAATCGCACACTTAAAGAACTAGCTGCAAACAATTATATTTTTGAAAAAAATAATCTTTACTTTATTTCTGTCCAAAACACCGCCCCAAAAGACAACATTTGGGCTTTTGAGTTGAAACTTTCGAATTGGAAGCGTGCGATGTTTCAGGCACTACAGTACAAAGCATTTGCAAACTATTCTGTTGTGGTGTTTCCTCTTGAAAAAGAGAAGGTGTTGTATGAAAACCTGCAAGCTTTTATAGAATTTAATATTGGGGTATTACTTTATGATGCTAAAACGGGCAATAATAAATGGCTCAAACATCCAAGAAAAGAAAAACCTATTTCTAAATGGCAAACTATGTTTTTGCTAGCAAAAACATCTTCTCAATATAGTCAAGAAACGCCTATTTTTTAACTCCACTAAATAATTAACTATTGAAAGAACGATTGCGTAAACAGTCGTTCTTTTTTGTATAAAGAAGCATGTCTACAAAGATACAGTATTGTTGTTGTAATATGAACAAATCTATCTGAGATAATTCTATCGCAACCAAAATTTAAAGACACGTTACAGCACTGTGGCGTGTCTTTTTCATATCAAAAACAAATTATAGGAGGAACAAAATTGAACGCAAAGACAATCGCCATCGCCAACCAAAAAGGCGGCGTGGGAAAAACAACCACCTGTGTAAACTTGGGTGTAGGACTTGCACAGGTGGGAAAGAAAGTCCTTTTGATAGATGCTGACCCGCAAGGCTCATTGTCTATCAGTTTGGGCAATCAGCAACCAGACAAGCTCCCTATCACCCTTGCCACCATAATGGGCAAGATGCTGACCGATACCCCCATTGAGCAGGGCGAGGGCATTTTGCACCACCACGAGGGAGTTGATTTGCTCCCTGCTAACATTGAGCTATCCGGCATGGAGGTATCTCTCATCAATGCCATGAGCCGTGAAACTGTCCTAAAGCAGTATCTTGATACGGTCAAAAAGCAATATGACTTTATCCTTTTAGATTGTATGCCCTCGCTCGGTATGCTCACGATTAATGCCCTCGCTGCCTCAGACAGCGTTATCATTCCTGTGCAGGCACAGTATTTACCTGCCAAAGGCTTAGAACAGCTCTTACAGACCATTAACAAAGTACGAAAGCAGATAAACCCCAAGCTGAACATAGACGGTATTCTGCTCACAATGGTGGACAGCCGCCTAAATTTCGCAAAGGACATTAGCACCCTGCTTCGTGATACTTACGGCCGCAAGCTAAAGGTATTCCGCACGGATATTCCCCATTCCGTCCGAGCCGCCGAAACCAGTGCCGAGGGCAAGAGCATTTTCGCCCATGACCCCAAAGGCAAGGTTGCAGATGCTTACAGAGAACTCACAAAGGAGGTGTTGAAAATTGAAAAGCTCCGCCAAAAACATAAATCTGACATCGGTAGATGATTTGTTCTCCACCGAGGAAAGCCGAGCCGATGCAGGCAGAGAAAAGGTGCAGGAAATCCCATTATCAGAGCTACACCCCTTTGCACAGCACCCTTTCAAGGTAAAGGACGATGAAGCAATGGCAGAAACCGCCGAGAGCATAAAGGAATATGGTGTACTTGTTCCTGCTATTGCACGACCTCGTGATGAGGGCGGTTATGAGCTTGTTGCCGGACACCGCAGACACAGGGCAAGCGAACTGGCAGGACTTGACACCATGCCCGTCCTTGTCCGTAACCNNACCTTGACGATGATGCCGCCACTATTATTATGGTTGACAGCAATCTGCAACGAGAGAATATCTTGCCGAGTGAACGAGCCTTTGCATATAAGATGAAGTTAGATGCTGTAAAAAGGCAAGGAACAAGAACAGATTTAACTTTTCGACAAGTTGGCGAAAAGTTAAACAGCGTAGAAGAATTGGCAAAAACCACAGGTGAAAGTGGGCGGCAAATTTCAAGATATATCCGCTTAACCGAGCTTATTTCCGAGCTTCTTGACATGGTAGATGATAAAAAAATCGCCTTTAACCCTGCTGTGGAGCTGTCCTACCTAAAGCCCGAGGAACAAACCAACTTGCTTGAAGCTATGGATATGGAACAGGCAACCCCCTCTCTTTCACAGGCACAGCGGCTTAAAAAGTTTAGTGCCGAGGGTAAATGCACCCTTGAAGCCATGTGTGCCATTATGAGCGAGGAAAAGAAAGGTGAACTGGACAAGGTTACACTTTCAAGCGATAAGCTCCGTAAGTATTTCCCCAAGTCCTATACACCGCAGAAAATGGAGGAAACCATACTAAAATTGCTTGAAACATGGCACAAAAAACGCACCCAAAGCCAAGAACGATAAGACAAAACAGCACCGAAAGGAAGTGAGGAAATGGCTGTGTGCAGAATAGAAAAAACAAAGGATTACACCGTCATGGCAAACCACCATTTACGCAATAAAGCCCTGTCACTGAAAGCAAAAGGCTTGTTATCCCTTATGTTGTCACTCCCCGAGGATTGGGACTACACCGTAAAAGGGCTTGCCTATATCTGCAAAGACGGCATAGACAGTATCAATGGAGCAATTAAGGAACTGGAAGCCACAGGGTATATGCACCGTCAGCGTGTCAGAAATGACCGAGGGCAGCTCACTACCGTTGAATATACCATTCGTGAGTATCCCAAAGTGGCAGACAACAGCGATACCCCCATCGAGGTAGAGCCTACACAGGAAAGACCTATACTGGAAAATCCAACACAGGCTACTCCTATACAGGAAGAACACGACCAATTAAATACTTATCTATTAAAAACTAATAAATCAAAAAAAGATTTATTAAATACAGATACATCAAATCCTTATCAATCCTATCTAAGCTCAGAGCAAAAAAACGGATATGATGAGATAGGATGCGATAGCTATGACGAAGTAAAAGAATTGGTCTATGAGAACATTGAATACGAGCATTTTAAGCAGTATGGCGGTGTTGGTATGCGTGAGCGTTTGGACGAAATAGCCGACATCATCATCGAAACCCTGTGTTCCACAAAGGACACCATAAACATTGCCGGGGACGAATACCCTGCAAAACTCGTTAAGGACAAAATGCTCAAAATCAATTCAACGCATATTGAGTATGTGTTTGAGTGCTTGAACAAGAACACCACCTATGTGCGAAACATCAAACGATATTTACTGGCAACGCTCTTTAACGCACCATCTACCATAGACAGCTATTATGCGGCTTTAGTCAATCACGATTTATACAGTCCTAACCGTTAAGGCACTTTGTAAAGAAATTTGCAGAGTGCCTTTTTTCATGCCCAAAAATGAAAGGAGATTTTAAATATGAGAAAACCAATGGCTTATATTACCGCCGCTTGGACGGATAACGAGTTTGAAGTAACCGAAACAGCAGCTAAATATTGCAGAAAGCTCTATGAAGCAGGCTATACCCCTGTTTGCCCACCGCTGTATCTGCCCCTGTTCCTATGCGACCAAGTACCGCAAGAACACAAGGACGGCATTGATATGGCGAGGGATATGCTCCGCCGTGCAAGGGTGCTTGTGGTGTGCGGCAGTATCGTAGATGAAAATGTAAAAAATGACATCGCTATCGCCCAAAGGCTGAATATCACCGCCACTACTCTTGAGGGTATCTTGACCGTCAAGGGGCAAGGCAGAGAGGAATAATCGCATTAAAAATCGTGAAAGGAGGGATTTTTCATGCAGGAAGAAGTCGAACACAAAACAGTTGCTCTTGCTATTAACGCAAGTAAGCTCACTGCAAAGGAGTTCAAAAAAGCGATTTTGAAGTTTCTCGCATATCTAAAAGACAAGCAAAACCACCCCAATATTCCACAGGGCAAACAGTCGGTAAAACAACTTGCAAAGCAAGGGCAAGGTATGACCAGTATTGAAATCACCGACCAAAATATCAAGGACTTTGAGCGTGTGGCAAAAAAATACGGTGTGGATTTTGCTGTAATGAAAGATAAGCACGAAATACCGCCGAAATATGTGGTTTTTTTCAAAGGCAAAGATGCCGATGCCATCACCAATGCTTTTAAAGAATATACCGCTGATATGGTGAAAAAGGCGGCTCGACCGTCTGTGCTTGCAGAGCTTAGAAAGTTGGCTCAGATTGCAAAAAATACCGTTATAGACAAGGTGAAGCATAAAAACAAGGAGCAAAGTCTATGAGTAAAAAGATGAAAAAGCTCCTTATTCTTAACATTCCATACCTTGTGTTGGGGCTGCTGTTTACAAAGCTGCCCGAAGCATGGCGGTATACAAGTGGTGCTGACTTAGGTCAAAAGATACTGAATTTGGGCGATGGATTTTCCAAAGCCCTTACTGTACCGCTACCGTCCTTTTATCCCACCGATTTACTTATCGGGCTTGGTCTTGGTGCATTACTTAGGCTTATCATCTATGTTCGCAGTAAAAACGCCAAAAAGTACCGCAAGGGTGTGGAGTATGGCTCGGCACGTTGGGGTAACGCAAAAGACATTGAGCCGTATGTAGACCCCACATTCCAAAACAATGTGATACTTACCCAAACGGAACGGCTTACTATGAATAACCGTCCCAAAGACCCAAAGACAGCACGAAATAAAAATGTGCTGATTGTGGGCGGCTCGGGTAGTGGTAAAACGAGGTTTTGGCTTAAACCAAACCTCATGCAGTGTCACAGCTCATTCGTAGTCACAGACCCGAAAGGCAGTATCGTCATTGAATGTGGTAAGCTCCTGCTTCGTGAGGGCTACAAGGTGAAAATCCTCAATACTATCAATTTCAAGAAGTCTATGCACTACAACCCTTTTGCCTACATCAGAAGTGAAAAAGATATTTTAAAGCTCGTTACCACCCTCATCGCCAATACCAAAGGCGAGGGCAAGGGAGGCGATGATTTTTGGGTAAAAGCAGAAACTCTGCTCTATACCGCCCTTATTGCTTATATCTACTATGAAGCCCCCGAACATGAGCAGAACTTCACAACGCTGATTGAGTTTATCAATGCCAGTGAAGTCCGTGAGGACGATGAGGAATTTAAAAATAATGTGGATTTGATGTTTGATAGACTTGAGGAAAAAGACCCTCAGCACTTTGCAGTGCGGCAATATAAGAAATACAAATTAGCCGCAGGCAAAACAGCGAAGTCAATTTTAATTAGCTGTGGTGCAAGGCTCGCCCCCTTTGATATTGCAGAGCTGAGAGAGCTGACCGCTTATGACGAACTGGAGCTTGATACCCTCGGAGATAGAAAAACAGCACTCTTTATCATCATCAGTGATACCGATGCCACCTTCAATTTTCTTGTTTCCATGTGCTACACACAGCTTTTTAACCTGCTTTCTGATAAAGCCGATGATGTGTACGGCGGTCGCTTACCTGTTCATGTGCGGTGCTTGATAGATGAGTGTGCCAATATCGGGCAGATACCAAACCTCGAAAAGCTCATGGCAACCATTCGTAGCCGTGAAATCTCGGCTTGCCTTGTATTGCAGGCACAATCACAGTTAAAAGCACTCTACAAAGACAACTCCGATACCATTATCGGCAACTGTGACAGCATGATTTTTCTCGGTGGTAAGGAAAAAACCACCCTCAAGGATTTGACTGAAACCCTCGGCAAAGAAACTATTGATATGTTCAACACAAGTGATACCCGAGGTAGCCAACGGAGCTACGGTTTAAATTATCAAAAGATCGGGAAAGAACTTATGAGCATGGATGAGCTATCTGTCATGGATGGTGGCAAGTGTATTTTGCAGCTTAGAGGTGTTCGCCCCTTTTTCAGCGATAAGTACGATATTACAAAGCACCCGAAATACAAGTACCTCTCCGACTTCGATAAGAAAAATGCCTTTGACATTGAAAAATTCTTATCCACCAAACTAAAGCTCAAAGGAAACGATGTGTATGAGGTGTACGATTTAAGCAAGGAGGAGAAAACAACCGACCCACTGCCCTCAGACGGGCAATAAACACTGCCGTTCACGGTGGTGTTTTTTATATATACACAAGCCACATGGAAAGGAGGTGTTGCCTATGATTGTGGCTGCTTAGTGCTGTCTTTGAACGGCATTTTTTATTGTCAAAATTCAAACCAACTAATACAAATTTAAAGGAGAAAACACTATGGCTTTTTTTAATCAAGCAATCACAGTATTGCAAACATTAGTAATCGCTCTTGGAGCAGGACTTGGCATTTGGGGAGTTATCAATCTCCTTGAGGGGTACGGCAATGACAATCCCGGTGCAAATGCTCATGGTTGATAAAGAAGTAAGTAATTTTAACACTACAAGACAGGCCGCCAAACAGACAATTAATGTATAAAAAGAAAGCAGCTAACCGACAAATTCAACTGTCAGTTGGCTGCTTTCGTATATATCGGTGCAAATGCACAGAATATCTCATTGTGCCTTGTTTGCCTAAATACGCATTTTTTAGGGAGTGTCAAGGACAGGCGAAGCCTGTTTATTTATCCTTGATACTTCACGAATAAATGTGTTACACAGCCTTTAGGGGCAATGAGATAGGTTAAGCCTTTTTCCAAGTCATTTCGCCCTTTTTAATCAGCGTTTGGATAACTGCTTTCTCCTGTTTGTTCAACTTGTTGATGTCTGTACCAAGAATAAGGGTGAATAGCTTTAGCTTTGTTTCCTGTGGAGTTCCATTGAAATCCTTTAGTTTTTGGAGCAGTTCAATGAGGATTGAAAGACCGCCTGTATCATCTGAAACAACTTGCGTATCCTTTTTGTTTTCGCTGTGCAATATGCGTAAATCATCAGCGATACGGTCAATATCTTCATGGATTACTGAATGGAAATACCTGTCCTCTTTGATTTGAGCTGCTTTCAATGTTCGTATGAAATACTCTTTGTTGTTTGGAGTATATTCATCTGTTATTTCATCTTTCGCAAGTTTAGCTACCGAGTTAAGGGTGGCTATCTGCATGGTGGCAAGTCCGTCTATGTAAATCTCCATATCAGCCATGAAATCGGCAAAATGCTCATGTTGTATCAGCTCGTTCAGCAAGCGGATATTAAATTTCGCCTCTTTTAAAAGGTCTATGCTACTATCGCTTAACCCTAAATCAGAGTAAGCAGTATTCAAGTGGCGGTCTACATCTGACAATCCTAACAGCCAATCCATAGACACATCATAAAATTTAGCAAGGATAATAAGATTTGCATAGCCAACATCTTGATTCTTCTCATCATTTTCATAATCATTTAATGTTGTTTTTGGAATATTTATGACTTTGGCTAAATCCTCTGTATTCTTATAGCCTTTTGCAAATCTTAAGTCTTTCAGTTTTTCTCCTAGTGTAAGTTTTGGTAAAATATCATCACATCCATTCTTTTTACTTAGAATATAGCATACTCCGATAACATTCACAATTGTTCGATTGAATTTATCAATTGTATATGGTACTCTTTGTGTATATTTGTTGAGAATTATTGCAAAGGAGTAGTCGATGTTACTATATTTAGCGCTAATAGATACCCCTGAAAACAAAAGTAAATTTGAGCAAATTTATCGCACCTATGAACAGACAATGTTTTATGTTGCAAATAGAATTTTGAAGGATGCGTATTTATCAGAAGATGCTGTTCATCAGACTTTTTTACGCATCATAGATAACTTAGATAAAATAGAAGAAATTAACTGTCACAAAACCAAAGGTTTTATCGTTATTATAACTGAGAACATAGCAATTGATTTGTATCGCAAAAGGAAAAAAGAAGCTTGCATTTCTTTTGATGAAATAGAACTATATGTGGAGGATACAGCAAATATAGACCCTATGTTTGAAAATGAAATAGAGCAAGCAATTGCAAAACTTCCTGTAAACTATTTGACAGTATTTAAATTAAAATATTCTCATGGTTACAGTGACAGAGAGATTTCAGAATTGTTACATATCACCGAAGCAAATGTACGCAAACGTATTGAGCGTGGGAAAAACAAACTGATGGAGATACTATCCAAAGAAGGTGAGATTTTAAAATGAGTAATTATATTATTGATGATGATTTTCTGTATAAGCATATGAGAACATTTGAGAATACAATGTTAGATGCCTTGCCGAAAGAAAATGAACTGCATCATGATTTTTCTAAAAGATACAAAAGAAAGATATGCCTACTTCTAAAGATACAAAGGCGCAGCTCCTTTACAAACCAACTGATAAAATTCAGTAAGAATGTTGCAGTAATTTTTATTGTTGTCATTTCAATTGCCTTTACTTCTGTAATGAGTGTTGAAGCATACAGGGTGCGT
Source organism: Clostridiales bacterium UBA4139 (assembly GCA_002380805.1). GTDB lineage: Bacteria > Bacillota > Clostridia > Lachnospirales > Anaerotignaceae > Chakrabartyella. The sequence goes on along the minus strand of DFWH01000005.1, from coordinate 38,271 downwards.
TTCTTTGATAAGGTAACAGAAATTTGGAACGAGTTTACTTCTATTATTTTTCAGTCCGAAGAAAACAATAGTGAGTCACTTGTTCCGGTGGAGCTAGGCTATATCCCAATAGGGTTCAAGATAACAGAAGAAAAAGTATATCCTTATGAATATTATCTATATTTAGCAAATGAACCAGGAACTGAAATTATGTTTGAACAAGTACCCATTAATGCAAATGCTTTTATTGTGGATACGGAAAACATCGTAACTGAAAGCATAGTTATTGCAAATCAGGAGGTAACCTATTTCATTAATAAGGAGGTGCATCAATTCTACTGGAATGATGACAAATATGTTTATACTGTACTATCAGAGTATGACAAAAATGAGCTAATAAAAATAATTGAAAATATTTTAGAAAAAAATAAATAATAGTGTCACAAAATGCCTTTTTCATTCGTTGTTAAAGTAACAACAGTATGAAGGAGGTATTTTTTATGAAAAGAAATCGGTTAGTTATGATAGGATTGTCGGTATTTTTACTAACACAGACAGCAATTCCTGTGTGTGCAGCAGAGTGTCCAACAATCCCAACAGAAACATCATCTTACACATCTGCTATTGTCCCAAGAATGAAGTATACAGCAAGAGTAGCAACAAACTTGATTATTGATTCAAAAGGAAAAGCAACCGTCACAGCTTCTGTAGATGGATACAAAAATATTACATCTAAAGTAAGCCTTTCAGCAGAGTTACAAAGATACAAAAATGGAAAATGGTCTAATGTCACTACTTTTTCTGATTCGGATAACTCTCATAGAGTTCGCCTTTATGAAACCTATAGAGTGTCCAAAGGATACAAATACCGAGTTGTAGTAACCTCAACAGCCGTACATAACGGAAAAAGTGAGACTCAAACCATCACTAGTAGCGGTAAGAAATATTAATGTGTTGCAGTTTTGAGGGGGCGATTCCAATGATTCATTAAATGTTACCTGACTATTATCTTTTCCAAATGCTATCAAGAACTTTAGTATCACAAGGTATACTTCTAGAAAGTTTAAGCCACCTGGTTACTACATTAAACAACGTATAATTTAAATGAAAGGAATGATATCAATGAGAAAAGGATTTTTTATGAATATTTTATCATTAACTTTAATATTTACTTTGACGGCATCAAATGTAACATTTGCAAAACCTCAAGTTTATAGTTCAACTCAGGAAGGCGTAGAAAAATTGACAGTTTCCATCGAAAATAGAAAGCTTATATCCTGGGAAGATGACAGAGAAATGGTTTTTGAAGAATATGATGAATATAATAACCTAGTGGACAGAGTTAGTGTTGACAAAAAAACAAATAAAGCTATAAGCTATAGTGAAGTTGGAACAGAAATATTAGATATTCCTTTATATAATCATGCCATAAATAAAAACTCTACGGCTAATAAAAAAGCAGTTTCTACAAAAAGAGTTGATACAGTTGAGGCTTATAATACGATCACATCTACGGCAAAAAGTATGGAAGTTTATGAATCTTCTGAAGGCTTTGATACAGATTTCGTATTACCTTCCACAATAAAAACATTAGCAAAACTGGCTACTCAAATCGCTATTGGATTAGCTGTTTCAAGTGCTATTGCTACGAATTTTGTAGCTACGCTTGTCTCTGCTGGAATATGCTGGGTTTCGGATAAGATATATGAAACAACAGGAGAAAAAGTACGTGCTGTTAGGTATGAACTTGACTATTATGGTAAAGACAAGAAAACATCTAAAAAATCTAAAACTTTAGATGGTGGGAGAATGTATCAGGTAACTTCAGGGAAAAAAATAAACAAAAAATATTACGAAGGATTAACTTATGCAAAAAGTGGTAACAAAATTGCAAACCTTCTAGCAAATAATCTTTATGGTGTCGATTTTAAGGTGTATTAAGAATTAAATAGTCATTTAGTTAAAGTTCTGCAAATCAAAGGTGATTTAGCATTATCCTAATTTGCAGAACTTATTAAAAATATTTTATGAGGTACTTATATATGCAATCCAAAGATTTAGTTTTTACTATTATTTTTTTTATAATTATAATTATGCAGTGTAGTAAGGTTTTACTGAACGCCAAAAGAAGTATAAGATATGACAGCGGTTTTAGCGTATTAGACACATTAGGAGTTATACTTGTTTTGGGATTTATTTCAAGCAGAACTAGAGGTTATGTAATATTACTATATAATATTATATTGATATTTTTGCTTTTATTTGTTTATCAGTATCAGTTGCGAACCGAAAAGACTGATGATTTGTCAGATATAAAAAAAACAATTTTTTGGTTAATTCTAATATTTATGATTTTGACCTTTTTAATATTGGCAATTAATAAATATTAGACAGAAGATTATTAGAAGTATACAAATTTAATTTAATAAGGGGTTGGGTTTTATTAACTTCTAAATAATGGTATAGTTTTAAAACAAGGGATAGACTATTTTGAGCAAATCCCTATATCAACACCACATAGGTAAACCACGCTCCCTCTAAATAACAAAGCAACTTACTAAGCACATATCACCATAACTGATATGTGCTTTTTCATCTTGGATCCGACGTTTTGGACTAAATCCGAAATTTCGGATTTTTTTGCGTTTTGCCGAAAAATCCGAGTTATCGGATATACGGGAAACCGCCTTAAATTGCTATAAAATAATCTTGTAAGCTTACAAAAACCAAACACGAAAGGAAATAACCTTATGAATAATAAAGCAAAATTACTAACAATCAAACAGGCGGCACAGGTGGTCGAGGGTGTCACCGAATATCGTATCAGACAAATGTGTATCAGCGGTGAGCTGCCTTGCTTTAAGGCAGGAAAGAAATATCTAATCAGTGAAAACACGCTGATTAAAACCGTTATGGGCAAAACAGTCGCGGGGGTGCAAAGCCATGAGTAACGAGCAAAAGAAATCTATCCCACCACTACAAACCATAACCGCCAACACCCTTTTGAATACCGACTACCCACCTCTTGCTTTCTCTATTGAAAAGCTATTGCCACAGGGTATCTTTATCCTTGCAGGCAGTGGCAAAATCGGTAAATCATGGCTTTCCCTTGATATGTGCATTGCGGTATCAACTGGGGGCAAATTATGGGGGTTCAATGCCTATGAGGGCGAGGTGTTATACCTTGCCTTAGAAGATACCCACCCACGATTAAAAGAGCGCTTAGAGCGGATTCAGGGCGAAACAGAGAACACAGAAAAGCTACATCTTGCCATCTCGTCCCTGGGTATTACAGACGGTCTGATTGAACAGATAAAGGCTTTTATCTCTGCCAATCCAAACACAAGGCTCATTGTCATTGATACCTTAGAACGCATTAGAAACAGCGAGCAGGACAAGAGCATGTATTCCTGTGATTACCGAGATATTAACAAGCTCCGTGAAGCCTTAGAGGGCAATACTGCCACTCTCCTATTGGTTCACCATACACGGAAAATGTATGACCCCGACCCGCTCAATACCCTATCAGGTAGCACAGGCTTAGTAGGCGCGGTTGACGGTGTATGGGTGCTTGAAAAAGAGAAACGCACCGAGGGCAAAGGCAAGCTGACTATCGCTAACCGTGATACCGAGGGCTACTGCTTTAAGGTTGAGTTTGACAAAGAAAATTGCCGTTGGAATTTCATCGGTATAGACAATGGAAAAATCACATCAGAAACAGACGAGAAGTTTTGCCACCTGATTCATTCCTTTGTGAATGAACAGTGGCAAGGCACAGCCACCCAGTTGGTGGATTATCTCAAACAAATGGACAGGTCACTGGACATTGCCCCTCGCTCTATCTCTCGTAAACTGGAGAGTGTGAGTGATCAATTAAAATCAAGCTATGGTATTGATTTTAAGGCGAACAGGACAAGTAAAGGCAAGAGCATTTACCTTTGTCGAGAGAGCTAATGACGATATGCAGGTAAAACTATACACACCCCCTTTGGCGGGTTATAGTCACTGGGGATGTGTATAGAAACTGCTACATATCGTCACCCCGAGCAAGGCGAGGACGGATGCAACAGGGTGTTGCCCCTCGGAGAGCCCACGACAGCTTTGCACGCAGTGAAAGTGTCATAGTGGGTTACACACTTTGGAAAAGTGTTAGTCCCGTCGCTATCGCTCCCCAAAAGCTACCCAAGAAAGGAGTTTTGCCTATGGCAAGGAATGACGGTATCGACCATTCTTTCGCAAGAGATGGGAAGTATACACGTTCACAAATCGGTAACATTGAACGTCACAATGAGCGTAAAAATGAAATTTACCAAAATACAGATATTCAACTTGAACGCTCTGATAGGAATATATATTTCAAAAAGCCTACCGACGGATATATCGCTACCTTTGACCAAATGTGCAAAGAAGGCACAATCTCTACCAAAGGTTTAAAAGATAATGCAATCCATTTTGGGGAACTACTTTTTGATGTAAATACCTCCTATTTTGAGGAACGTGGAGGTTACGAATTTGCAAAAGAATTCTACTCTAAAGCATACGACTATGCAGCAAAAGAAGTTGGCGGAGAGCAGTATATTTTATCTGCCGTGATGCACGCAGACGAACGTAATTCGGCAATGTCGGAACAGCTTGGAAAAGATGTGTACCACTATCACATGCATGTTATTTATATCCCTGTTGTGCAAAAAGAAGTCAAGTGGTCGAAACGGTGCAAAGACAAGTCCCTTGTTGGCACTGTAAAAGAGGTTATTACACAGGTTAGTCATTCTAAAAAATGGGCTTCTCATAAAGAAATTGACGAAGATGGAAAATCTCATTTAGTCCCCTCGTACAGTCTGTTGCAAGATAGGTTTTTCGAGTATATGCGTGACTGTGGTTACAAGGATATTGAACGTGGTGAAAAAGGCTCTACGGACAAGCATAAAAATGAAGCTAAATTTAAGGCTGACCAAGAAGAAAAACGCTTAAATGAGATTATTTCTAAGGTGGAAAAAAGCAAAAAGGATTTAGAAAATGTCGCAGATAAGAAAACTAAAATCAAATCAATTGACAGCGTAGAAACGAAGTCAGGAGTGATGGATAAAAGTAAAGTTGTACTGGATAAATCGGACTTTGAGGAGATTAAAACCCTTGCCAAAAAGCATATTGTCACAAAGAGCAAAGAACAGAAATTATTGGTTGAAAATAAGGGCTTAAAGCAAGAAAATAAAGATTTAATGGCACGAAATACTCGGCAAACACTGGAACTCAATGAGTATAAATCTGTACGCAATCAACTCAATGTGGGCAAGGACAAAATCAGACTATCAGAGCTTGAAAAGTTTCAAGAAACAGTGTACAGATTCCTCGATAAGTTGGGACTTAAAAAGCAGTTTGAGGATTTTGTGAAGCTGTTCCAAAGACAGAGAAATGAGGTGGAACGATGAGCCTATTTCAGCAAGTGAAAGAACACCTAAACCTGATTGATGTAGCAAAATATTACGGCATTAAAGTCAATCGCAGAGACTTTACTTCATGCCTGTTCCATAACGAGCGGACACCCTCGCTAAAGCTCTATCATGACCACTTCCACTGCTTTGGGTGCGGTAAAACAGGTGATGTAATTGCCCTTGTAGCACAAATGCTTAATCTCTCCCAGGTTGACAGTGCAAAGGTGCTTATGAACGACTTCCGCCTATCCCATGAAGAATTTAGGCTACAAGCAAAACCACAGATACAACCTACCTATTCAGAATGGGAAAGGCAGACCATACGCTTGCTGAATGAATACCTTGCCTACTTACAGCACTTTAAAACTCTATACACACCAAAATTCGAGCATGAGCCTATCAATACGCTGTTTGTAGAGAGCTTGCACGCAATCCCACGGATTGAATATTACCTTGATATTTTAACCTTTGAGCCTTTGGCGGTTAGAAAACAATTTTTGCAAGAGTTTATGAAGCAGTTAGACGAAATAGAGATAAAACTAGATGAATATAAAAGAACGCACCCCGTGAGAGGAGGAGTTGAATGGTAAATAATGATACAGAAAATGTAGTAAAGAAAGAGGTGGACTTTAGCACCGATACACGCACCTTTGAGCAGAAAATCGGCACTACCACCTACATTGTATCAACTCGTTTTAACAACAACCATAAAAGCGATATTGTATCGAAGATTGCAAGACTAATTCAAAACGATACCGAGGATAACCGCAAACTTTAACAAAATGACACAGACAGCAAAGGATAGCGTATGGTATACTCTTATCATACATTACCGTCTGTTTGGCTGTCGGAACAGGAGGATTTATCATGAAAAGACAGCAGACAGAGGAAAAATTTAATATCTTATACGCACGACTCTCACGAGATGATGACCAAATCGGGGAAAGTGGAAGTATTCAAAACCAAAAGATGATACTTGAAAAGTTTGCAAAGGACAATGGTTTTGAAAACACCCTTACCCTTGTAGATGATGGTTACTCTGGCACGAGCTTTCAAAGACCCTCTTTTATGAAGATTATAGAGCTGATGGAGCAGGACAAGGTGCTATCTATCACCTGTAAAGACCATTCAAGGCTTGGACGAAACTACCTTGTTATCGGCAGTTTGATGGACGAGTTCCAAAAGAGAAATATCCGCTATATTGCCATACATGACAACATTGATACCGCAAAGGGAATAGACGATTTTCTACCACTGCATGATGTTTTTAATGAATTTCATGCTAAAAATACAAGTAAGAAAATTCGTGCGGTGGTGCAAGCCAAAGGCAAAAGCGGTAAACGCTTGGGCGTTATTCCTCCTTACGGTTACCGCAAAGATGAAAACGGAGCGTTAATCATTGATGAGGTTTCTGCAAAAGTGGTACAACGGATATTTGCTATGTATGTCAGCGGTATCAATGCAGGCACGATTGCAAACACCCTAAGCAGCGAACATCTGCTGATACCTAGTGCCTACAAGTACGAGCATGGCATTGTATCAAAGCCGAGAGCCTGCAAAGACCCCTACTTCTGGAATGCTACCACCATTCACAAGCTACTGGACACACAGGAGTACCTTGGTGATACAGTAAACTTCAAGACCTATTCCAATTCCTACAAGGATAGCAAATCAAGGGAGAATGGCAAAGAAAACCGCTTGATTTTCAAGGGCACCCACCCTGCTATCATTAGTGAGGAAACATGGGAAATCGTACAGAAAATGAGAGGTCATAAAAGGCGATATAATTCCTATGGAAAGCAAGGCTTATTTTCGGGAACGCTGTTTTGCTCCGATTGCGGGGAAAAGCTGTATTTCAATATCAGCAGAACACCTTCAAAGCTTGTCAACCAGTATAGTTGCTCCACTTACCGCAGGGCACAGGGAAAATGTACAGCTCATTATATCAGAGAGGACACACTTGCAGAGCTTGTTCTTACCGATTTAAGAAAGCTCTTAGGGTTTGTCAGACGATACGAAAAGCAGTTTGTAAGACTTGTCATGGACAGCAGCTTAACCGAGCAAAACCGAGAAATGCAAAGTAAAAGAAAAAGCCTTGATAAGTTGAATAAGCGTGTTGCAGAGATTGACACAGTAATCGAAAATCTGTACATAGACAAGGTGAACGGAAAAATCAGTGAGGAACGCTTTGACAAGATGGCAGACCGTTTTGAAACGGAACAAGCAGAGTTAAAGACACAAGTGGATACCTTGCAGGCTGATTTATCGGAATTGGAGCAAGAAAGCGTGAACGTGGACAAATTTCTTGCAGTCGTGCGAAAATATACCGAAGTAAAAGAGCTTACCCCTGCTATCATTCATGAATTTATTGATAAGATAATCATTCATCAGCCTGACAGTCCTCGCAAAAACAGGGTTCAAAAGGTTGAAATTATCTACAATAATATCGGTATCTTTGATTTATCGTCTTTAGAGCAAGGGCAAACAGTATGAAAAATAAAATAGGTGCAAATAAAACGCCACCGCCAGCCATATTACAGTTGTTTCTTTATCAACCTTGTGCAAAATCGCAAGGTATGAAGCAGCTCATGGCAGGCGGTGGCGTAGCACTGATTGGCATGACCCTTGTACCGCTTCTCAGCGGATTGTTCTAAGGTAACACCTTATGAATTTTATCCTTGATGCTATAAACGAGTGGATAACCAATCTGCTCGTTGACGGCATTATGGGTAATTTAACAGGATTGTTCGATAACATCAATTCAGAAGTATCAAGGATTGCAGGAGATGTGGGAAAAACACCGTCACAATGGAATGGCGGTGTTTTCTCCATGATTGAGAACTTATCGGACACCGTTATCATGCCCATAGCCGGAATAATTTTGACCTTTGTGATGTGCTACGAGCTGATACAAATGGTCATTGACCGAAACAATCTGCACGACTTTCCACCCTCGGACATTTTTAAGTGGATGATGAAAACCTTTATTGCTGTGGTACTTGTCACAAACACATTCCCCATTATGATGGGCATATTTGATGTTGCTCACTCCGTCATAGGAAGTGCGGCAGGAGTAATTATCAGAGATACTGCCATAGGGGTAGAAACCTTAGATGCCCTGCGTGAAAGCTTGCTACAAATGGACATAGGCTCACTCTTGGGGCTGTATCTGCAAAGTTTCTTAATGGGTATTATCATGTGGGCATTGACCGTCTGTATCTTTATTATCGTGTACGGCAGAATGCTTGAAATTTATTTGATGACCTCTCTTGGAGCAATCCCTATTGCTACCATGTCAAGCAAGGAATGGAATATGGGAAACAACTACTTAAAAGCTCTGCTTGCCCTCGCATTTCAAGGTTTCCTTATCATGGTGTGCGTTGGCATTTATGCGGTGCTTATTCAGTCCATTGCAACAGGTGATGACCCTATTGGAGCAATTTGGACTTGCATGATGTACACAGTGCTGCTCTGCTTCTCCCTCTTTAAGACAGGTACATTGGCAAAGAGCATATTCTCAGCTCACTGATAAATGGGCTTGCACACTAAAAAGACCTTACACAGTAAGGCAGAAAGGAGGATTTTATGGCTTATGTACCAATCCCCAAAGATTTAAGTAATGTAAAAACAAAGGTTGCTTTAAATCTTACCAAGCGGCAAATTATCTGTTTTTCAGCGGCACTGGTGGTAGGTTTACCGCCTTTTTTCATTCTCAAGGACTACATCGGCACAAGCCCTGCGGTACTGGTAATGATGCTTCTTATGTTTCCGCTGTTTATGTTTGCCATGTATGAAAAGCACGGTCAGCCCCTTGAGGTAATTCTCAAGAATTATGCGGCGGTGCGTTTTCTTAACCCGAAACAAAGACCTTATAGGACGGATAACTTTTATCCGCTACTTAAAAGGCAATATCACTTAGACATGGAGGTAAATCAAATTGTCAAAAATCGAAAAGAAACCCATAAAGCTCACCCGAGTGGAAAAGCAAAACATCGCAAGTGCGGTGCAAAGGGCGAACAATAAACCCCAAGGGGTAAAGTCGGCACAGGACAGTATCCCTTACCGTCATATTTTTCCCGATGGTATTTGTCATGTAGGCGATAAGCTCTATACCAAAACCCTGCAATTTGGTGACATCAATTATCAGATTGCACAGAACGAGGACAAGACCGCTATCTTTGAAAGTTGGTGCGATTTCCTCAACTACTTTGACAGCACTATCAAATTTCAGCTCACATTCTTAAACACCACAGCCAATACAAAGGACTTTGAAAAAAGTGTGTTCATTGCTCCACAGGCAGATGATTTCGACAGCATACGAACTGAATACAGCGAGATGCTGCACAATCAGCTTGCAAGGGGCAACAATGGGCTTGTGAAAACAAAGTATCTGACCTTTGGCATTGAAGCCGAGAATATCAAAATCGCAAAGCCCCGTCTTGAACGCATTGAAAATGACCTGTGGAACGCATTTAAGCGATTGGGTGTGCAGCTCACCTCTTTTGATGGCAGAGAACGCTTAAAGCTCATGCACAACATTCTTAGAATGAGTGGCAATGACCCCTTTTCCTTTGAATGGAAATGGCTTGCACCCTCGGGGCTTAGTACAAAGGATTTCATTGCTCCGTCCTCGTTTGAGTTTAAGGAGAAAGGCACATTTAGAACAGGCGATAAATACGGTGCGGTATCCTTTTTGCAGATACTCGCTCCCGAGCTGAACGACCGTGTGCTGTCCGATTTCTTGGAAATGGAGAGCAACCTCATTGTCACCATGCACATTCAGTCGGTAGACCAAATGAAAGCTATCAAGACTATCAAGCGTAAGATTACTGACCTCGATAAAATGAAGATTGAGGAACAAAAAAAGGCGGTAAGAGCAGGCTATGACATGGACATCATTCCGTCAGACCTTGCCACCTATGGCGGCGAAGCAAAAAAGCTCCTTGCAGACCTACAAAGTCGCAATGAGCGAATGTTTTTAATCACATTCCTTGTGCTGAATACTGCCGACAGCAAAAAGGAGTTGGACAATATCCTGCTCCAAGCAAGCGGTATTGCCAACAAGCACAACTGCACCCTTATCCGTCTTGACTACCAACAGGAACAGGGATTTATGGCATCACTGCCCCTCGGCAAAAATCTTGTACCCATACAGCGGAGCTTGACTACCTCAAGCACCGCTATTTTTGTACCCTTTACCACACAGGAGCTTTTTCAGTCGGGCGGTGAAGCCTTGTACTATGGCTTGAACGCCCTATCAAGCAACCTCATCATGGTAGACCGCAAGCAGCTTAAAAACCCCAAAGGGTTGTATTGTAAAGGAACGGGGATAACCCGAAAAACACAGACAGTCGCGCCATTTGCGGCACAAATGAGCAGACGGGAAAAACTGAATACGGAAAGGGGTCAATTCTATGCAGACACCAACAGAAAATGCGGCTAATCAGCAAAGCAATAAGCCGCTTCGTCTAACCAAACGGATTGGCTCAACCACCTACAAGGTGAGTGTTCATTTCAGCAAAACGAGCAAGGAAACAATGGGCGATAAAATACTTCGCTTAATCGAAAAAGACAAGATTAAGCAATGAAAATTGCCCTTGCCCCCTTACCCGCACCATTCCCCCTAAGTGCCGCAAACGCGCCGCATTGTCGGAAAGAGGAAAAGATGAATAACGAAAAATCAACAATACTTTATGAGAGGTTAAGCCACGAGGACGGGCGGGAAAATGAGTCCCTGTCCATCGAAAACCAAAAAGCGTACTTAGAGGAATACGCCACCCGAAACGGCTTTACAAACTTTGTCCACTGCACCGATGACGGCTATTCCGGCACACGTTGGGATAGACCCGGCTTTTTACAGATGATGAGCGAGATTGAGCGCGGAAGCGTAGGTGCGATACTCATAAAAGATATGAGCCGTTTAGGGCGCGACCATTTGCGAGTAGGACTATTTTTAGAGCAGTTGCGAGAAATGGGTGTGCGGCTGATTGCCGTTGCCGAAGCCATTGATACCGCCAAAGGCGAGGACGATTTTATGCCCTTTCGCAACATCATTGCAGAGTGGCACGCGAGAGATACAAGCCGCAAAATAAGGGCGATATTCGGCGCAAGAACGGCGGCGGGAAAGCACGTTACAGGTGCATTGCCCTATGGCTATCTGCACGACCCAAAAGACCGCCAAAAATGGATAATAGACGAGGAAGCCGCCCCTATCGTACAGAGGATATTTGGGAGCATTATCAGCGGAAAAAGCGTTACCAAAATAGCCGAGGAATTGACCGCCGAGGGCATATTAACCCCAAACGCACACTGGAAAAATGTTGGCGAACGCGTGAGCAGAGGTGCACACAATTCAGACCCCACCAAATGGTCACTGGCAACCGTTATTCAAATCCTAAAAAAAGAGGAATATATGGGTTGGAAAGTCCTCAACAAGACAGGAAAAGACAGCTACAAATCTAAAAAGCGGCAAGCTACACCCGAAAATAAGTTGATTTTCAAAGACGCGCACCCACAAATCATAGACGAGGAAACGTGGACAATCGTACAGCGGTTACGAGAAACAAAACGCCGCCCAGAGCGTATTGGCGGTGAGCCTAACCCCTTGACAGGCGTTTTATATTGTGCCGATTGCGGAGCGAAAATGTACCACAAGAAAGGCAACACAGGCAGAGAAAACCAACCCCACCACGAATATGTCTGCTCAAGCTACCGCCACTATTCCAAAACCTGTACTTGCCATTATATCCGCGTGAGTGTTATAGAAAGCTTGATACTGGAAGCCATACGGCGGGTAAGCGGATATGTACGGGAAAACGAAACGGAGTTTATCAAGCGTGTTCGTGAAACAACAGAATTACAACAGGAAGCGGCGGTTAAGGAGAACCACAAAAAGCTGACTAAATCCAAACGCCGCCGCGAGGAAATCAGCGGCTTAATCAAGAAGCTGTATGAAAGCTATGCCATAGGCAAGCTGCCCGAAAAACACTTCTCTGAACTGCTCACAGGCTATGACACCGAACAGGAAACCCTTGACCGCGAAATCGCCAAACTGCAAGCCGAGATTGACCAATACAATACCGACAGCGTGAGAGCCGATAAGTTTATCGAACTGGTAAAACGACACACGGAGTTTAACGAGTTTTCCGCTTCTCTTTTGAATGAGTTTATAGAAAAGGTCATTGTCCACGAAGCGGTTAAAACCGAGGGCAAACGGACAATGGGCGTGGATATTTACCTTAACTTTATTGGCAAATTTGAACTGCCCGAACTGGAAAACGAGCAAGAGGAAACACCGATACGCACAAGCAAAAAGAAGTTGCGCCGCGATATGACAGAGGAACAACGAACCCGCGAGCGTGAGCGCGACAAGGTACGATATGCCGCAAAAGTAGCCGCTAAAAAAGCCGCCGAGCAAGCGGAGCGTGTGGCAATTCTGCAAGGCACACCTTATGAGATACAGCCACAGCAAAGTGAAGTAAAAAGAAGTGCATAACCAAATATGGAAACGTAAAAAGCGGCTTGTTCAAAAAAATGACAAGTCGCTTTTTTATGTTCCATATTGCAATCTATCACTTCTATTCCTATCCTATCCAATCCCTAAAAATGAAAGGAGATTTTAACACATGGCAAAGACGAGAACGGAGAAAATCGACAGCCTGCTTATTGAGATTGAACAGCTTGAAAACAAGCGCAAACAGCTTATGCAGGCGCAAAAGCAACAGGAACGCAAGGACAGAACAAAACGCCTTTGCAGACGGGCGGGATTGTTGGAAAGCCTACTCCCCGACACGATACCGCTAACCGAGGAGCAATTCAAAATCTTTCTTGAGAAAACAATGCTCACCGACCAAAGCCGCCGCCTGCTGGACGAAATGACCGCACAGAACGCCGCCACAGCCGCACCACAGACCGCAAAAACGGCGGTACAGGCGAACACCTCACCCGTCGCCAAAACCGCCCATGCCGCGCAGGAGAGCCGCGAGGACGAGGGCACAGATGAGGGCGCGGCGCAAGGGTAACGGGCTTACGCCCTTTCCCTTGCTTATGGCAAGGGCGCACTTATATACCACATGAATGTGGTATATGCGGTCTTGCAGACGGCGTTTTGTGCCTGTCGGCACAAAAGAAAACGGCGGGTGTTACCCGCAGAAAGGAGAACGCCTATCGCAATCTATCATTGCAGTATTAAAATCATCAGCCGTGGCAAAGGCAAGTCGGCGGTTGCGGCGGCGGCTTACCGTGCGGGAGAGAAAATCACAAATGCGTATGACGGTATGGTGCACGATTACACCCGCAAAGGCGGCGTTATCCATACCGAGATTTTACTACCCGACAACGCACCCACCGAATATGCAGACCGCGCCATCTTGTGGAACGCCGTTGAAAAAATCGAGAAAGCAAAAAATGCGCAGCTTGCGAGGGAGATTGAAATTGCCCTGCCAATCGAATTGACGAGGGAGCAGGGCATTTCTCTTGTCCGTGAGTATGTAAAAGAGCATTTTGTTTCAGCGGGAATGTGCGCCGATATTTGCGTACATGACACAGGCGGCGGCAACCCTCACGCCCATATCATGCTGACAATGCGCCCCTTTGAACAAGGCGGCGAATGGGGCGCAAAGCAGAAAAAGGAGTACATGCTCGACCCGCAGGGCAACAAAATCTATGACCCGAAAAAGCGGCAATACAAATGCAATTCCGTTCCCGCCACCGACTGGAACGAGCAGACCAAAGCCGAACAGTGGCGGCAAAGTTGGGCAGATTTTTGCAATGCCGCTTTAGAGAAGTACAACCACACCGAGCGCATAAACCACCGTTCCTATGAACGGCAAGGCATAGACCAAATCCCCACCGTTCATTTAGGCGTTGCCGCTTCCGCTATGGAAAAGCGCGGCATACCCACCGAGCGCGGCAACCTCAACCGAGAAATCGAAGTGACAAATCAGCGGTTACGCCAGTTAAAGGCGCGTATCGGAAAACTGCAAAACTGGCTCAAAGAGGAACGGGAAAGCACCGCACCGACCACCCTTGCCGACTACATTCAAAACATACTTTCACGCAAAGCACAGGCAGGGAAATCGAGTGTTTCACAGTCTATTTACAACCTCAAAGACGCGGCGAATATGCTGAACTTTCTGCAAGCAAATCAGATAATGGATATGGCGGGGCTTGATGAAAAGTTTTCCGCTATGATTGGAGAGCAAATGGATATTCGGGATAAACTAAAACCCATTGAGCGGCGGTTGCCTGTTCTCAAAAAGAACATGGAGCAAGCCGACATTTACCTCAAATATAAGGGCAAAAAGGCATTGAATGACAGCGAACAAATCCTTTTGACAGCCGCCCATAATTACCTTAAAGGCGTGATGAACGGCAAGACTACTCTCCCAACTAAGGCATGGAAAGAGGAATATAGCAAGCTGACCGCCGAGCAAAAAACGCTCAACCAAAGGTATCTTTCCCTCAAAAATGAGGTAAAGGAAGCAGAGCAAATCAGAAAGAGCGTTTACAGTATCTTGCGGCAGGAACAGCGCGAACAGCAACCGCGTAGGGCGCAGGATATGGAACACTAAAAGACAAAGCGGCGGGTAGTTTGACCTACCCGCCGTTGTTTGCATTATGCTCATTTCCTGCGTTCATTTCTCCATGGGTTACCATCTTGACTAAACAGCCAATCGTCGAATACATCTTTGCAATCATCTTCGGAAGGAACCCCATAACCATCACTGACTAATATGAATTCTTTAGCTGATTTTTCAGCTTTCATCAGAAGATGATAACCTCCCCCGTCATTGCCAATAGAGATATAACCCGGCGCATATTCTTGTACTTCATAGGTTATGTTCATTTCAATAAGTCCATCAATATCATATAAAGTGAAGAGATTAGCTTCCGCACCATTAGTTGTAAACAGAAAATTTTTATAAATGTCAGGAATAATTACATCAAGTTCATTTTCAACTCTTAAAATCCCCTCAAATGTAGCTGGGGGATACGTGTTTTGTAAGTGTTTTAATAAAGATAAATCAAACATAACTTTCTCCTACCCAAAATATTATTCTCTCCGTTAAACAGTTATCTAAGAAATACTGAACAAACTGCTCATAATCTCACATCAGGGTCTCCAATAGATATGCTGAAACTATCCCAGTACGGTAGCATTATGTTCTTAAAAAACTCAGTATCTTCCTCAGATACATTGTTTATATATAGTTCAGTTCCATAATGTTCACTTGAAAGCTCACATAAATCATTGGCAATATTAATAGTAAAATATTTTGTCATTTTAGAATATAAATTTTTATCTATCGGTTCTGGGGAATATAAAAGTTCGTTAAGCAATTCTTGATTCACGTTTCCTTTAATAGAAACCTCATTGTCATCCTCAAGCAAGGAACCATATGATAAAGCCTGATTTATTTCGCTTGTTTCATCTTTCCAACAACGAATTTCAAATTTATCGTTTACCCTGATAAAATGCTTTATAACCTTTTTCCACCAGTCAGATGAAATAAATCCATCTACCATTTGCACTTGTATAAAACTCATTATATTACACCACCCATCATTATATAAACAATCCTTAGTTCGCCTTAATTGCCAAAGGCGAATTAGATAACTCCATTATACCACAGCAACACATTCCAAACAATGAAAATCGTTTTGACCGTTCCACCTATTCAGACTGTCAAGGAATGGGTAGTATTTTCTAACGAAAATCTCCACCCTTAAATCCTTGACAGTCTGAATTTTTGCCGTGCCACTTCGCCGCCGAAAACGGGGAACAGGATTTACAATCCTGCCCCCGCATCCCCGACCTCTCTCAAAGAACAGAATGAGGGCAAAGTGTGACATTGAGATGTGGACAATTAGCCTTTTCAAAGAGCCTGCAAACCGTGTGTTTATAGGCTCTTTGTCACGCTTAAAGCCTTGTTTTAGGGTGTGGTAATGGTTTTATACTACCTACCCCTAAAACAGCGTTTAACGGCTAACAGGAGCGTTTTTATGCCCTTTCTTTCTGTTTTTCCCCGCCCTTAAAAAGTTCCTCTTGACAAAAACCCCAATGGACTTATCCTCGGCACACCCGGCAGTGGTAAGAGTTTTTCTGCCAAGCGTGAAATCACCAATGTGTTTCTCATTACCACCGATGACATCATCGTGTGCGACCCCGAGGGCGAATATTTTTCCCTTGTGCAAAGGCTCAAAGGACAGGTTATCAAAATATCGCCTACAAGTAGCCAGTACATTAACCCTATGGACATCAACCTCAACTACTCTGAGGACGATAGCCCCCTTGCCCTAAAGAGTGATTTTATCCTCTCCCTTTGTGAGCTGATTGTCGGCGGTAAAGAGGGATTGACCCCCGTGGAGAAATCCATTATTGACCGCTGCGTTACTCTCGTTTATGCCGAATACCTTGCCAATCCCGCCCCTGCCAAAATGCCAATTTTGGGTGACCTTTATGATGCACTCGGCAGACAGGAGGAAAAAGAAGCAAAGCATATTCGTTCAGCTCTTGAAATCTATGTCACAGGCTCACTCAATGTTTTTAACCATCGCACCAATGTGGAGCTTGCTAACCGCCTTGTCTGCTATGACATTAAGGAACTGGGCAAACAGCTTAAAAAGCTCGGTATGCTCATTGTGCAAGACCAAGTTTGGAACAGAGTAACCATAAACCGTGCAGAAAAACGCTCCACTCGCTACTATATGGACGAGTTCCATTTGCTACTCAAAGAGGAACAAACCGCCGCCTACTCGGTTGAGATTTGGAAACGCTTTCGTAAATGGGGTGGTATTCCCACAGCCATTACGCAGAATATCAAAGACCTGTTATCCTCTCGTGAGGTGGAGAACATCTTTGAAAACTCCGACTTTGTATATATGCTCAACCAAGCGGCAGGCGATAGACAGATACTTGCCAAGCAGCTTAATATCTCGCCCCATCAGCTCTCTTATGTAACTGGTAGTGGTGTCGGTGAGGGGCTGCTCTTTTATGGCAATGTCATTTTGCCTTTCGTAGATAAATTCCCGAAAAACACTGAGCTTTACAGTATTATGACTACCAAGTTGGACGAAACAAAAACAGAGTAAAGGCGGTGTGTGATGAAAAAACAATCAAGACTGCAATTTACCGAAGAAGAACATGCCGACCCTACCTTAGAAAAGCCCATAGCAAAGTCTGAAAAAGCGGCGGATAAATTGGAAAAGGCACAAGCCAAGATACCCAAGAAAACAGTAAAAACCAAAGAACGCACCTTTGATGCCGACAGTGGCAAAGCAAAGGTGCGTTTGCATTTTGAGGAAGTGGATAAACCGAAGCCACCTTCTAAACTGGAGCATGGTATTAAGAAAGCTCCACAAAAAACAGTTATTGCTACTGTGCATAAGGAAGTCGGCAAATATGAACAGGATAATGTGGGACTTGAATCGGCTCACGGCACGGAAAAGGCAGGCGAATTTACTGCCCACCGTGTCCAAAGTGCCTACCATTCTCACAAGCTAAAGCCCTACCGTACTCTGGCAAAGGCAGAGAAAAAGAGCATACAAGCCGATGTAAATGCCCTTTATAAGAAAAGTGTTCGGAATAACCCACAGGCGGCAAGCAACCCCATTTCTCGCTTTCAGCAAAAGAGAGCTATCAAAAAGGAGTACATTGCTACAAGGTATGGCAAAGGAACGAAAACCGCACAAACCACAGCTCAAACTGCAAAATCTGCTGTTAAAAAAGGTGCAGACACAGTAACAACGGCAGTATCGGCGGTAGCTAAAAATCCAAAGGTGCTGCTTATAATAGCTGCTTTGTTCCTACTCATTGCAGTGATTGCAAGTACAGTATCCTCCTGCTCGGTGATGTTTCAAGGGGCGATAACAAATGTGGTATCCACCTCTTACACTTCCGAAAACGAGGAACTTATCGCCGCCAATAACAACTACACTGCACTTGAAACAGCGTTGCAGGCACAGATTAACAACATCGAAAGGGATTATCCCAATTACGATGAATACCGCTATGACTTAGACTCCATAGCACACGACCCCCATCAGCTTGCATCATATCTAACCGCCTTACTGCAATATTTCAATGCAAGTGAGGTGCAGGGCGAATTACAGAGGGTGTTTGAACAGCAATACAAGCTCACACTGACCGAAACGGTAGAGGTACGCTATCGCACCGAAACAAGGACGGATAAATGGACAGACGAGGACGGCAATACCCACTCCGATACCTATGAGGCGCAAGTACCCTATGACTATTACATTCTAAATGTCAGCCTAACCAATAGCGGCATTAGTGCCGTTGCCAATAGCTTACTCACATCTGAACAGCTCCAAATGTACAATGTCTATCTGCAAATGAAAGGCAATAAATCGCTGCTCTTTGGCGGCGGATCTATTGACGGTAGCCCCTCCACCGATTTAAGTGGTGTTGATTTTGTAAATGGCGAAAGACTGGGTAATCAAAATATCGTGGACATTGCAAAATCACAGGTGGGCAATGTGGGCGGTCAGCCCTATTGGTCATGGTACGGCTTTAATAGCCGTGTGGAATGGTGTGCTTGCTTTGTGTCATGGGTGCTTAATCAAGCCGGATATTCCGAGCCTAAGTTTGCCGCCTGCCAATCACAGGGTATCCCTTACTTCTCGTCCAACGGACGATGGGCAAACAGAGGATACAAGGACATTGCCCCCGGTGATGTTATTTTCTTCGATTGGGAGGGCGATGGCAGCTCCGACCATGTGGGTATTGTTATCGGTACAGATGGTAGCCGTGTTTACACCGTTGAGGGTAATAGCGGCGATGCTTGCAAAATCAGAGATTATGACCTTAACAGCAGTGTGATTATGGGCTATGGATTTATGAATTAAGGAGGACAACAATTTGAATGTAAAACTTAAAAAAGTGATTTCCGATATGAAGAAAATCGAGGATAAAATCGGTCTTTTGCAAGGGAAATGGGAAGAACTGAACAAGCAAAAAACCGAGTTTGAAAACCTTGAAATTATCGGACTTATCCGAGGTACGAAAATCAGCACAGAAAATTTAACCGATGTTATTACGGCATATCGCAACAAAAGCGGTGTGCCTTTTTCATCTGAAAAACAGGAGGAAAACAAGAATGAAGAAAACTAAAATCCGTATTTTTGCCGTTATGCTTGTGATGACGCTTTGCATGACCGCCTTTTCCACCACTGCCTTTGCAGGCGGTGGCGAGGATACTACCGAGGTGACACCCGAAGTAACCGAAACACCCACTCCCTCTGTTCCACTCACTCCCGAGGGCAACTTAACCCTTGTGGACGATTTGGAGCGAACAGACGATATTGATAAACAATTTATCACCGCTGTATCCAAAAACGGTAACTACTTCTATCTTATCATTGACCGAGCAGGTAAAGAGGACAATGTTTATCTGTTGAATATGGTAGACGAAGCCGATTTGCTTGCACTGATGGAAGATGCTCCAACAGAGCCTAAAGTTTGCTCTTGCAAAGAAAAATGTGAAGTTGGTGCGGTAAATGCAGATTGCTCTGTATGCAGCACCGACAGAACAAGCTGTACAGGCAAATCGTCCGAGCCAACCGCAGAGGTCGAGCCGGAGCCGGAAAAATCCCAAGGCAATCCGATGGGGTTTATGGCTATTGTGCTTATTTTAGCCTTAGTTGGTGGCAGTGCTTTCTATTACTTCAAGGTGATTAAAAATAAGGCAAAGACACAGAGTAACCCCAATATGAACGAGTATGATTATAGCGATGATGATGATGACGAGGACGAATACGAGCCGACACCCGAGGAACAAGAGGACACTCACGAAGAAAGCGAGGACGATACCCTGTGAAATATTTTACCGACAGTGCCTATGAAAGAATGATGATGCAAAAGCCCCAATATTCGCCGTCACCTGTCACAGACAAATCGCCGAAAAAGGAGCAAAAAATACGTAAGCTCATCATTGTACATGAAAAAACCGAAACTCAAAAAATGCATAAGAAGGGATAACGATATGCAACTTGTCATAGCAGAAAAACCAAGCGTTGCACAGAGTATCGCAAAGATTTTAGGTGCAACAAAACGCAAGGACGGATATACAGAGGGCAACAACTACATTGTGTCATGGTGTGTAGGGCATTTGGTGGAGCTTGCCCCTGCCGACCGCTACGATAAAAATTATGCCAAGTGGAGGTATGGGGATTTACCCATACTTCCTGCCCTTTGGCAATACCAAGTTTCGAGCAGTACCAAAAAGCAGTTTGATGTGCTGAAAAAGCTGTTAAATGACAGCCGAGTGGACACCGTGATATGTGCCACCGATGCAGGGCGTGAGGGTGAACTTATATTCCGTCTTGTCTACGACAAAGCAGGCTGTAAAAAACCAATTAAAAGGCTTTGGATTTCCTCTCTTGAGGATACCGCTATTCAAAAGGGCTTTGAAAATCTAAAGGACGGTAAGGAATATGATAACCTCTATGAAGCTGCCCTGTGCAGGGCAAAAGCCGATTGGATTGTGGGTATCAATGCTACCCGTCTTTTCTCTGTTCTTTATGGTCAGACCCTAAACATCGGGCGAGTAATGTCACCCACGCTTGCTATGATTTGTGAGCGTGATACTGCTATCGCTGCTTTTAAGCCCGAGCTATTTTATACCGTTACTCTCGCCTGTAATGGATTTTCCCTAATAGGTGAAAAGCTCAAGGATAAGGCACAGGCTATGGCGGTTTTAACCGCTTGTGACGGTCAAGATGTTGTTATCGAAAGTGTGGAGCAAAAGGAAAAATCAGAAAAGCCCCCAAAGCTCTATGACCTCACCACCTTGCAGCGTGAAGCCAATAAGCTGTTAGGTTTTACCGCCGAGCAGACCTTACAGTATGCACAAAGCCTTTATGAAAAGAAGTACATCACTTACCCCCGAACAGACAGCCGATTTTTACCCGAGGATATGGAAAGTGGTATTTCCGTCTTAGCAAAAGCTACGGCGGCTTTTTTTATGCAGAGTGCAGACGGTTTGCCAATAAACACAGCACAGGTCATTGATAATTCCAAAATCAGCGACCACCATGCCATTATTCCCACCATGAATACAAAGGGGCTTGATGTGCAGAGCTTACCGCATGGGGAGCGTGAAACGCTGTTACTCATTGCCATACGACTGTTGGTTTCCGTAGGAGATGCCCACCGATACAGCGAAACGGTTATCACAGCAAAATGCGGTGAGTCTGTTTTCAAGGCAAAAGGGAAAACCGTCCTACAAGACGGCTTTAAGGCGATACAAAAGCTGTATAAGGGTGAACAGAAAAAGGAAGATAAAGACCAAGCCCTGCCAAGCATTGTCCAGGGCGAAGTCTTTACCGCAAAGGCTGAAATCAAGGAGGGTAAAACCTCACCGCCCAAGCCTTTTACAGATGACACCCTGCTATCCTCAATGGAAAACGCCAACAAAGCAGAAGCTGATGCCGAGCGTAAAGGCATTGGCACTCCGGCAACGAGAGCAGGTATTTTGGAAAAGCTGATTAAATCGGGGCTTGCCGAGCGTAAAGGCGATAAAAAGACCAAGTATTTTACCGCTACCCACAAAGGCACAGCCTTAATCACCATACTGCCCGAACAGGTGCAATCCCCTTTGATGACAGCAGAGTGGGAAGAAAAGCTGAAACTTGTGGAGCGTGGGGAGCTGTCAGCCGATGCGTTCCTGTCCGAGATTGTGGGCATGACCACTGCCCTTGTAAAGACCTATGAAATGATTAAGGGAGCAGACACCCTCTTTCCGTCCGACCGTGAAAGCGTGGGTAAATGCCCTCGCTGTGGCGGTGCAGTTACCGAGAATAAAAAGGGCTTTTGCTGCTCTGATAAGGCTTGCGGCTTTGCCATTTGGAAAGAAAACCGCTTTTTTACCGCAAAGAAAAAGACCGTAACAAAGGCGATTGTTGCGGAGCTTTTGAAAAACGGAAAAGTGCCGCTGAAAGGCTGCTATTCCGAAAAGACAGGCAAGACCTATGATTGTGTTGTCATTCTTGATGATACAGGCGGTCAGTTTGTGAATTTTACAATGGAGTTTGCAGCGAAAGGTGCTAAGAGATAAATTAACATTTAATATGTAGACTATAATGCTTGTAAATGTTAAAATATTATAAATAACCGTAAAGGAGTGATACGAGATGAATGTTGATAAACACAATAAACCCAAGTTTGCCCAGCTTTATGAGTTTGCATCAGAACTACTCTTACTGCTTGTCAATGAAAAAAACGAGGAAGTAGAAAAAATATGTGAAGAAATTGAAGCAGGCACTATAACTAACTATTTCTATAACAAGTATAGCTTTAAGAACATAAATAGCTCTCTTGAAGCATTTGCAGATGTAAACAGCATAATGAAAAGTAAATATGTTTCACAACAAGAAGCTGAAAACAAATGCTTGGAGCAAAATGGTATTGCGTATCTTATTCAGTTGATTTGGGATGATGTATCTAAAAATTTGTATGACATGAAATTTAATGATATTGACCCAGACAACTATCGTGTTGATGACTAAAATAAATATCTAAAGCACTTTTGAGAAATCAAGAGTGCTTTTTTCATGCCCAAAATCAGAAAGGAGTACACCTCTATGGCAGAAAAACAAAACCCAAAAGAACGGTTAAAAGAGATAACTGACAGCATTGAAGCAGGAATAAAGGAGCTTTTTGAGAGCGATAAATACAAGAGCTATCTTCAGACCATGAGCCGCTTTCACAAATATTCTCTTAACAACACTATGCTAATATCCATGCAAAAGCCCGATGCAACATTCGTTGCAGGCTTTAACAAGTGGCGTGACGGATTTTCCCGTTATGTCAAAAAGGGCGAAAAGAGCATTAAAATCATTGCCCCCACCCCTTATAAAATCAAGGAGGAACGAGAAAAACTCGACCCACAGACCAAAGCACCTCTCCTTGATGCAAGCGGTAAAGTGCAGACCGAGGAAGTGAAAATACAGATGCCCATGTTCCGTGTGGTATCGGTGTTTGACGTTTCCCAAACAGAGGGTGAACCGCTACCCACCCTTGCAAGCAATCTGACAGGCAATGTGGAGCAGTTTGATGTATTCATGGAAGCGGTGAACCGCACCGCACCCGTCCCCATTGAAATCAAGCCGATGTCAGAGGATACGGACGGTTACTATCACATTGAGGACAAGAGAATTGCAATTCGTGAGGGTATGAGCGAGGTACAGACCATTTCTGCCGCCATTCACGAAGTTGCACATTCTCTCCTGCACAACCGAGAAATGGAAAAAGAGCTGCAAGCACAGCAGGGCGAAAATAAAAAGCCCATTAAGCCCAAAGACCGCAACACCGAGGAAGTTGAAGCCGAAAGCATTTCCTTTGCTGTTTGCAGTTACTATGGCATACAGACCGCCGAGAACAGCTTGGGCTATATCGCCACTTGGAGCAAGGGCAAGGAGCTTGCCGAGCTTAGAGCTTCTCTTGAAACCATAAACAAGACCTCATCGGAGCTGATAAGCGGTATTGATGCTCATTTTGCCGAGATTATCAAAGAGCGTGGTATGGATATTGCCACAGAAACACCTGCATTGGAGCAAGCCCCCACCCACGACAAAGGGAAAATTATCGAGGGCAGCTCTAATATTGAAGTTGAGGGGCATATCGGTACTTGGTATGTGATTGATACCGACAAGATAAATGACACTGCATATTTCCTCCTTGAGCATGAGGAACATGGAGATGAAGCCGCTTGTGTGATTGTAGACAGCGATGGAAAACTTGTCTTAGACGATGTTTGGAATGGCTTTGATGACCTCAAAGAGCATTTTGACATCATTGAGCCTGTGGCGGCTACCGAAAAAGCACCATTGCCCGAGCCGCCTGCCCCGGAACACAGTCACCCCATGCCCGACCCCGATGTGAGCGTTGCAGACCGCAATGCCTATGGCTACCTCTCAGGTGAGCTGTTACCTCTCTCACAAGAACGAGCCGCCGAGCTGTTTGAACAGGATTTGACGGTGTATCTGCTTTACGAGGATAACACCGAAGCAATGGTTTTCGGTGTTGATGAAATTCATACACATAAGGGATTGTTCGGCATAGAAAAAGCCGACTGGCTTGCCCTGCAAGAACATGAGGAAATGAAAGGCACGGATAAGCTCTTGCCCGAAATAAGCGAACAGCTATTTTTAGAACACAGCAAAGATGCCTTTGCCATTTATCAGCTCAAAGACGGTGACGAGCTTAGAGATTACCGCTTTGAAGGACTGGACTGGCTAAAGAGCCGTGACCTTTTGGTAGAGCGTGGCAACTACAATTTTGTTTACACCGAGCCTTTTACCAAGTATGCCAGTCAAAGGGATCAGCTTGAGGAAATATGGGAGCGTTTCAACAATGACCACCCTGCGGATTTCAAAGGTCATTCCCTCTCTGTCAGCGACATCGTTGCTATCAAGCAAAATGATGTTGTAACATACCATTACTGCGACAGCTATGATTTTAAGGAACTGCCACAGTTTGGAGAGCCTGCACCTCCTGTGCCGGATAACTTCCTTACAGGCGAAAAAGTACAAACCCCTCGAGGTAGTTTTTCTCTTGCCGATATGACAAAGGAGCAAATGGCGGCAGCAGGCTATGGATACCACCACAGCTCTGATGATGGTGTATATCACATTATGGGCAATGGTACTCGTGCCTTTGCCATTAGAAATGAGGATAACCCCCTCCGTACCGCTGAACTGTCCACCGAGCAAAACTACAATCAAATTGACGGTGTTATCAATAATCAGCCAACGGTTGCCGAACTGGAGCAGACCGTCAAGGCAGGCGGCACAATTTCTTTGCTTGATTTGGCAAATGCGGTCAAAGAAGAAAAGCAGTCGGTCATGGAACAGCTTAAAACAAAGCCGCCGCAGGAAAAAGAAAAACCTAAAAAAGCACCCTCATTCGGTGCGGAAATGGAGCGATGATTATGAGCAGATTTACAGTAGAAGAAAGCAATTTGATGTGCATTTACAATACAGGCTCAAGGACGGATTTGTTGTCCGAGCTTTTGGAAATACAAAGTCACCTTGCAACAGATGAAACAGAGCTGCTTGCCCTCACCAAGACGGTGATAGATAAGCTGTCAGCTATGAGTAATGAGGAATTTGAAAGCCTTTCGGGTGAGCTTATCCCCGATTTTGAGGAACAGGAGGACTAAAAATGCCAACAAAAGCACAAGCCTTTGCACAGCTTGCAGAGGATACAGCCACTCGCTTAACAAGCAGCCTTGCGAACTGGACAGGCTTTCTTGCCACCGTGGGACGGCTGTATAAGTACCCTTACCATGAGCAGCTTATGATTTACGCACAAAGACCCGATGCAACGGCTTGTGCCGATTATGAGCTGTGGAATAACAAAATGAACAGATTTGTTCGCCGTGGCTCTACGGGCATTGCTCTACTTGACCCCACAGGCAATATTCCAAAATTGAAATATGTATTCGATGTTTCAGACACGGGCGGCCGAGAAAATTCTTGCCGCCCTTTCCTTTGGGAAATGAGGGAATATCACGAACAGCCAATTTTAGAAATGCTTGAGGATAAATTCGGTGTGTACAGTGATAACCTCACAGACGGATTTTATAACATTGCAAATATTTTGGCGAAAGAATATTATGATACCTATAAAAGCGATATTGCCTACCTTGTGGAAGATAGCTTTTTAGAGAAATTGGACGAGCTGAATGTCCAAATGGCTTTTGAAAATGCCGCCACCGTCAGTATCGCCTATACCCTTATGCAAAGATGTGGACTGGATACCGAGAGCTACTTCGAGCATGAAGATTTTCTACCTATCTTTGATTTTAACACCTCTGCTGCTGTCAGCCTTTTGGGTACGGCAGTCAGCGAACAATCGGAGCAAGTATTCAGACAAATATCACTTACCATAATCAAAACAGAGCGTGAAAGGAGCAATGAACATGAACAATCTAACTTACAGCAGGAACGGGGATTATTTGATACCCAATCTCACACTGACGGAGCAGCCGACACAGCCGCTGGGCAAATACGGCAGAATGAGGAAAACCTATCTGGAGGAACACCGCAAAGCACTGTTCAACCACCTGTTACTGAGCGAGAAGTTGCAAGCACATCTACTGGAAATCGACCAAACAGCCAACCGCCGACTGGAGCAGATAATGGCAGACTTGCAGAAAGTGCAGACACCGCCCGACAAGATGACACAGCAGTTGGAATGGGTAGGACACATGAACAACCTCAAAGTCCAAGCGGAGGAAATAATTTTGACGGAACTGGTGTACAGTTAACTCTATTTCCCTCAGAGCAGGGGCAGATACAGCGGATAGCAGAGAGTGAGCAGGCGGCAAAGCCTGCAAAACCCTCTGCTTTTTCTTTACCCATAAAAGAAGATGGTCAACTATCCCTTGAGCCGAAAAAGGAAGATTTACTTGCGAACTGGCTTGTGGATTTTTTTAATAGCTTAGATACCAAGTACAAAGGCACATTTTATGCCGAAAAGCCCGAATTAAAGGTATGGGAACATATCAGCAGTAAGAAGAAAAATCTATCCATTCACATTTCAAGCCCTGCCGCAAAATTCAGCGGTAACAGTGCTTTTACCTACTTTAACCGTGAGGATAAGACCGATGAAATTGCAATCAATGAAGCCATTTATAACAATAGATTTTTATCCGAACTCAGCAAGGACAAGGATTTTTCTATTACTTTAGCCCCCGACACCATATATGTTTACTATCACAACTTTGAAAGCAAGCAAATTGCTTTTAGCCTTGCCGATACCTTTGAAAACACAGCCCCCGAGCCTGTTACTCCACTGTCACAGGTGACACCGCTGTATCAAGGCTATCTTGATATAAAGACAGAGTTCCCCAATGATATTGTCATGTATCCGTTGGGCAGCTTTTATGAAGTCCTTGGAGATGATGCAGAGTATGTAGCAAATACTCTCGACCTACGTTCTACCTACCGCAATATTGGTTATGGTAATGAGCGTGTGCCTATGTGCGGTTTTCCCGACCATGTGCTTGAGCAATACACCCAAAAGCTATTGGACAGTGGACGAAATGTAGTGCTTGTTTCTATGGAGGACGGCGAAAGACAAGTGCATCGCATTACTTCGTTGAAAACACAGGAGCAATCGGTTAAGAAGCCGCAAGAGGTTGAGGGCTATTTATTCTCCGATACAATAGTTTTTGATAATAAAAATGCAGAAATTATTTCTGATAAATTGGGGATAGCCATACAAGATTATCATGTTGGAAATCAAATTATACCAATTTGTAAAATCCCTATTGATATTTGGAACAAAGAGAAGCAATCACTTCAAGAGCAAGGTTATTCGGTTGCAATTTTTGATTATGATGCAAAAGGAAATGGATTTTACAATATTGAAACAATGAGCGAAGAAGTGGTTGTAGCCCCTCTATCAAAAAGCATAGAGGAGATTACCAAAGCAGATATTGAGAGTGCCTTACAGCTTTGGAATGGCGATACTGCCAGTAAACGCAGAGTCACCGAGTATATGAAAACCCACAGCCGTGAGCGTGGTACAGCCGAGTGGCTGAAAAATGAATACGGCGGCAATCTTTCTGCTTTTACCGTTACCAAAGGCGATTTATCCATCGAGCTGCCGTGGGCAAAGGTGCAACGGCATATCGGGCAGCTTGTAGCTGAAGAACAGTTTTTCACCGATGCCGAATATGACAACTTTGCCGATGTGGATTTCGGGGAGCTGCGAGAACGGCTTGCAAGTGATGAGCCAAGCCCATTTGTGGAGCAAGTTATCAGCGATGTGAAAAAAATTGCCGCAGAGATGACCTTAGAAATGTATGACACAGAAAACACCGACCTGTTTCAAGTGAAAAAAGGCAGCTATTTAGCAACGGTTAAAGTCAATACCACACAGGAAATATGGGAGCGTTTTGCTGAAAAAGGGCTTGTTCCCAATGAGGACAGCGAAAGCCGCCTTATCTTTGAAACGGACGGTAACAACTGGAACAGGTTTATTATCCCCGATAGGTACGGCAACAAGTCCAATAACATCAAAGCGGAAGATGTGCTTACCCCCGAGGAATACAAAACCATGCAGGCGGTGGTAAACAGCGTTATTCCCTCAGAGGAAAAACAAGCAGAAATAACCTCTATCCCTTACACCAAAGGCGATACCGTCTATCTTGAGAACGGTACGCCTTTTTTGATTGAGGAAATCACCGACCGTCAAGTTACCCTGCGTGACCCGTCACTGTACTATCCAATCCTCAGAGCCGAAAACCGAGATAATTTTTTGCGACTTTTGGAGCGTTACCCACAGACAGGCAAAGCACAGGAAAAAGCCGAGGACTTCCGCATTACCGATACCCATTTAGGCGAGGGCAACAAGCGAGAAAAATATCAGCGAAATATTGCCGCCATCACCACCTTGCAGACCCTTGAGCGTGAAAACTGCCAGCCAGGCTCTGGTCGTCCTGCCACCAAAGAGGAACAGGAAACCCTTTCCCAATATGTCGGTTGGGGCGGCTTGCCAGATGTCTTTGATGAAAGCAAGGATAACTGGCACGGTGAACACTTACAGCTAAAAGACCTCTTAACCGAGAGCGAGTACGAAATGGCAAGGGCAAGCACACTCAATGCCCATTACACCTCTCCGACAGTCATTAAGGCAATTTACGATGCAGTGGAGCAAATGGGCTTTAAAAGCGGCAATATCTTAGAGCCTGCCTGCGGAACTGGCAATTTCTTTGGCATGCTGCCCGACAGTATGCAAGGCTCTAAACTGTTTGGTGTGGAGCTTGACAGTATCACAGGCAGAATTGCAAAGCAGCTCTATCCCTCTGCCAATATCGCCGTGACAGGCTTTGAAAAAACAGACCTCCCCGACAGCTTTTTCGACCTTGCAATCGGCAATGTTCCCTTTGGCAACTACAAGCTCAGTGAAAAACGCTACGATAGCCAAAACTTTCTCATTCACGACCACTTTTTCGCAAAAGCACTGGATAAAGTCCGCCCCGGTGGTATCGTTGCTTTTGTCACCTCTAAGGGAACGATGGACAAGAAAAACCCCGAGGTCAGACGATACCTTGCACAAAGAGCCGAGCTGCTCGGGGCAATCCGCTTGCCCAACAACGCATTTACCAAAAATGCAGGAACGGAAGTTACCAGTGATATTATCTTCCTGCAAAAGCGTGACCGCCCCATTGATGTGGAGCGTGACTGGATACACCTCGTCTACGATGAAAACGACATCACCCTCAACAGCTATTTTGCAGACCACCCCGAAATGATACTGGGCAGCATGGAAATGGTAAGCGGTCAGTTTGGTATGGAAAGTGCCTGTGTACCTATTGAGGGTGCAGACCTGTCAGAACAGCTCAAGTCGGCTGTGCAAAACATTGAGGGCGAAATCAGCGAAGCGGATCTGCCCGACTTAGAAGTATCGGAGCAAGTTTCTATCCCTGCCGACCCCAATGTAAAAAACCATACTTATGCCCTTGTGGACGGTGAGGTATATTTCCGTGAAAACTCACGCATGGTAAAGCCTGCCCTAAATCAAACGGCAAAGGAACGCATCACAGGACTGGTGGAGCTTCGTGAGTGTGTGCAAGACCTTATCTATTATCAGCTCGAAGACTTTAGCGATGAAGTTATCAAAGCCGAACAGGTCAAATTAAATCAGCTTTATGACAGCTTTACCGCAAAATATGGGCTGATTAACAGCCGTGGCAATGCCATTGCCTTTAGTGAGGACAACTCCTACTACCTCTTATGCTCTCTTGAAGATGTTGACGAGGACGGCAACCTAAAAGCCAAAGCGGATATGTTCACCAAACGGACGATTAAAAAATCCGTTAAAATCACAAGCGTAGATACCCCCTCTGAAGCTCTCGCCGTTTCCATTGCCGAGAAAGCAAAGGTAGATATGTCCTTTATGGCAGAGCTGACAGGGCTGTCTGAGGAAGAAATCGCAACACAGCTCAAAGGTGTCATCTTCCGTGTTCCCGAACTATATCTCACCGATGCACCGCCCCACTATGTCACCGCCAATGAATACCTTTCGGGCAATGTCCGTGAAAAGCTGCGTACCGCCGAGCTTGCCGCCCGAACAGCAGAGGAATACACGGTCAATGTAGAAGCCCTCCAAATGGCACAGCCCAAAGACTTAGATGCAAGCGAAATTGAGGTACGAATTGGCAGCACATGGATTGATAAAGAGTATATGCAGGAATTTATGTATGAACTCTTTGACACCCCATACCGCAATCAAGGCATTATCAAAGTCAACTATTCTAATTTCACCGCTGAATGGAGCGTAACCGCCAAAAACTCCATAAGCTATGACGATGTTGCCGCCTATGCCACCTACGGCACAGACCGAGCCAACGCATACAAGATATTTGAAGATACCCTCAATCTGCGTGATGTGCGTATCTACGATACAAAAACCGAGCCAGACGGAAAGGAAATTCGTGTACTCAATGTAGAAGCCACACAGCTTGCACAGCAAAAACAGCAGCTTATCAAGGACGCATTTAAGGACTGGATTTTCCGAGATGTCCAAAGGCGGCAGACCCTTGTTAAGCTGTACAACGAGCGTTTTAATTCCATAAGACCCCGTGAGTACGATGGCAGTCATATCAATTTTGTGGGTATGAACCCGCAAATAAAGCTCCGTGAACATCAAGTCAATGCCATTGCCCACATTCTCTACGGCAACAACACCCTGCTTGCACACGAAGTAGGTGCAGGCAAGACCTTTGAAATGATTGCAGGGGCAATGGAAAGCAAGCGGCTTGGGCTTTGTCAAAAACCCCTTTTTGCCGTACCTAACCACCTTACCGAGCAGTGGGCAAGCGAGTTTTTACGGCTGTACCCTGCGGCAAATATCTTTGTTGCCACAAAAAAGGACTTTGAAACGAAAAACCGTAAGAAGTTTTGTGCGAGAATTGCCACAGGCGAATATGATGCTGTCATCATCGGACACAGCCAGTTTGAGCGTATCCCTGTTTCTTTGGAACGACAGGAACGCCTGCTCCGTGAGCAGATTGACGAGATTGAGCAAGGCATACGGGAGGTAAAATCAAGCGGCGGCGAGAGCTTTACCGTAAAACAGTTTGAACGCACCAAAAAAGGGCTGATTGAACGGCTGAAAAAACTTGAAGCAAGAGAACGCAAAGACAGCGTTGTCACCTTTGAGCAGTTAGGTGTAGACAGGCTCTATGTGGACGAAGCCCACAGCTACAAAAATCTTTTCACATTTACAAAAATGCGAAATGTGGCAGGACTCTCCACCTCCGATGCTCAAAAATCAAGCGATATGTTTTTAAAGTGCCGCTATATGGACGAGTTGACAGGCGGCAAAGGCACGGTGTTTGCCACAGGCACACCCGTGAGCAATTCAATGGTGGAGCTATACACTATGCAGCGGTATTTGCAGTATGACACCCTCAGAGAGAAAGGACTTCTCCACTTCGATGCTTGGGCTTCTACCTTTGGGGAAACCGTCACACAAAATGAGCTTGCACCCGAGGGCAAGGGCTACCGCCCCCGCACAAGGTTTTCAAGGTTTTTCAATCTGCCCGAGCTGATGTCCATGTTTAAGGAAGTTGCCGACATCAAGACCGCCGATGAGCTGAACTTGCCGACCCCCGAAGTAGTCTATGAAACGGTGGTGGCAAAGCCCACAGAAATCCAACAGGAATTGGTGCAGGAGCTTTCGGAACGAGCTGCCAAAATACACAATGACCGCATAGACCCCTCTATCGACAATATGCTGAAAGTGACCTCAGACGGGCGAAAATTAGGGCTTGACCAACGAGTGATTAACCCCCTGCTGCCCGATGATGAGGTCAGTAAGGTAAACACCTGTGTAAACAATATCCTGCGTATATGGGAGGACGGAAAGGACGATAAACTGACACAGCTCTTGTTCTGCGACCTGTCCACTCCAAAAGGCAGACCACAAGCCGATAAGGTGGCAAAGGCAGGCGGTGGTGGAATTAACGGTGTGGAACTCCATGCCCTTGAAGATGCTCTCCCCGATGATGTGACTGCCCTACAAGCGGCTTTTAGCATTTATGAGGATATACGGGAGAAGCTCATTGCAAAGGGTGTGCCTGCCACAGAGGTGGCATTTATCCATGAAGCCAATACCGACACACGCAAAAAAGAACTGTTTGCAAAGGTGCGTAACGGTGATGTCCGTGTTCTGCTTGGCAGTACCGCAAAATGCGGTGCCGGCATGAACGTGCAAGACCGCCTTGTGGCATTGCATGATTTAGATTGTCCGTGGCGTCCGGGGGATTTAACCCAACGCTCCGGCAGAATTATCCGTCAAGGAAACAGCAACGAACAAGTGAAAATCTTCCGCTATGTGACAGAGGATACCTTTGATGCTTACCTGTGGCAGACGGTGGAGAACAAGCAAAAATTCATCAGTCAGATAATGACCTCAAAATCTCCTGTCCGTTCCTGTGAGGACATAGACGAAGCCGCCCTTTCCTATGCGGAAATCAAAGCTCTGTGTGCAGGAAATCCCTTGATAAAGGAAAAGATGGACTTGGATATTGATGTGGCAAAACTGAAGCTATTAAAAGCCAACCATCAAAGCACAAAATACCGTTTGGAAGATAATCTGTTAAAGCATTTCCCCGAAAGTATTGAAAGACACAAGGGCTATATCAAAGGCTTTGAACAGGATATTGTGACACTGACAGCGCATACCCAAAAAGTACCGCAAGGTGAGCTGCTCAAAGATGACTTTAAAATTACTATCAAGGGCGATACCCTCACCGATAAAGACAATGCAGGGTCGGCTATTCTCGAAGCTTGCAAGGAAATAAAGAATAGTGACCCTGTGGAAATCGGCAGTTATAAAGGCTTTACTATGTATTTAAGCTATACTGCCTTTGGCAATGAACACACCCTTACGCTCAAGGGAGCGATGAGCCATACGGCAAAGCTCGGGCTTGATGCAAGGGGCAATCTCACCCGTATCGACAATGCTCTAAACAATATGCCACAGCGGTTGCAGTCGGTGCAAAAGGAGCTTGAAAACCTCTATAATCAGCAGGCGGCGGCAAAACTTGAGGTGCAAAAGCCGTTTACGCAGGAGCAGGAATTAAAAGATAAAACAGCACGGCTTGCCGTCCTTGACAGAGAGCTTAATATGAGTGCCATGCGTTCTGTTCCCTCAAAGGGTACGGCTATGGTATCCAAACAAGCTCGACCGTCCATACTGGATAGCTTAAAGCAGCAGACCCCGAAATCTACAATGCCACCTAAAAAAACTAAAATGGAAAGAGAGGAACGGTGATGGCAAACAGACAAAGAAATATCCGTATTCAGCTTAGAGTGACCGAACAGGAAAAAGAGCTGATTGAGCAGAAAATGCAGGAGCTTGGCACAAAGAATACCGAAGCCTATCTACGAAAAATGGCGATTGACGGGCTTATCATTCACCTTGATACTGCTGATGTGCGGGAGCTTGTAAAGGTGCTTAGAATAACGAGCAACAGTCTTAATCAACTTACCAAACGGGTGCATGAAACAGGCAGTATTTACGGTGAGGACATCGAGGATTTGCGAAAAAGCTATGACAGGCTTTGGAGTGTTGCTGAGGAAATCATGCTTAGATTGGCGGCGGTATGATTTGACAGGATGGACACTCTCCCACTCGTCTGATATTGTATAAACATGGAGGGATTTATGATGAAAATATTACTTAAAATTGTGTTGCTGCCAATCACATTGGCACTGAATATCCTGCTTGGAATTTCAAAGTTTGTGCTTGTGTTTGGCGGTGGGCTTTTAGGTGTTTTGTCCTTTGTCCTGTTTGCCCTCGGTATCGGCACAATTATTGTGGCAGGCTTTTCACAGGCAATCCCTGCCTTTATCGCAGGCTATCTCATCAGCCCGTGGGGACTGCCGATGATAGGAGCATGGATTATCGCAAGAGTAGAATATTTCAATGACTGGATGAAAGGTATTTAGCCTTAGAAATGGTTAGGGGGCGGTAGCATTTGTGTGCTATCGCCCCTCTGACTAATGAGGTTTATTTTAATTTCAAATAGTTATGTTTTAATCTTTTTAAAAATTTTGTTTCATTTTCTTCCTTTATGCTTAACACTGTGAGATGTATAGGCAAATCATTTTGGTTCGCAAGAAAAGAAGAAATAATGTTTAAATCCGATATTATTTTGCTCGAATACTCTGAGTATATCAGCAATATATCAATGTCATTCGGATTTTTTTCAATATTCAGTATGGAACCATATAAATATATTTTATCAAAAGAATCAAACAACTGTATATGTCGATTAATCAGGGAAGAAAGCCTGTAGGGTTCGTTAAAGCTTGTTAATATATCCATAAAAATTATCCATAGTTAAGAGGGTTACTCCAATTTTTTCTGAAAAAACGTATGCTTCTTTTGAAATACAGTAGTCTCCATTCCAATTATGTAAATTAACAATTACACTATTTGCTTCTGGAGCTAACTGAACCAAAGAAACTTTACTTAAACAATATTCATAAACAAATGTTATTTTAACAGTATCCACCAAAACTTCTCTTAAGTTATTGTAGCTCAAAATTTGAAATGTTTTTTTCCTGGAGTTTATATATTTCAAGGCAAAGTTGAGGCTGTCTAACCGAACTGTCGCTTTTTTAAAGCATCTATAATCATAGTAAATTTGTCTAAGTCGAGGTGTATCACACAAAAAAATCTTAATAGTTTTACCGTTTTCATTCAACTCAAGATAAGGTTCGTCAATTCCAATAGATAATCCTACAAATTTACCTTCGTCTTGTAGTTTTGCTATTAACATTTCCAATGCCTCTGCTGAAGGAAGGATATACCCTTTAACTGGAGATATACCAAACATAGAGTTTATTTCGACTGGAAATAAAATTTGTCTATGCTTTTCTTCATTAGGTCTAGTAGCTTCAAATTCATCTATATGTGCTAGGAATAAATGTATTAACTCTAAATTTGAATAGTCTTTGTTAGAATGCTTTTGAATCAAATGATTATTGTTCTCCAAAATCTTACGTAGCTTTTGATTATTTGCTAATATTTTGCCTTCAATATTATCCCATAATTCTTTTTTATCTTCTAGATAATAGCTCTCGTAAATAGTTTTATTTTCTAAAAGCAAAGGGGCTACTTTAGCACTCAATTCTTCAAAGGTTGCGTACTTTTGACTAAAAAGAGAGTCTAACTCTTGTCGTCTGAGCTGCTTCCATGTTTTAACCTCATCGGCACTGAATGCAGTATTTTTATCAAAATTTGTATGACAGTTTGGACATAAAACGATTAAATTTTCAAACGAATTATCCGCCGTATCACAAAAAGGTAAGATATGAGCTTTTTCAATTATGTCACCGTTATCCTTAAACAATTCTTCTTGACAATTTGGGTTCATACATCTTCCCATTGACTCAGCATATAATTTTCTTTGTACATGGTTAGGTATTTCTCTACCCATAATATCAGTCCTCTTTTCTCTTATAGCGTGTAACTAGGAGAATTTTTATTTTAGATACGCCATATGTGTTTGTTATATAAATAATTAACATGTCTTTTGTGTAACTTGCCTCTAGTAACAATATAGTTAATTCTACCATAACAGTGCAAAATTCACAACCAAACAAAACCAATCTTCCTTTCGCAAGGGACAAGCTAATAAGGAGGTGTTATTATCGCTACCACAAGGCTTATTGCCATGCACCAAAACAAAGGAAAATCCATAGCGGATTGTCTTGCCGACCGCACCGATTATGTCAAAAATTCCGAGAAAACAAACGAGGGTAAATTGTTATCTTCCTACGAGTGCGACCCTCGCACTGTGCAGGGAGAGTTTATGTTATCCAAACGGCAATATGATGATATTACTGGCAGACAGCAAGCAAATAATGTTATCGCCTATCAGATAAGGCAATCCTTTAAGCCCGGGGAAATTACACCCGAGCTTGCCAACAAAATCGGTTATGAATTGGGTATGAGCTTCACCAAAGGCAAACACGCATTTATCGTTGCAACGCACATAGACAAAGCCCATATTCATAATCACATTATCTTTAATTCAACCTCTATTGACTGCACCAAAAAGTTTCGAGATTTTAAGAGAAGTGGCAAGGCTCTTGCCCAAATATCCGACCGCCTTTGCCTTGAAAATGGGCTTTCCATTATCGAAAATCCGAAACGCTCCAAAGGTCATTATGGCAAATGGCTTGGCGATAAAAAACCCCTATCACACTCCGATAAGCTAAGGCAAACCATAGATGAGGTGCTTACCCCAAAGCCTAAAACCTTTGATGCGTTTTTACAGCTCATGCAGGGTGCAGGCTATGAAATAAAAAGCGGTAAGCACTATGCTTTTAAGGGTGCAGAGCAAAAGAAATTTATCCGCCTGCGTTCTCTTGGCGAGGGATATTCCGAAGATGAAATCAAGGCGGTTATTACGGGTAAAGCTCCACGGAGAGAGGTCAAAAAGCCCTCTGCCAAACAGCCGAGAAAGCAAGAAAAATCCGTTAATCTCCTTGTGGATATACAGACGAAATTACAGCAGGGTAAAGGTAAAGGCTACGAGCAGTGGGCAAAGATTTTCAATTTAAAGCAGATGGCACAGACAGTCAATTTCCTGCAAGAACACAAGCTCCTTGCCTATGCCGATTTAGAGGAAAAAGCAAAGAAATGTACCGCTACTTTCGATGAGCGGAACACACAAATTAAGACCGCCGAAAAGCGTATTGCTGAAATACAGGCTCTTAAAAAGCACATCTTCAACTATGCCAAAACCCGAGATATTTACACCGATTATCGCAAGGCAGGGTACTCCCAAAAATTTTACGAAGAACACCGTGCCGAGCTTACTTTGCATAAAGCAGCAAAGGCGGCTTTTGAGGAACTTGGAGCGAAAAAACTCCCCACAATTAAAGCATTGCAAGCTGAATGTGATGAGTTGTTTTCAGTGAAAAATAAGGCTTACAGTAAGTACCATATTGCGAAAAAAGAAATGCAAGATATTCTGACTGCAAAGGCAAATATCGACCGACTTTTAGGACTGGAACAGGAGCAAAAGGCAAAAGAAAAATCACAGGATCAGCGATAAGCTGCCCTGTGATTTTACAGCACCATTTAGGGGGCGTAGCACGATGATTTATCATCGTTTCAGTGGGGATTGGGGATACTCCCCAACAAGCAAAAGCATACGGTGGTCACCCATATGCCCTGCTTGCCATTATTATCGGGAATTCCTGATAACTACTATTCCATAAGATTAAAGAGTACTTGCAACCTAATTTTTTTAAGTCTTTTTCCTAAGCTTCCCCTACTCTCTATACAAACAACAATATTAATACCGATAAGATAATAAACAAGAAAATGACAAATTTTAATTTACATGGTATCTTATATTTAAACATTCAAAAATTTGTGAGGTACCAAGATGTTACTTTATTTAGCTTTAATAGATACCCCAGAAGATAAAAATAAATTTGAAGAGATTTACATCTCCTATGAAAAAACAATGTTTTATGTGGCAAATAGAATTTTGAAAGATAGGCATTTATCAGAAGATGCTGTTCATCAGGCTTTTTTGCGCATTGTTGACAACTTGGATAAAATAGAAGAAATTAGCAGTCACAAAACCAAAGGTTTTATCGTTATTATAACTGAAAACATAGCAATTGATTTGTATCGCAAAAGAAAACGAGAAGCTTGTATTTCTTTTGATGAAATAGAAATATATGTTGAGGATACAGAAGATATAGCCTCTATTTTTGAAAACCAAGTCGAGCAAGCAATTGCAAAACTTCCTGTAAATTATCTGACAATATTTAAATTGAAATATTCTCA
>DFWH01000007.1 GCA_002380805.1 Clostridiales bacterium UBA4139 | reverse complement strand
TGATAGTTTAGACTGGAAGGAATTAGGAGCAGATCATGAGGTAAATCAGGTTCTTAACCACAAACATCTTGGCAACGGCTCTATCATCCTTTTCCATAACGATGCCAAATATACACCACAGGTTCTGGACACAATTTTAAAGGGACTAAAAGAAAAAGGATATGAAATCGTTCCAATCTCCCAGCTCATTCACAGAGATAATTTCGAAATGGATCATGAAGGTAGACAAAAAATAACAACTACTGCATCATAATTTTTTGCTTGTTGGAAAAATCAGGTGATCCCTAAAGGCATAAATAGCCAATATTTATAGCCTTAGATTTGAGTTTTTAGCTGGGCATATGCTTTGGCCTCAACACCTCATGCAAAGCCCAGCAAATTCATAAGAATCCCTCTTATTTTAAACGTACAAAAAAAAGCCCGCATTGCTCCCATTCACAACTTTTATATTGTGAATGGGAAACGGGCTTTTTTGCTTTGTAAATCTATATTGGGTATGGGTTTCCCCTACTTCAAATTACAATAAAATATCAATAAACTGGTCTAGGGAAAGGCCATGGAAATACTTCTCGATATCCATATTTTTCAACGCCTTCTCTAAAGCTTCTCTTTTTAATTCGCAACCAATCAACGCATCAGATACCTCTGCATGGTCACAAACACCAAAGAAATCGCCATAGAATTTTACTTCTACAATCCTACCATCTTTTGTGTTCATGTGGGCTTCAATTTTGCCACAGCCATCAATGCGACGTTCCTTCTGCACAGTATATTCTGGAGATTTTCCATAATTCCAATCCCATTGAGCATAACGCTCCTCTTTGATTTTTTCGATTGCTGCAATGTCCTTTTGGGTTAGTTCATATGTTTCAACGGGGTTTTCAGCAAAAACATAAGCAACCAATTTATCCTGAAAAGCTTCTAAGCTTAGTTCCTCTTTCAAGAATGGCTTCACATTGGTGACACGGCTTTTAACAGACTTTGCAGCCTTTGACTGAAATTTATCCCCCGCCACATTTAAAACAGCGGCTACAAAATCCAAATCAGAATTAAACATAATCGTGCCATGGTGCATAATGCGGCCTTCTTTTAAATATTGTGAGTTGCCGGAAAACTTTTTGCCTTCGATCGTAATATCATTTCTACCGTTAACCTGAGCATCTGCCCCCAATTCCTGCAACAAAGAGGCAACAGGCTGGCAGAAGAGCTTAATATCCAAATCGCTAGCATCTTTTGCATCCATAATAAATGTAAAGTTTAGATTTCCCAAGTCATGATAAACTGCGCCACCACCGGAGAGGCGACGGATAACCTTTACACCTTTTTCTTCAATTGCTTTTGGATTTACTTCGCCAAATGTATTTTGATTTTTACCAACAATGACAGCATTATTATTCTGCCACAACATAAAATATTCTTTGCTACGATCCAATTTATCAAAAACGTATTGCTCTAACGCCAAGTTAAACGCTGGATCTGTACTGGGTGATTTCAAATAAACCATTGACATTTTAATTCCTCCTCTGGCAAAAAAGCCATTCTTTTGTAATGATAACTACTTTATTTTACCATCATATCACTAGAAAATCTATTGCTAATTCATGAACACAAATTTGCAGTAAATCTCCCTACTTTGCTTTACCTTTTAATTTTTTTCAAAAAAATCTTCCAAACAACTTTTGAAGTGTCTGGAAGATTTATAATTAATACAAATTTAGTTTATTCCAAAGTTACCATCATCCCAAATTTCATCATCAGGAATCAAATCATCAATTCCACCATCTCCTGGTGGATTGGTTCCTGAACCATTTCCTCCTGTACTATCATCTCCACCAGAAGGGAAATTTCCATCAATAGGTGGGAAAATAGAGCTTGGTGTATGATCCATGGTACAAGTCTCACGAATATTGATATCCATCCTACCCTCAGGAATTGAGGATGGTTTACCTACCATATTTCCATCTTCATCTACGGCAAGAACCACATCCAAATGACAAGAGCTAGGGCACTTATCAGATACAAGCTTGCCTGACTCGGTGCAAACCGTAAATACCTTGTGCATCTTACATACTTCAGTAGGACCCTTGAAGTCAGAAGCCGCTAAATCCGAATGGGTTGTATAACCATAATAATCCTGGCCACACAATTCCGTGGGAATACCACCAGAAGCAGCACAATACGTCTGAGTTACAAGGCCACTTGGCTTTTCAAATGCTTTATTGGAAAGGCCTTGATGAACTTGATTCATAACTGTACGCCAAATCTTCAGGTGGGCATTGCCTGGATTGCTAATTACTTTTGCAGTGTCGTAACCCATCCAAATACCCGCAGTGTAATATGGTGAATATCCATAGAAGGTTAAGTCCTTGGTATCATTAGTTGTACCTGTCTTACCCGCTACAATCATGCCGCTAAGTGCCGCCTGACCGCCAGTACCACCTGTAATAACATCTTGCATCATATCAGTTAGCATATAGGCTGTTGTTTCTTTGATAACACGGTGTGTCTTTGCGTTGGAGTTATCCAACAAGACATTACCATCATGATCATACACAACGGTATAATATTGTGGCTCATTATAAACACCACCATTCGCAATGGTTGCATAAGCCGCTGTGCCTTCCAAGACTGAAATACCTTTTGTTAAACCACCTAATGCTGTTGTTGCTGCCTTATCCTCTTCAACCAACGTAGATAGGCCAAAATCCTGCATATATTTGAAGGATGCATCGGCACCAACCATCATAAAGGTTTTGATGGCTAAAATATTCATGGAATCTCTGATGCCCTGTCTTACTGTGCGAGGACCTAAGAATTTGCCATTCCAGTTTTTAGGTGACCAAGAGCCATAAGTTACAGGTTCGTCAATGATGACTGAGCCAGGCATCAACAATCCCATATCAATGGCAGGGGCATAGGAAGCCAGTGGTTTCATTGCAGAACCCTGCTGACGCAGTGCCTGGGTTGCACGGTTAAATACGGAGTCACCAGGCTTTTGCCCTCTACCGCCAACCAATGCTTTAATTTGACCATTATGCTGATCCATGATAACCATAGCTGCCTGTAAGGACTTTGAAACAGTTACCTTATCCAAAACCAATACGTGGGTTTCATCCAACAATTCTTCCTTAACGGAAGCAACGAAGGCATCTACTTCTTCTTGGCTTGTAACCGATGATTTTTTCTCATAATGAGACTGATTACTCTTTTTATCTGGATTCGTTGTATCCATAACTGAAATCAGATATGTTACGTCAAGGGTACCATCAGATGCTGGGAAAAGGCTGTCATTCATAAATGCGGATTCCAAAGCAGACTGCATGGTTGTATCCATAGTTGAATGGATCTGCAAGCCACCACTATAAATCAAGTCGTAAGCCTGTGCCTTATTATAATTCTTTTTAGCAACCAAATCCTTGGCGATTTGATCAATCATAGCCTCCACAAAATAATTGTGGTTAGCTGTTGCGGTTTCATCCTCAGCATCACTGCAAACCAAGTTAGCATAAATATCCTCTGCTGCTGCCTGATCATACTCACTTTGGGTGATATAATTTAATTCCAGCATTTTTTTCAAAACCGTCATTTGACGCTCTTTATTTTTTTCAGGCTTTGTATCTGGTGCATATTGGCTAGGATTTTTGGTAATACCTGCAATGGATGCACTTTCAGCCAAGGTAAGCTCACTGGCATTCTTTCCAAAATAATATTGGGCTGCTGCTTCAACACCATTTAAACCATGGCTCAAACCAATGGTGTTCAAGTACAATTCCAAAATATAATCCTTTGCAGCTTTTTTGGAGCCAAGCTGTTTTTCCAAAGAATTTTCTAAGGAAACTGCCAAATACTGTTCTTTGATTTTTCTTACAAATGTTTTTTCGTTAGTTAAAACTTCGTTTTTAATGAGCTGCTGTGTTAGTGTGCTGGCACCCTGAGATAGGCTAAATGTTCTTATATTTTCAACCATTGCTCTCATAATACCTCGCATATCAATACCATTATGCTCATAAAAACGCTCGTCCTCAATGGAGATAACAGCTTTTTGCAAATATTCAGGAATTTGACTTAGCTTAACATATTCTCTATTTTCATCCCCATGAAGTTTATCAAACTCTTCACCCTTCGCATCAAAAATTAGCGAAGTATAAGATTCCGGTGTAACATCCGCAGTATTTAATATATCCGTTCCTTTTAGGATACCAAACACTGTGCCTAGCCCAGCCCCGACAACGGCAAAGCCAATGATGATGACGATTGCCATCAGAACTTTCCAAACTTTACTCGAACCTTTACGCTTTTTACGCTTTTTCTTATTTTGACTTGAGCGTTGTGGGCGTGAGGAGTTCGATGAGTTTGATGAGCTAGATGTGCGAGAAGAGCGAGATGACGAACTGCTTCTTTGGGATCCGTCAGGTGGACGTCTCCGCTGATGCGTATCACTCATGTACATAAACCCCCTTTATTTCAATATGATTATAGCAGAAATCCCCAATTAGGAAAAGATAAATTTCATTACAACAATCTTAATCATCTTCTTTTGAATTTTTAATCAACCAAGGCAAAATTTTTTCTTCATCATTTCTCTTTGATATTCTAGGGTTTTCTGTCATATCTTAGTTTTATGGAGGTGAAAAAAAGATGGGGAAAAAACTTCGAAAAAAAAATAAGAATCAGGGTTTTATATCTTTGATTATTATTTTTATTTTTGCCTTTTTTGTTACAATTTTAGTCCTACGACAATTTGAAAAAACCATTGTGCCTTCCTTGCAGGCCATTTCCCATAATCGCTCCATGGCCATTGCCAATGAAATGATAGATGACTGTATTCAAAATGTTATGATTGAACTGCCTATGGGCACAGAAGATTTTTTAACCGTTACCAATCAAGAATCTGGTACATACAGCACCAATACCCAGCAGATAAACTTATTCTGCACCACTTTAAACAAAAACATAAATGCGTCTATGCAAAATTTGCCCAATGAAAAAATTTTAATCCCTTTGGGTGCTGCCTCTAAGTCTAATTTCTTTGCAAATTGGGGGCCAAAAATTCCATTTACGTTAATGCCTGGTGGCGGCGTTGCCTCCGACTACGAAACATCCTTTGTTACGGCAGGTATCAACCAAGTGAATTACAAAATTTGGATTAATCTATCCTTGGATATTCAAATCGTAAATCCTCTTTATCAAGAAAAAATAACTTTAACAAAAAAAATCATGCTAGTTGATACCATTATCGGCGGAAAAGTTCCCGATCATTTCTTCAGCATGGGACAAAGCGAGAATATCTATTGACAGAATGAACAAAATATTATTAAATGATAAATAGATTAGGATTTACTATTTTTTGGAGGTACTGGAAATGGTTAAAACACTAAAGCAATTTTTAAATGAACTTGGCAGTCTTTCTTTTGACAACGGCGATTATAACGTTGTGAAAGGA
This sequence comes from Clostridiales bacterium UBA4139, assembly GCA_002380805.1. Classification (GTDB taxonomy): domain Bacteria; phylum Bacillota; class Clostridia; order Lachnospirales; family Anaerotignaceae; genus Chakrabartyella. Next base: position 116,159 of record DFWH01000007.1, on the reverse strand, counting down.
AAGTTTAAAGACAATGAAGTAAACAGCTTCGTTGAATGCTTCCTTGCAGGCACTGAAATTTTAAGCGATGGGAAAAATGGAAAACCCTTGACCTTAAAAGGCTCTGCAAACAGCGACAAAGGGGCAACAGGAACAGAAGAGCTTGAATTCAAAGGATATCAGCTTTATGATTATTCCGATTCTGATGGAAACTGGTATTTGATTACCTTCCCTTCTATTGAAAAATTGGAAGAACATCTTTTAAGCGAAGCTGGTTACCTGAATTATTACAGCACACAAATGTTTGTGTTTGAAGATGGCGTAGAAAAGCCTTTTGAAATTATGTTTAATGGCGATAATGATACTGTTGTTGGCATTGACAAAGACGCCATGGATTCCCCCTTGGATATTCCCGCATTACAGGGACGCATCTGGGTTAGATGGAGAAGTCCCGAGGAGTTAAAACCTCTCACCGATGCCGACGTTGCAAAATACAAGCAGTCTATCGGTAAGTAAAGTAAAATAAAACAACCAAGTTATAAACAGCAATTGATCAGTTTCCCTGAATAATTGCTGTTTTTTATTTGCTGAGAAACCCTTTCGCCCCGATAACTTCCCTCTTAAATACGCTTGCATTCCCCTGTGTCCTTTGGTATAATACTGCCACATTTCATTTTCGTAGCTTTTTTTACAAAAAGAAAGGAAAAAAATATGTATGCAGTGATAGGCGCCCTATTATTTTTCATGATTTCCATTTTAACCCTTCTCGTTGCTTTCGGCCTCCCTCTAGGGGAATTTACAATGGGCGGGCAAAACAAAATACTTCCTTCTAAAATGAGGGTTGCGGCGGGAATTTCTTTCTTCATCCAGCTCTTTGCAATGGTCGTAGTTTTGCAAGCAGGTGGATTCATCCCTCTTTGGTTTTCCTCAAAAGCAACCAAGTATATTTGCTTATTCTTTGCAATTTATTTACTTCTGAACACCTTGTTGAATATATCATCTAAAAGTAAAAAAGAAAAATATGTGATGACTCCCCTATCCTTTATTGCAGCCATCTGCTTTTGGATGAGCGCTAACCACATATAATATCATAAAATTCAACAAGTACAATTTTTCTTTTTTGAACAATCAAAAGCCGCAGATTCCTCTGCGGCTTTTTTATCGTAATTCTTTTGGCTAGTAAGGACTACTCTGTCAAACTTTCTGACCCTTTTTAGCGCCGAAAACTACAAATATTCTTTTCTTATTCTTTTGCAAAAGATACCAATAGGTCACCCTGGCTTACCTTTTCGCCTTCAACAGCATAAATCTTATCAATTACGCCATCTTCTTTAGCAACAATAGATGTTTCCATCTTCATTGCCTCAACTGTAAGCAGAGGTTGGTTTTTCTTAACTGCATCCCCTTCTTTTACAAAAATCTTGCTGATTGTGCCTGGGATGGAGGAGCCCAAGTGGAAAGGATTGCTCTTATCTGCTTTCAATCTGCGGTCGCTCTTAACTTCCAAGTTCTGATCCAATACCTTTACTTCACGAACAGAGCCGTTGATTTCAAAAGTAAGGGTACGGAAGCCTTCGGAATCAGGGTCAGACATATCAATGTATTTAATCAAAATGTTTTTACCTTCACCAATTTCGATGGAGGTTTCTTCACCCTTAGCTAAGCCAAAGAAATAAACATCACTGGTTAATTTGGATACATCTGTGTAATATTCCCAGTGGAAGCAGTAATCATCATATACCTTTGGATACATAGCGTAGCTAATGATGTTTCTAGGGTTGATACGCTTCATTGTGTGGGTTTCAAGCAAATGCTTTTCGATTGCCTCTAAGTCCGCAGGAGCCAACAGCGCACCGGCTCTGCCTTCAATTGGTTTCTGGCCTTTAAGCACAATTTTCTGCAATTCTTCTGGGAAACCACCCTCAGGTTTACCAATGTTACCCATGAAGTAATCTACAACAGAATCAGGATAAGACAAGTCTTTACCTTCTGTGAGGATATTGTCTTTGTTCAAACCATTCTTAGACATAAAAATCGCCATATCCCCAACAACTTTGGAGGATGGAGTTACTTTGATGATGTTGCCCAAAAGGTCGTTTGCTTGCTTATAAAGATGCTTGATTTCTTCGAAATTATCAGCAGAGCCCATAGCTTTAACCTGAGCCAACAAGTTGGAATACTGGCCGCCAGGAATCTCATATTTATAAATTTCTGTGTTTGGTGTTTTCATTTCACTTTCAAAACCTGTGAAAATCTGACGAACACCTTCGTAGTAGCGGCTTAACTCAGCCAACTGATCTGTATCCAAGCCCGTGTCTCTTTCTGTACCCTTTAACGCTTCCGCAACAGCATTCATAGAAGGCTGGCTGGTCAAGGAGCTCATGGACTGAATTGCCAAGTCGGCAATGTTTACCCCTGCCTCTGCTGCCATTAAAACAGTGCTTACGCCGTTACCTGTTGTATCATGAGTATGCAGGTGCAAAGGAATGTTTAACTCGGATTTCAGTGCAGTAAACAGCTCTTTGGCTGCATAAGGTTTCAACAACCCAGCCATATCTTTGATGGCAAAAATATGACAACCCAATGCCTCCAACTCTTTTGCCTTACGCACATAGTAATCCAATGTATATTTTGTTTCATTAGGATCTAAGATATCGCCTGTGTAGCAAATTGCACCTTCAACGATTTTTCCTGTTTTCAAAGATTCCTCGATAGGCATTTTCATATTTTCAATCCAGTTCAAGCTATCAAAAATACGGAAAACATCTACGCCTCTTTCAGCGGAAATCTTAATAAACTCCTGAACCACGTTGTCAGGGTAGTTAGCGTAACCAACTGCGTTGGATGCACGCAACAACATCTGAATCAAAGTATTTGGCATCGCCTTAGATAACTGCTGCAATCTAATCCAAGGGGATTCCTTTAAGAAGCGATATGCCACATCGAAGGTTGCACCGCCCCATGCTTCAACGGAGAATGCATTTTCCATTGCCATGTTAGTTGCAGGTGCTGCAACAATCAAGTCATTTGTACGCAAACGTGTTGCCATCAAGGACTGGTGCGCATCACGCATGGTTGTATCAGTTACAAAGAGTCGTTTTTCCTTCATTAAGCTCTGTGTGAAGTCCTTGGCGCCCATTTTTAAGAAAGCATTCTTTGCACCGTTTACTTCGATTGTGCTGCCATCTTCACTCTTGCCAAAAGAAGGAGCCACAATTGTGTCAAACTCAGGCTTACGACCCTTAGATTCATTTACGATTTTATTACCGATAAATTCTGCAATTTTTGTTGCACGGTCTTTACCGGGAACAATGTGGAATAATTCTGGTGTGCTTTCGATAAATGTTGTTGTACATTTACCATCACTCCAAACCTGGCTCTGAAGCACATTGATAAGGAAAGGAATGTTTGTTTTTACACCACGAATTCTGGTTTCTTTGATGGCACGAATTGCCTTGTGGGTTGCACCTTCAAAGCGTCTGTCGTGAGCAATAATTTTAACCAGCAAACTATCATAGTAAGGTGTAATTTCCGCACCTGTGTAAGCAGTACCACCATCCAAACGGATGCCATTACCTGCGGAGGAACGGTAAACATTAATTTTACCTGTGTCAGGCAAGAAGTTGTTTGCAGGGTCTTCTGTTGTGATACGCAACTGAATTGCATAACCGTTGCAAGTAATATCATCCTGAGAACTGATACCGATTTCTGGGGCGTTCAGAGGATAGCCTTCTTCAACCAAAATCTGTGCCTGAACGATATCAATACCTGTTACTTCTTCTGTAACAGTATGTTCAACCTGAATTCTAGGGTTCATTTCGATGAAGTAATAGTTTTCATCAGCATCAACCAAAAATTCCAAAGTACCAGCATTCTTATAAGAAACATGTCTGGACAGACGAACGGCATCGGCAAAAATCTTTTCACGAACAGCATCGCTTACTGTGAAAGCTGGAGCAAATTCCACAACTTTCTGATGACGTCTCTGAACAGAACAGTCACGGTCAAACAGGTGAACCACGTTGCCGTATTTATCACCCAACACCTGAACTTCGATGTGTTTAGGGTTGCGAAGGTATTTTTCTACGAAAATTTTATCATCACCGAAAGCTTTTTTCGCTTCGTTCTTTGCTTCTTCAAATTCTTTGGGCATATCAGCAGAGCTATTAACGATACGCATACCACGACCGCCACCGCCATTGCTTGCTTTAAGCATAACGGGATAGCCAACTTTTTCAGCAACTGCCATCACTTCGTCCAAATCACGAATGGCATGGTCTACACCAGGGATAATGGGTACATTGCATTCGATTGCCATTTGCTTGGAAGAAATTTTATCGCCCATTGCATACATAACATCAACTTCAGGACCGATAAAAGCAATTCCCGCCTTTTTACAAGCAGACACAAAGTCAGGATTTTCGGAAAGGAAGCCATAGCCTGGATGGATGGCATCTGCCCCCTTGGCCTTTGCAATTTTGATGATATTATCAATGTCTAAATATGCATCGATAGGCCCCTTCTCAGGATTGAGCATATATGCCTCATCTGTTTTGGTACGGAAAAGAGAGTATTTATCTTCTTTGGAAAAGATACCTATAGTCTGGATGCCCAGTTCGTTCAAGGCACGATACACACGAATGGCAATTTCGCCACGGTTCGCTACAAGCACCTTTTTAAACTTCTTAATTTGTACTTCCTGCATTTTTATACCTCCTTAATCATTATGTCTTACAATCAAAATCCTAAGTTTACAATTAAAAACCTTGTTCACTATTATAATATACGTTGGCTTATTCGTAAACTAAAAATCTGTAAAGAATTATATAAGTAAAACTTATACACTTCGTCATTTTTTCCCACGAGGGAAAATTTTTTCCATTAAATGTGTGAGGTTTTTGCATTCAACCACCTCTAAATTATCTAATTTTACTTTTTTTGCCCCCTCAGCAGCGACAAATGCCTTTGTAAAGCCCATTCTATCCAACTCACGAATTCGACCTTCCATGGCAGGTATTTTTTTCAGTTCACCCGTCAAACCCACATCGGCAATGAATGCCCAGTCCGATGGCAAAGCCATATCCTTAACACCTGAAACAATGCTCATTAACACAGCCAAATTTGCAGCCTGCTCTTTTAAATATAACCCACCTGTGGTTTTTACAACCACATTTTTATCATATAGCTTAATCCCACCACGTTGTTCCAAAACTGAAATCAAAGTATTTAACGTATCCTTTTTCATCGTTTCGCTAATTCTGGAGGGATAGGGTGTAAAGGAGTTGGAAACCAAACTTTCAATTTCCGCCACAACAGCACGAGAGCCCTCTCGCAAAACAGTAATGGCGCTCCCTGAAACGGCATCTTCCCTTTTCCTTTTGGTGACAAAAAACTCCGAGGGATTATCTATGGAGGTTAGACCTTTTTCTGTCATAGCAAAAAAGCCCATCTCCCCTGTGCTACCGAAGCGGTTTTTGGTGGCAGTCAAACTTCTCAATTCCTCCACACCATCGCCTTCTAAAACCAAAACTGTATCCACCAGATGCTCCAAAGCTCTTAAGCCTGCAATTTCATCATTTTTGTTCATCTGCCCAATCATAAAAACTGCCCTTGGACGAGCTTTATTTTTAGCAATCTGCACCAATGCCGAGGCACACTCCATGGTTTGGGTAGGGTTTCCCGCCCGAGAAGGGTAATACTCCGACAAGGCAAAGGTTTGGATACTATCCAAAATAATGAAATCCGCATCCACCTCCAAAATTGCTTCCAATGCACGGTCCATGGAGGTATCTGCCAAAATCCAAATATTATCTTCTACTTTTTCTAGAATACGGTCGGCACGGCTTTTAATCTGGCTATCGCTTTCCTCGCCAGAAGCATACAGCACCCGCTTGCCGCCCTTTGCCAGTTGGCTGGCAACCATTAGGGACAACGTGGATTTACCACCACCGGGAGGGGATGTGATTATAGTAACGGAATCTCTGACAATGCCGCCCCCCATCACCCTGTCAAACTCCGAGATGCCAGTAAAAAGGCGTTCATCCCCCATAATCTGCACCTCAGATAGGCGGGAAATGGGCTGAAACGTCGTGGTTTTGGCAACAGCCTTCGCCCCATTCTGCCCTTTGACTCCTTTTATTTCTTCTCGCTCCTCAAATGTATTCCATTCTCCACAGCTGGTGCATTTACCTGCCCATTTTGGACTTTTATATCCACAAGAGGAACAAACATATACTGTTTTTGTTTTCATCTCTCCACTCCCTGCTGTAAAAATCTTTCAAAATTTAGAAAAAGTGGGCTGTATAAATTATACAGTCCACTTTTTGTTTATTAACCGATCTTTTCAACCTTCACATATGGCGTATTGTTTTGCAATTCAACACCTACGGTTACTTTGCCTGCCATATTTGTTTTTACTTTTCCTACGTTTACATCATCAATCAAAATTTTGTATTCTGTTGTAGGCTCCATTTCTAAAGTCAACTGAACATCTTCATGTCCTTCAACCATAAAATATGCACCTTTATCAGTCAATGAGAATTTATGTATGGTAGCGCCAGGCACTACCTCCATGAGCATCTTGCCGTTCTTTTCTAACTTTGTAATTTCATTGTATGTTTTAACCTTGTAAAGATCACCTTGCACTTCAAAATCCAAAACTTTTTTCTTTTCGTCCATCAAATAGTTGCCGAAGCTGATACTTCCATCTTCTTCTTGACGAATCAATTCTTCGATTACAGCCATTACGCTACCTCCCAAAATTTCACGTTCACAATATACTTTTTCGATATAAAATCCGAAATATCGCCAAATTTCTCTCTTCATTTGGATTAGGATGATTATAACACAAAACAAAGTTTTGGTATATACCTAAATTTATTATTTCCGCTGGAAAACTTACAATTATTTCACATTTCTGAAGGAAAAACCATTGGTTTTAACACCCACCGATACCTTGCTGCCTTTTTGGATATTTCCACTCAAAAATTCTTCGGCAAATACATCTTCAATCTTGGTTTGCAGGGCACGACGCAAGGGTCTTGCGCCATAGGCTTTGTCATATCCTTCCTCTGCAATTTTTTCGATTGCTTTGTCTGTAAAGGTTAAAGTAATGTCCATATTCTCCTGAACCCTCTGTGAAAGGGTTTTTGCCATCAGTTTTACGATCTCTACGATATCTGCTTGCTCCAATGGATGGAACACAATGATATCATCAATTCGGTTGATAAACTCAGGCTTGAAGATATTCTTCACTTCATCCATTACGCCTTTTTTCATAGATTCATAGCTTTGTTCCGCTGTTTCCACACTGGTAAAACCAAGTTTCTTTGGCGCAGCAATGCTTCTTGCCCCTGCATTTGAGGTCATGATGATAACCGTGTTTTTAAAATCCACTTTTCTGCCCTGACCATCGGTGATATGCCCGTCATCTAACACTTGTAACAGAACATTAAACACTTCGGGGGATGCCTTTTCAATCTCATCAAAAAGGATAACAGAATAGGGATTTCTGCGAACTTTTTCGCTCAGCTGTCCGCCCTCTTCATAGCCAACATATCCCGGAGGTGCCCCCACCATTCTGGCTACACTATGCTTTTCCATATATTCAGACATATCAATACGAATCATGGAGTTTTCATCGCCAAAAAGTGCCTGGGCTAACGCCTTTGAAAGCTCGGTTTTGCCCACACCTGTGGGGCCTAAGAACAAGAAAGAGCCAATGGGTCTGTTTGGATCTTTCAGCCCAACACGGCCACGGCGCACTGCTCTAGCTACTGCTTTTACTGCCTCATGCTGCCCCACAACTCTTTCATGCAGGGTGTCTTCCAAGGCAAGCAGTCTTGTAGTTTCTTCCTCTTTTAAGCTTTGCAAAGGAATTCCAGTCCAACGAGAAAGAACCTCTGCCACTTCTTCGGCAGTCACAGTCTGGCCGTTGGTATCGTTCTCTTTTTCCCATGCTTTCTGGGCCTCTTTCAACTGAGTACGCAAAAGATCCTGTTGTTTTTTAATTTGTCCTGCCTTTTCAAAATCCTCGGTTTTGATGGATTCCTCTTTTTCCTTTTCCATCTCCACCAGTTTCTTTTGCAAATCTTTCACGCCTGTGGGCGCTGTATATGTTTTTAAGCGCAAACGAGAAGCAGCCTCATCAATTAAATCAATGGCTTTATCTGGCAAGAAACGGTCTGACACATAGCGCATAGAAAGCTTTACTGCCGCCTCCACTGCCTCATCAGTGATGGTTACTTTATGATGCACCTCGTATCTATCTCGCAGGGCTCGAAGCATCCCAATGGCAGCCTCCTCCGTGGGTTCTTCCACCTTAACCGGCTGAAAACGGCGTTCAAATGCCGCATCTTTTTCAATATATTTACGGTATTCATCCATGGTTGTAGCACCAACGAGCTGAATTTCGCCCCTCGCGAGGGATGGCTTTAAAATATTTGATGCATCAATTGCACCCTCAGCAGCACCGGCACCGATGATGGTATGAATTTCATCAATGAATAAAATGATGTTGCCATCAGCACGCACTTCTGCCAATGCTTTTTTCATTCTATCTTCAAACTCACCACGATATTTTGACCCTGCAACCACAGCAGAAAGGTCTAAACTGATTATTTTTTTGTTTTTCAAAACATCAGGGATATTACCATCGGCAATTTTTTGAGCCAAACCCTCAACAATAGCGGTTTTGCCCACACCAGGGTCTCCCACCAAGCAAGGATTATTTTTTGTTCTGCGGCTCAAAATTTGGATGATACGCTCTATCTCTAAATCTCTTCCTACAATAGGGTCAAATTTATTATTTTTAGCCATATCAGTCAGATTACGGCTAAACTTATCCAAAGTTTCTGTGGCACTCTTTTCTGGCTCTTCCCCATGGGGATTCATGCCCTTACCACCTGTGGTTTCGCCTTCACCAGCACCCAACATATTCATAATTTCAGCATAAACCTGCTGACGATTTACATTTAAGTCCCTCAAAATTTTTGTTGCAATGTTATCCTCTTCTCGGATTAGGGAAATCAACATGTGCTCTGTACCAACGTAGCCCATTCCCATTTTTGTTGCTTCCTGCAAGCTAAATTCAACCACCCTCTTTGCCCTTGGGGTATAATCCGCAGGAACGTAAAAGGTTTTATTATATTCATTCATAGCGACAATTCGATCCATAACCTGGTGATAGGTAACCCCTTGCACTTCTAGGGCTTTTGCCGCAACACTTTCTTGAACCAAGGTTAACCCAAGCAAAATGTGTTCCGTACCTACATACTTATTGCCTAGTTTTAACGCCGCCTCCTGGGCTCTGGCTAAAACCTCTTGTGCTTTTTTCGTATACTTTTTTTCCATGTGCTTCACCTTCCTTAGCTTGTTAGCCATCAAAGCTTGTGATTGCTAAATCTATGTTTAAAATAAAAGAACCTTCCAGTTCTTCTATTCTTTTTCCATTTTAAATAATTATACGAACAATATCATGATGGGATACCTGAAATATTTTATTTTTTAAATAAGAATTCAGCCCAATTTTTTCCTCGTTAATCTACCCTACAAATAGGATAACCACATTATAATACACATATTAGGAAAATGCAAAGCTTGTTTTATCATTTTCCAGCAAAAAACTGAAATGCTCCTTCCCAAGGAAAATCCTCAAAATGCCAAGGTTTTTTCGTAATAGGATGAACACCTTTTAAAGCATAAGACCACAGGGCAATTTCAGTGCGTCCCCCCCTTTGAAAAAGAGGATTATATTTTTTGTCACCCCAAATTGGGGCTCCCCCATGAGCAGTTTGCACCCGAATTTGATGATGACGCCCCGTCTCCAATTGTATTTCCACATAGCTCAAAACTTCATCCTCTTCCATTACTGTTTGCAAAACTTCATAATGCAACACTGCCTTTTTTGCCATCTTATCCTTTGATGAAACAACCTCCGAAAGGTTTGTTCTCATATTTTTTTTCAAATAATCAATCAGGGTTCCTTTTTCTTGAGGCAAACGCCCACAAAGGACGGTACGATAGCGTTTTTCCAAAAGTCCTTGTTGCATCTGTTTAGCTAAGGCTGTTTCCGCATTTTTGGTTTTTGCAAAAACCAGGAGACCGCCAACCGGTCTATCTAAACGGTGAATCAAGCCCAAAGGGTGCCCACAATGTTGCTGCAAGGCAGAAAGCAAATCCAAATCTCCCGTTTTGTCTGCCTGAGTTGGCATGCCTTGAGGCTTTCTTACCACAAGCATTGCCTCATCTTCAAATATTATTTTCCAATCCATTTCTACACTTCCTTTAAAAGAACCCCACTTTTCGACGGTAACAAAAGCCGAATATGACCGTTTTCTACTATATAAGTTACACTTTCTTGATGATAACCCGATTCCTCTGTGGTGACAAGGGTCTTCATTCGCCCTTTTTCTCTGACACCAATTTGCCAAATGGGGACGAAAATCTCCTTTTCCCCATCATTGTTATTCAAAAGTATAACACATTTGTTTGTTTCGGTGAATCTTCCATAGCCGATCACACCATACTCCCCAAAAAGCTGCTTTATGGAGCCAAAACGCAAAGCCTCATTTTCTTTGCGTAGGCGGATACAGGTTTTATGAAATTCGATTAACTCCTTATTCTCTTTGCCCCAAGGGTACGTTCTGCGGTTATCAGGGTCTGTCCATCCTGCAACTCCAGCCTCGTCACCATAATATATGGTGGGTGAGCCCAGCCAAGTCATTTGAAACAGCACCGCTTCTCGCATTACGCTGAAGCGAACATCCGCCTCCGCACTTTGTTCTCCATTTGTTTCAAGGCGGCCAATTTGACGATTGGTACGGGTCAAAAAGCGGGAATGATCATGATTTGAAAGTTCATTCATCGCTGTATTGATTGCTTGAAAAGGCAATTTTGCCATCTGATAGCTCATACTGCCCCAAAACACATCCGAATTATTGTATAAATCATCCCTGGCTTCGGTGCTGTGCTTGGAAACCCCTGTTAAAAACCATGTTAATGGTTCCATAAAGGCATCATAGTTCATGATGCTATCCCATTGATCCCCCCAAAGCCACGGCTTCGCCTCCCCATAATGCTCTGCTAAAATAATAGCATTTGGATTCGCCTTTTTCACCACATTTCTAAATTCACGCCAAAAGGCATGATTGAATGCCTCTGTCCGCCCCAAGTCTGCCGCAACATCCAACCGCCATCCATCTGCACAATAAGGTGGGGATACCCATTTCTGCCCGATCTTAAATATTTCTTCCCGCAATTTTGCACAGCCTTCCACATTAAGCTTAGGGTGGTTTTCATATCCCCACCAGCCCTCATAGCTGTGTCCATCATCTTTCCAATAAAAATAAGGACGATAAGGGCTATTTTCATCCTGAAAAGCCCCTGTGTTCTTACCTATATAAATTCCTTCTTTATCCATCCATTTATGAAAAGCTCCACAGTGGTTAAACACACCATCAATGATAACTTTGATTCCCCTTTGGTGGGCTTCTTCCACCAAGGCTGCAAAAAGCATATCACTCTTTTCCAAATTTGTTTCGTTGGTCACACGGGTGATATATCTTGTTGCATCCTCATTTTCTTCCGCACCAAAAAGCAAAGCTCCCTCATCCACCTGAATCACGCCAAGGTGTGGGTCGATATGCTCATAATCCTGAATATCATATTTATGGTTGCTGGGGGAAACAAAAATAGGATTTAAATAAATAGCATCAATGCCCAAATCCTCCAGGTAATCCATTTTATCCATAATCCCTTGCAAGTCTCCGCCATAAAAATTACGAATATCCTCGTGCTGAGGGTTTTTATGCCAATCTTCCACCCGATTAACGGGTTTTCCCAAATACACATACTCATTGGTCAAAACATCATTTTTCTGATCTCCATTGAAAAAACGATCAGGATAGATTTGATACATCACCGCCCCCTTCGCCCACTGAGGCGTGTGGTAATCCTTCAAAATTTCAAACCATCCCTCATTTCGATACTCTCCAAACACACCATACTTGGTGTAATAAAGGGTAAACCCCTCGCCCTCTATACAAAAATAGTATCGCACGGATTCTGCCGAGGGTGGCAACACCACTTGATAATAATCAAAAACAAAGTTAGACCTCATTTTAACCATAGGCAAACGAGTTTTATCTGTGCATAAATAAGGCTGTAGCTCAATGTCACGCCCTGCCCTAAGGGTAACTGTAACGGTATCGAATTGGGATGGTTCTAAGGGCATCCGATAATTTATGGTTTCATCACTAAAAATGGCTTGAGAACAAAAATAGGGTATATTTCTAAGCCAAGAAAAATCAACATGGTTTGGCAAACAATCACCACCTTTACCGAGGTTTGCATGATTATATCATATAAACTAAAAATGAAGAGACGAAGGGGTCGCCACCATTTTTTCATATATGATACGTATCGCTTTGCTATGAATAGCCTAACAGATCCATAAAATGTCTGAACGAGCTATTGCAATTTAGATTTTATAAAGTTCAATCATTATATCATGGCCACACTATAACCAAACAAAACAGTAGCCAGAAAAATATTTTCTAAATAAGAATTAATTTTAGTAAGGAACAGCCAAATGCTTCAGCAAGAAAACTATCCCTCACCATAATATTTTATAAGTATACCATAAAAAGGGAATAAAAAAAATTCACAGCAACGCCTTTGGGTATTTTCTTTAAAGTTGCAGTGAGGTTCCTATTTTCTATGGAAATTTTCAAGCAATAGATTTTACCGAAATCCTTAGTTTACTAAGGATTAATTGGATTTATATTTTTAAACAAAGGAAAAAGAGCAGCCTGCCGATGACTGCTCTTTTCCAAAAAGAGAAGGTATTTCTTATTGGGATTACGGATTTACCGCAATGTGAAAATATTGGGGAGTTTTCACATTTTTTATTATAACATGTGGGACAAAAAATGTCTAGCTAAAAATACTTAAAAATTAACAAAAATCAACTGGTAAAATCCGATAATAATCTTACTAAATTTTCTTCTCCCAGGACACTGATGCCCTCTTCCAATTGGTTTTGTTCTGTTTCCGGTAACACAGAAACAGGCACATCTGTTAATTCTTTTAGCCTCATCTTTTTATCAATATCCTCTACGAATACTGCCAGGAACCCCTCATACTCTTTCAGTAAAAACACCTCGCTACTTTTCCCCTCCACCGAGCAGCGCAAAATCACCTTTTCGGGAGAAAAATAGACAATTTGCCATCCGTTATAAATGCTTTGCATTTGCTCTCGGTTTAAGCCTTCCAAAAAGTCAGGAACAGGCTCCTCCACCTCTTTCGTAATGGCATCTTTTGTATAATAATACTGGTAAAGAATCTTACCTTCTTTTTTGACAGTTACTTCTCTCTTGCCAACCTGCACAGTCTCCTCATGCGTTGGAAGAGTGTGCTTTTCTTGGTTATCCATAGAAAAGAAGTAGCCTAGTCCCAACGATAGAAAAAAGCCGGCAAGGGCCAAGAATACAACTTTTTTCTTCATAATAATCCACCTCGAAAAAAGTATGTACTCTTTTGGAAAATTTTATACAAAAATACCTGAATCTTTGAATTACCTTGTCTTGACTCAGAAAAAAGCCTGGGTGCTAAAGGGTAAAATGCCGACTTTCAAGACAGCCTCACCCGCCGAAATCCTAAATAACATCCAACTCTTTTACCTAACTATGATTATACCCAAATAATACTTAATACAGTCTAATGTGGACGGGTACCCCGTTTTTATATGAACAAGGTAATTCTCCCTGAATGAGTGGGAGCAAATAGTCAATCATCTCTTGGGTAACATCATTTCCTTCTTCATTAATCCATTCAAGGGGTACTTCCTTCACCCTGTTTGCAATTTTATCAATTTCTACAAACTCGATTTCAAACCGATATGGCTTTGATGATGTTCTTTTAATAGCTGCCATTTTTCCCGTTCCGCCAGAAATGGCATAATCTGCCGCTGCACAACCCAGAAGTTTGGATTCGTAAATGTCAGACCCACTTGCCACATGGGATGCGCAACGCTGCATTAAGTTTAATTCCACACTTCTTACCTTGCAGCCAATTTCCTGACGTACAATTTCCTCCAAGAAAGTGCCAACACCCGCCAAAATTTTGTGTCCAAAGGCATCCGTTGTTTTATCCTGCAAGCTTTCAGTGATGTAGGTGCCATTTTCATTCTTAATACCCTCGCTTACCGCAACAACAACAGCATGCTTTTCTGCCAGCTTCTGCCTAATATCCTGCAAAAACCTTTCCACAGAAAACGGCTTTTCGCAAAGATAAATTAAGTCAGGTGCACTATCTCCGTTTATTTTTGCTAAAGCTGATGAAGCTGTTAACCAACCTGCATCACGCCCCATTATTTCAACAATGGTAACAGCAGGAACGGCATATACATTACAATCGCAAGCAATTTCTGATAAAGTGGTAGCAATATATTTTGCAGCAGAACCAAAACCAGGGCAATGGTCTGTTTCCATCAAGTCATTATCAATGGTTTTGGGTGCCCCCATAATACAAACATCGTCAATCTTGTTTAACTTACAGTAGGTTGCAAGTTTATCTACTGTATCCATGGAGTCGTTCCCACCAATATAAACAAAATAACCAATGTCATACTTTCTGAAGGTAGAGATTATTTTTTCATATTCAAAGGTACTTTCCTCCCAATGGGAAAGTTTCATTCTGCAAGAACCCAGTGCAGAAGAAGGTGTCTGACACAAAAGCTGTAAAGTTTCAGGGTCGGAAAGCAAAGTGTTCAGCTCAATGATTTTATCTGCTAAAATCCCTACAATCCCGTTTTGTGCACCATACACCTTGTCTATGTTTTTATCTGCCAAGCATTTTTCAACCACGCCACACAATGTTGCATTAATTGCTGCTGATGGCCCACCCGATTGGGCAACCAATAAGTTTTTCATGTATATCCGCCTTTCTAAACCATTCATATTGTTAAAACCCTAAGGCATATTATAGATGTATTCTCGACAAGAAACAACAACATTTTTATTTTCCTCTTTTTTTATTCATACTGCTTACTTTTCCATATCATTACGAAGGAAATAAGCAAAAATAGACATAAAAAAAGCCTGCCACCTTAAAAGGATGACAGGCATTCGGTTTTAACCCAAAATCAGCTTAAAGAAGAACAATATACCAATGATAACGATTACTGGGTTCAAATCTTTTTTTCTACCACTAAGCAGTTTTAGCAATACATAAGAAATAACACCAAAAACCAAACCTTCGGAAATGCTGTATGCAACAACCATCATAAGGATTGTCATAAATGCAGGGAAACCTTCTGTATAATCACCAAATTCAATATCTCTGATGTTTTCAACCATAAATAGACCAACCACTACCAACGCAGGTGTAGTTGCAAAAGAAGGAATGGTTGTTAAAATTGGAGAGAACAACAGCGCAATCAAAAACAAAATTGCTGTTGTGAAGGCAGTCATACCTGTACGTCCACCATCTGTTACGCCAGATGCACTTTCTACGAAAGTCGTTACTGTGGAGGTACCTAATGCAGCACCACAAGTTGTGGCAACGGCATCGGCAAACAATGCCCCTTTGATACGAGGTAATTTGCCGTTTTTATCGATAAAGCCGGCTTTGGAGGAAACACCAATCAAAGTCCCTAATGTATCGAATAAGTCAACAAACAAGAATGCAAAAATAACAGTAATGAAATCAAGAATATGAATTCCTTCAAAGCTCATTTTCATTGCAATTGGTGCAATGCTTGGAGGCATAGAAATAATGCCCTGAGGAATCAAAGAATACATACCAGCTTCAATATCCACTACATAAATTCCTGTCAGCTGACAAATAATACCCAAAATCCAAGTTAAAATAATACCTAAGAACAAAGCACCCTTTACCTTTTTAATAACCAGTGCCAAGGTAATAATGATACCAATCAAAGATAACGCAACAGAAACATTCTTGATATCACCCAAAGCCACACAAACAACAGGGTCAGCCACAATTACGCCAGAATTCTGCAAGCCGATAAAAGCAATGAACATACCAATACCAACGCTTGTTGCTTTTTTCATATTGGTAGGAATGGCGTTAAAAATCGCCTCTCTGACATTAACAGCAGAAAGTAAGATAAAGATAAGACCTTCAATAAATACTGCTGCCAAAGCAACTTCCCACCCGTAGCCATATTGACCACAAACGGTATAAGCGAAGTATGCATTCAACCCCATACCAGGTGCCAGTGCAAAAGGATAGTTGGCAAAAAACGCCATAAACATTGTACCCAATGCAGAAGCAATACAAGTAGCAGTTAAAAGCGCACCCGCGTCCATGCCAGTGGTGCTTAGGATGCTAGGGTTAACTACAAGAATATATGCCATTGTCATGAATGTAGTTAAACCAGCAAGAATTTCGGTTTTCATTGTTGTATTATTTTGTTTTAATTTAAAACATTTTTCGAAAAAACCCATGTTTTCCCCTCCTTAGTAAATAAAATGATGACATATTTATAATAATAAAAAATGACAACGACTTTAAAATGATAGCAAAGTAAAGTAAACATGTCAACGGGTTCCTTTTGTATACTCCACAAAGATTTTAGGAAGAAAACAGCTTATTTCATAGGTTTTTTCTCTTGTCAATATTTGTGGGCTATGCTAATATAAACATAGAACCTGTCGTCGGAGTCTTTCGACGGCTTTTCTTTTCAAAAGAACGGATGATAATGAAATTTTTTATGGAGGTTAATGATGAACCACGAAATGATTATCGTATTAGACTTTGGCGGCCAGTATAATCAGCTGATTGCACGCCGTGTCAGAGAACATCATGTATATTGTGAAATCATGCCTTGGAATAAGCCTATTGAAGAAATCAAGGCAAAAAATCCCAAAGGTATCATTTTCACCGGAGGACCCAATAGTGTGTATGACGAAAAATCACCCCATTGCGATCCCGCTATTTTCGAATTAGGTGTTCCTGTTTTAGGCATTTGCTATGGTTGCCAATTAATGGCATACACTTTGGGCGGCAAAGTTGGCAATGCCCATGAAAAAAGCGAATACGGCAAAACAGAAGTTACTTTCGATACAAGCAGCAAACTTCTTAAGGGAATTGACGAAAAAGAAATCTGCTGGATGAGCCATACAGACTTCGTTACAGATCTTCCCGAAGGCTTCCGCATTGTAGGTACAACTGCAACTTGCCCTGCCGCTGCCATCGAATGCCCTGATAAAGGCTTTTATGGAGTACAGTTCCACCCTGAAGTAAATCATACCCCAAGAGGTACCGATATGATTCATAACTTCTTATATGAAGTTTGTCAGTGCAGTGGCGATTGGACTATGACTAACTATATCGAAGACCAAATCAAGAAGATTCGCGAACAAGTTGGCGATGGCAAAGCACTTTGTGCCCTTTCTGGCGGCGTTGACTCTAGCGTTGTGGCTGCATTGGTTTCTAAGGCCATTGGCAAACAGCTGACTTGCGTGTTTGTTGACCACGGCTTGATGCGCAAAAACGAAGGTGATGAAGTTGAAGCTGTTTTTGATGGATTTTTCGACTCCTACTTTGTTCGTGCCAATGCACAGGAACGTTTCTTGAATAAGCTTAAAGGTATCACTGAGCCAGAAGCAAAGAGAAAAACAATTGGTGAAGAATTTATCCGTGTTTTTGAAGATGAAGCTAAAAAAATTGGCAAAGTTCAGTATTTGGTACAGGGAACAATCTACCCTGACGTAATCGAAAGCGGCTTAGGCGATTCCGCAGTCATCAAATCTCACCACAACGTTGGCGGTTTGCCTTCCGTTGTTGACTTTGAAGAACTGATTGAGCCTTTGCGTTTGCTCTTTAAAGACGAAGTTCGTCAGATGGGTATCGAACTTGGTTTACCCGAAAACCTTGTTTGGCGTCAGCCTTTCCCCGGCCCCGGCTTAGGTATTCGTGTTATTGGAGAAGTAACCGAAGACAAATTGGCAATCTTAAGAGAAGCAGATGCTATCTTCCGCGAAGAAATTGCAAATGCTGGATTAGATCGTAGCATCAACCAGTATTTCGCTGTTATCACAGACGTACGTTCTGTTGGTGTTATGGGTGACTTTAGAACCTACGATTATACCGTTGCCCTTCGTGGTGTTACAACCACAGACTTTATGACCGCTGATTGGGCACGTATCCCTTACGATGTTTTGGATCGTGTGAGCGTTCGTATTGTAAATGAAGTAAAGCATATCAACCGAATTGTGTATGATGTTACTTCCAAGCCACCTGCAACTATCGAGTGGGAATAAAAAACAAAACGCCTTGGAGTGCTGTTTTTACGGCATTTCCAAGGCTCTTTTTTATCAATTCATACGACAATCATGCTATTTATGGATTTATTTAACCTCCCAATAATACCATTGCTGGCACTAAAAAACTCATGTAGGGTAACTTAGAGCTTTGTGCATAAAAAAAGAGCTATTCACTAAAAAATTTACCACCTACTATCGGAACAGCTCCTTTTAATCGTTATTTATTTTAACATCCAAAAATATTTTCAACCCACTCAATGGAAAATTTTATATTTCTTTCATTAATAAATCGAACAAATTTATACAACTATAATTGTTTAACTGTATTTTTTCACACATTCGCCACGGCATCCTCCGCTTCAACCGCTACCACATCAACCTTTTTCCATACAATGAACTTCTTCATAAAAGCAAATGTGACTAAAAGGACCAGCGATACCCAATAATAAATCAAATACGGTGTATATTGATACCATTCCAAACCATATAGGCTCATCATCAAAAGTGCGCCTCCGCTCCAAGGAACAATCAGACCTGAGGGAGAACCTGCCTCCGTCAGTACAGTTGCGAGATGTACTCCATCTAAACCAGCCTTATCATAAGCCTCTCTCCACACCTGCGCATTCATAATGCAAGTAACGTAAACACTACTTGTTAAATATGTACCCAAAACTGTTGTAACTGTACTTGCAAGCACCAAAGGTCCAGGATTCTTAACTGCCCTTGTCACTCTTCCTAAAATAGTGTTCAACAGACCCATTCTTTCAATTATACCAGCAAACATAAATGCACACATAATTGTCAAGATTAAAGAGAGCATACTATTCAAACCACCACCAGAGAGCAGCTTATCCAGAGATTCGATGCCAGTTGTTGACGTAAATCCGCTGTACATAATTTGACATACCTCAGGAAAGCTTGCGCCCTGAAATGCCATACCACAAATCCCCCCAAGCAATGCGCCTCCGAACAATGTGGGTAGTACGGGCCATTTTAAAACACCACCAACAATAACAAAAATTGCAGGAAGCATCAAAAACAGATTGAAATTATAATTTGCATCCAGTCCTTCCAAAATAGGCATGATGAGGGAAGTATCCATAGGACCATGGCTGTACTGCATACCAATTACAAAATAAACAATACATGCCACAATGATACCAGGTACAGTTGAAGGGATCTCTGCTTTAAATATATCAAAAGAGGTACCACCAACCAATGCAGAATTTAAATTCGGAACATCAGAGAAAGGACTCCATTTATCACCAATGTAGCTACCACTGGCAATAGCAGCCCCGGCAACAACAGGACTGATGCCTAAACCAATAGCAACACCCATCAGCGCAACACCAAAGCTACCCATTATGGACCAGCCAGAACCCGTAGCCATACTTGTAACTGAGCAAATCAAAAATGCAAGAACAAGGAAAGCAGAGGGGGAAATTAACTTCAACCCATAATAAATGATCATAGGCGTAGTCCCCGACACCAGCCAACTACCTATAATAATACCGACAAACAGCAAAATCAAAATTGCTCCGATGCCTCGCATAAAAACGCCTTGTATAGCATTAAAAAAGTCATCCCATGAAATGTGAAGAACAAACATACCATATGCTCCAGCAACTACGCCGCAAATAAGAACCGCCATACCAGTAGGTATTTTTGCAACCATTGCACACCAAATCAAAAATACGATAAAGAAAAGCAGAAAAATTAAAGCTTCAGCAAATTTCATCTCACGCGGAGATGGTTTCATTGCACTCTTCATAAAACTCCTCCTTCAACAGCTCTACAATTCACATTGAAGATATATTAGTTTACATTCATCGTTTTTTTTTGCAGATGTATTTTATCCTTTCTATATTTTTGTTTACACAAAATAAGCATAAGTGCACCAAGCATACCCCAAATTACTAGAATAATCCACTCCTCTTTTCCTAATCCAGATGGCATCCCCGGTATATACAACAACAGCATGCCAATGGATAACAGAATTGCTATCGTTCCTACGAAACGATAGTGAGAGACTTTATAAGGCCGTTCCAATTCAGGTTCTTTTTTTCTTAATACTAGAAAAGAGCATGCGGTCAAGCCATATGCAATTACAGTTGTAAAACTCGCTGCATTTGAAATCCATGTCATCATTGCTTTTCCAAATAAGGGTGCAATGCAAGATATCCCTCCAAGAAAAAGGATTGCATTGCTGGGTGTTTGATATTTTGGATGTATCTTTGCAAACCAAGAAGGTATCATTTTGTTTTCTGCCATGGCAAATAATAAGCGGCTACCTGCCAGCAAAAAAGCATTCCAACTGGACATAATACCTGCAACACCACCAAAGACCACAAAGTATTTCGCAACATCCCCAAATCTTCCCCAAGATTTCTCCATCGCATAAGCTGTCGAAAGATTCTTTGTCACCATTTCCTGATCCGTCAATATCATTGATACCGACAGAATAATTAGACAATACCACGCAACCGCCAAAACAATTGACATCAGCATGTATTTCCCAAGTTTTCGGGGCTCTATATTTGACTCCTCAGCTGCTTGCGGAACAACATCAAAGCCAACCATAAAAAACGGTGCCATCACTGCAATGGAAAGCGTTCCAGATATTCCGTCAGAAAATAATGGTTTTGTATTCGCAATACTTCCGGTGAAACACGCACTCACCATAATCGAAATACCAACCAGCGCTAAAGCAAGAATTAATAACTTCTGAAGCTTTGCAGCACAACGAATACCAATATAATTGATTATCAGTATAGCAGCAGCACTAAAAAATCCAATCAAAACATATGTAACATGGATGGGATAGCCAGCAATCGAATACATATATCCGATATCTGCCGCTGGAAGGAGAACCTCTACCACATTTGGCAATGCACATGCCTCAAAGCACACCACTCCTAAATAGCACAAAGCCAAAGACCACGAACAAATGAATGACCAATTATAGCCCAATGCTCTTAAACTAAATACATGCTCGCCGCCACATTTAGGTAGAGCCGGACAAAGCTCCGAATAAGTCATGCCAACAAAGATAAGCATAAACCCACAAAGAATAAATCCCAGTATTGCACCAAGCGTTCCTCCTGTTTTGATCCAATCGCCAGACAGAACGACCCAGCCCCAGCCTATCGTTGCACCAAAAGCCAAGGATAAGATTTCCATTGCCCCTAGTGCCTTTGTAAATCTTCCCGACTCATTTTTCATAAAATCCTCCTCCTGTCTTAGACAGTGCAAAACTAAGATGGATGATAGTTGACAATAGCCGCTTGGATTTGAGGAGGTCTTTCCCAACAAACTTTTGAAAAAGACCTTCTCAAGAACAGTAAGCACCCGATGAACCAATTATCTTATTTATAACCTTCCTTTAAAAATTCCAGGATCTGCTGAACGTTTTTACCTTCCAAGCCCACTTTCGCTAATGTGCGCCCTGTTTCCCAGTAATTTTCATCTCTCAACGCAGATGCCAAAACTGTGACAGAATCCATAACAGGCGTTTCAACCCCTGCCGCACGGCCCAAGTTCGCACAGAATACCAATGAACAGGGAGCATCCTCCGTCAGGTAACGACCGCTTAGATCATTGGGACCCTCAATATCTAGGAAAATGCCTTTACTGCCCTGGTATGCGTCATACAAGTTATCTGCCTTTGGACAGTATCCTGTTAGATAAAGTCGTTCCAGTGCGTCTACACGTTTGTAGCCAAATGCATCACAAAGATCAAGTCGTTCTTCATCCACCTTCCAATTTACTCTTGCAACAGAAGGGGTAATACCTTCTTTATAATGGAAGTGCTTTCCGTAGTATTCAATCTTACCAGCATTTAGTACCACAGGGGTTGGATGACTTGTCACATTGCCATTATTTAAAGCGGACTCCAAGACATCTGTAACCAGTTCCAGTGCAGGATACAATGGCTTAACCAAATCAAACAGTTCCTGATTATATTTTGAGGGGAATGCGGCAAAATAGATTAGCTTTGTTTCCAGCAAAATTCTAACTGTATCATCGCTAACTTTTCGTGTAGCATAAGGCAGTGTATTCATTTCACAAAGCTTAACCTTACCAACTACACCTTCCTCATTAAATACTTTCGCATATACCAAAGAACCACCACAGCTACCAGGTGTTAAGCAGATGACCATGCCCTCTTTCACATATGGAGCTAACATTTTTGCCACCGTTTCCTGAGCATATGCAGGAGAAATAGGCATTACGATATCTACATCGGACAGTGCATCTGCCAAATCAGTTGTTATTTTATGTATTTTGGCATCTCCCACAGGGCCAACACCCTCCAGGTGAATGACACCAGTTTTTTGAATTTTTTCAATATTAGAAGCAAATCTAGATTCTTCAAAAATAGTTACTTCATAACCACGCAGAGTAAGATCTGCCGCAGATGCAAATGCACCATTGCCACCACCGATAATACATACTTTTTTAATCATTTCTAATTACCTCCTCATCATAACACAAAAGATGCTTCTTGTTGATAAGTGCAACTTTACTCATAACTGACAATTCTGATTTTAATGGGCCCTATCAAAAACAAAATAAATCAATTATTACTGTTACTTTATTCGATAATTGAAACCAAATTATTGAATAATTAAATTATATTCTCAAAATAAATATTTGTCAATATTGATATAATAAACAAAAAAAATAAGTATTTTTTATTTATTTCAACTGTAATATAGTTAAAAAACCCTAAAATTTTATGTTCATACGATAAATGTGTATATTTTTTCAGTTGAATTTTTTGAAAAATAATGTTATGATTTTAAATGATTTATAGCAAATTTAATTTTGGATTGATTTGCCTATGTTTGTCTTAGATAATCGTGCTTTTCACTCAACTCACCTTTTCATCGATTATCTTGGTTCTTCCCAACAACAACTGTGAAAAACACTTTATTGCGAATAAAAATGACTTCAACAAAAAAGGGGGTATTACTTTGATATCAATTAAAGCCGGCTCGGCAACTGAATTAGTATATAATTATCTTAAAAACGAAATCATACATCAGAAACTCAAACCAGGTACACAATTAACCGAACAATCTTTCTGTGACAAATTAGGTGTTGGGCATAGTCCCGTTCGCCGTGCTTTCGAAGCGCTGCAAGAAGAAGGCTACGTCGAGATTTCTCCTAATAAAGGTGCTTTCGTAGCCGAATTCACAAAATTGCAAATTATGCAACTCTGTGCTTTCCGAATAGAATTACAGACATATGCTTTAAGCCTTTGTATCGATCTGTTTACTGATGATGACTTTATAAAATTGGAAGGCTATATCAATGACGAAATCAGCGCCTTTGAAACCCTTGATTTTGCCCAGTATATGGATGCTATCCTAGGCTTCCATTGCCACATTGTCGATAAAGCAAAAAATCCCTATCTTTCTGCTGCTTTCAACAATGTCATTAATCGAGTCTCTGTGTATCTCGCTTTGTATGATAATTTTTATGATGTTCACAAACCAATTTCTTTCAACAATCATAGTAATCTGATACAGGCAATCCATAACAAAAAACTAAAACAGGCAAAAAAAATATTAGAAAAGATTAGCAATAATATGATTCAAGTATTTGAGTTCAACGCTTCAAATCCTAAATAACAGCTTCAATTAACGAGGCTAAGGAAAATAACAAAATAATTGATGGGCCTAATTAATGCCTCATTATTGTTAGTATTGATACTTAAAAACACAAATAGTATCCAACTTTAGGTGGAGCATTAATCACGCTTTTAAATCATAGATTTTTATTTTCACAATTTTTTATTATAATGGTGCTTTGCCATATCTGATAATTTCTTGGGGAAGCAAAATAGCATCACAATCATAAATATAGGAGAAGAGCTAACGTTTTTTTCAAACGTTAGCTCTTCTTGAGTCATTGGTTATACGATTATAGCCTTGTAACCGTTTCCATGTTCTGATGTTTGATTTTCAGATGGATTTATAGAGGATGTTGGGCGTAACCTATGCACTTTCATCTAAAAAGGCATAGCACTTGCAAAAATAGATGTTGCCATTTTAAAATAGAGCGGCAAACCCTGAAGGCTAATTTGTAATACCGAAGAGAAATTGAGAACAAATCTTGTTTATTGCCAATCAAAGACGGAATTAAAGAATACGACCTCGATGGGAATGCAAATAAAAGAATTTGTGTTTTCCATCTTCTAACCTCCTACTTAAATTGCAAAGTGTCAAGAATCAAGGAACTTGCATCTTGGTTTTGAAGCAGATGCTGTCACAGCAAAACCACTTAAAATCATCTCAACATAAATCATACTATAATCGTATCTATTTAAATATCTGAGCTAATTCCTTTCACTTCTCACAAGTATTCAAATCCCATTACTACCTTAGATTTAATCAGACAATAATATAAAAAATATCCTATTATCATTCTCAGAAATTAAAACATGTCGTTTTAAAACGGAGCAATGATGCCAAGCCAACGGCAACTTAAAATACCCCCTTGTTGGGGCAAATGGAAAATATAGGGTTTTCGGGGTCCTTTTTGTTTTAGCTACAATAATATGGAAAACTTTCTATTTGATTTGTGGTTATTCAATTATCCGATTGGAGTGGTTCTCTTGTACTATGTACATTTCCTCTGCCTGCTGCTGAATTTCCTGTAAGTCTTGAATAACATCAGTAATCTTGTTAAGCAATAAAAAATACATATCTTTATAATCTGACATACAATCACCTCAAATAAATAATAACAAATTACACTTTTAAATTCAAGTGTAAATATAGTGTGTATATATTACACATAATCGGCACTAAACTATATAAGTGAGGTGATATTATGTTTGAAATAAAGAAAACTGAGTTTGTAAACAAAACATTCAGATTAGAAAAGGATCTCGTTGAAAGACTATCCAAATGTTCCTCCGAGCATAGTATATCTGTAAATTCCCTAGTTGCTCAATGCTGTGAATATGCTCTGGATCACATGAAATTAGAAGATGATAAATAAAGCAAACGGTGCCAAAGTTTTTTCCGTATCAGCAAAAGCAAAGTACCATAATAAATTCTACCCTGCCAACTGCAAAAATGCCTGCAACAAAATGTAGTAAGCATAGAACCAAAAAAGCTTTAAGTGAAAAACATTATGAATGAACTTAAAGAAAACTCCGTTGTAATGTGTAGTTTCTTCTAAAAAAAGCCAGACCCTATTGGGAAATCCGGCTTTTTTTAGTTCAAACTCTTAGTGCCCTATTTTGTTTTCTTTTTAATAGAACTATCGCTATGCTTTATACACAGTCATAAACCGATCAATCATAACTACCATTTGCCCTCGAGTTGCAATTTCCTTGGGCGCCAAGGTTGCACCGGTTGTGCCTACCAAAATCCCCCGATCAACCGCCCATTGCAGCCCATCAACAGCCCATTTTTCTACTTCGTTGGCATCCTGAAATTTTGAGATACAATTCTCTTTTGTAAGTGCCACATCATAGCCCTTCAATTCTGCATACCTATATAAAAACTCCACCAACTCCTCCCGTTTTATGCCGTTTTCGGGATAAAAAAGTTCCCCCTTATAACCCATGGCTACTTTATTTTCCTTTGCCCATAAAGTGCTGTTAGAGTACCATTTCCCCTCAGCCACATCTATAAAATTCGCGGCATTCACAATAGTGGGACGGCCATCTAAGCGGTATAATATAGCCACCGCCATATCCCGTCTTGCATCCCCACTTGGATCAAACATAGTTTTACTAACCCCTGAAATCAAATGCCCCTCATATAAATTACAAACAGCTGAATAATACCATTCAACAGGGTGTACATCGGTAAAAGGCAATTCATTTTGGCATGCATCACCATGTCTATCTACTAAAACATCATCTGTGAAGTAGTCCAAATCCACCTTACCGGTAATCCCCAAAACTTCACCTTTATTTGAATGCTGCCAACCAGCCCAGGTCTGCCAAATGCCTGTTTTAGGGATTTCCTCCCCACCATAGTTTGCCACCCACAAAGGATACCTAGTAAGCGTATCCTCCCAAAGAGAGGCTGTTCGATAGGAATTCGAATAAAACATAGGTGTTGTATTTGTGTATTGTTCCAAGGTTTCGATAAAAGCAATGGCAATGTCGTTGGCTTGCCTCTTTGTCAAACCGCTAAACTGCTCAAAATCTACGGCAGGTATGCAATCATAATCATACTCCTTTATCAAGTCGGCAAAATACTTGGCTTGCTTCTGTGCCTCTGTAACATTTAGAGCTGTAACATAAAAATAAAACCCCGTTTTCAGCTCGGCCTCTTTTGCCCTTTCGGCATTTTCCCGAAACTTCTCGTCCTCTGCAATGCCATAACCAGCACGGATATAAACAATATCTTTTCCCGCTTCTTTCACCTTAGAAAAGTCGATATCCCCCTGCCAAACACTGACATCCACCCCCTCATATTTTCTATCCGCTGCATATACTGAAAGTGGTGTGAAAATTTGACTCATCATAAATAAACATGTAAAAAAACCCGCAATTACCCTCATGAAGCTCACCCATACTTTCTTTGAGATTATAATACACTATATGGAGTGGGACAGCCTTTGGTGCGACGGGACATATTGATTTGGCAGAAAAGGTTCCTTCTTTTTATCAATTTTAATAGAAAATCTAAAATTCTTTTCCCCCCGCTCCTTTTTCATATCACCACCCTATATCGCCCTTTTCTGAAAAAAGAACATAGAAAGGCCCTTTCGAGGTATCCCTATGTCTACGTTTTTGTCCATCGCTAACAAAAACGGATTTGTTGAGTGGGCTCGCCTCGAAAGGGTGAAAAAGGAGATTTCTTATGGGTACTCTGCACTATCCATTAAAACAATTCAACTGAAACAACTCTGAACTCTCAAGTTAACTAAATGCTTTTTTTCTTGCGTCTCGCTCTGTATGTCATCCTTTCTTTTGTTCTTACTTTATATTATGTTTGTCCCATGGGATGTGTTCACCCTTGTCCGCCACTGAAATTTTATTTATTTCCCGGGAATTTTTATGTAACAAAAAAGGCCCACCTAACATAGGCGGCCTAATTGTTTACAATTCAAATTTTACTGATATATTGCATCAAAAACAGGGCTCATTTCTTCAATCCAAACACCCTTTTCTCGATCATAAAACTTTGTGTCTGAGTTTACAGCAAAGGGAATTTCAGCCTTTTCCAGTTGCTTTGTCATGTATTTTGCAAATTCAACCTGTTCCTCAACGGAATAATCATCCCCATCGTTATAGTTTCCAGGCATCCATGCCCCTACCCAAGTAGGAACTCCTGTTTTCTTTTGCCATGCAAGAGCATAGTCAATTTTTTCGGTGATGAGTTTTTTCTCTTCGGCTGTACCAGTGGTCCAAAGCTTACGTTCATTATCCTTGCTAGGGCCCGCCGCATAAAAATGCCATTCTGCCATCAAATAACCATTATGCTGTGTAGGGATTTTCAACTCATCCAGGTATTGAGAATCAGATCGCAACCTTGGAGAAATCATAATGATCCGGTTAGGGCTTACCTCACGAATTCTTGAAACCACAGTTTCATAAATTTCATTCAGCTTTTCGGGTTGTTTGTTTAATGCATCAGTGGCCTCAATCAAAAGGTCAAAAGAAAGTAAATAAGACTTATCTTTATATCTTTCGGCCACAGTATGCCACCACTCTGCAACCTTTTCAATATTTTTTTGGCTTGGTTCATTCTTAAATTCGTCTGCCTGATATGCAATGACAGGAATCAAACCATTTTCCAAACAATCTTCAATTTGCTTATCCAAATACTTGAATAATTCCGCATCCGCTTTATCCTTCACACGAATTCTAACATGGGAAACGCCAGCTTTTTTAAAATCTTTCACAGCCTTTGTGTTATACGCTTCTTTTCCCTGCTCCGTTTTGGACCAATCAACATCCATTCCCTTGCCTAGCATCTTCTGATACTCCCAGGGCTTGATGGGGGAAACGCCTATTTCATCTCCATAACCTTTCTTACTGGAGATTTCCACTGTGTTTGTGTCATCATTCCAATCAACACCAAAGTTTATTACTTCACCCAAATCCCTCAGTTTTAAGTAGTTATTTCCATTGATTAAGTATGCTGTTACGTCAACTGTCTCTCCGTCCAACTTTATTTTGGATGCAGTGGGAATAGCGGTTTGGGTAGCTTGACTAGAAGAAACGCCCATTTCTGTCCCTACCGAGGCATATGGCTTTCCTGTTTTCAAAACAACGGCGTTGTCTTCCTTTTGCCACTCCACAGAAAATTCCTTCTCCGTATTATTTAGGATAAATGCGATATCACGCAATTTAAAATAGTTATTATCATTTACAGTATAAGCTTCAAAGGCACGAGGTACCTGATCAACCTGAACCGTTGCTGTGCTTTTTTTCGCCTCATAGCTTGGAGCAGCATAAACATTCATAGGCAATAAACTGGTACCAACAAGTAAAGCCGTCAAAACAAAGCAATCTCTCTTTTTCATAATATCTCCCTTCATCTGTCCAAATATTTCATGTTGCACGCCTATTATAGCATGGAAAACTTGAAGAAAATATTACATTTTTGTTGCATTTTTACAAGTTTCATATAAAGAAAGCATTAGGAACACTTCTACCTCCTTGGTTAAATCCCATGATCCAATAATGCTAAAAATCCCAAAAAAATAACGCCAGTTTTTCGTCCTGAAACCAAAAACAGCGTTATTTCCAGATGAAAAAAATCATCCTTTTCCTTGCAGATATTCTAAAATTTCTTGAGCATTTGTGTCAGGTTTCACCTTCGGCATAACCTTTTCAATCATGCCTTGCTCATCAATAATATAGGTTGCACGAATCACGCCCATACCCACTTTTCCATAAAGCTTTTTCTCTTTCCACACGTCGTATGCTTGAATGGCAATCAAATCAGGGTCGGATAGCAAAATAAAAGGCAAACTATGCTTCTGGGCAAATTTTTCATGGGATACAACGCTATCCTTGCTAATGCCAATCACCACCACATCCTGTTTTTGAAACCCATTATAGCTGTTGGCAAAGGCGCAAGCTTGGCGGGTACATCCAGGGGTATTATCCTTTGGATAGAAATATAAAACAACCTTTTTGCCAAAAAAATCACCTAGCGATACAGCGTTTCCATCTTTATCCTGAAGGGTAAAGGCCGGTGCTTTTGTATTCACTTCTAACATTATTAATCTCCTCCTTTTATAAAAACCAAATGATTCTCTGTTGAGTGTGATGCGGAAAAAGTATAGCCTAGACGGTCAAATGATTTGATGCCATCTAAATATGTAATATTTTTTTCTGTCAAAAATCTTACCATTTCTCCCCTCGCCATTTTGCACATGGTGCCCTTTTCCACAACTTTCCCTTCCTTTTCTTCACCAAAGGTGCAGGTCAGCATATGGGTGTGTTTTGAAAGATGGGGTGTTATGGCCTTGCTATACTCCTTCGATGCTAGGTTTAGGATGAAATCCGTCTCCTGAATTAATTGTTTTGCTAGCCTATCGCCCCAATATTCATATAAATTTTTCTTATCCTCAACCATAAGTTTTGCCTGCATTTCCAAACGGTATGGTACGATGCCATCAAAAGGACAAAGCATTCCATAAAACCCCGATAGAATCCGTAGATGTTGTTGCAAAAACTCCAACTGGCTATCTTCAAACACCCCAGGCGCCATATATTGATACTGTATCCCCTCGTAAGAAAGAATGGCTGGTGTTAGATTTTTTTCCAAATCCATACCCTGTAAGCGTTCATAGTTGAGCCTAGCAATGGCATCATTACATTTCCACAGGGCTTGTAGTTCCTGGGCGGTCATCCTTTGCAAGCATTGCTTTATTTTTTTTGCTTGGGGCAAAAACCGAGGAACACCTTTGATGTCCAGACTATTGTTATCTACATTCATTTTCTTTGCCGGTGAAATTATAATTCTCATTTCCTTATTCCTCATTTTTCATCAGTTTCAAGCGTTCCATTGCTGTTTGAAGCCCCGAAGAAGCCCCACAGCGACATGGTATTTGATTCACAGCATTATTTAGGAGGGGTTGAAATTGTTGGTCTTTGATAATCAGATAATCCAAAGCCATCACATCTACCCATGCCCTATTCAAAAAAGCAACCTCTCGCCTACCATGGGTTTTTGTGAATGCAGGCACCACAGGCGATAAGATGCAGTGCTGAACAAAATCTTTGGCAAAACCAGCCCCTTCCAAACTGCGGCAAAGCCCCACCAAAAAGGTATTGTTCAAATCTTTCCAATCATGATAAGCCATATCAAACACAACAAAGGTATATCGGCTGGCACAATGCACTGCCAAAAGACACTCTTTTCCATGCATGAAAATCAGATGCAAATCCCAACAATGCCATAGTTCACAGCCATGAAGGGGCAAAAGATTTTTTTATTTTCAAGTGCCTCTTTAGGGGATTGGTCAGCCCCAATTCCATGGTATCACCTACCTATCATCTAACCCCTTGTTTAACCTACTTCTTTGTTAAAATTTGCAAAAGAATGAAAATCAAGGTGTAATCACAACTTTTTCATATGCATAGGTGTGACCTTCCACCACCATGCGACACATACTGATTTCCAGGTCAAAGCGTCGTTTTCCACAACTCCCTGGGTTTAAAAAAAGAATGCCATCCACAAGCTTTGATTCATACTTATGGGAATGGCCATAAATAACCACATCAACACCAGTCAAATTCTTGGGGATATCCTTTTTGTTATGGACAATTAAAAAGCAAACCTCCTCGACGGTTATTTTCAGAAAAGCGGGCAAATATTCAGCCCAGTCTTTATCATTATTGCCACGAACAATATAAGCCTGTCCATAGGATTTTATCTGCTCCACTAGGGCATGGGTATTCACATCGCCCCCATGGAGGATGATATCAGATGAGGCCAATTCCTTCTTTACTTCCTCCCGCAGCAAGCCATGGGTGTCAGAAATAATTGAAATCTGCTTCATGCTACCTCCACCTTATTATAGTTTTTCTCTGTCTATCATTATACCAAAAAAGAATCATTATCTCAAAACAATTTTTATCAAAATATCAAAACTTTTAAAAAAAGCGTTTCCTCTCAGGCAACGCTTTCTTCGTTTAATTAAATTTTAGTGGCAGAATTGACTCCTAGGCTATTCCCTCTCTTTGAGGGTTACCCAAACCACATCGCCACCTTGCTTACCTATTTTTGCCCGAATATCTTTGCGAATGCCAATGATATGGCATGGCGTTTTCATCCTGACCAAGCTGCCCTCATAAGGCTCACCATCAAAAGTTGCAAACACCTTGACTCTCCCTTTTCCAAACTCAGCTCTCACATCATAGGGAAACTCTACATATGCTCCATCAATATCAGGCACTTTTTTTATTTCAGCGGAAAACTCATATATCTTTTCATTCATAACAATACCCCTTTATTATTTGCCTTGAATAAAGGAAACCTCAGCCTTATAAGAAGTATTGTTTGCATAAAACAAAAAAATATCATTGCTTTTGTTCCTTTGCCATCAATAGCTTTTCCTTGTTCACCTTATCGGCTCGAATCAAAAAGCTTGCCCAGCTTTCGGTTTCTCTATATTTAGATACATTATCCTGCCACCACTGAAGTTTTTCTCTATAAAATTCAATTTTTGCCAGGACCCCCTCCTCATAATTCCCATAGCCACAACAAATCACTATTGCTGTCAATTCATACACAACCAAACCCAAAGCATGGGTTTCCACATGAACGGTGGAACAGCCCTGGCCAATTGCATGGCATAAAGCAATATCACCATCATCTTGAATTCTTTTGGCAACAGCGTGGCAATTTAAAATAGCCCTTTTGGCAACAGGCATTTTTATTTCGCCATGAGCCCAAGCCAACGACAAATCGTATGCCTGCTGTAAGTCTACCTCTTGAGGGTATTTAGCCACCAATTCAGCCAAGGGAATTTGCAAACAATCCAATGCCCATAAAACCAAAGTTAGATGTTCTTGCTCACAAATCAAAGCCCGCAGACCTTTCAGGCACTGGCTATCCCTGGTGAAGAGAATTTTATTTTTTTTCTTTATTTTCTTTTCCACATCAGCAAACATCATTACCTCTCTTTTATCAACTGAAATTATAATTAACCCACTCTTTTTCATGGAAAATTGCCTCCGACAAGGTGGCTGAATCCCCCAGAAAAATGAAGTTCCTGCCACTGCTTATACACCTTTACCTACTAAATTTATCTCCTTTAAAGCCTCTTGAATATCTTTTATCACAAGGGTTTGCATACTCTCTTTATATTTTTGATCAGAACCATAATATAGCGCATCCAATATGCTTTGTTTCAAATCAGGCTTATACTTGACAATAATGGGCAACCCCTTGATGCATTGACGTGCTGTGATTGGTTTTTCATCCGAGATGTGCCTTAAATATAAGTCAATCACCTCATCAATTTTGCATACATTATCCCATTTCGCATTGGCTGCAATTAGACGGATTCCCCTCGTTCTAACATAAGAGTTGGGGTGGTTCAGCATCTGAACAAATTGATCTAAGAAAGGATAAACCTCATCACTTCGCAGGCTTTTTTCCTCCAGTTTTTTTAGGCACAAATAAGCCGTATTATCATTGGGGTTCATCAACCCCTCCACCAATTCTTTAATATTGTTCACTGCATCTACCCTCCATTCTTTTGATACACTCCCAAAACATATAATTTGTTATGATCTAAACATACGAATTTTATGAATTGCAATCTCCAACCCATAAGGTCTTATCAGGCAATGGATGCTGCAATCACCTTATGGAACACCCTCATC
Organism: Clostridiales bacterium UBA4139; assembly: GCA_002380805.1. Taxonomy (GTDB): domain Bacteria; phylum Bacillota; class Clostridia; order Lachnospirales; family Anaerotignaceae; genus Chakrabartyella. The sequence continues at coordinate 83,066 of DFWH01000007.1, read as the reverse complement.
TCAACGGAGTCGATGCAACTGCCAAATTCCACATCAATATGCCTTTTAACCTCCACTGTATAACCAAGGCCAATGTAAGTTCCTGATCCACCATCATCAGCAGTTATCCCTGGCACCACAAAAAGAGGTGCGCGCAAAGAGGCACAACGAAAATAATCTGTGGAAAACATCGCTCCCCATAAAACAAATAATACACATAAAATTGTCACTGCCACTCTCTTTTTCATCCTTGCCCCCCTTTGTATCCTTAATTTGGTTTCCACGCATATTAACGCTACATGCCCTTATAATAACACACTAAAGAGATTTTCCATACTGGCTTCAATATAAAATTCCCTGCCCAATGGACTACCCAAAGTCATCGTTCAATTTATATTCAATGCAGAGCTGGGTTCCCTCACTTTTTCATTTTACCTTTTCAAACGATTGAATGTATGCTATAATACTGGACTCCATCTCAGTTGTATCCTTAGGGTCTTTTTCCCTAGGGAGTTTTACTCTAAAAAATGGTTTTGAGGCACAAAAAAAACACCTTTCGGTGTTCTTTTTTCCACGGAGACGGTGGGATTCGAACCCACGGACGGGGTTAACCGCCAAACGATTTCGAGTCCTGCCACACTTGACGACATTCGTGAATTCTCATGGAATTTTATAGCCTTTTGTGGAACCTACGAAAGCCCACAGATATAAGGGTTTGTGGAATATGGCGGAACAAATGCCGGCAATATTCGAACCCAGCAAGAAAAGGTAACAGAAGCCTGTTTTTTTAGTTTTTTTGACCATAGGAAAGAAAAAGGAAAGAAATTTCTATCAAGTTCCACCACCTACCATTGACCAAAATAGGAGGACTTGATATGCAAAAATATTATGATTTTTTACGAGAGCAATATCCTGAAAATATATCATTACAGCAGTTCTATCAAATTGGACACATTTCCAAGAGAAAGGCTAAGTGGTTATTAGATAACAAGGTAGTTCCCTGTCGTGATTCTGGCAAAAAGACACGCCGCTACACGATCGTCTTAGAGGATGTCATTTTATACCTACAGAAGTGTAGTGCTTTGGGGTTAAGCGATTTAGCCCCAAACGGTATATTTTCTTCAAAGCCCCAAATACGCGCAAAGAAAATCGATGAATTTCAAGAATTGTACACCTATTTAGAACTGCCAGAACATCAAGAGCAACTGAGGCAATATTACAATATAAAACTCAAATCATATCAAGATGCACTAATCACTTTGGACGTTGTCCAAATTACTGGATTTAGCAAAAGCATTGTAAATGAGTGGATTAAAAAGCAGCACTTCAAAGCGTTCCGAGGAAAAACAAATAGAATTCCAAAACAGTATTTAATTGATTTTTTATGTTCTGGCTATTACGTTAGAATCCGTCGACGATCGGACAAGCAAAGAGCCGATATGCTAGGCTTTCTGGAGTTAATCTCCACCCAATAACTTCAAGGAGGCTACTCTATGTCAGAATATCAATTAGAACTCAAGCAAATCGTAGACTATCCACGCTGCCGAATCTACAGGCAGTTTATTAGAACTCTTATGGAAGACCGGAGCATTCGCGTAAGCGGCGGCTCCGGTCTTTTTTATTTTACCGTGCTTTGTAGCTATGCCAACTTTCGAACATCTTACCGTCGCATAGATGGTATAGGTTACACCGTATACCCTGGCGAATGGATTTGTCGCATAAGTGAACTAGCAGAGTGGTTCCGAGTGCGCTTTCACCATCAAGCGATTTCTATACTAGACAGGCTTCAAAAGCAGCAACTTATCAACTACACTTCACTCGGCCGTGGCAAGGTAGTGAAGTTTAAAGTTCAAGGCTGGCGCCACCACAATACGGTGTTAGATTATAATGCGCCATGCCAGAAAGACAGAGGTTTTTTCTTTATGCCACTCTCCATTGCTGCAGACCTAATCAGTACCGAGAAATGTTCGGACATGGATTGTGTGCTTGATCTCTGGCTAAACACCATCTATAACGATGAACAAGTCAAGGGTTCTGACATCGGACCGGTAGTATATCTACGCAACGGCACAGGCAATCCATTACTCGGATATTCCGAGCTTGCAGAGCGATGGGGCATTTCCAAAACCACGGTAGGTCGCTTTCTCAAGAGAATGGAAACAGCGGGTTATCTCTCTCTAATGTCCTTTCCTGGGACACACGGCAGTGTGATTTATCTGCAAAACTACCTTTCGACAATGTTTCAGATTTCAGATGTAATGATAGATAAGGATGAGGTGGCAATGATGTTGAATATTAAAGTTGTCTTGCCAGAGAAGGCTTGCGATGAAGCAGAATTGACAGAAAACGAGAAGGCAGATAGTGTCTCAAAAATCAGTCTCAGCGTTTCAAAAACGGTCATGGAAACACTAATAAAAAAGGTGACGAAAATCCTAACCACACAAGGGTTTTCATGCTTTGGTTGTCCAAAATCCATATATAAGTTATATCCATTATCCAACGATTGCAAGGAATCTATTTGGGAAAGCCCACCGTTTGGAGAAGGGTATTTTCAAGAAGAACGATTTGGGCTCACCGTTTCCTGCGGCACCAAAGATATTTTTCACTTTCAATTAACATTGATCCCTACACGGCGGTCTGAAAGGATGGTTTAAAATGGAGAAAAAGAATACCTCTTTAGACGTTACTGAAAATCCCGTATATCATGATGCTTGGACTTTGCTCAAAAAATACAGAGACGTTGTTTGGTCGTTGGAATTGTCGGTGCAACAGGCGCGAATCAAATTTCAGATTGAATACGGCAGTAGCATTGAAGATTTTTTGGAATCTATTTATCTAGCTGGTGCCGATCTGTCTGGCAGCGAGGTAGAACATCAAGCCCGATGTATTGACCAGAGTTACAAGATGATCAAACTGATGGAAACGGCAATCGAAACTCTTCGTACCCGTCATAAGAATGGAGAGAATTACTACTGGCTACTTTATTACAGCTTTCTCTCTCCCCAACAGCTTCGGAACGTGGATGAAATCATCGAAAAGTTGCGTCCTCACATCCGAGACATCAGCTATCGCACCTACTATCGTAAGCGTCGCGAGGCAATCGAGACTTTCTCTTCTATTTTGTGGGGGTATACCTCACAGGATAGTCTTACTCTTTTGGAGAAGTTTTTTCCAAAGCCGTAGTAGTGGCATAGTATTGGCATAATACCGCACAAAATTGGCACTGTTTTGCTATTTTAGCGTAAAACCTTTTGTGCTATGATGAGTATGCTCACTATTGTACCTAAAATTTAAAAAGCAAATTAATACACCTTTTTACAAGGTGTTTTTTTGTTGCCTGTGGAACGGCGTTCGCTTTAATTGGCGGGCGCTATTTTTTTAAAGAAGGTGCGACGTAGAAAGAAATTATATAAATTTAGGAGGTATTTACAGTTGAAAAAGTTGAAAGCATTCAAGTTCCAAAAGCTTCATTTGCAAGTAAACCCAGCAAAAACCATGTATATGTTGTTTCTCATCGTTACCATGTCAATGATGTTTGTGCAGCCAGTCTTTGCCGCAACTGATGTTTGGAGCAAGGCGACGGAAATAATGAAAGATGTCTACAATCAAATTTTATTGATTTCCACCATCGCCGCAATCGTAACCACTGCAGTAGCACTGCTATTAATGAACTTTTCTCGTAGCGGTCGTACGGTGGACGAATCCCGAGCATGGGTCAAACGCATTGCTATTACATGGGTTATATTGAATGGTCTGGGCTTCATCATGGCCTATGTAACCCCCTTCTTTACCGATGGCAAATGGAATGGATAATACGCTTAACCGTACCCGAAAACCATCAGCGAAAGGAGGAAAGGTATGGGCATTTTAGATGGCATTGTAGCGTGGATTGCCGAACAGGTGATGTACGGGCTGGATCTCATTACAACCTCAGTCTTGGGGGCGCTTGGCTGTGATATGGCGGTATTCCTCCGCTATTTCCCGGCCGCAGAAACAATGTATCACATTTTTGTGGCGTTGGGCATCGGGCTGATACTTCTTAACTGGGTCTGGCAGCTATTTAAGAATTATGGTCTGGGTGTCGGAATAGAGGCGGAAGATCCAATCAAACTCAGCATCCGTTCGCTCATCTTCATTTTATTTGCTTATTTCTCTGATGAGATTGTAGGCATTGTATTAAAAATTGGGGGTACTCCCTATCACTGGATTATGGATTCGGAATTACCGCCTATTAATTTTGCAGACTTCAATTCTGTTGTAGTAACAATACTTGGTATCTGTGCGAATGGAGCAGTGGCTCTCATTGCCCTGATTCTGGTGCTGCTACTAGCATGGAACTATGTCAAGCTACTCTTTGAAGCAGCAGAACGCTATGTATTACTAGGAGTTCTCGCCTATACCGCCCCAGTTGCTTTTGCGATGGGGGCTTCCCAAACTACAGGAAACATCTTTAAATCGTGGTGCCGGATGTTTGGCGGACAAGTGTTTTTATTGATTATGGACGCTTGGTGTCTGCGCTTATTTACAAGCATGGTGGGGGCATTTATCTCAAATCCCCTGTCACTATAGGAGGTCTCAGTATGAAAAAACATAGAAAACTGATTGTCACTGTACTTATGATGACAGCGATGCTCTGCCTGTTTTCCATCCAAGCCTTTGCCATCTCCGAAAGTGATGTGCAGGCGGCGGTAGACAGCAGTAGCAAGGAAACTGTCTCCGGCAACGTTTTTATCTGGTTTCTTTGCGCCATTGCCTTTTTGAAGGTCAGTCAAAAAATCGACTCTTTCATGTCCTCGCTTGGCATCAATGTCGGCCACACAGGCGGCAATATGCTTGCCGAGGCCATGATAGCTGCCCGTGGGATTTCTGCAGTAAAAAGTGGAGGCAACGGCTTTCGTGGTGGTTCATCTGGTAGTAAGAGTTCCGGAAGCGGCGCTGGTGGCGCATCTGCGGCAGCCAGCTTCATGAGCGGCGGGCTTACGGGGGCTGTTGGCCGCCAATTCACAAACGGAGCCGTAAAGAGTGCAACCGGCACTGGTGGCAGTGGAATCGGAGGCAGAGTGTTTACCTCTTCCATGTCAAAGGGAGGCGACTTTGCCAACAACGTCATCGGCACCGTAGCAAGGGGTAGCATAAGCGCCGTGGGTAGCATGACGGGTGAAAGCGCCAGTCAAGGCTTACTCTCCTATATGGGTTATACCGGTATGGAGGCCGGCGACGTTCCCGCATTTTCCGATGTGGAAATTGGCGGTGGCAGAATCATGGGTATAGAAACCACTGTGGAAAACCCCAACGGCATCTCCTTTGGGATGTATGACGCAGATCAGTACACCACACCCGCGGGGAATTTTAGCACCGTAACCTCGGTAGACGGCTCCAAATGGTATAAGCAATACGCTGCTGACGCTGTAGAAAAATCACCATACATGGCCCCAGACGGTACGATTGCTTATAACGAAAGCATCGTGAAAAGGCTACCAAAAGCACCATGCAGAAAGGACAAAAGTTAATCATGGACGATCAAAACAAAAGTGATTTTTCCGACACTATGGAAACAGGCGCTTCGGCTGCAAGTACCGTCCAAGGTGTCATTAAAACAGGAAAAGCCGTTGCCAGTATCGCAAAAGGCACCGCTGCAGGAGGACCTTATGGAGCTGTGGCAGGTGCGCTTTGGACGAATCGCAAAACCGTAGTAAAAATAGTCGTGGCGACGGCGTTTTTTTTGCTGTTGCCTATTCTTTTTATCCTCATGCTCCCAGGGCTGATTTTTGGTAGCCTGACGAATGGCTTTTCTCCGAATAGTCCCGCTGTACCGATTCTCAATGACAGCACAGCTATCGTTGAGAACGCCAACAATATCTCCTTTTCCATCAATAGCATTTTATCTGAGGGGCTAGAGGATGTGCTGATCCGTATTGACGCAGACTTTGCGGCGTCGGACGGGGATTTCAAGGAAGTCATCAATCCCTATTCCGGTAACCTGATGTCGAATATTAACCTATTTATCTCCCAGTATTGCGCCTCCAAAAACAACGATTTCGCATCTATTTCGCTTTCTAACATGGAGTACACACTGCGTTGTGGAGAGGCACACCTCTACTCTTTTACTAAAGACGTGGAATACAGGGATCGCACTGGAACGAGCGAAGAAATCACGATTACAGAAAAGTGGATTATCTACACCATTGTCTACAACGGCGAGGCGTATTTTGCTGACCATATCTTTCGTCTCAATGATGAACAAAAGGCGTTATCTTTGGATTATGCACAAAATCTCAGCCTGTTTTTGGGGGATGGTATGTTTCAGGGGTTACCCGCTGATTGCACTACACTGCCCTCTCTGGGCAATATTCATTTCACAGACGGTATGACCGAGGTTGTTTACTTCAATCAGTTGGATGAATCATATGCCAGTAAGCCGTATGGTACCGACAATATTGGTAGCTACGGCTGCGGTCCTACAGCAATGTCAATTGTGGTGTCTTCTATGACCAATAAAACTGTTAACCCAGAGCAGATGGCGAAATGGGCATACGATAACGGTTATTGGTGCAAGGGCAGTGGATCTTATCACGCTCTTATCCCAAGTGCTGCCAAAGCTTGGAACCTGCCAGTGGATGGCTGTACTGTTGCAGAGCCGCAGAAAATCATTGATGCACTCTCTGATGGCAAACTAGTGGTTGCCATCATGTCAAAAGGACATTTCACAAGCGGCGGCCATTTCATCGTTCTGCGTGGCACTAAGGACGGAAAGATATTGGTTGCAGACCCTGCTAGTTACAATCGCAGCCAGCAGGAATGGGATTTGTCTATTATTATAAGCGAGGCTAGTAAGCGAGCGGCAGCCGGTGGTCCATTTTGGATTATTGGATAATTTCGCCGCAGAAGAGAGGTTGCTATGAGCAAATCAAATGAACATGACTCCTATATCATCCCGCCGAATTTTATTGACAGTGGCTCCTTCTTCGGCGGGATGTTCAAGGCACGAAACACCATTGAAGCGGGGGTGCTGTTGTTTGCGATGGGCATCCCAGGCTTTACTTTGGGTGTCTCCCTAACCGCAAAAATTATTATTCTATGTCTCACCGCCTTGCCGCTGGCGCTCTTTGCCCTCATCGGCATCGGTGGAGAAAGCCTCAGCTCCTTTGCGCTCATCTTTTTTCGTTATCTGAGAAACCGACGTGTGGTCGGCGTACAAATTGAGGAGCCTAAAACTGAAACCGCAGCTCATCTGCCCAAGAGAAAAACTCCCCGCAAAAAAACGAAAAAACAGCGGCAAGAGGATTTCCCGGCTGAGTTTGATGAGGTGGGCCGCTACTCCAGGAGGCAAAAGGTTCTAGGAAAGTTCCCTCGCAAAGAAGACTCGCCACACAGGGGGAAGGCAAAAAAGGCGGACAAACAACCGGAACCGCCTACCTTTCTTAATCCCGTGGCAAGGTATATCCCTATCGAAAAGGTGGAGAACGGCATCATCTATACAAAGGACAGGCGCTTTATTAAAATCCTTGAGGTGGAACCTATCAACTTCCTACTCCGAAGCGCCCGTGAACAGCGCAATATCATTTACTCTTTCATCAGCTTTTTGAAAATCAGCCCTGTCAAAATGCAGTTTAAGGTGTTGACCAAACGGGCCGACATCAACCGTCATTTGGATACGGTGCGCTCGGAGCTGGCGCAAGAAACAGATGAGGGCTGTCGGATGTTGCAAGAAGACTATCTGAGGTTGGTCAAGCAAATTGGCTCCAAGGAGGCAATCACACGTCGCTTTTTTATTATCTTTGAGTATGAACCATGTACGAGCATGAAAAGGGGCAATGAGGAGAGTGAGGCAATCGCCGCCCTATCTACAGCGGCGCACACTGCAGAAAACTATCTGCGACAATGCGGAAACCGAGTAATTACCCCAGAGGATGAAAATGAGTTTGCGGTGGATGTTTTGTACAACGTCCTTCGCCGTAGTACCAGCTGCGATAAATCGCTGTCAACTCGGGCAAAGGAGATTGCGGCTAAATATGTTGCGGCAGGCAGAACAGAGGATTTGGACAGTATTCCCGCAAGCGAGTTCTGCGCTCCCGACAGCATTGACTTCATGCATGGGCAGTATGTCAAGATTGACGATGTGTATCACTCCTATCTACTGGTGCCGTCCGACGGCTTTAGGTCCCATGTTCCAGCCGGCTGGCTTAGCCTTATCGTCAACGCCGGAGACGGCATCGACATGGATGTGTTTCTTGCCCGACAGCCAAAGGAACGCATCATCCAAAAGCTTGGTCAGCAACTTCGCATCAATCGCTCCAAAATCAAAGAGACCTCAGATACCAATACCGACTTTGACGATCTTGACGGTGCGATCCGTAGCGGCTATTTTCTCAAGGAGGGATTGGGCAATAACGAGGATTTTTATTATCTGAACCTGTTAATCACCGTCACAGCCAATACCGTAGATGAGTTGGAATGGCGGCTGTCCGAGATGAAAAAGTTGCTATTGTCCCAAGATATGAATGTGAGCACCTGTTCCTTTCGTGAGGAGCAGGCTTTTTTATCGGCACTTCCATTAGTGTCGCTGGAAAAGAAACTGTATGAACGCTCCAAACGCAATGTGCTGACGTTGGGCGCCGCAAGCTGCTATCCCTTTACCAGTTATGAAATGTGCGATGATAACGGCATCCTACTGGGCGTGAACAAACACAACAACTCCCTCATCATCGTGGACATCTTCAACAGCCGCACCTACAAGAATGCAAATATGGCGATTCTCGGTACCAGCGGCGCCGGCAAGACCTTTACGCTACAGCTCATGGCGCTCCGTATGCGCCGCAAGGGTATCCAGGTCTTTATCCTCGCCCCGCTCAAAGGACATGAACTACACCGAGCCTGCACCAACATCGGTGGCGAGTTTATTCAAATCTCACCGGCATCCAGAAATTGTATCAACATTATGGAAATCCGCCGTGCCGACAAATCCGTGGATGAGCTTTTGGACGGGCCGAGCATTGAAAAGTCAGAGTTGGCGGCAAAAATTCAAAAGCTGCACATCTTCTTTTCCCTGTTGATTCCGGACATGAACCACGAGGAAAAGCAGCTGTTGGATGATGCCCTCATCAAGACCTACGCAACCAAAGGTATCACTCACGACAATGCCACGCTGGAGGACGAAAGTAACTTTGAAAATCCGGGCAGCTATAAAGAGATGCCTATTCTGGGTGATCTATATGAGGTGCTGAAACTGTCTCCGGATACCAAACGCCTCGCCAATATCCTTAACCGTCTAGTCCACGGTTCTGCTAGTACTTTCAATCAGCAGACAAATGTATCCTTGGACAACAAATATACCGTTCTAGATATTTCAGAGCTGACGGGCGACCTGCTTACCGTAGGCATGTTCGTGGCTTTAGATTATGTCTGGGATAAGGCCAAGGAAAACCGCACACAGGAAAAGGCTATCTTCATTGATGAGTGTTGGCAGCTCATCGGTGGCTCTTCTAATCGACTTGCAGCTGATTTTGTCCTTGAGATTTTCAAAATCATTCGTGGATACGGTGGATCAGCAGTCTGTGCCAGCCAGGACTTAAACGACTTTTTTGCACTGGACGATGGCAAGTATGGTAAGGGTATCATCAACAACTCTAAAACTAAAATCATTCTCAATTTGGAGGATGATGAAGCCCAGCGTGTGCAGCAGTTTATGAATCTTTCCGAAGCCGAGGTCATAGAAATTACCCACTTTGAGCGTGGCTCGGGGTTGATTTCCACCAATAACAACAACATCACGGTGGAGTTTAAGTGTAGTCAGCTTGAAAAAGACCTGATTACTACTGACCGCCGGGAGCTGCAAGAACTGGTTGAGCGCACCAAACAGCAAAATGAGGAATTACCCATTTAATACCCTTGTAATACGCATTAGTGAACACAATACCAAAACAATGCGGAAATTATACGCATTAGAAAGAAGGTGAATGCTTGAAAACCAGAGAAGAAATCTATGGAAATGAAGCTATAGAGTTGCTGCGAAATATCTCCATGTACCGTGTTTTAACAGAACAACAAGCTTTACGTTTTTATAGCGGCAAGGAAGATAAAATCAAGAATCTGCTGATGCATCTGCTCCGTCAAGGAAGGATTTTTTATGACAGCACCCATGCCACTTATTATGCCGAACAGCGCATGACCGCAGATCCCGGCATGACAGCGGCTGTGTGGGTATTGCTAGACTTTATTGACAAAGTGGAATTTCACTCCATCAGCGATTTCCCCGCAAAGCTGATTTTCTTTGCTGCCGGCGAGGTATACGAGGTGCTCCATGTACCACTGGGCCAAGAAACGTTGGTAAGCCAGCTTTGGTCACAGCAGACTGAGGAGAATCCACCCCGCCGTATTGTAGTGGTGGACAACAAGGAGCAAATTCACTCCATTCATATTCCCAGTGCCAGCGGCTTTTGCACTGTGGATGGAAATGGGCAGGTTTCCTACTTCAAGAAAGAATAGAGGTGCATCATTGGAAAAACAAATCATTACACAGCGAATCACCGCTATTTTAGATGACATCAGCCGTCTGCAAAGCGCTTTATACGCCATGAGTACCACGGATATCCAACGTTATCCAGACAACTATGAGGTGCTTTCCACTGACGCAGCTCTTCGTGGTGAAAATATTGCCTGCCGTTTGCGGCATTTGATTTATGCTACTACCGATACAAAAAAGTCAGAATATATGCAGTCTGCATCTGCGGTGCAAGGCATTCAAATTTGTTGCGAAAATGGTGTAGTAGAGATTACGCTACCATCCCTTCTACCCAAACGCAAGCAACGACAAAGCACAGAGTTTTTGCTCGACCCTATTTATTTTGCGCTGAGCCACTACGCAGACAACCATTGGTTACCGAAATTCCGCCACTGTGTCGTTTGCTTTTCCCATATATACTGTCGTGAATTGCCGACCCGCCGCGTACGGGATTACGACAACTTGGAGTTGAAACAGCTTTTGGATATGGTATCTACCTTCATTATGGCTGACGATACCGGTCTTTTCTGTGATGCTTACAACACCACAGAACTTGGAAATAGCGACTGCACCCGCATCTCAGTTATGGACAAAGACCACTTCTTTTTGTGGTTAGAGGAACGAAAAAATAATGTAAAAACCATATCCGATTTTTAAGAGTTTTTCACTTCGTTTTTCAGGACATGCCATAAAAGTGAACAAAGCCTTACATAACAGCATTCGGCGGATACTACAAGAAGTAAAAGTTACCGGGGTTATAAGCCGCCTCGGTACTTTTCATATCAAGGAGATGATATCTTGAGCAATCACCAATCATTCCCTGCACATCAAACAAAACCACTTCTGCTACTACAACTTGTTGCACTGTCGGGCGAGTTTCCAGCAAACCAGGTGGGTCGTCTCAGCAGTCCGACATATATGGAAAATGTGGTGAAAGACCTAAAGCGAGAAGGTCTGCTACGTACCTATTACAAAGATAAACTCCGTGGATATAGACCCACATCCAAAGCGAAAGCTTTACTGTTAGCTACCTATCCTAATCGCTTTGCTTTTTTCCTTACGGGAAATAGTGAGACTAACCGTCCTAAAAGTGAAATAACTAGGCGTCGGCGTCTGCATCGAATGGCGGAATGCCTTGTCACGATGCAACAGGCAGGTGTTCTCATTTTTCGTGATGAAAAACCGGAGGTTTTCTATCCAGAGGTAAATTCACATCCTGTGAATTTACGGATAGACACACCGGCCTTTTACAATTCTAGAGAGATTAAGGAGATAGGCACCGAACTTGTAAAGATTCGAGGTGCACGGATGGTAGGTGTTCTTCTCACCAGGGGCAATGCCTTTGTGATTTACAATACTGGTAGCGCGAAATGTCGATGGGAGTATAAATCGGAGATGCGCACCAAGGCGTTGATGAAAACCATACTCTGCCAGCAACGCCTTGCGGGACAGTATGCGCCAAATGCTGTGCAGGGCATTCTTATGGGTGAAGATATGAAAATGGCGTATGAACTACTTACCACACAGGAAATCGGACAGCGCAATTATTTTGTCCTAGATGGAAATTATGACAGTTTTCACTATATTCCAAACAACCATGATGGTGAGGTAATGTTAAAAATCTTGTGTGATGGAATACGTTCAGCAGAGCTGCGAAGCATTCTTTCGGAGAATTTATCTCCACACAAAGACGGTAGCCATATCGAAAATGACGGTTTTGACCATTATGGTCGCCCCGTGCTTTTCGCCCATACGCTTGATTTGCCGCGCATTGCTCGGTTCTATCAGGCACTACAGCTACAAGAACGCAGCGGAACGATAATCTGTTTTGACTTTCAGGCTGATATGCTAAAACGATACTGCAAGGCAAGGACTTCTTTTGAAATTATTAATCTGCAAAAATATGAAGGGAGGTTTCACAATTAAAAACAGGAGAAATATATGTTTGATACTTATACTTCCTTTAGCATTTCTAGCGATTCTCTATGCAGGTGGATACCTTGCGCAATTCATTTCCAACTATAGCACATGGCAACAAAATGGTGGTTTCCCAGGGGATGGTACATCTCCGTTGCCACCGTCACCATCCTTCGTTACCTGCATACAGTCTGTTTTTATGCCGCCCCACGGCATCTATGGCATATTCATCTGTACGGGACTGTTAGGGTTGCTCATCCTTATGGTAATGAAGATGGGTGGTAGCGACAATGGCGAATATGACGTCGCCCGCAATTTTACATACTCCAGAAAAGGAACCTATGGAACCTCTGGATGGATGTCTCAAAAGGAATTGGCAAGCGTGCTTGAGTTGGTTCCAGATGTACGCCTGCACCATGGCATTATTTTGGGTCTATTAGATAAACAGATCGTTTGTGTGCCAGAGGACACTCGTATGAATGGTAATATGGCAGTGTATGGTGCCAGTGGTTCTATGAAAACGAGAGCCTTTTGCGTCAACCGCATCCTTCAAAGCTCAGCCCATGGAGAATCACTGATTATTTGCGATTGCAAATCCGAATTGTACGAAAAAACAAGTGCATACTTGCGGGAACAGGGTTATACCGTCAAGGTATTTAATCTGGTAACACCCGAAAACTCCGACAGCTGGAACTGCCTGTCGGAAATCGGGGGACAGGAAATCATGGCACAACTCTTTTGTGACGTAGTCATTAAGAACACTACCACAGGTGGAAAAGGAGATCATTTTTGGGATAGCGCTGAGATGAATTTGCTCAAGGCCCTTGTCCTCTATGTAGATCTTGGCTATCCGCCTGAGAGTAGAAACATCGGACATGTGTATCAACTACTCACTCTCAGTTCTGAGAAAGACCTCAACAGTCTATTTGAGGTGCTTCCGAACGATCATGCCGCAAAAGCCCCCTTCAATTTATTCAAGCAGGCATCTGATACAGTGCGAAGCGGAGTCATTATCGGCTTAGGTAGCCGTCTGCAGGTGTTTCAATCCGCCATCATCAAACAGATTACCGCCAAGGATGAGATTGATTTGGAATTGCCTGGACAAAAACCATGTGCTTATTTCTGCATTACCAGCGACCAGGATGGTACATTTGACTTTCTCTCCTCGCTGTTCCTGTCTTTTGTTTTTATCAAGTTGGTGCGTTATGCAGATAGAAACTGCGAAGGCGGCAAGCTACCTGTTCCTGTCCATGTACTTGGAGAAGAAATATGTGCCTGTGGTGTCATTCCTGAGCTCAGTCGAAAAATTTCTGTCATTCGGTCAAGAAATGTATCCATGTCACTGGTGTTCCAAAACTTGGCCGGCCTGCAAAATCGCTACCCTTACAACCAGTGGCAGGAGCTGCTTGGCAACTGCGATGTGCAGTTGTTCCTAGGCTGCACCGATGCCCTTACAGCAGAATTTATCAGTGAACGCTCGGGGATTACCAGCGTGTCGGTGTCCAGCAAGGCCAAACAGTTGGGTACCTGGCGAATCTCCGACTATACCCCAGAGTATCGAGAAACCAACGGTGTGGGCAAGCGCAATTTACTTACTCCCGATGAGGTGCTGCGGCTCCCGTTGGAAAAGGCTCTCGTGATTATCCGAGGACACAAGCTGCTACAGGTAGATAAATACGATTACTCTCTGCATCCAGAGGCAAAGCGACTGCGCTCCTGCAAAGCATCCACTCATGTACCCAATTGGCGCTTAGAAGAGGAAGCATCGCCACCGTCCTATAAAACCACCTCATCACCGAAATCCAACAAAACAACACAGCGAAAGGCTAAGCAGTCCGTACAGGATATCCCCAAAAAGGGAGCTGTGACCAAAACTGATAAAAGCTCCATCATGGACTAAAAATTTAGGAGGAATTATATTATGACTAAGAAGAAAAATGAACTGGAAATCACATCGCTAGAAAGCATTGAAACCTTAGCCACGGTAGATGACGAGACTGTCATTGTCCCTGCTGAACATGGTGATGACTCTCACAGCGAAGATCTGAACGATTTGTTGGCGGCTATGGACAAAGATCCCGAGGAGGAAATGTTCATCACAGAAGAAGTACCCATCTCTGGTGATGCAATGCTCGCTGGCGAGAATATTTCTGTTTCTGATAACATTGAGTCCGAACCACCCACCGGTGAGGAAACCGCCTCTGCTGAGAGTGAAACTCCTGCGGATTTGGAGCCACCTAAGCCGAAACGCTCAACTCGCAAAAAGAAAGCAGCAGAAGATATGCCTGCTGAGATTAGTTCCAAAGCATCTGCTGAATCTAATTCTGTAGAGGAGCCTGTTGTCCCGTCGGCTCCGCCGACCAAGCGAGCAGCTAAGAGAAAAGCCGTTCCAATTCTCACCATTGAAGCACATAGCGAAGCGGAGACCCGTGAGAGCATGGAGGACATCATTTGGCATGAAATCCACAATGCCTACCGTACTCGCAAAATGCTCACTGGCACGCTGGGCGGCATCGAACAAACAGACAACGGCAAAACCCTTGTTATTGTAGAGTACAAAGGTTTTCGTATCATTATTCCCTTGAAGGAGATGATGATCAATTTGGGTCGAAGTCCCTCGGGTGCAGAGTACGACGAGCTGATACGCCGTCAGAATAAAATTTTGGGCAATATGCTTGGGGCAGAAATCGACTTTATGATAAAGGGCATTGATTCCAAAACACGCAGTGTGGTAGCCAGCCGGCAGGAAGCAATGTTGAAAAAACGCCAGATTTTCTACCTAAATACCGATGCTGCAGGAATGTATCGCATTTACGAAGGCCGCGTGGTGCAGGCTCGTGTCATTGCGGTGGCCGAAAAAGTGGTTCGGGTCGAAGTATTCGGTGTCGAATGCTCTATTCTTGCTCGTGACCTTGCCTGGGACTGGATCGGTGATGCCCATGAACGCTTCTCGGTTGGCGATCAAATTTTGGTCCACGTTCTGAGTGTTAAAAGAGAAAGTTTAGAGGACATCTCCATTATGGCCGATGTTAAAAGCGTTTCAGAAGATCAAACACACGAAAATCTGAAAAAGTGCAAAGTACAGAGCAAGTATTCCGGCAAGGTTACGGATGTGCGTCGGGGTGTTGTCTACGTCCGCTTGACTAATGGTGTCAATGGCGTGGCTCACTCTTGCTATGACCGAAGGTTACCTGGGAAAAAGGATGATGTCAGCTTTGCTGTTACCCGCATCGATGAAGAACGCGGTGTAGCAGTAGGTATTATCACAAGAATTATTAAGCAGCATCTATGATTCGGCTGCAATAACAGTCAAAAGCAGTGCCTCTGTCTGTCATGAGGCACTGCTTTTTTTACTCTTAATTAAAATAAAATATTATACATTCGCACAATCTAACATTAGGACGACAGAAATAAAAGCATAAAATTCAAACGTATAATACTGAGAGCTTTTACACTTGTAACACCATATAAATTAAGAACGATTTAATAACTGCGGACTTAGCCGTTTCTTTTTTGATGGGCTGTGTAAAAGAGCGTAGCTCAAGACATTATTGTTCTACTGATTACGTATGAAGGCATCACATATATTCATTTGACAGTTAGTAATATGGTATGCTACAATTCGGTTAGGCGTAGCTAACCAAAAGAAAGGAGATATAAAATGAAAAAAACTATAATTGGTGGTTTTTTATTTTTAGGTGGAGTTATTGGCACTAGTACTATTCTTGCGGTTGCAGCAATCAATCCAATAGATGCATGGGTTACTCCACCCGGAAGATGTATTTGCTCTATATTAAGCAGTGGTCTATGGCTTCCAGCGATAATTTTTTTGCTTACTCTTGTCCTTGGCACAGTTATTCTTGGATGCGAATATAAGAAAAAATAATGTGGGAATTCCAGTTTGTAGTACCAATAAAAAAGGATAGATTGCAAAAGCAAACCAGGCTTTCCAATTCTGTACTTGGCGCCTATGAAACCAATGATTGCAAAGGCATCGTGCCCTTGTGAAGCTGGTAAAGTTTTAGGACGTGCCACTGATTATCTTTGGGGGCTACCGGGAACGAAAACCACTCAAAAGCTGATCTTGCAGACAAAATCCGTAAAGTTATTTTCAACTAAAGATATAATACTGAAAATATTAGTCGTTTAGAATAATTGCAATTATTTTTTGAGATAGTGTTAATATACAGTTAAATAGAGCTAATCATGCATTGATAAGTACATTTAAAGGAGGTTTAATATGAAACAGTTAAAGAAAGTTATGAGTTTTAGCCTAGCGGTAATTATGATGTGTACAATGGGACTGACCGTATATGCATCAGACAATGAAAATGCTATTATTATTACAGATGAAATCGAGCTTTCTACAGATTCCACAATTAATTACACTGAGCAAAGATCAGATGGGACGTATTACATAACAGAAAATATCAATGGGAATCGTATTGAAAGCACAGTTTACAAAGTAGAGGGCAAAAATAAAATATTAAATTCTAGCATTGTCAGTAACATTCAAAATGGTAAAGTTTTATGTGTTGAAACTAAACCTAACGGAGACATAAACCAATATGAAATATCTGCTGATATAAGTGGAGATGAAGAAAATCTGACACAATCGGAAGAAAATATTACACTCACAAGGGGTAAAACGTATATTAGAACAGATAGATACGGTATTTCACTTGTAGGGAAAAAGGTTACAGTCGCGATAGCTGCTGGTGCAATTGTGGCGGCAACCGCATATGTTAGCCTCCCGGTTGCGGTAAAAATTATTTCAGCAGCCATTGCAGGTGGCGCTGGTGCTGGAGTTGCAACATTACCAGATTATTTGTATGTAACAAGTGATGTTTACACGTCCAGAAGTTCAGGAAAGATTTACACAAGATATGAAAATAAATACTATCTAGACTCTGCACGCACAAAATATGTTGGTGCTTGGACATTTAGCAAACGATGGGGGCACTAAAACATGAAACGAATAAAACTACAATTTATTCAGGTGCTTTTAATTTTGTGTGTACAAATTATAATGGGTTTTATTTTTACATACTTTACAAGTGTTAAATGGAGCGTTAAAGAGTTTGTAAGCAATTATGTCTTTATTACCTTTTGGTGTAGTTATGTTGTTTGTATTCTAGGTATCGAAATTGCTAAAAAGATTAAATCAAAAAAAGATAGATGAAGGAAGACGTTATACTATTGAGGGATGCGAGATTTTTGTTCGGTGAACTCAGAAGCAATATAGCAGACTATAACAGAAAACTCGTACGAAAGCTTCTAATTTTTAGAGGGGTTGTAAAGACAGGCGAATCAATCAGCGGCGGTGCAAAGCAAATGCTGGGCAGCTCGCCCACAACATAAGAAACTGCAATTGCAAACTCTCTGCTGCAGGTCGTGCACTTTTCCATTAGGGTCTTGACGACAGTTTGCATACAGACGAGATGCACTGGAATCCATATTATGCGGTTTGAATAATGGGTATGGATAACGCAAGATCTATTTTGTTTGGAAACAATCCCCTCAATGAGCTTGAATAGTCATAGCTGATTACTATGGCATTGTAGAAATGAAACTAAAATTGGCACAGCATTGGCACAGATTTGCTCTTTCTGCGCAAATCTACATCTGCTATAATAAGTATTGTGATAAATTATTTAAACCCACCGCCTTTCTTTGTGAATAGGCGGTGTTTTTGTAAAGGGGTGATTATTTGTTTAAACGTATCAGCAAATTACTGAAATCTGATCGAGGCGATGTAAACTATTTTAACACTACAGTATTCATCTTTATTTCGGTCATCCTGCTTGCATTTATCATCAACTTATTTGGTATCATATCCACCAAGCAGCAACTCGACCATGCGGCCGATCAAATGGTAAAGCAGATCCAGCTCGCTGGAGGTGTCAATTCCAACACTGAAGAACTGTTTGATTATCTTTGCTCTGAAATTACAGGTGCAGACAATATTATCTACGATATTGAATCAGATTATAAAACTCCGCGCCCATCTGGAATGTATAATGCCATTCAATTGGGTACGCCATTTTACATCACCATCCAAGGGGAATCAAAGCTTGGCGGCTTCTGGAATTTTGACCTTGTGAATATTGCCATCATTGCCCGTAGCGCCGGTGTATCTGAGCATTACTGGAAGGATGGGAGGTCCATGAGGTGAAAAAATTTATTAGCAATGATCGTGGTGAAATTTCTATCTTTGCCTGCTTTTTCGTCACAGGAATCATCATATTGGTTTCCTTTCTGTTGCTGTATGCTTCAGTACGAATCAATTGTATCAACATTCGAAATGGTATCAAGATGGAGTTGAACAATCTAAGTGCCTCCATTTATGCGGATACATACCGCTCTCAACGTGAAAGCAATTTTAGCGAGTATCTACAAACGCTTTATCAAAGCAGTTCATTCACCCGTGGTTTGGAGCAAAGTGTTGAGGATGGTTTAGCACAAAAAATACCTCTCGAGACAGATGATTATCGAATCAAAAATATTCGGCTAAGTTTCGATGTGCTTGATGACCGTATTGAATATGAGTTTCGCTGTGACGCGGAGTTCTATATTTTTATGTTCGGTAGGCAGTACCCGGCTATTACACAGGATATCCGCTTGACCGGTTATCACAACACTAAGTTTTAAAAGCAGCTGTTGAATACTTTACCGTTCAAATCGTAAATAAATTTCAAAGGAGATGATTCAATGAAAAAGTTCTTAACCTCAAAACCATTTCTTGTAACGATCCTCATTGCACTCTGTGTTGTTATTGTAGCGGCTTGCCTGTTTTTGAACCAAGACCATAAAACAAAATTTATCCCAGATCCGCCTAAACAGAACAATTTTACTAATGATTGGCATGAAAGCGGTAGTGGAGACACAAATGCGAAGCCGCCCGTACATACTAACTCCACACAGGAGCAAGAAGCCTACCCTAAGGTGATTGAAGAGGATGGCAAGGATGTGATAATTGATTTTACACCTCCCCAATCCTCCGAAACAGAGCCTCCCGAGACTCCTGCAGGCAAAACGGAAATTGAAAAGCCACAACAAAAGCCGAAGGCATCTCATCCAGTCAATCCTGATTCCAGTGTGAAGCCCTCCGAGAGAACTCCTTCAGAACCTAAGGGTCCGACACCTGGCAGTACCAATAGTCAGGGGCAGGTATATGATGCGGTATTTGGATGGGTCACCCCTAGCAAAACCGAAACAGTTCCCAGTGATAACGACGGAGATCTTAACAAAATGGTAGGTTCTATGGACTGATGTCCCTCAATACAGGTTACTATAAAACTAAAAAAGCTAAAAAGCCGTCACAACTATTGTGACGGCTTTTTGTATCGCAAAAGGAGCGTGATTTTATTGAAGAGACTACTTGCCAGCCTATTGTTTGTCGTCATGTTGTCCACACTTCTGTGTACCCCCGCATTTGCATCGACTCCAGGGAATGGCAATATGGATGGCGGGGGCGGGGGAATGGGACAAGGAACCGCATCCAACAGCTGGAATCCCGGAAATGATGGGGTGCGCATTACAGTAGTGGAAGTAGAAAGCGGAAGCGCGGTTTCCGCATCAGTAGACTTTTCTAACCGGATGCAGCCAAAGAGTCTTCTGCACTTTGGTCATGTGAGTAAAAACGAATATCGTTCAGGCAGAACATTAGCTCTTGCCAGTGGCGCCTACACCAGTATCAAACCAGCCAGTGCAATGCCAACTATCATTCGGAGTATCGGCGGTGCCAATAATATCGCCGCTGTTAAAAAGTATTTTTGTTCTGAGTATGCCATAAGGTTGGTGTCGGATAATACCGGTATCAGCTATGATGCTCTTATCAGCGGCAAGTATAAGCTGTTAATCGAGCCACTGGCTTATTTTAAATATAACAGCGTACAGTATTGCTTTTCTGCAACGGAAGCTGCTCTATACGACCAAAAGGCAAATGGTAATCTGAGAAGTAAGATGGTGTCTTTAACACACCAAAACTTACCCCTTTCTATGTTTCTTGAAACCTCAGATTTGGGATTCACTGCATGGAGTGGAGCTAAAACCGGCAAACAATCCAATGCTGACATCATCAACTATCTGGGTCTGGGCATTGTTCGCTTTAAAGAGCTCCCTCCTATTAATGGCAAGATTGAAGCACCAGACGTAGAATACCGAGTAAACACGGATGTCATCACTGCCGTTACCCTTACCACTAACAGAGATCTGACACCAGACAATCCCGCCTCGGTCACTTTCTACATTAGCGGACACAGTTATCAGGTGAATAACATTGTAATCCCCGCCGACGATTCGCAGGTGGTGTGGATCAAATGGCATACCCCACCTACACCACAGACAATCACAATCTCCGTTTCAGTCAGCGGCGCCTATACGGCCAAAAGCGAATTCACAGCTAAAATTGTAGACTTAAATGAGTTGATTCCACCAGATCCATTGGCTACGGACACAAATCCTCACTATTTGCCGCCCCCGCTACCTAACAATCCACAGAAAACGGTTGCCAACTGGGGCCTGTGGAGTTGCTATTGGGTACCTGTTTGGGTATGGTGTGACCACGGTAAAGATGGTGGGCATTGGGTGGATGAAGGCTATTGGAAATTTCAGTATACCGGCTATTCTGCCAGCCTAACCGGATCCATGACATTGATGCCCGACGATATTGTACCCACAGCCCAAGGCAAGCGTATGAAATCTGGCTATGGTGTAAAGACCAACGTATCGTCTGTGCTCTCAACAAACGCGCCTTCTAGGCATTATACCTATACACAGACGGCATTTTCAGTGTTTCCAGAGTTTCAATATAAATCATACCTCCGACTCCTTGAGAAAATCTCAGGTGGCAGAAACTCGCATTTCACCTTCAAGGTTAATGAGTTTTCTACATTGGCTCGTAAAGTGCATTTTTTGCCAGTGTGGTTTCCGGATCGAGCAAAATATACCATTTATACGCAGGTCTGGGATACATGGACCCCAGATGGAATGCTATCAATCAATCTAAGTGATTCTCTTTTGATAGATGGTAGCTTGTTTGATGACTGGTACACAAATCGTGAATAGTGCTATGAGCCTCATCTGCGAGTTGCTGCTGTCCATGCTCGTGGTTGGATTTGCTCTTTATGATATACGTCATAAGCGAGTGCCCAACAAGGCACTCGTTCTTTCTTTGCCCTTCTTCCTATCGGCACCGGTATTGCCTATTTATGTACAAAACCCCTCTCAGATCCCCAGTGTTCTGCTGGGAGCACTCTTGGGAAGCGCCATCGGATTTGGCGTGTTGCTGGCTGCAGCGCTGTTTTCCAAACCAGGCGCTGGGGTGGGTGGCGGTGACATCAAGCTAGCAGCGGCAATGGGCTTTGCCTATGGCGCAAATGAAATGCTTTGTATCCTGCTCACAGCTTCACTCCTATGCATTCCTGTCGTAATCATTTGCAGAAAAGCAAAGCATGGGCAGGCGTTGTCTCTGCCCTTTGTGCCCTTCATGGCAGTCGGGTGTTTAGTCGTTGCCGGCATCCGTATTTTAATTTAAAGGAGATTTTGAACATGAAACCAAATAATCGCTTTATTTTTGGCATTCTTAGTATTGTGTTGGCGGCTCTTATTGCCTTTATCGCACTTCCCACTGTTGCCAAGCAGACCAATGGAAAAACCGAAATCGTTCGTGTAGTGCAGCCTGTCCCTAAGGGTGCCGCCATCACTGATAAGGATGTGCAAATCATGGAGGTTGGAGGCTATAACCTGCCGCAAAACGTTGCACGCACGATGGTGGATGTGGTGGGAAAATACGCTGCTGCCGATCTGATGTCCGGGGACTATGTGTTATCCACCAAAATCAGTCTCACCCCTATTTCCTCTGATATCGAACTTAACAGCATCCCATCGGGCAAGGTAGCAATTTCGCTGACTGTAAAAACGCTGGCGAGCGGTCTGTCAGACAAGCTACAGCCAGGTGACATTATCCGTGTCTATCACTTCATGGATGAAGCGAAGGACATTCCAGAACTTCAATTTGTAAAGGTACTTTCCGTTACCGACTCTAAAGGCATCAACGTGGATAATACCAAAGAGCCGACAGAGGATGAGGAAAAGCAGCAGTCTGCCACCATCACAATTCTGGCAAGCTCTGAGCAAGCGAAAATTATCACCGCTTTAGAAAATGGTGGTATGGCACATGTGGCTCTGATTTCACGGGGAAATACACAGATTGCCGAGAAACTGTTGGCTGATCAGGATACTGTTCTGACCAAGCTCTATCATCCGGAACTTCTGGACTCTGAACCTCTGGCTGATGTTGAAACCTCAGCAGACTCCGTTCCGCAGAATAACGAAAGTAGCTCAAAGGCGGAGTAACAAAACAGGCAGCATCTTCACTGCGAAGACGCTGCCTGTTTTCATTCCTGATGCTCAATAATCCACTTAACCATTTCATCAAAAGATAATGAACCTTCTGCCACATGTAGAACCATGTCAGAAAGTTCTTTTTGCGTATACTGCAGTTCAACCCCGTTGAGCGCTAAAAAAACCAGCATAGCATGAACGCCAATCCGCTTATTCCCATCCACAAAGGCATGATTCTTAATTAGCCCATAACCTAGGCGTGCTGCTTTTTGTTGCATTGACGGATATACATCTTCGTCTCCCATACTTTGAAACGGTGCATATATGGCAGACTCTAGCAAACCTTCATCCCTTAACCCCGCCGCGCTACCGGTGCTGTCTATCAGATTTTGATGAAGCATTAGGACTTGTTCCTTCGTCAATTTCCTCATTTGGCAAGCACCTCATACGCTTCTGCGTTTTTGGCAATGAGTCGCTGCGAAAGAGCTAAGATGTCTTCATCGGTAGCTGCTTGTTCCTGCTCCGCGCGGCCAAATTCTATCACAAGATATCGGGGGACATTGTTTTTTAAAATGACCACTGCGCCACTTTCATCCACCAAACGTGCAACTTTTGAAAAATTTTGGTTGGCCTCTGAAATCGAAACCAGATTGTTTGTATTGATATTCATGTGAAATCACCTCCTACCACTAGTATACGCATTTATTAGGATAAATTCAACCTAATTTTTAAATTTTAAAAATAAGAAAGGGGTTCAAGCCTATGTCCAAAATCATTGCGGTGTGGGGTAGCTCTGGCAGTGGAAAATCTATGTTTTGCTGTATCCTCGCAAAATCTCTTACACAGAGTAAAAAGAAAGCCATCATCATTAATGCAGATCTTTCCACCCCCATGCTCCCTGTTTGGCTACCTGACCAACTCATTGAAACAGGTGTCTCGGTGGGACAAGTGCTATCATCCTCCGAAATTAACACCACACTAATTGCCTCCAAAGTAACGGTGCTGAAAAGCTATCCTTTCATTGGGCTGATGGGATTTGTAGCAGGAGAAAACCCGCTGAGCTACCCTGAAATTAAATATGATACCGTGCGCACTCTCATTGCAAATGCAGCGAAGCTCGTAGATTATGTTATTCTTGACTGCAGTTCCAATATGACCAACTTTTTTACACCTGCAGCCATTGAATCGGCGGATATCGTAGTGCGTATTCTGACTCCGGATCTCAAGGGGATCAATTATCTCAAAGCTCACCAGCCATTGTTAACAGACACTCGGTTTAAATATCACGAGCATATAACATTTGCCGGCATGGCACGGCCTTTCCACGCTCTGGATGAAATGGGTCACCTCATCGGCGGATTTGACGGATTACTACCTTACAGTAAGGAAATTGATCGCTGTGCTACTGAAGGAAATATGTTCGGAGCAAATAGCTATTGTCATCCCAAGTATCAAGCATCGCTAAAAAAAGTATTGGAGGTGGTGCAGGATGAATACGCTGAATGATATTTTCTTCACTGCTACTGCTAGTGAGGGGATTAGCTATGAGCAGATACTAAGCGATGTACAGCGGTATTTTTCCGAAAACCATGCTGCCACAATTGCTGGCGAGGGGGACAAGGCTGGCGAACTACTCCGGGAGTTGATGACCCAATACCTGATTAAACGCAAGTATGCGCTAGAGGGTATGAGCACAGAGGCTCTGTGTGCAAGGCTATACGAGGATATGGCTGGTTACTCCTTTCTCCGCAAGTGGATCTATATGCCAGATGTCGAGGAAGTCAATATCAACGCCTATAACGATATTGAAATTATTATGAACAGTGGCCGAAGCATCAAAATCGCAGATAAATTTTCATCTCCACAGCACGCCATTGATGTGGTGCGACGCATGTTGAACTCTTGCGGCATGGTCATTGATGACACTATGCCCTCTGTAGTTGGATTCTTGGATAAAAATATCCGTATTTCTGTAGATAAAAGTCCGATCGTGGATGCTGATGTTGGTCTCAATGCTTCTATCCGTATTGTCAACCAACAGACCGTGACCCGAGATAAGTTATTGGCGTCTGGTAGCGGCACCGAGGAAATGTTAGACTTTCTGACTGCCTGTATCCGTTACGGCGTATCGGTCTGCATTGCTGGCTCCACCGGCAGTGGCAAGACAACCATTATGGCATGGCTACTCTCTCAAGTTCCTAATAATCGACGGCTTATCACAATTGAAGAAGGCAGCCGTGAATTCGATTTGGTGAAGCGGGATGCGGATGGGAATATCTTAAATTCCGTTATTCACTTACTTACCCGACCTCATGAGAATCCTGCTATGAACATTAACCAGGACTTTCTTCTGGAGCGAGTGCTACGAAAGCATCCGGATGTCATCGGTATCGGTGAAATGCGCTCCGCAGCCGAGAGTCTTGCCGCCGCTGAGAGTAGTAGAACGGGTCACACCGTTTGTACAACACTTCATTCCAATAACAGCGTAGCCTCTTATCGTCGTATGATGACCCTTGCCAAACGCAAATATAACATGGACGATTCCATCCTCATGCAGATCATGGTAGAGGCTTACCCAGTTGTGATCTTTACCAAGCAGCTAGAGGATCGTTCAAGAAAAATTATGGAGATTATCGAGGGGCAAGATTTTGTTGATGGCAAGCTTATCTACCGTACCCTTTATAAATACGATGTCGCTGACAATATTATCGGCGAATCCGGTGAGGTCCGTGTAGTAGGCACGCACAAGAAGCTACAAAACATATCTGATGACCTGAAAAAAAGATTTTTAGACAATGGTATCTCCCATAAGGAACTAAGGCAGTTTGTAAAGGAGGTGAATTAATGCAAGGTCTCTATATTATCTGTTTTGTGCTGATAAGCGTTGGGATGTTTGCGCTACTGGGTGTTCGAATCAACGACTTGCTATTTCCAGCATCCTGGGGTAAGACCGTCACGCTCAGTGATGAACTAAAGGTGCTGCAGGGAATCCCTACAAACGGGTTTTTCAGTCGTGAATATGAGATTGAACAAATGCTTCAAAGCATGGGGCGAGCAAATCAGTTTTCTGCTGTCAAGCAGGTATCTCTTCTGCTTTTCGCAGTGGGTGCCGTACTGGCGATGCTTTTAAATAATGTTTACATGGTACCTATTTTGGGAGTCGGCTTTTCACTTATCCCAGTGTGGTATCTACGTAGTACGGCGACCTCCTACAAGAATCACTTGAATGAAGAGTTAGAAATGTCTATTTCCATTATCACCACTTCTTATCTGCGTACTGAAGATCTAATCCGTTCTATTAAGGAAAACTTACCTCATATCGCAGAACCCGTACATACCATCTTCGCGGCTTTTATCTATGAAGCCGAGCTGATTAATGCCAACACCACTAGCGCCATTAACTCCATGAAAATGAAAGTGCCAAACCGAGTTTTCCACGAATGGTGTAATATCCTCATTCAGTGCCAATCCGATCGCAGTATGAAGCATATGCTGCCAACGATCGCACAGAAGTTCTCTGACGTGCGTATTGTGCAGTCAGAGTTGGACGCAATGATGCAAGGCCCACGCAGGGAGGCCATCACAATGGTTTTTCTCGTGCTCGCTAATATCCCCCTACTTTATGTATTGAATCGCGACTGGTTTCATACGTTGCTCTTTACCTCGCCAGGCAAGATCGCCCTTGCCATCTGCGGCGCCATTATTCTGTACTCGGTATCAAAAATTATGCAGCTTTCAAAACCGATTGAATATGGAGGTGACGTGAAATGGCCATGTTAGTACTAATCGCCTGCATCCTGTTCGCCTTTGCAACTTATAATCTGACCTGTGCCTTTATGGACGTACCTACAGCAAAGGCCTCAAAGATGATGATGCTCTCCAAAAAGCAACAGGGCATTCGAAATGAAAAGCTCTTCGAGGTTTACATCACTCGTATTGCTGGATATCTGGAGCCTTTTCTCTACATGGACAAGCTCAAAAAAGCGAAACTACAAGCCACATTGGACATTGCTGGAATTCGACTCAGTCCAGAGATTTATTTGCTCAAAGCCCATATTACTGCCGCACTGGTGATACTCTGTGCATTACCTATGGTATTCGTTCTACCACTACTCGTTCCAGTATTCATAGGTCTTGCGGTGGCACTATGGTTCTCCACCTATTACAGTGCCTTTGACTATGTAAAAAAGCGCCGCAAGCTGATGGAAGTAGAAATTCCACGTTTTGCACTCACTATCGCTCAAAATCTTGAAAACGACCGTGACGTGCTTAAAATACTGACTGCTTATCGCCGTGTGGCTAGTAAAGACTTTGCTCAGGAGTTAGACCAAACAGTGGCAGACATGAAAACAGGCAATTATGAAAATGCCCTCATCCGCTTTGAAAGCCGCGTTGGTAGCACACTGCTGTCTGATGTAGTGAGAGGGCTTATTGGTACACTGCGGGGTGATGATCAGCGGATGTACTTTCGCATGATTTGCTTCGACATGCGGCAGATCGAGCAGAACAATTTGAAGAAAGAAGCCGCCAAACGCCCAAAACAGATACAACGATACTCTATGATGATGCTCTTTTGTATTGTCATCATCTATTTGGTTGTACTGAGCACTGAAGTGCTGGGTTCCTTAGGGGCTTTCTTTGGATAATGGAGGATGCAGATGAAAAAAAGTAAAAGAAAATACCGCAGTCTGCAAGATAAACTTTTTGGGCGAGCGGAGCGCTCCGCTCGATTGCAGAATTATCCGCAGCGCCCTCGTTCTAAAAAGAACGCAATACTTAGACCCATCAAGCGTTCTTAACATAAGACAAAAAATAATTGGAGGTTTCTATTATGTACAAAGTTATCAATCGAATCAAGAACAAGACCAATACGGTGGCACTCAGAGCCTATTGTGCCATTCACAATCAGCGTGGCGACTTCTACATCAGTGACGCAGTTAAAATTATCATTGCTGTGGTGCTAGGTGCACTTCTTTTAGCGGCGTTAACGCTCATTTTTAACGACACCGTAATTCCCAAAATCACATCGGCGATTGAAAAATTGTTTAAATAAACGCCCTAAAAAACTGACCGAAGACTGCTGCCCAACAAGGTGGCATCTTCGGTCGGTTTTTTACTTTTTCAAATTGTGCGTAAGGAGGATGAACGAATATGAAAAAACAAACTTGTGGGCTGTATCCATTTTTGCAAGCAACGGCCGGAAACTGGCGCAACGCCGCATTTATTCAATGTGCAGACTGTCCGCACCATGGCACACTACTTTGCTCTGGTTTTCTTTTTACAGTCAATGCTGAATGTCACCCCATTATTCTCTCTGTTGAGCAATTTTATAAACACACCGGAGAATATCCAGACAAGACGGAGTGCGCTGTGGTGCTTGACCGTTCCGTCTTTGAGAGCATATATGCTCAGTGGCTTAAATGGAAAGTGGATAACCCTTCCGCTTGCATCCTTTTACTACTCACTACTTAATTTTTTTCGCTCGTTGTACGTATTACTGCGGTATTAGAAGTGTATTGGAGGTGGTTTAAATGAAACAAGTGAAAATTCGATGTCCATATTGTGGCGCTCATGCGGTGTTGCGACCATCTACAGCTGTATATCAAGACAAAGCCAGACCAGGACGATATGTTTATGTTTGTGCTCGTTATCCCCTTTGCGACTCTTATGTGGGCGCCCACAAGGGGACACTACTCCCTATGGGTACGCTGGCAAATGGTGATCTTCGCAACAAACGCATCCAAGCTCATCGCGCCTTTAACCGGCTCTGGGAAAGCGGTGCTATGAAGAAATGGCAGGCGTATCAGTGGATGCAAGCAAAATTCGGACTATGCAGCAAGCAAGCCCACATTGCCATGTTCTCTACATACATGTGCGATAAACTTATTTCAGAATGTGACAAGGTGGCTGCAAATATGAAATTAACAGCCTAGTCTAATTGGAAAGGGAAATCAAAATGAAACTTTTATTG
This sequence comes from Clostridiales bacterium UBA4139, assembly GCA_002380805.1. GTDB lineage: Bacteria > Bacillota > Clostridia > Lachnospirales > Anaerotignaceae > Chakrabartyella. The sequence goes on along the minus strand of DFWH01000007.1, from coordinate 54,351 downwards.
ATTGGAAATAGCGGACAGCAGAAACGAGGTGACGCCTATGAAAAAACTCCAGACTCTTAATATGGTGCAACAAAAGTTAGTAGAAGATCATTTAACGGTAGTCCATTGGGCTATTCACAATTTCATCAATGTGAATGAAAATATTTTCGGATTTGGGTATGCAGACCTATACGGCGAGGGCTGTGTATGGCTATGCAAGGCGGTCATTACCTATGATAGCAGCCGGGGTACCTTTGCCGCCTACGCACAGACTGTGGTAAAGAATGGTCTACTCTCTTACAGCCGTATGATGTGCCGAAAACAGAACCAACAACGGTTACTTCTTGATTCAGACTACTCGGATAGCGGAGGAAACTATGTCGACTTGCTAGTTTCCGAGGATAATTTAGAAGAAGCTATTTCTGTAATAGATATAGAGTCCTTTTTTCTAGCAGTAAAACCAAGATATAGCGGTATTACATTGCGCGGTATTGAGGCCTTAGAATTAAAAAGTAAAGGCTATTCTGGCAAAGAAATCGCAGACCTATACGGCGTAAAGCAAAATCATGTGGGGGCATGGATTGCACGCGCCACCCTCAAACTTCGCAGCGACAAGCAGGTAATGAAGTTACTTGATAGAGCCAGTTGAAAAAGTCGTAATAAAGAGTAAATAAAGAAAAAATAAGGAGGTCTTTTATGAAAACATTCTATACGGCAGTAGGCAGATTTCAGAGAAAGGGATCTATCGGCAATCTATCCTGTCCTGTCATTTTTGTAGGTCAACGAGAGTGTAACGTCGATATGCAGGAGATGCTTCTGTGGACAGTTTTGAGTTGGCGCATTTTGGACCTACAACAAATTGAAAAACTCTACCACTCAAAAGCAGCAGATGTCGGATATGTAACACACCGCAGTTGGGAAGCATGTTTGAACCGGTTAAAGCAAAGGGGGCTTGTTGTGTCCGGCACGGGAGAAAGTGGTGAGGACGCCCTTTACAATTTGCTTTCCTGCCTTTATGTGGTTCCAGTCTCGAGCAGCACACTGCTACGTATGATAATTTTTTTCAAATCTACGTTGAGGGGAGTAAAAATTAAAACAGCAAGCAAGGTCTTTGTGCGTCCGCCTATGACCGATTGTGAACGACAGGTATACCTCCTGTCGAATCAAGCACTTTTGTCTACAGCAGAAATCATAAAATGTGTGGAGAAAAAGGTTGTTGACCTCTCTACAAATGAATTGTTATTGGATGCACTTTATGGTGATGAAGAAACTACAAGCGATAACATTGCAAGCCTTGTTCGATGCATGGATAGTCGACAGCCGGTACTTCTGGCAGTTGCAAATCTGTACCTTTCTCAGCAGATCATCTTTGAGCGAGGGGATGTGGCTTAGTGAAATGGTTTGAGAAATGCCCACGGGTACTACTACAGAAATTATGGATTACACTATTTTTGGGTGCTGGTTGCCTTACTGTAGGTGCCGTATACTACTTCTCCACAGGGGATACCATTTTTCTGTTTCTCAGTATAATTTTGTCGAGTGGCTGCATTTGGCGCTGCTATAGCTTATATCATGTCATTTCAAGTAAACAGTATCATACGACGGAAGGCATCTGCGTAGGCATTGCTCCAAAACACATGCGCCGCTATCGCAGTGTCTACCTTGTGGATGCCGAAGGGTTGGAAACCTCGTTGCTGCTAGACAAACGCATTAGAGTAAAAATTGGATATCGCTACCGCCTTTATTTTAAGAAGGATAAACTGCCTAGTTTGGGAATCGAGTACCTAGATACTGCGTTATCCACTGGTCACTTTCTTGGCATTGAGGATTTGGGTGAATTTCCAATTCAGAGTGACAAAAAAGTGGTATTAACAAAGAGCAATAAATAGATTTTTCGTAGTGGGGAATTTGCTTCAAATCCTCCCTGTTTATTGAACAGAAGGATGTGAAACCAATGTATAAGTTCTAACTGGCTTACTAGTCTAACATAGTTGTAGTTGCTAGAGCTAAGAGTGCTGTCATAGAGCAGTTCCGACAGGATGCCGTGTACGACACTATCTTAAAGCCTCTAGCTACCATTTTGAATGCAGAAGTCAACATCTTTTTGCCTACATGCTATAAGCGTCCAATCATTTCCGGCTGCGTATCATCAAAGAGATTTTGTGTTAGGAACTAGCCAATGATACTCCTCTTACCTATTACTACCCACTTGCTTTTTCTATAAACGGTGCCACTATTTTGTGGTCCTCCATCTGCTTGAAAAATGACTACTGACAGCGAATAAACAAAACATGTTACGCCTTGCTAAAATCTACATATAGATTATATAGCCTTGACAATAACAATATATAGTGTTATAATATTTTTGTAATTGATTTTTGTGCGTATCCCTGTGGGAATATGAACCAATTGGTTTGTATGGCGAGAAAATCTCGCATTGCACACGTTGTCAAGTTTGTATGCAAGTGTCAGTAGCATTGCTGCGTCCTCCCATGGAGAGCAGCTGTTATTGGCACTTTTTTATATAGATAGCAATGTCGTAAGGCAGAAAGGAGTGTTATGTCACAGAGTTACACCATCGGTCGAGTTACTGCGGACTTTGAACTACAGCGCAGTGTAAATGATGTGCCCTATGTTCGATTTAGCTTGGCTGAAAAGCTTGGCCACGGGGAATATGCCAGAACCCAATACCTTCAAGTATGGGCATGGCGTGAGGATGCCATCCGGCTGATCAATCGAAAGGTCAAAAAAGGGAGCCTACTTTGGGTGAGCGGTTCTCTGGAACTTGAAACCTACCAAAAACGAGATGCACAAACCAAGGATAAACGGCTTAAAGTAACACTTGACAACTGGGGCTTTGTTCCGGGTGGCAAGGCCTCTGCCTCACCCACGGATTCAGAAGCACCAAATTTGAGCAGTTCTCCCGATGACGCAAAGCAGGCGATGCCTGACAGCGAAATAGACGGAGATAGAGAACCATTGCCGGGCTAGTCAATCTGCCCCGGTGACAGTATAGGGACCTCAAGCGTTCTTTCAATGATTTTGATTTGAAAGACGTTTGAGGTCCCTTTTTTATTTTATTAAAAGGAGATGAACCAAATGAAGAATGGAAGAAGTCACTCGCATGTCACGGCACTGCTGGTCGCAGTTTTAGCAATTATGGCCTTTATCCGTGGACCAGAGCAAATCTGGTTTTTGGCTGCTGCATTTGTGATGTGGGGGCTGTGGGCGATGATTCCCATGGTACTCAAGGCACAAAGACGAAGCAATTACCAGAAGCAAAAAAGAAAGACGCCCCCATCGATAGACAAGCCAAGAGAATTTCAATTTCCAGAGCTTGATGAACCGACGGAGAGTATCCTGCTACGCCACGTGAATTTTCGTATTTCCGCATATCTGAAATCTGCTTTCCCAGATGTGACTTGGGAGTGGCAGGAAAAAGAACCAGAACACATCATTAAGAACGGCGGTACAGCCCGCATTCGAATCTTTGGTGTACCAGACTACAATTACGCTAGTGTGGTCTTTGACAGCAAAGCCAATATTGGGTGTGATGTAATGAAAATTGTTCCACTCAGTGAAGCGGTAGGTGCAACATCCGAAGTGCCGGCAGCATCGACACCTCAACCGCAGCCTACCGATCCACAGATCTGGTACGAACTGCAGGGACGTCAGGTGCTTGAGAATCTGATTGCAGACCTTCATTCCAGAGGCCATAGTAGTCTGAACATCAAAGAGAACGGTGATATCTGCATCAAGCAGGCTGATTCTGAGGTGGCGACACAGACGCTTAAGAACTTTCCGACGCGAAACTACTGGCAAGCCCTTGCAAAGGTGTTTGAGAAGGAAGGTCTTGCGGCAGCGGTAACCGAAACCGGTCTTGCTGTGACATGGTAACCATGTCCGCTGCAATAAATGAAGGAAGGAGTGATAACTTTGAAATCCGGATTAACATTAGAGCAACTAGCCGCCGAGTTAACTCGCCAAAATACGGCTAAGGCAGACTACATGGTGTCCACCCCCAGCATCAAGATGGAGTTCTGCGGTGATAGCCTTTTCTTACGCATGGTGGACGGCGAGGAAATTGACCGTGTAGAACCCTTTGAGGTTGGTGAGATTGCTCACCGTCAAATCGGCACTTACCTTGGCATTCACGCAAAATACTACAATAAAATGCTGGAGCAGGCACCAGGACTACTTGCCTACAATGCGAACCACTGGTTTACAAAAGAGCCAGAGGAGCGTATGGTGCGTACTTTGGATGGTGTAGCAAGGGCGTTCCTAAGCAACCGCTATCGTCGCATTGACAACTATGAGATCGCATCTGCAGTACTGCCCATCATTGGGGAAATGCCGGATGCACGCTTTGAGAGCTGTCAAATTACAGAAAGCAGAATGTATATCAAGGTAGTAAATCCTCGCCTTGTCACAGAGGTATCGCCCGGTGACATTGTGCAGGCAGGGCTTGCAATCACCAACAGCGAAACCGGACAAGGCGCCTTTTCTGTCCAGCCGCTTATCTATCGGTTGGTGTGCAGCAACGGGATGACAGTCAATGATGCAGCCATTCGCCGCAACCATGTTGGCAGAGTCGCTTCTGCAGAGGAGAATTTTCTCATCTACAGGGATGAAACCATCGCCGCAGATGATCGTGCCTTCTTAATGAAGGTGCAGGATACCGTTCGCTCTGCTGTGGATGAGGTTCGCTTTCATCAGGTGGTGGGTATGATGCGAGACGCAAAGGATGCCAGGATGAATACTGCGGATATTCCAAACGTGGTAAAGCTTGCTGCCAAAAGTTTCAGCATCACTGAAAACGAAAGCGGTGGTGTCCTACAGCATTTGGTGGAGGGGAATGATTTAACGCTCTATGGTTTATCCAATGCAGTGACCCGATACAGTCAGGACGTAGTGAGCTACGACCGAGCAAGCGAATTAGAAGCTATCGGCTATAATGTGCTGTCCATGGGACGGTCGCAATGGAATCGATTAAACCAAGCAGCATAAAGCTCCTTGGTAAAACAACTAAACAGGAGGATTTGATTATGAGTTACATGAATGGAAATAACACAGAAACTTTGGGGGCTATGCAGAACTTCCAACTCCCCGATGTGATGGCCGATGCCTCATTTTCTAATGAGGATTTGGCTGAGGATATGGACGGCCTGCAGATGTCTTTCCAGCGAGTAAAAATTCCCGCTGGTGGTGCCTTGCAATTTGAGCTTCCCGGAGAAGATCCCGAAAATCCTGACTATGCCAAAACCCTTGAGGGCGTGATTCTCTACAACCACGCTTCTGGTACCTACTGGCAAGAAGGCAGTGAGTACGATGAAAACACTGCACCGCTTTGCTCCACAGTAGATGGTAAAGTTGGTATTGGTGAACCAGGTGGCTCCTGCGCAATCTGCCCATTCAATCAGTTTGGTACAGGAAAGGACGGAAAAGGTAAAGCCTGCAAAAATACACGCACGCTGTATCTGCTGCGCGACGGTGACTATCTTCCCATCCAGGTCACATTGCCACCTACCAGCATTCGTCCCTTCAATGATTTTTACAATGTGGCGTTTGCAACAAAACGCAGAGCCACCTATGGCAGTGTGGTGCAAATCGGTCTCAAGCGCATGGACAATGGCAACCTCTATAGTGTTGCTACTTTCAAAAAACTGTACGACTTTTCCGGTGAAAAGCTGGCGCAGGTTAAATCTTGTGCAGAGAACTTCCGTGAACAGATTAAGATGATGCTCCAACAGCGTGCCGCTGATACAGAGGTGCGCTGTGAGGACGGTATGTCAATTGATGACGGCTATGTGATGCAGGATGACGGTGACGGATTCTGTATTACCGCTGATATCATAGACGGTGACCGCGAGGTCTTGCCAGCATAAAATCGCTGCTCGTTTTTAGGGCAGAACATATTAAAAAAGGGATACCATTGACCTTATGGGTTAGTGGTATCCCTTTTTTTAGGAGGATAACGAAATGAACGAAGTGGCATTGACAAGAGAACAAAGAGAATTCGCAACGAAGTGGCATAACCTTATTTACGCCTTTCTCAATGAGAAGGAATTATCAGAGGAGGAATATTATGATGTAGTTGTGTTTGGCTTTCTGAGAGCGATTAAAAGGTATTTTGCAGAGCCGGATTTGCTCCAGTATTCCTTCTCTACAATTGCGTGGCAAGCAATGCAGCAAAGTCTTTCCGCTCATTGTAGAGCCCAAAACAGCAAAAAGCGTAAAGCGCATACCGTCAGCCTTCATAGTGTTACTTACGGGTATGATTACCTTCCTTTGTTATCTGCCTCGGATCGGCTAATGATGCAGCTTGAAACAGAACTCTTGCTCCATGACTTGGCGCAAAGAGCAACTCGCCAACAGATGGCGGTGGTACAGATGAAATCTGCTGGCTATAACGTGAGAGAGATTGCCAGAACTCAAAGCATCCCCATGAAAAAGGTTCAGGAACTGCTTAGCGAGATTCGGGATCTCTTAACGGTGGTCTGCCATGAGTAAGAAACATACATTTAAAGATTTTCTAATTGAGCATAATGATGAGCTGGACAACGCTGCTCATGAATTGGCTCTAATGATGCTCTCCACAGACGGCATGTCTCCGAGCAAAGAAGAATTACCATGGACAATGGAAATCATCGGAAGCATCCTAGAACACACAGGCAGCATTTTGAAGTCAAAAGGGTATCACATTTGTTGGCCGTACTACGGAGATGACGATACTCCTTGCTATGTTCTTCATGACTGCAATCATAAAAACTGCCCATTTAAACAGCAGTAAAAGGAGGCTATGAAAAATGAATGAAAAGAAGAAAACAATCCATCTACAAGGAAAAGTACTTACTCCACTGGTGATAGGAAACTGTGCGTATATTTTCCACAGCAGTCAGGTTATCCGTACCTCTCGCATTGTTTCGATCGGCGAGGTCAACGACCACTACAGCTGCTTTGAGACAATGAATAGCTACTACCATGTAGAGTTTTCTCCAATTCCTATTAACGCTGCCATGCCCTACTACAGCCAGTACGCAGCAGCATAATGAGTAGTTGTTTGAAATGCCGCTGAGGGCGCTATGCGTCCCTCTGCAGCATTTCTATCGAAAGAAAGGAACTGTTATGGGTACAGCAAACAAAGAAAGTATATTGGTACTGCAATACATTGGCGAGGATTACTGGTCTAGACCCGTATACAAAGATCAGTTTGAAAAGCTGTGGAAGGATGTAGAGCTGGGCGAAAGTAGTAGACCGTGCTTACATTCTTCTGTGGGTAATGAATTTGAGGGCGAACCGGATTTTCCCATTAAGAACAAATTTATCATTCAACCAGTCTCATTGCCTAGTAGGGAAAAGAAATTTCAATACATGATGCTGGATCGCTTGAAATCTGATTGCAATTATTATTTGGGCTATGGAAACCGACAAGTTAACAGGCTCTGGGCGAAAAATGAAAGAGAACATATTGAAATGATGAAAAGTCTCTGGATTAGTTTTGCAGATGATGAAAAACCAGAGTGGCTGACATGGACTCAAATTCTGCAGTATGAAAAAGAAATGTGTGTAGATAGCAGCTAACCCTTTGTGGTACTAGCCCATCCGCGTGGCGGGTGGGAACACCGCTCTGCATTTACTTCTTAGATAAAAAGGATGGTAATTTTAATGGATTTTTTTAAAATAAAACCCCTTGGTAAAAAGGAATTCTTTCAATTCAAATGCACTCGATGCAATGATTGCTGCCGAAAAATTAAAGAGGGCGTTATGTTGGAAAGTTTAGACGCATACCGCTTGGCAAAATTCTTACGGGAGACAGATTCAACTATCAAAATGGTAGATGATATGTTGCTCAAATATGCTACTCCTATTCCTCTGACAGAAAGCGGATTCCCCATCTATGTACTGAAGACTCAAGGAGAGGATGATGCTTGCATTTTGCTGCGGGACAGCGGTTGTGCGGCATATGTCGCCCGCCCACGCACTTGTCGGCTTTATCCAGTCTCAGTAGGTCCAGGTGAATATGGACAGGACTTCTCCTATGGGCTTTGTCGTGAGAAACCACATCATTTTGTCGGCAATACTGTGCGTACCAAAGACTGGCTCCATGACAACTTCAAGCGAGAAGATCAAGAGTTTGTAATTGCAGAATATGAGGCTGTTACAAAAATTGGACAGCTTATGAGAACGATAGATGAGCGCAACAAAACAAATGCAATCGTAGCGATACTGTTTGCCCGGTATTACGATTTTGATTTGGATGCGTCATTTATGCCTCAATATCGTAACAATATGCAGAAGTTAATGGAAGTACTGTCTACAATGACGTAATCACAGAAAGGATGATCCATAGAATTATGGGAAAAGAAAATCAAGCAGATCGCGCAAACGCCCTTCTAAAGGGAGAATTCGGATCTGACATTACGCTGACAATCCTGTTTTTTCTAGCAGATTTAGGAGAAACAGATATTTCGGGAACTTTTATTTGGCAAGATGCCGTATCCGAAAGCGAACACTACTATAGCAATATTCAGGAGTGCTACGACTCTGCAAGAGCATATCTCACCGCAAAATGCCATAACACCGCCATGTATTTAGGAAGTTTTGATAAGGTTAAACAGCTGATTTATAACGATTACATTAACGATAATGTAGAACTTTGTTCTTTTTTTAACTGTACCGCCCCCACCCTAACAATTTCAGAAATCGTCAAATTGTATGCTCTATTACGATATGAAATTGATGGAGACAGAACCATCCATTTTTCTGAGGACATTGTCATTGACTTGAAAGATGACATGATGCTGCCAGACACAGACGCATCACTGCTAAGAAGCAATAAACCCAGTATACCGATATAAAGCGAAAAATACACCAAGTATGTAAACTTGCTTTTGTCGAATATCAGTATAGGGGATTTCATTCGTTTATTGAATATGCTCACTTCCCTATGTGGTTTTATTCCCAAAACAAACGAAATTATAGCCGATGCAACTGCATTGATACAAGAAATGAACGAAAAGCTACACCGTTTTCACACAGGGAATTATTGTTCAAAATGTGGTTTTCCACTATATCTAAGTGACCTACCACAGTATGACCAGACCTGTTGCGAATGTGATGAGAATTTCTAATCAGGAAGGTTTAGGGATACAAAAATAAACTGGGACGACAAATCGCTTTTGCGATTTGTCGTCCCTCCATTATGTATTTACGGAGGAAACGGCATGCAATATAAGAACATTATTAATGAATTAAAGGTTAATTGTCCCCTTCCAGAGGCGTTTGAGGAAACGCCGAGCCAAGCCAGCAGCAATCAAAGTAGCAGAAAGTTAGTACATATTCGGGCCGACTACTCTAAAGGCAAATGGTGGAATACTATCTGGCCGTATCATGATGAGCTATCAACCCCGGAAATTCGTAGGGACGTTGATGCCGTCTATAATGCACTGACTTCATCAGACGCTTTTTCGGATCTGCATACACTAACTGCACTTTGCTTGGGACACCCGGAAGCACAAGTGAATGGGCACAACCCTGATGAGTTTCATTTCTATTTTATCAGTGAACTGTGCTACTATCGGCTGCACTGTATCTGCCGGACAAATGATTATAATCTGTATCTGCACGTCTTTCTAAAGAATATGGAGGTGGGGCCAGATGCTTGAGAAGAAGGCTTTTCAGACCGTCAGTTTTTTAGCACATGACCTAGAACGGTTGACCTTTGAAAATCTACAGTATCATCTGAGCCTCGGGCAGAGTACCTCAACCGGCAGCGGACGCAATAAGGAATACACCTATAAGCACGGTGTGCGGACACCGCTTGGTGTCATTGAAGAGACAGAGTGGTATCAGTTGATGGAGCAATTAATTGAGAGAAGCGATGAGCAATGGCTTTTAGATGCTCTCATTCAATGGGAAAAAGAGCGTAATTACACGAGAGCAACATCTGCTGATCTGCGAAAAGAAGCACTACGGCTCCACTCATCCCGTATATTTGATAAACCGAAATGGGTGTACTACATTCCGTTTAACAGACAATATCGCCCCGATGTTCTTAGGCGCGCCCATATTGTAACAGTAATAAACGAGTGCTGCAACCTACCAGGAGAAGTGACGCAAGAGCAGATTGACTGTGCCTATGCAGGGATGGTTTTTTGTCCTCACTGTGGCCGTTGGAGCACTTACATTTACAGCGATAAAACATGTAATTGAGGCTATCAGCCTGTTAATAGTTACGTTATGCATCATGTACTATAATTGGAGGTAGAAATGAGCGCTAAAAGTAAGCTATACATAGAGGAATGCATTGCCTTAATTGCTCAGCTTGGACAGGTTTATGGAAAATGGGAAGTGTTTTCTAACTTTATTCAGATGCTAGCTTTAGCAATCAGCAATCAAGTAGATCCAACCCACTTTGAGCAGCGAGAGAAAGAGTATCTAACCCTTATAGGTCAATATCGTAAGGAACATACTTACCTCTTCCCTAAAATGGTTGCTCTTTTATTTCAAGCCATCAGCTTTTCACAGGATGATCCTTGCGACATTCTGGGACCCATGTTTCATGAAATGGAACTGCACAACGAATGGCAAGGTCAGTTCTTTACCCCACAAAATATCTGCGATCTTATGGCTGATATTACAGTTAACATAGGAATTACTGTAACTGAAAAAGGTTACATGACAGTCTGCGAACCGGCCTGTGGTAGCGGAGCTATGGTGCTTAGCGTAGCAAAACAACTAAAAAGGCAAGGGTTATCCATGACGAATCATTTGGTGGTCTCTGCTATAGACATTGATTTGCGGTGTGTGTATGACATATATTCAACTCAGTTTATATGGGATTCCTGCTGTGGTGATACATGGAAACTCTATTACATTAGAGGAATGGTCTCATTGGTATACACCTGCCTATATACAAGGAAACTGGCATCAGCGTCTAAACGGAAAATAGAGTTTGGTTTATCAAAAAGAGAGGGTTTCATTGAAAAAACATACTAACCCGGAAGCGCATGGATATCTACTGGAAGCAAAAGCCTGTAAACAGATTCTAAAAGAATTACGGCGTATTTCTGATAGATATCAGCATGTGATAGATAAGGGAATTGCCGTTAGGAAAATAGAATTTGAAACGGTGATGAAGTATACAAGTGAGCAGCAAATTCAGGATGACTATGGCTGGGAGATCATCACCGAAAGGCAATATGAATGGTATTTAGATCTCTTTCGCAATGGGCAGGAAGCACTTGAAAAAATATCACCTTCTGTTAAAGTGTTGGCACTACGCATTTTGCTTGGCATCATTAGGGACATTGAGTCTGACTGTCGCAAGTGAGAGTTTTCTGCATTGACACCACAAAAGCAGGCTTTTGAACTAAAGCGTCGACGTGAGTCTCAACGAGCATGGAAAGAAAAATTAACAGAAATTAAAAAACGACGCGGCATGCTTAACTCCCATGCCCTACAAGGAGCGGAGGATACGATATTAACATATTATGTAAACTGAAATTCACAGAAGCAGTGGAACTTATTCAAAACCACAAAAAGGTTTATTACCGCCACGGCGTGTGGAACCAATATGAGCATAAGAACACTGTAGAAGTTGCATCTCGCATTATGAACAGTGAATATGGAGCGGATGTTTGCGAAAAGGATGGCGAATTATATGTCTCTATCCCCGCAGCAGCCGATATGTGGTAAAAAACAAGAGGAGTATGTGGATGATATTAAAAAAGGAAATTCACACGATAGCTATGACCTCTGCTAACGCTGATGTTGGACATTTTCAGAATCCAACACCCATCGCTAGTTATTTCTCTTTTGAGAAAGTGCAGAAGCGCTTTAAAGAATTGATTAACGAGGAAAAGAAAAATCTCAATAGCCGATATGATACTGAGGAGCATGGCGATACCTATTGGGAGATGTGTGAAAATGGCTATGCAGCGGCTTGTTTTATTCGAATAGACATTGTTACATCAGAAATTGAAGACTGTCCATTATTAGATGTGGCGATGGAAGTATAATTTATGCAAGCAAGAGGTGAATTCCTATGGGTACGTTATCCTATGGATACCAGATAGGTATTCACATACAGAAAAGGAGTTTAGATTATGGCGATAGGTTATTGATGTGTTTCCTTTACAATCGTGGTTATTATCCGAATATGAAGAGTTTGTTGAAACGTGGACACATGAAATAAAATTACCGCTTTCCCTTCTTAATCTTGTTTTGGACAATCAAAGCGACAAATTACCGAAGGACATTCTTTATAAATTAGATTATGTCAGAAATCAAATTCAAGGAAATGTATCACAAATTTTGTTTTACTATGCTTATAATATTTATAAATGTTAGATTCCAAGTATGGTGAAAAGACCTTCCTTGGCAAACACATCATTTACCCAATGCTCTATTTCATTGAGAGCTTCTTGAGCGTTTTCACCCAAATGTGCTTTTGTATATTCACGAATCAGACACCAGTCTTTTGATGTGACTTTTGTTTCTCCAAAGTAATCATAAGTCGGTAGTGCCGCACCAAATGCTTTGTATAGTTTGGTTCCCTCTATTATATCATCGTGCAGCAGGAGTGAATTAGGATTCCAAAAATCTATTTCATCCCATTGGCCTCTATAGAATTCGTGATAACAAGTTCCTTCACGTTCATTTTCTAAACAAAAATACTGCATTAATTCTCCTCCTCACCAAATATAAATTTGTTTTCCAATCGTTCAAATTTCCTGCTAACATTTCAGAAAAATTTTACTTGGTAGGTATATAAAATAAATTTACCATATTAAAGAAAAAGCTTCAACTGCAAAATTGTGAACAATAGAAAGGATAAACACTAAGAAAAAAATCCGCTCACCATTCTTTCACAAGGATGCTCTGGCAGATACTCGGGGCATAGCAAAGAAAAGGCACTGTACTAATAGTACAGTGCCTTTTCTTGCGTAATTAGATAGATTTTATTCAGAGCAAATTTTAATCAGAAAGTCTATGATATCCACCATGTTCCATCTGGTCGTTGATCTAATGAACCAAGTTCCTCTGATAAAACAATCCCTTTAAAATCTCTCACGATCACTTTATCGTAATATTTATATTCTTCGGTTGCACAATCGTTTTCATCGTCCCAGCCCTCTTCAACCCAAGCAGAAAGATATACTTTCCCATCTGCTATCATCGTGACACCTTCATGGGAATCCTTAGAAAATTTAAACTTTTCGGGATAGTAGCAGATGAAATCGTCATCTTCACTTGTGATATGGACATCCTCACCAATAATTCGTAGATTATAAGGATCTACATCTGATATATTAAGCTGTGTAATCATTTCTGGAATTTCATCCGGAAGATATCTAAATAGAGTAATTTTTCCTTCGCTATAATCTCCTTGCAAAAACCAAAAATAATTTTTCAAATAAACAGGTTTTCCATACAATACATTCCTCTGTTTTTGAAATGGCTTGTAAATTCTACCATTATCGTAATCATAAAAAGAAATAATTGATCCCCGATAACCACCTTTTTTTGACCATTCAACCATGTCATAAAAGTCCGTTGTATCACTCAATGAAAATCCGATACGAGATTGACCGAAGATTTCTTCAATATATTTTCCAGACACCACTTCAAAACGATTGACCTTCACCATAGTACCTACTTCTCCTTTCTTTATTTATATACCTACCAAACTATAAATTCGCTCCCTAAGGCCGTAATCGCTTATCGTGAAATAGAATAAAATCAGTTATCTCTACCGAAAAAACACAAAAGATGTGTTATCTCTTTACAATCTTTATAACCGATTTTGCCACTAAATCCGCACTGTCCTCGCTTAACGTGCCAGTGTAGGTGATTTCCACTTCGTCGCCTTCTTTAATATCATCCAAAGACACGCCATCCACATTAAATTTCAAATATTGGTCTTTATCATCTAATACAACCAAAGGATTTTCTACCCGATTTACAATCCCGGTCATCGTAGCTTCATCCGCTTTTGCAGCATCACTCTCTACATTTTGAGACTGGCTGCTTTCGGGGACAATATCATCTGCAGGTCGTTTATCACCACAACCTGCTAAACTGAGAGTCAAAGCGGTAACCATTAGTAACATAGCAATCATTTTTTTCATAATTCTTTTCCTTTCATTTGACACCTTAATAATAACTTCAATTTCAACTTAGGTATTATCTATACATTTGTCCAGGTATTGCTCTGGAAGACAGGCTGTATTCGCTTTTTCTCTCATAAAGAATGTCCTAATACGCCCGTAGAATATAAAGCGTATAAACAGAAACAATCCGCCGTAGAGGAGTATCAAAAACGCAACCTTTGGCATTGCGGCGCTTATATGTTCAAGAGGTGTTCCAATCCCACCTGCAGTGTAGCAATAGTCCCATCCAAATATGCGATTTAAGAGCACACATGGCGCAATCAAAATTGCTACCGGTATTGCACTGCGAAACCAATCTCCTTTTTGTACCTGATAGAAACCGCTTGACCACATAACACTGGATACTAAAATCATGAGGAAATGATACAGTAAGCTTCGAAGCGGCACAAAAGTAAAGAAAGGATATTGATTCAAATAGATATTGAACACGAATCCCAGAACACCGCCTACCATACAAAAGGTGCAGATACATGCCGTTGCAGTCTGCTTGATAAAGCCCGGCTTCCCAAAGGCTACAATGGGAAGCAAAATCCAAAACAATGAACATATGTATAGTGGCAGGGTAGTGGAAAAATCAACTCTGCCAAACTGATGAACCTCCCAAATCCAATAGACCGGATCAAAAAACAATGCCACAACAGCACAACACTTTATGAACCAATTCACGGTTTCTAGATTCATGTCTTTGAATCGGTTGCAGACAAGAGGTACCAGTATGCATGCGCTCAACAATACCGCTAGGTGAAGCGGTTGAAACATGTTGTATCAGGCATATATTTACGCCACTCCTTTCATTTATATAGTCCTGCAGATATCCCCAAACCCACCCTCGCTTACAAGTCAATGCGTGGTTATAAAGGTAAATTGTATCATTGCGTGTATTTGTTTGCTGGAGCATAAGTGTAAGAAGAGAGGATTCGAACCTCCGGCGTGCCCCATGTGCCTATACCACGTCAAATGAAAAAGTTTCGCACTCGCGCTCCGTTAAGCTACCAACATCTGCATCTGTGCGTTATTCCATAAGGTCGCTGCTCCAATTCAGTGCCTGAATGTCAAGCTCCAACCTCCGCAGCTCGGCAGATTGCTTATCCACCGACTTCTGGATTTCGGAGACTGGAATAGAACTTCGAATGATAATCTCATTCGCCCGTGTTCGATGCGTAGGAATAGAGGCACAGTCAAGAAAATCCCTCATAATGCCGAGCCTACGCTTTAAGCAATCCCTCTTAGCTAGCAGCTCTGTCATCGTTTTCCCATCATTTTGCACGGCAGCGTTTGTCAGATTGATTCTGCAAATGAACTGTTCCAGTTCCTCCAATGCCCGATCCAGCTGTGAAAGAAGTTCCTTGGGATCTTCCGCAGGTTTTTCTCCATCCTGCACCGTGGCGTTGTTCTCCAGCCGAGTTTCCAGCTCGCTGATTTTATTTTGCAAATCTGAACGGATAACAAGTGCCTCCGCTAATTTCATATACAAATTCTCCTTTCCTTACGGCAGATGAATGGCATCTACCTGATCTGTGATTCTTGAATCAGAAAGTCCTCCGATGAGGTACAGCTGATTGTCTAATACAGCATGGCAAATCTCTGTACGCTGTGAAAATCCAAGCCGCTGAGTTAGATTAGTCCATTTCCCGGAGGCTAAATCATAAGTGATTCCCGGTGCATCAAACGTATTGCCATCTGTAAATATATTCAATGCATTTCCTCCACTATAGGCAGAGTTGGTGGAATTCAGTCCAATTAAAGGACAAGTCCCCATGACTTCGACTTTCTTTCCATCGAAGATTTCACAGGTAGCAACAGGCTTATTTTCCCCCTGCTTTCCTCCAACGATCAGAAGCGAGTTTCCAACCTGAGCGGCAATCGCATCAAAACGCTCTCCGCTTAATTCGGCAACCTTTGTCCAACTTCCACTAGCAGTTTCCATCTTCCAAATAGCGTTGCTTTCTGGATCTGCCTCTCCCTTTGCAATGCCGCCTACCAGATACAGTTCATCTTGATAAACTGCTAAGGTGGCATTTGCTTTGGTTTCAGGTAGGCTACTGAATTTCATTGCCTGCCATACTTCCGTCTTGGGATCGTATTCGAAAAAGCGATTCTGGTCAGTCATGGAATCAAAGGTCATCAGGATGATTTTCCCGTGATAGCACACGGCACTTATGCCATATTGCAGGAACTCTGCCTGTTCTTCATCGGTAATCTTTCCACAGCTTGCCCAGCTGTTTGCTGTGGAATCATATCGATACATTTGATTGTTTGTGGTGCCATCTGCAAGGGTACCGCCCATTACATAAATAGCGTTGTCACAGGATACGGCTGTGGCATATGCCAACTTCACCGGCAATGGAGCCTTTACTTCCCATGCCTTAGAACGTGCCTCAAATATCAGCCTCTGTGTGCTGGATACACCGTCCGCCCTCGCAATAGTGAAATCAACATAATTGTCTAAATCGCCTTCGTATTGAAGGGTAATGCTCTTGTCCTTCCATGTGAGAACCTTACAGGGAAGGGCTGAGGTAACTGAACCAGTGCTCTCACCAAAGAACCAACCGTCAATTGTAATGGTGTTTCCCTCTGCACTTGCGGACACTGCCACCGGCGCCGGATCGCTCTTTGCTTTCGCAGCATTCACCATACCATCCGATGCAATCAAACCGGCAGGTAGAACTTTATCTACGCCACCGATGATGCGCGCACGAATTTCCTCTAACAACGCCTTTGGAGAAGACTCCATCAGCCAAACCACCTCTGCTGTTACTGCAGGAGCTGCCATGCTGGTTCCGGACATACGAAAATATTTGCCGCCGCTTTCGCCATATCCCATTTTTCTGATGTTCAATTCTGTTTTGCTATCAATGGAGGTACAAATCAAGCGAAGTTTCTCTGCTTTTTCAGGCAGTGCAAAATACTTTGTATTATAAAAATTGATATCCGGCAGCCCGAAAGCACCCGCTTGCCACCAAGATCCCTCTTGATAGGTCTCTACATAGCAGATGCTGAAGGCGCCCTTGGGCGCATGGGACATGAATTCAATGCCAAAGTACCTGCCTGATTCAAGCGGTTTTTCAAACGTATATTCTCTGACATTGACATATTTTGCATCTGTGGAGCCCTCGGAGTAAACCTGATTCCCGGTAGGAAGCAAGCTCCAAGTGAAGTCCTTTTCCATATTATCAGACGGCAAATACGCATCCTTATGATAAGCCGACAAAATGTTGGTGCCTAGTGCCGCAACATCCACACTGTGCTTTCCATAGCAAGAAAAGCTGGCCAGTTCTTTGTTGTCGGTTGCGGCAGCGACAATGACTGTATAGGGCGATTCATATCCTGCCGGAAAGGTTTTATAGCGATCTAAATCTTCTGAGGAGTTTCCGGCCGCACAGACTGAAATAATCCCCATCTTGCCAGCTTCCTGAATGATATTCTCAAGTTCAACAGGGTTCTCAGTAATTCCCCAAGAATTACTGATGGCCACAACGTTAACGCCTTGTTTTTTGGCATCTATGATATATTGATACGCTGCAATGGCCTTTTCGTAAAGTCCGCCGCCTGTCTCATCCATATACTTGAGTGCCATGATCTCCACATTACCCTTTAGTCCAAGTCGCTTTGTCTCTTCCAGTATAATGCCTGCACAATGGGTTCCGTGTCCAAAATCATCCATGGGGTCGTCATCATCATTGATGAAATCGTAACCGTGCGTACCTGGTAGGCTTGTCTTATTGACCCACATGTGATCCTTCAAGTCAGGATGGTTATAGTCTACACCAGTGTCAATGACTGCAATAACGTAAGTTTCATCTTTCTTATCTTTTTGATTAATATGTTGTACCGCGATACCCAGTCCCACAACGAACAGAAATAGTACCACGCCCCAAAGTAGTTTTCTTTTTCCATTTTTCATATTTACATACAGTCTCCTTACTCTTTTCACATGATTATCTTTTAATCTGGTCTTTTTTGTTATTGTGCCTCTATATACCTTTTTAAAACGCTATATAATGTTTCTGGCTGTTTCAGTGTTTGATTGTTTAACTGT
This sequence comes from Clostridiales bacterium UBA4139, assembly GCA_002380805.1. Taxonomy (GTDB): domain Bacteria; phylum Bacillota; class Clostridia; order Lachnospirales; family Anaerotignaceae; genus Chakrabartyella. Next base: position 36,159 of record DFWH01000007.1, on the reverse strand, counting down.
TCCTGCCAATTGGGAACTCCCAGTTCATCTAATAATAAGCATATTTCTGCACCAGTTTCATAGGGCATACGACTATATAGGAATTCTTTCGTAAGGTTCCCATTTTCGATTTGCGGAAGAACATCGTCAAAAGAAACATTTTTCACATTATCAAAGTACATCACACCGAAGTCGTATCCTATGATCTCAGCAGCTTTGATTCCAACATAGGTTGCTGTACCTTCTGCTGTTTCTCGAATCAATTCTTCTGTCACATACTCCGCATTATTTTCAAGACGCTTATCTATAGCCGAAACCAATGCTTTTGCATGGTCAAGCTGAGATTCCCTATGAGTTGTTTTTTGTTCTCTCGCAATTTGTATTTTTGATAAGATTTGATACTCACCCTGAAGCAATTCAAGTCCTCCACTGTCTAGCTGACTTGTTGGCAAAGAATCTAAACGCCACTGATTTTGCATGTAATAGTGCAATGACTCGTGTGCTAAAAATGCAGCAAAATGCTCTGAAGAATACTCCTTTTCCAAGGACACTTTTGCGCTGTACTTTACAAAATAAACATCATTTTCAAAAATCGAGTATTGCTTTCCGATTGTATTAAAGTTGCCGGCACATCTCAACGGTATCAACTGTGGTGTGAGGATGGACAATCTATAAACCGATTTTAAAGAAAAGTTCTTTGGCATCTCTATTTCCCTTGCAAAAATGCCGTTGCTTACATGATCAGCATTAATCATGTAAGCGTTCACACTATCTTTCGAAATCAAGACAATCGGATGCTCGTGGAGATTAAAACCGTCCCATAGCGACTTTTGCGTCATGGATTTATACAGACTATCATACTCGGCTAAGATTTTTTGATCTTCTGGGCTGAGGTTTTCATACCGATTTCCCATATGATTTACAATGAGACAAATGGCAATCGCCAAAATGATAGTGGCTGCTATCATAGGAAATACAAATTTTTTTCGCTTACCCATAATCAACTCCTTGCTCTCAATCACACTGCAGTGATTTTGTTTTTAAGTAAAAATCAACAAATTCCTTCACAGTAAATTCTTCCAAATCGGAAAGATCGTCACTGATTAAACGAAAAAAGCATCCGGGAATTTCTCCTTGCTTCAGATTTTTTTGAATACATGGGTCACATCCCAAATCATGATTCGCCGGATTTAATTTGCAGTCTAAATCTCTGCAGGTACAAAAGTGTTTTGCTTTCATTAACATTATCATTTCCTCTCTCTCACAGTAACGTCTTACATTTCTTCTGTGAGTATCGCTACGAGCAATAGGGCTAAGACGTTTCTTTTTACTTCCCCTTTATTATAGAGTATCAAAACTATCTAAAAGTTTCATATGCTAATTCTTAAGATTTACAAACAATCTTCTTTAATAGGAATCGTTCTTCACCAAAAATCTTTCATTACGCAAAAATCTTACTCGCTGTGGACATTTTCATGCTTCCAATTTAACAAATAAAGCTTAATTATCTTCCTCGCCTGCAAATCCGGCAATCGCAAAAATCAAGCCCACTAAAGCAATACCCCAAGAGAAGTATAGCAGTCCACCTGTTGATAACTCTAACAAGATACCAAACAATAGGATTGCAATCCCTAGCCCAATTCTTTTCACAGGCCTACTCCTTTGCTTAATACAAATACCACATGGTTTGTTTTTGTTCAGCAAATAACATGAACAGTTACATCAAGTCATCTTAGAATCCCTTGATAAACGCTACATATTGCTTGTGTTCCTCTCTTTGGCTTAGAGAGGTTTGAGATGCGGACATACCTGGGGCACTGATCATTGTTGCTGTTGTAGAATACATAAGGTCATTTCTGTCGTCGTTGAATTTAATGGTCGTAATAGACGTGTAGGAACTATGGGATACCTTTTTCACCACATCCTTGGTAATTACCATAGTCTCACCGCCTAAAACTCTGCCCTTATCGATTCCCACTGGAATGATATAAAACTTTTTCTCTCCGTTTTTAAACGCCACAACATAGGAATATGCCATAAAGTTGTTGGTAAAAATAATTGGGTCTTCAAAGGTGGAGTACACAAAGGTGTACTTGTCCCCCTCGGGAATCACCTCATTTACAAATGCACGCAAAGCCTGTTTATCCTTAGAATCCTCTTTTAAAAAATCAAATAAGCCCATTTTTAATCCTCCTTGTCACGGTTGTTAGCAACATGTTGTGCTGCACTTGAAAACTTGAAATATAAATCTTTTAAATATAAATCTGATAATTCCGGCAATAGGGGGCTGCTACCCATGGGGATAGAGCTTAAATGCCTATACGTTATGAATGGAATTGGAATGAATCCAAGAATGAGATAGGGCGTTGACACCCAAGTTATGGATTGAATATCCTCCCATTTATAATATTTGTTCCGATATGAAAAACCTCTTTCATATAAGGTAACGCTCTGGTTCAGCTTTGTAATTGCGTGCATCGCAACTAAAATGAAAATCAACGTCAGTCCAAATGGAACGTCTTTACTCCACCATATAGTTGTATACATGGCTGTAATATTCTTCTGGTACAATATCCCTGCGATTGCCGTTACGATACCAAGAGCCAAATAAACACTAGCTCTATAAAGGACATAACTCTTTCGCACCTCTATTTCGCCTATCCTCATTTCCGAATTTTCCATCTCAACCTCCTTAATATGTTTCATTACCTATGTAACGCAACTATGACTTCATGTATTTCGATTTAAAATCTCATGCGCATTACTCTCTATCTTTTCGAATGTTGCCAGAAATATAGGCGATACATTCTTCCGGTGTGGGGATGTCACCTTCATGAGGAAGATTTTGCCAAAAAGCCTGCGCATCGGGATCAGAACTGGACATCCCTGCAATCATAGCAATCTGAATTTGTTTTTTCACATATTCAACGGATACGCCATCTCGCTGTGCGAGCATCTCAAGAGCCTTTGAAGCTTTTAATAACTCATCTTTTTTCATTTTATTTTTCCTCCTCTGTTTTTTGTTCTATTTCATCTTCGACTGTAACATAGAGTAAATAATCGTCTCCTGATTTAGTCAGCAGTCGCCCACGAAAGCGCAGCTTAGACACTTTAACAAGAGGGGAGCGGCGCTTTAGTGATACTACTCCCTTCTGTGTCGATCCTGTTTGCAATGCTCTCTCAATGCTTTCTATTATTGTTTTTTGTGAATCCTCGTCCAATGTACATAAAATATCCTTCTCATAGGATTTGTATATTTCTCGTGTAATCCCAAGGAGCTGAAAATAGTCATTATTCAGCCGTATCGACTCAAGAACTCCATTATGGTATTCAAATACCCCTGCGCCACCGATTAAGCTGTTAAATAGCAGCATTTTTTGGGTCGATGCGTCCCAAAATGTGGCCAGGCTATCGTCGTTAATCTGCTTTAACTCTACCGCATTGCAGATAGTTTTTTCTGATAATAGTGCTTCAAATTCCTCAGCAGGTTGGGGCTTACCAAAATAATACCCTTGCATGTAAATGCAGCCAAAGCTCTTAAGATATTCGGCCTGCAACTGGGTTTCCACACCCTCTGCAATTACAGGGAGGTTTAACCAACGTGCCATGCGAATCACAGAGCTTAAGATACGGTCACCGCGAGGACTGTCCTGCAAATCTGAAATAAATTTTATGTCCAACTTCAGCATATCGACAGGTACATCTTCCAACGTTTTAAGGGAGGAGTATCCAGAGCCGAAATCATCCATTTCGACCGCAAAGCCAGCATTTTGCAATTGTCGGACCATATCAACCAAACGATCTGGAGCGTCCATATAGGCACTCTCTGTAATTTCAAGATGAAGCATAGACGGAGATATGGAATAGCCCTTGGTTAAATCAACAAGATAATCGCAGAGCGTACCATCGCAAATATCAATGCGAGAAACATTGACAGAAACCGAAATAGGCAGCAATTTATCTAGCGATTGTTCCCACCTTTTAATGTATGCACAGCTTTTTTCCCAAACATATTTGTCTAGCTTGCGAATCAAGCCGTTTTTTTCGAAAATCGGGATGAACACATTTGGCGATACCAACCCCAACTCCGGATGTTGCCAACGGACCAGTGCCTCGGCACCTATTAAACTACTACTTTCGTAATTGATTTGCGGTTGAAAATAGAGCACAAATTGTTCTTCCTCAAAGGCACGGCCTACATCATTAAGTAAGGTCTGTTCCTGAATCAATTGCTCCAGCAGCTGCTCAGAATATACTCCTATTTTGTCCACAAAACGGGCCTTGATCTGCCTCAGCGCCAACTTGGCTCTGTCGCACATGATAGATACATCAAGACTCGGGTCGACAATTGGGTAAATGCCAGCGGATGCTTTTAACTGAAAGCTGGATGGGTATTTATCAAGCCAAGACTGCAGACAATTAAACCATTGATTTAAGTCAACTGTTTCTACTGGAAGTAAAGCAACAAAATGATCGGCATCAACGTGTCCGAAAATGCAATCATCTGGTAGGGAGTCTTGAAGGTTCCGACCCATGTTTCGGAGAAGGTCGTCGCCTGCTTTCATTCCAAGCAAATTATTAAATGCTTTGAAACGGTCAATATCATAGCGAAGAATCAAGTATGAGGTGTTCGAATTATCATTTAAGCGTTTCCGCACACGGCGGCAAAATGTTCTGTAATTATAAACACCGGTTAGTGGGTCGATTTTTACTTCATAAGTATCTGAAATATCTCGTTGCGCAAAAACAATATACTGCTGTGTATTGTCTAAATAAAAAGCACTCCACTTTTTATACCGGTTTAATCCGTTTTCCGTTGCTATCGTATCATAATGGAAAAACACATCTTTATTTTTCAAAATTTGAGAAATGTGCTGGAATGAAATCTCCTTGCGAAAATGCTCAGATCCTCGAACAGAGTGGATCCTACTCCCTGCAATATTCATCTGTTCGTCAAAAGTTTCCGTTCCGGTGGTGGGACAAAATGTTGTGTCGGGAGTTATGGAGTGCACCAACTTAAAATATTGTGTCTGCACTTCAACCAGTGATATAAAGTCAAACTTTCTCTCGACCAACCGCCGAGCTGCTTTTTCAAACAGTCTTTCGTAATCCACATCCGCTACAGGAACAGTAATACAGTCATCACCTTTCATCAGTGCATACTTGCCAGTGTCTTCAGTATAGGCTTTTGCCGAAAAAGAATAGCATCCCTTCCCGCGTCGCTTGGAAGCATACAATGCCTTATCTGCAGCAGCATACAGGCTTTCTAAGGATATCCCATCTGTGTGATATAGCGAAATTCCAACACTCGCTGTGAGTTCTGCAATACCAGATGGGGTAATATGCGAATAATATAGATTCCTCAAAAGCAACTCGGCCTTTTGAGTAACGGCCTCTACATTCGGTACCTTGCGCATCAAGACAATGACTTCATCTCCGCCAATGCGGCCGATAATATCGACATCTCGAAAACATCCGTGAATTCTTTGCGCAAATTGCCGTATAATTTCATCTCCTGTTTGATGACCATAAGTATCATTGATACGCTTGAAATCATCTACATCAATCATAAAAAGCGCATGAGTGAATTCGTTCTCTTTTAAAAGTGCATCCCTAATAAATCGAAACGTCGCTTCGTGATTCAGCAGACCAGTCATCGCATCTGTCTCAGCTTCTTTGGCAAGTTCTGCGTTCCTTCTCTCAAACTCTACAATATTTGTCACATCTTCGGATATTCCAATTGCACGATAAGGTTTTCCACCCGAATCAAACATGCTGGTGTATTGAATGTGCTCGTACCAATAATAGGTGTTATCAATTGAAAGTATCCGGAAAATACCCTCCGTCCTTTGCGCTCCATTGTGGAGTGAGGTAAACATGTTCCGATAGGCACTTGCATCATCGGGATGAATGCTTCCATTGGCGATTAGGCTTTCCGGTACGTTTTGAATAACTCTATCTAGGCCGTGTATTTCCATACTACGAACACCTTGCAGAATGGAATAAGTTTTAAAGTCATATTCCCAGATGGAGATGGAAGTGTTATCTAATGCGTGCTCAGTGACAACACGTTCTGTGGCATCAACAAAAATTTCAAGAAAATTGCGAGTCCCGTCTTTGCTTTCGATGAGTTCAAGCACACAATCTTTCTGAATGATAGTCCCATCTTTTTTTTGCACAGGAAGCAAATAATGTACCGGAGTATTTGTTTTTCGACAATACTGAAATTTCTCCAGAAAATATTCTTTATCTCCATCCAAAACGGCTATATGACATTCAGCCCCAACAAAGGGTAACCTACCGTCCTCATATCCATAAATGCGACTACAGGCGTAGTTATAAGTCAGAATTTTAGGTATCTCGGCATCAGAATATGTAAAAATGCCGCAAGGGACAGAATGGTAAATATGCTTTAGAAAAGCCATGCTTTTTTCATCGGCACAACTGTGTAATATCGTTTGCTCAGATTCTTTGTTATTTCTCATGTAATGTGCCTCCTTTGCTATGGTAGATCAAGTGGATTTCACGCAATACCTTAAGCAGGTGGCTTCTCCCGGCAAAGATTCAGGAACATTTTGTGAACAGAAAATTTCTATCCACAAATTGGTGATGTCCACTGCATAAAACTTTATATAATTTTTCAAGATAGTCATGCTAATTTGTTTTAGCTTGCAAATTTCTATATACAATTTAAGATAAAGCTTATGATAAAAAAGTTCATCGGAAATCGAATATAATCGAAAACAGTAATTAAAGCATATACAAACGAAAATATCGGAACAATAGATTCGGAATGAACTGAGTGCCACTAAGCACGAACTGTATCACAATGCACATAGATGTGCAGCAAACGGACATTGGGATTACCACCGAAACAAACAAGCATCCGCAAAATACGGATGCTTGTTTGTTTCTATACTGTTGATTCCCGTGTGAAGTACAATTCATTCCGAAACTCTTGCTAGTGAAACATAGGTCAATTATAATTATCGTGAGAAAGTATATACTTGATAAACAATTAAGAAATATCCCAGCGGAAGGAAGTGATTCTCTAATGTCAGGCGAACTATTATTGAGTGATATCTTACAACCAGCGCTTATGATTGATTTGGATGCAGGAAAGGTTATTGAAACCAATACACCTTTTGATTCTTTTCTTTTCGAGGTAAAGGCGTCTAATGCTAACGCGGATAACGGTGTATTGTCGTCTCTGGTGGCGTCTGTCCAAGAGCACCTTCAAGAAAACAATACTGCTTCCTATCAGTTTGATATAGTACTTACTAATGCAGCCATTGAGACTTCACTAGTGTGCTTTCGATCTGATCCTTCTATTCAATCAGCGTTAGTAATCATTAAAATCCCCTCTGAGTTTCCAATTCCATTCGGTTCGACTCTTGAAGATCAGTTGTTTCAAGAAAAACAAAGTTATTCCATATTGGAAAACCTATCGAAAAATATTATCTTCCGATATGAGTTCAGTAGTAATGCTGTACGGTTTTCAGGCGCTTTGTTAAAGCAGCTGACCGGACGCCAAGTGTCTATGTACGATATATCCGAATTAAGAGATGGCAACACCATTCTTAAACCTGTCAAAAGTCAACTAAAAAAGTTAATGGCAACCATTCTTCACGGCAAAAATGATAATGCAAGTATTATCAAGGTAAGTTTGCCTGATAAGACACTTCATTGGTTATCTGTTGAGTATTCTTTCATCCGAGATACAGACAACAGACTTGTTGCCGCGGTCGGAGAAATTATTGACGTGACAGAAGAAGTTGCAGCAAAGGAGTACTATGAAAAGGCGTTGTCATTGTGGTTTGCAAGCAGAAATGATTGCGTAGCGGCCTTATCCATGAATTTGTCAACTGGAAAAATCACCAATGGCTTCAGCAAATTAGAATTGTCTCATGCTCTTTATGAGCTTACAGCAGATGAGTATTTTTCTGCTGTTGCAAATGCAATTTTACACAGCCCGGATAAAGATATGAAAAAAAAGCTCACGTCTGAAAAGCTTATTAGTGCGTATCTTTCTGGCACCTCCCACTTTTCTTACGAGGCAGAAATAAAATATGCCAATGCTCATATTTGGTTACAGCTAGGCCTCACATTGTTGCAGAATCCCAGTACCCATGACATCATTGCACTTATGAAGTGGACTGACATAAACAATGGAAAGTTACGGCAGCATATTGACCGCCTTTTGTTATCGGATACCTATGATTTTATTTGCTGCATATTTTTAAAGACAGATAGCTATATGATGATAAGTGATTATGAAAATAACAATTTAAAACCTTCGTCTTTATCATCCCAGTATACTTCTTTTATCAATCGTATCATTGACCAATACGCTGATCGCGGGGATGTGCAGTATCTGAAATATTGCTTCGGCCTTAAAAACCTAAAAACACAGTTGAATATCTGCGAGGAGTATAGCTTCATAGGGCATGGCTTTTATCCGGATGGCACCCCTACTGTTAAATACCATCAGTTCAGGTATCTAAGTAAAGAGAAACAGATCATACTTTATACCCGAAAAGACATCACCAATCGTGCAGATTTCTTATCGTTTCAAATTGAAAACACGCAACATAACATCCCATTCTCTGATGTGATATATATTGAAAGCTTTGGAAAGAAGAGCAGCATTGTGACAGCTGCAAAAAAATACGAAGTAAAAGAAATGATAACAAATCTTCAAAAACGACTTCCGGGACGCTGCTTTATTCGTTGTCACCGCTGTTACCTGGTGAACATAAATGCAATCAAAAGTATTCGAAAGTACGAAATAGAAGTGAGCAATGGCGATATTATATCGGTGAATCGCGGGAGCTTTACCATGCTGCGCGATCGTATTACCGATACTGATAACGAACTATAAACCAAGCATACCAGTGCCCGCCCCAAACTATAAGAGCGCCATCGACCATGCATTTGTAGTCAATAGGCGCTCTTTGTTAAGTTGATATTTTTAATGCTTGCTTACATAAGTCGATGTATTTTTTTGCTTCATCCTCACTTTTACCAGCGAAGAAATCCAATACACATTTTGGAATGGTTGATGACTGATGATCAAATATTAACGAATCCAGGCTAATATTTAACTCTTTTGCGAGAATGACGATGGTTTCCATTTTAGGGTTACTGCGATTCTTTTCAATATTGATTATAGTCCTCATGCTCATATTAAGTTTGTCGGCTAAATCACGCTGTGACAACTCACGTTCCAGCCTTTTCATACGAACTGCCTTTGCAAAGCAATCTAACGACGACTGCATACACATCACCTCTACTTTATTATGATGTGTATTATCGTTCATATAAATTACCTTGTAATTCATATTGATATGCATTACAATTCATCACACTTGAGATATAACCATATAAAATGGCTCAGAAGTATTGCGTGGAGAGAATGAATCATGAAATGATTAATAGGAGATTCTTTTATGAATGAACATAAAACAAAAGATCAAGCACTTCATGCAAAGCGTATGAGTATTGCTGTCTCAATTGTATTTGCTACAGCTATACTTGGGACTCTACTATTCATTGGCACATATAAATACCGGCATACCTTTTCCACGGAAAGGTGGAACGAAGATGTTGAATGCCGTGCTGAAATCGTTTCTGATATGCTGAAAAAGCATAAGTTAGTTGGCATGAGCGAATCTGATATGATTGCTCTGCTTGAAACAGAGGACAGCGAGCAATCATCCTTTAAAATGAGTGAAGTGTGTGTGCAGCCGGCTTAAAAGTGGGAATGCAAGCGACAAAATCTCTGCTATGCTGACGTTTTATTAGGGAACTACTTATGCGGATTCCTGGAGCACCTCAGAAAATGGACGCGGTAGCATCTCCGAAAAATGCACTGTTAAAAGTGGAAAGGAGTATAGACTTGTCTTGTTTTATTCAGTGAATGGGACAGACCAAGCCGTCCATTTCCATTACAGCAACATACTGAATTTTGCAGATGCAGAAGAAACCGACAATCCCACGTCAAAGAGGGCACGAAAGGAGCAGTCCAATGCAGTAATGGGAGATGACGGATGTCTGTTACACAGCCCATAATCGCAAAAGAAAAGATGCTGCGTTTGGCAATACCGAACTTACCTCTACGTATTCGTTTTATGTGATCAAGAATTATTAAATAGCAAATTAGACTTGAAGGACTGATTATCTATGAAAAACAAACTGTGCATGTGTTCAATTCTCGCAATACTATGTATTTTTATATTGGGCGGCTGCACGACGCATCAAGATGAGAACGATCAATCAGATTCTCGAGTGGATGTGGCATTAGAGCAAGCAGTGTCCGACGCAATAATCTCTCATAACAGGAACATCTTTAGCGGCGGTGATAAGCAGACATTTGCCACCGAGTACCATGATATACTTAAGACTGTGGTGCAGGACAAACCTACTGAGGTGTATCTGGTGGCTCTTTACGCCCAATATCAATTTGAGAAAGGCGAGGCAAAGCTAACAGGTGGGGGAAGCAGTCCCTGCGTTATCACCTTTGCAAGCGAAGATGGTCTATACAGTGTCACTGATTATTGGGAACCTGAAGACGGTGAGAACTTTGAAAGCTCACTTCGCAGTAGATTCCCGAAAGACATTTTGAAAAGTGGCACAGATTTGTCAGATCCGAACGCTATGAAGATTTGTAAACAACGCGCAGTAGACTATTTTGAGGGGCGAGGGAACGACTCGTCAAAACCCTGAGTCCGGTTGTCCTAAAAGGAACATGCGGGGACGGTTCCCACCCCTTAACAAGTTAATTTCCAACTAAAAAGAGATACCCGCACGGTAAAATGTGCGGCTATCTCTTTTAGAAGCGTTGGGTCACCTTCTAGAACCATGCCAATATGCAATTCATCTGTCTTCAGAAAAATTGTGTTAAAGCGTTGAGTATTTTTGAGCACTTTCCAATGAGTGCCAATAATAATGTAAATCACTGAGTGACGAATTCTTCGCCACGCTCGTCTAAAACCTCAATACTAGACACATTTAAGTAAAGGTCTTGGAAGTACCCGTTATCTACCAATTCAGGTGTGCCGGTTACTTTGATCCAAGCGTCATCCTCTGGATAGTCACCATCATATTTCAAGAGGAACCCACCCCAACCGTCATTTCCACAACAACCGGGGCCTCGTCGATAAACCGCTGGAATTTCACGCACTCCGTCTTGATTGAATAAAAGTGTATACATGCCTTCCACCACAATCGTCTTATCTTTATACTGGTCGAAGTTATAATAGATTTCATTGATTTGCGTTAGAAACATTTTTTCCCCAATGATCAAAATATCAGCACTATTAGTCTCCTCCGGTTCGGGTGAAGCTGGTTGTACACTAGAAACAGTAGGCGGTGCAATTGTATCAGGGGATACGGTAGGCAGGGATTGCTCTTGTGCTTCTATTTTCTGTGATTGGGTGTTGGAATCCGCACCTTGGGAACTGTTTTCACCCCCTTTTCTGGCTCCACAACCGCTAATAAACATACAGGATAAAAGTACGGCAACTAAAAAGATTACTGCTCTTTTCATCCTCGCATCCTCCTCCCTTTCAGCCAGCTCACTGCTGAAAAAAGCAGGAAGCAGGCAATATTCAAAATTGCTACACTTGCCCCTGTGGGGGTTGCATAGAGATAAGAGATCGCGAGCCCTGCGAGAAAGCAGATCAGTGACAGCACCGCCGAACAGATTACCACAGAGCGAAATCGTTTCAGCAACTGCATAGAGGTCAAGGCCGGGAAAATAATCAGGCTGGAAATCAACAGCGCGCCCATGGTGCGCATTCCGAGCACAATCGTAAAAGCGGTCAACAGCGCAATCAGCATATTGTAAAGGTCCGCTTTGGTTCCGGTGGCTTTGGCAAAGGTTTCGTCAAAAGTCACCGCAAAAATTCGATGATAGAACAGCACGAACAGCACAAGCACAAATATAGAAAGAACAACCGTCAGCATCAATTCATTTTGGTTGACACCAAGAATGGATCCAAATAGGTAATTGCATACATCCGTATTCATGCCGGTACTGACTGAAATCACCATAACGCCGATGGCCAGAGACCCTGTCGAAATAATAGCAATCGCAGCATCACCCTTTATTTTACTGCTGTCCTTGATACGCAATAACAGAAAGGCTGCCAGCACAACAATGGGCAATGAAACCGCAAGGGGAGCTGCGTGAAGCGCGGTAGCCACAGCCAGTGCACCAAACCCCACATGAGACAGGCCATCACCAATCATGGAGTAGCGTTTGAGCACCATGCTCACACCGAGCAAAGAGGCGCAAAGCGCTACTAAGACACCGACAATCAAAGCTCGTACCATAAATGGAAAAGACATCATTTCTCGAAACATACTAAGCATCAGCCTCTCCTCCTTTTGCAAAACGTTGAGCCAGAGGCGTGTGTCGATATTCTTCAGTTGTTCCAAAAAACACTTGTTTGGTGTCCATGTGCAGTATCTTATGTGCGTAGCGCAGTACGCTCTGAATGTCATGGGACACCATGATAACAGTCAGTCCCATCTGTGCATTGATTTTTGAGATTAACTCATATAGCTCTTTCGTCACTAACGGATCAAGTCCCGCAGCAGGTTCATCTAACACCAGAAGTTTTTGTGTGGCGCAGAGTGCCCGAGCCAGCAGCACCCGTTGCTGCTGACCGCCGGACAGTTCCCGATAGCATTGCTTTTGCAAATGCGTAATGCCAAGCTGCTCCATCTTTTCCTGTACAAGAGCCTTTTCTTTTTTTCCATAGAAGGGTCTCCAACCTAAACGATTCAGACAGCCGGAAAGAACAACCTCAAACACATCTGCCGGAAAATCCTTCTGTACCTCATTTTGCTGGGGCAAATATCCGATTTCATCTGCTTTCAGGCCATCGCCCATCCGAAGTATTCCTCCGGATGGGCTTTTCAGTTGTAAAAGGCCTTTCATCAGCGTGCTTTTTCCTGCACCGTTTTCTCCCACGATACAAAGATAATCTCCGCATTCCACAGTAAAGCTGATTTCTTTTGCCACTATGCGGCCATCGTACGAAAAGCTAACATTTTCACAACTTAAGAGGGCCATGTCAATTCAGAGCCTCCCGTAATGTCTCTACATTTTTCTGCATAAGGGAGAGATACGTGGCTCCGTTTGCAAACTCTTCTGCCGAAACATTGTGGCAGGAGTTAAGCATCAATTTCTTGGCGCCAGTGGCATCGCATACGGAGTCGGCAATTTTGCCATTGGAAAATTCAATGGTAAATACCACAGGAAGTTTTTCTTCCTTGACCTTGTTCACAAGGAAGGCAACCGTGGAGGCGCTGGCTTCCGTTTCTGCAGAACAGCCAGAGAATGCGGCATAATAGGTTAGGCCATAGGCATCGGCAAAATAGCGGAAGGGGAAGCGGTCACCAAACAGCACCGTCTTTCTGGTGCCCGAAGAAACTACGTTACGGAAGCTCTCGTCCAGCGCTTTCAGTTCTTTCACATAGGTTGCGCTATTTTCTTCATAAGCAGCAACATTCGCAGGGTCTTTTTCTTTCAGCAGGGCCGCAATTTTTTCTGCAATTAAAATAGCGTTTGCTGGGGAGGTCCACACATGCTCGTCTGGTTCTTCCTCGTGCTCATGAGCATGCTCATGGCCGATCATTTCTTCCGCAATTTCTTTTCCCGTCAGTTTGCTTCCAAAGTAAGTCGGCCAGTTATCCATCTCTTTGAGCAAAGCGTCAAAGCCGTCGTTGCCGGAGTAAATATGAAAATGCTCCAGATTGTCTGTAGGTGCAATTTCGTGGTCGCTGAACTGAATGTATTTGGGCGCGGCAGTGTTTGTGTCTGTTGCTTCAAACTGATAACGGACACCCTTTTTGCCTGATTCATAGGTCAAAATCTCATAGCCTTTGTAGGCATAATCGGAAGAAGCTTCTTTCCCCTTGGTATAAAAGCTGATGTGGTTGCCTTCAATTTTGATGCGCTCCACATCGGTCTTAAATCCGGTTTTGTAATATTCTTTATATTCTTGTTCTGTTTTATCCCGGTCTTCCTCTGCCTTGTGGTGGAACACCTCGTCTAGTGTGCCGTCCAATAGATAGGGATATACCGATTGCCAGTCGCCTGCCCAGTCGCTGAGTGCACGGTCCTTCACTTCGGAATCTTCAAATTCACCGTCGTGATGGTTTTCCTCATGCTCATGCTCATGTTCCATGCCCTCTACGATTTCCTCATTAACCGTAGAAACGCAGTCCAAAAGTTTGAGGGTTTCCGGACGTTTATCGCCCATTGAGGAAAGAATATCGTCTACCCATACGTCATTTTCGCCGCCAGTGTAAATAAACAGATCGGCACTTTGAATTTTCTTGATGTCCTGCGGTGTCGGTTCAAAGGAGTGGCTCTCTGCACCAGGCTTGAGCAGCATAGTAACTTCCGCATGATCGCCGGCGACCTGCCTTGCAAAATCATATTGAGGAAAAATTGTAGTAACAATGTTTAGCTTCTTGCTGGAAGACGAATCCGAATTTTTAGAAGTACCACAAGCGGTTAAAAGACCAGTCATCATAAGCGCTGCCATCAGCAGCGAAATCATTCGTTTCATTAAAATAAACCTCCAAGTATTTGTATTTTTGCGCACAAAAACAAGGGCTGTGACACACAATCCTTGTGGATATGCCCCAGTCCCTCTTGGAGGTTTTAATTATTCAATTTCACCTTAAGTTGTACAGGAGAGCTATAGCAAAGCAGCACGTCATGCAAAGGCGCTATTCCCATAGCACGGATCAAAAGCACCGTGAAAGTGCTAAGTGCCACAACAGCAAGAGAAAGCTGTTGACGGGAATTCTCAATGCTTTGTATCTGCGCACAAACTGGGCAGTCGTGCCCCATACAGTCATGGTTTGCTTCCTTGATTTCGTAAGCAAATGACAATACTAAAAAGGCAGCAATGAAAACGCAGAGAAGTGCCGTATATGTTCGTGTTTTTTTACTGTGGTATTTCTCGTTCATGTTCATGCCCCCTTCTACGTCTTATTCTTCGCAATTCTCACAAATTCCGTAAAATACGGTTTGTTCCAAATAAATTTTTCCACTCTTGCATTGCTTCATCCGTGCATTCAGTTGTTGGAGCTCTTCACTTTGAAAGTGTAACAGCCTTCCGCACTTCTCACAGCGAAAATGGAAGAGTTCCTCGTTCTCAGATTCACTGTTGTATTGATAGCAGGAACCGGCATTCCCGTCCAGCACATATTTGCGCACTTTCCCTTCTGCCACCAGTGTATCCAAATAGCGATAAATGGTAGGTGTGCTTACGGCAGTGCCTGCAGCCTTTAACTGTTCTGCGATTTGAGGGATTGTGAAATGCGCTTCGTTGTTTTGATAAAGGCACTCCAATATAGCTGCTTTTTGTTTCGTTTGATAGGGTGCTCTCTGCATAAAACGCCTCCCTCGAATTTGTAATCCGTTCTCAATTTAATATATATATGCTATCCTTGTCAATTGTAAATAGACGTACCCTTCCTTCTAGCAAGATAGAAACAGCTTAAATGTACCGTTTCTGGAGTACATGGGTAGAATTGCGTAAAATATGGCTGTGTATGCTCACGCAGCAACACCGAGCAATGAACCAATCAGTTCAAGCCAATGCATGGTGCAGGGTTTGGAAGCCCCCTTAAAGGGATTTGACGACCTATCTGAAGCTGAAAAGCAGAAATTGCTTGAGATTGATCAGAAAACGGAACCTTACTATGCGAAAATGGAACAAGTTGAAAAGGAAATCGAACGCATTGAAGCACCATTCTGGGACGACGCTGAAGGCCTTTTTGCTCAATGGGATCAGGTTTTTGAAGCGAACATCGGCCTTTGGGACAAGTTGTGTGATAATGCAACAGCAGAGCAAGAGCTGATGGAAAACCTCATGGGTTTTATTAGAGCATCGCAGGTCTTGACCGACGATGAAAAGGAAATTCTATTAAAAGATCAACAAAAGGCAGATGCCATTGAGAAACAGCTAGATGAAAAAGCGGAAGCCGCTTATAAGGCAACGGAGGACTTGCACAACCAGGTGGATAAGCTTTATGAGGAGATTGAAAATATTTACGATATTGACCCTGAGTGCGATGCAATCTGGGAAAAAATCGAAGCCTTTGATTTCGAATAAAGAAAAAACAAGTGAGTACCACTCTGCAAATGTTTTTTTGTGGGGTGGCACTCACTTGTTTTTGAGCAATTCTTTTGAGCTATTAAAAATATTATACAAACCCGGATCAGTAACCTTCCTTCATTGTCACGTTACTGTTTCTAGCGGTTTTGTGAACAATAAACGAATAGTATTGTAAAACCAGTTAGAGTATGCTAACCTGTACTTAAAACCTGTAGGAAGTGAGTTGGATTTGCATTGAAAATACAAAAATCGTCTGAGGATTATTTGGAAACGATGTTAATAATGAAAGAGACACATGGGTTTATACGTTCCATTGATATTGCCGATCATTTAGGCGTTACTAAACCAAGTGTAAGCTATGCAACCAAACGATTAAGGGAAAACGGATATATCACTATGGATAGCAAAGGTCTTATTACACTTACAGATACCGGAATGGCGGTTGCCGAGCAGATGTATGCTCGACATAAACTACTCACCGAGTTTTTTATTCAGCTGGGCGTAGATGAGGAAACGGCCCATACAGATGCTTGCAAAGTAGAGCATGATATCAGCGTTAAAACCTTTGATGCTATTTGTCAGAATGTTAAAAAACAAAAATGATTGATTCCAAATCAGCTATGTCATCTTTAGTGTAAAGGAATAACAAGTTTTAATTGAAATGAGGTAGATCACATTTGATAACAGAGGAAGAGAGAAATCCAGAAACTATTTTAATTGTAGATGATGATCCGGAAATTCGTGAAATTCTTCGTATCCTATTACGTAGAAATGGTTTTATTGTCAAAGAAGCAGCCGATGCGAAGGAAGCTTTGTTGAAGCTGGGCTCCTGTATTGCTTTAATCATACTGGATGTTATGATGCCCGGCCAATCTGGGGTTGAGCTATGCAAGGAACTTCGTAAGACGACAATGGTTCCTATTCTGTTTCTAAGTGCAAAGACACGGGATGTAGATAAAGCACAAGGACTTTTATGCGGTGGCGATGACTATCTTATCAAGCCCTTTTCTTCTGTTGAGCTTATATCAAGGGTTAAGGCTCTTTTAAGAAGATATCTCGTTTATCAAACGCACAAAAATCCGCATGAGTTACATGAGATTTGCGTTGGAGAGTTGTGTGCCAATCTGGATACAGGGGAGGTTTCCGTCTCTGGTCAGAATATTGTATTGACCAGTATTGAATACCAAATACTGCAGCTACTATTACGAAATCGCAAAAAAGTCTTTTCAGCCCGAGAGATATATGAGTATGTTTGGCAGGAGCCCTTCCTTCCACTCTCAAATAACACTATTATGGTGCACGTTAAGAATTTGAGAAAAAAGCTGGGGGAAGCTTCAGAAGATTCTCAATATATCCACACTGCATGGGGGAAAGGATATTACATTGAATAGCACAAAACACGAATATAAACTGAATCATAAATTAATTCTCTCTGCTATAATAGCGTTTTTTATCTCGGGGCTATTGTTCTTTGTACTACAGCATGTGGCGTATCACTTTATTAAGATCTATTGTGAGAATCCTAAGGTAGTATCATCCCATTTAGAACAAAAGGCAGATAGTCTGCAACAATATATCAGCACTGAGAATATACAATTAACCGATCTATCTCAATTGGATGTTTGGGAGAAAGGTAACGCCTTAACGGAGGTGGCTATCTATCATGGCAAAAAACAAGTATATAGTTCGTCTCCGACGTTACCTGAACTTTCTATTCGTATTAATGCCGACTCTGAAAAAGACATACTTGCATGGAACAATGGATATATACTTACCTTCCAAGATGGGGACGCTGTGGCTTTTATCCATGACCAGTTTCAGCATCGTTTCAGGGACTACGCAATCTACATAAACTTGACTCTATTTTTCGTGTGCTTCATCACCATTATGATTGTATTCATTCGTAAAAAGGTATCGAAAATCAATACATTGGTACAGGAAATACGAATCTTGGAAGGTGGAAATCTTTATTATCCTATCACGGTTGTAGGAAATGACGAGCTTTCATCCTTAGCGCAGGAAGTTGATGATATGAGAAAAGCTTTTATCGTCAGGGAGCAATACGCAGGACGTGTAGCAGCCGCCAGTAATGAACTAATGACAGGCATTTCTCACGACTTGCGCACTCCACTTACCGCACTGATTGGATATCTGGAAATTATGGAGGAAGAAGCTTGCCCGGCAGGTGAAAGTCCTTTTCTGGGGAAGTGCAAAAACAGGGCTTTTCAAATTAAAGGATTGGTTAACAATCTGTTTGAATACTTTTTTGCGGCTACAACGGAGCAATTGCAATTTCACCCGAAAATCCGTTCGGTGAAAGAAGCTTTGCAGGAAATTATCAAGGAACATATTTGTTTGATAGAACAAAGCGGATTTACTGTTATCAATGAGATTGAACTCCCCAACGCTGATATGCTGACGGAAAAGGCTATGGTGCAGCGTCTCTTTGACAATCTGTTTTCTAATATAAAGAAATATGCTGATCCGGAATTTCCTGTGCGGTTTCATAGCGTTATAGAAAAGGAGATGTTTCTCCTTACTATCAGCAATCGGATTTATACCTCTTCTGAAGAAAAAGGAACAGGGATTGGACTGAAGACTTGCGAAAAAATAATGTCTCTACACCATGGAAGTTTACTTTATAATGAACAAAAAGATATATACACATTGTATCTTCGTTTCCCAATTAAATAAAAAAGAGCATCCTTTGCATGGTGGCAATTGCAGTCAACGAGGACGGCTACTGTGAGGTTTTGGGTGCTACTGAGGGGATGAAAGAAGATAAGGCCAGTTAGGTCAGCTTCTTCCAATGGCTCAAAGCTGCAGACTGGATGGTGTGAGTCTCATCGTCGGTGACAAGTGTCAGGGTATGCTAAAGGCCGTGGGAGAAGTGTTTCCGGAGGTGGGATGTATGCTGTAAAGGGTAGTAATGATACTACACTAAAACAGCAAGGCAGCGGCTCATTCGCAGTGAATTGACGTGACTGCACAGGGAGGTGATACAAAGCCGTAGGGCGGCTAAAGCGTGACAGGCAGATTGGACACAATCAGCACTTTTTGACAGCCCTGAAAAACGCATACAGGGGTGTTTTAGGGGCTGTACCGCGCCCTAAAACCACCCCTATTTTATCAACCAGCCATCAATCGGTCAACCTCGTTTTGTTGTTCTATGAGCCAAGAGGAAAATCGTTCAGCTTCATTTTTCCACACTTGACATCTCCCTTGCGCTTGACCGCTTCTTTTCGGAACGCCTTGAACGCTTCACCCACAGCCGCCGCCTTTTCAGGATTGGCGGTTTTTCGCACCTTAACTTCCGCAGACGGTTATACCAGTAATAATACGCCGCTTCATAAAGCTGTTCCAGCCTGTCACCCTTTGCCCTCTCGTCAAACTCCCGTTTGGCTTCTGCCGCCTGTCGCTTGCGGCACTCGTCCGAACACAATTCATAATGGCGGCTACGGGCAAGAAAGTCTTTTCCGCAGACTTTATATTTCTGAAAAACAAGATTCCATTCGTCAATCTTGTGCAGATAATAGGCAATCAAAGACAGGGATGAAACCGAATCAACCACACATTCAAATGACCGCTTCAAGACAGGATACCACAATTCCACCGCCGCTTCTTCCTCCCGCAAAACCTCTGAAAGCGCGGCGGCGGCTTCTTCCTGCCCCGGTCTGTTACTCTCATACAGAAAAAACGGACGGTAAACTTAAAAGGCATGATGAACGGACGTTCCACCCTGCCAGTAAAAGCGTGGAAATCAGAATATACCAAGCTGACCGAACAGGATAACAACGCTGAAGAAGCCAAGTATCCCTCCGGCGATGCTGAACACCACCGATGACAGGCTAAAAAGAAAGGCATATGGCATATATGTCCATATTGAGGACTGGCGCAACCCTGGTCTACATGCACTTCCCGTATGAGCATTGGGTGCGCATCCGCACCAACAACGTCATTGAGCGGCTCAACCAGAAGATTCGTCGTCGCACACGCGTCGTCGGCACTTTCCCGGATGGAAACTCCGCTCTCATGCTCGTTTGCGCTCGCCTGCGACATGTCGCAGGTACACATTGGGGCAACCAAAAATACACGAACATGAAGCGTCTTGAAAATCCGACCAGAGACCTGGATGCCACTGTCAGTTGAACAGCAACCTTTTGGCCTCATTTCCTATTTTGCGCGTAACTATTGACAGTACCAATAATTTTGATTATCACCTTACTATTCTGGTCAAAAACAAGTGTAGACATTATATACTAATGCCTGCACTTGCTTTTTTGATTTACAAAGCAATGTTTGTATTGGAGCTAATAAATAGTGCTATAATGAAGAAATATTCCAATGATACAAGAAAAAAAGGGGATTATAAAGCTCACTATTTCTTTCATAATCTTATCCTATTTGCCCGAGAAACTTTTATAGAACCTTGCGAAATCTTCGTGTTCATCTGGTTGATACATATAGACCAAAAAATCCTCGTCATTCTCTGGTAAGGTAGTAAACTGGGTATATCCTGCCATCATGCCGCCCTGATGAAAAATAGTATACATTCCAGTCGAAATTTTTGCTTTTTTAATATTATTTCTTGTAAAAATTTCTGCTTCACTGCACCCTTCTAATTCTGGAGTGGTTTGTAGCCAAGCAATACTCATATCTGATTCACGGTAGCCAATGATTAAACTGGTATACTTATAGGTGTTTCTTCTGGCTATGATATAATCGCTCGTTTTTATGTCAAGTCCATACCCATAGACAACTTTCCAAGTGTCACCATCAGGCATTACTTGATTAAACAACTGACGGATTCTGTTTTTGTTTCGGTTTGACCTTTCAATATCCCATTCTTTTTTCTTTCCAAATCCCAATAATCCCATATTGTCCTCCTATTCATATTTTAATTGATTTTTGTTACTTAGCTTGAGGAGCGAATAGTTTTTTTCGTTTTTACTATGTTCTATCCGAAAGGCTGATATAAGTTTTCCATTGATACTATCTACAACAATTTTACTAATCCGTGGAGTACATAGCTATGAAATTAAGCTTGGAAAAGGGAATCTGCTTTATACCTGATAATATTTACTGGGAATTTCAGCAAAGTGAATTGGTGTTTTCTTTTTTGGTGGTGTCAACAATAAAAATGGCACTATTCCATCTTCAGGAAGTCGGTTTGATGGCAAAAGATCTTGTGTTTTAAACTTATACAGCACACACCATGCGTTTGCATCTTGCACTAAAGAACTCCCTAACTGGAAACACATTTCACTGTGGAAATGCATTAATTCGCCCCCAGCAAGTTCACTTCCGGTGGCAAAGCACAATTGTTGCTGTTCAAGTTGTAACATATCTATAAATTCACGACAGTCTTCAGGTACGGATTCATTTTTTCTCATTTGGTCAATCTTTTTTGCTGTTTCCTTAAGCCAATCCACATCATATTTGTGCTTGTCATCTAATGCGAAAACTAAAGCGGCAGCTAGCATTTCTCCATGACCAGGGATCCATAAATCTGCATTTGCTTGAACAACAGCACAATAAATTAGAGGCGCGTTTGAATACTGGCTAATCTATTTTCCTTTACCAAATAAGGGAGCTTTCCCCGCAATATCTCTAATAAATTCACTTTCTACATTCCTTGGTATATTGCAATATGGGGATAATTTACTAACATCAGTAGCAACAGCAGTTTCTTCACACTACTTTTCAAACGTCTCGCGACGCTGTTCTCTTTTTTTCGGACTGCAGACATATCAACCCCTTTCTTTTCCATGTCAGCAATTTCTTGCTCAGTCATAATGTCTTCCCAACCACCAGCACCTTTTACTGGATCAAGTCCTAAAAAGCCCATAACAACTCTCTCCTTCTTAGTATAATATTTTGTGTTGATTCGTGAATTTATTGTTAGATCATCTGAATTACCATAAAAACAGCATTGCAATTCCAATTGCCATTAGGAGTAACCCCAAAAGTCCCATCGCAATTCTATAACCAGCTTCTCCCCAAAAAATATATATAAAATGCAACAGTCCTTTGTGTTCGGCACTTTCATTACCACATACCCAATTCCAGCGAAAAATTGAACCTAGCAGAAGAAGTAGCCCGCCAGCTACCACAAGAAACTGCCAGTTTTCTCTTAAAATTGGTTCACATTTTCTATACAAAGCTTCCATATAAAGGCTCCTTTTATTTTCATCCTAAAAGTTAGATAACGCAAAAGACTCTGCTTCGGTAAGACTAATTGTAAAGGTTCGCCTCAGCTTTCACTAATTTGCATTATGTGCAAATTATGAATTCGTCTACAGTCCCCAAATTCTCTTATCATAGAACAAATTGTCCATAATCTTATGTAAAATTATAAAACTTTTAGTGCAAAAAAGCTACGCGTTTTTTATAAACGTTACAAAATCTCTTTTTTCTCCTTGCTTTTCAACATTGTTTGTATTGGCGGCGGCTGCTTTATTGCTTTTTGTGTGTTTGGTTCGGTTATGTAACATGGTAAATACAAAATACTTCCGTTTAAAGGTGCTCCTTTTCGTTTAATCACCTTGTCCTACTTTGTATGTGCGATCACATATACGATGAAGTAAGCTCTTTTCATGACTGACCACAATCAAGCCGATCTTACGATCTTGACAAATCTTAAGAAGACTATGCCATATCTTAGCTTGCGTGATTGCATCTAACATAGTGGTCATCTCATCCGCAATGAGATATTTGGTCTCCGGATTCAAGGCGCGCGCAATGCAGAATCGCTGTAACTCTCCACCCGACAGTTCTATAGGCCAGCGATTCATCCATTCGTCTCGTATTTCGAAAGCATCTAAGATCTCTTGGGATGGCATATAGGATTCTGTCAGAACTTCGCGCATCCGCCATTTCGGATCAATTGCTTTTTCGGGGTGCTGATAGATAAGCTGTACCGGACGAAAAATTCCATTCTGAAAGGGACGGTCACCTACGGTCACTTTTCCTTCACGGGGTGAGATATATCCTGCTAGGATTCTGGATAACGTCGTTTTTCCGCAGCCGCTATATCCGGAAAGTCCGAGAATTTCACCAGGTGCAACTGAAATATTGACATCTTTGAAAATCCAGCAATCTTTCCGATAATAAAATCCCAATTGTTCTCCGCTTAAAGACATAGCTATTCTCCCTCCTTCATCTGAAATTCTAGATCAAAATCGTTTTGTGGGAGTGCCCTCCAAAGCCTGCGCGTATAATCAGTTTGCAGTTGTTCTCCGCGACCTTTAAATGCACTGGCATCAGATATTTCTACGGTTTGCCCGTCCCTGATGACGGCAACCCGATCTGCAATCTGCAATGCTGACATAATATCATGGGTGATTAGCATTACACCTGCGCCATGCTCAGCAAAGGTTTTAAGCTGTTTCAGTATCTCTGACAGTGCTTTGGGGTGGATACCGGGAGTCGGTTCATCCGCAATTACTAAACGCACCCCATCTCGAACACTGGTAGCAAAGAGTACACGGCGCAGCATACCACCGGAAAGCTCATAAGGAAAAAGCTTTTCGTCCCGTTTTTGTAAGCCGTATCTTTGGAATAGTGCTCGTTGCCTTTGGAGCGCTTGGTTTTTCTCCAGACCGATTTGTACTTGTTTTCCGACCGCCATAAGAGGATCCAGATAATTTACAGATTGAGGAATGAATGAAATCTCTTTTCCGCGTAGCTGACATTTCCGCTCTTCTGTTAATTCTTCGCCTCTATAAATAATAGAACCACTGCAAATAGCATTTCCCGGCAAAATACCAAGGACAGCATGAGCAAGCAAGCTTTTTCCTGAACCGCTGGCACCAACGATAGCTACAATCTCTCCTTCGTGAATGTCTACGTGCAAGTCTACAATGGGTTGAATCGTTCTCTTCTGTGTTCCTTTAAAATACTGAGAAAAGCCAATGGAAAGCTTTTCAACCTGCAAAAGTGTTGTTTTATTTATATGACTCAATTATGCCACCTCCTTTACTCATTGGCGCTTGATGGCTCCAAAAGAATGCGAATTTGCTCACCAATATTGTCGAAGCTTTTGATTACAATGACTAGCAGCAGTCCAGGGAATAGTACTAGCCACCACTTTCCGGTAGAAATATGGTTCATTGCTTCCGAGAGGATGATACCAATGGCAGGTGTCTGCGGTGATAAGCCAAATCCCAAAAAAGTCAGTGCTGCTTCGTGTAGAATGACATGAGGAAACATCAATAAAAAACCGACCATAATTTGAGGGAAAATCGAGGGTAGAATATGTTTGCGAGCAATATACCAAGGCGACTTGCCATAGCTTTTCGAAATGTGTATGTATTCTGCATTCTTTAGCTGCAAGACCTCCGCTCTTACAACTCGCGAGAGAGACATCCAATGTGTGAGCGATACCCCTAGCACAATCCCTCGGATGCCGCCCCCTACAATAAAAGAAATTAGAATCATAAAAACGAGATGCGGCATTCCGATGAACAGATCAATCAACCACGAAATAAAAGTATCCGCTTTCTTCCCGAAAATTGCTGCGCCAATCCCCATAGCAGTTGCTAAAAAGACGCTTATCATAGATGCAAAAGCACCTACCAACAGAGAGAGCCGCAGGCCCTTTACCGTTCGTGTCAGCATGTCTCGCCCCAACCAATCTGTTCCAAAAATATGTTGAAGGCTTGGAGCGAGATTTTTACCGGCTGCACTCAAACGCAAATTTGCATCGCTCAGAGCAAAGCTTAAAATAAGAATTACACTGAGTAGTGCAACAGAAAATACAAGCATCCGCATCATTTTTCGTTTTGCATTATCTTCCCGATTCATTGTACGCATGTTAACCAGCTCCTCTCATACGCGGATCGATGATGGTATTTAAAATATCCGCAATAAAGTTTCCGGTAAACACAAATATAGAGCTGACTAAAATAATACCCATTAGCAACGGAATATCGCCTTTGAGTCCTGCAGTGGTCAGCGTACTGCCAAGTCCCGGATAGGCAAAGACCTGTTCAGCAAGAACGGATCCGCCAAACAACTCGCCAAAATAAGCAAACTGCAAGGAAATTGCGGGAATAATTGAGTTGCGAAAGCCGTGGTTGCAAAAAATCTGCCACTTACTTTCACCGCGGGCCTTCGCAAAGAGAACATACTCGGTATTGAGAATATCTATCATTTTTTCTCGGGTATGCATAGCAATATTGGCAACGCCTAGAATGCTCAAAGTCAGAGCTGGTAGCGCAAAATGCCGCACACGATCGATGAAGTGTACGTCGCTGTCCAAAACGCCGGCAGGTGTGGCAAGTCCAACAGGAAACCACCTTAACCCAACTGCAAAAACGATTAAAAGAATTAGTCCAAGCCAAAACACCGGGGTGGAGACCAAAGTATAGCTGTACCATTTGATTGCTTTATCCAGAGGTTTCCCTCGGTTCATTGCGGCTGCAACTCCGAGCAAATACCCAAAGATGCCAGAGAATAACCATGCGGTACCCATGAGCGCAAACGATGTCATTGCACGACTCTTAATGATATCAGCAACAGGGCCTCGGTACAGCTTTGACATTCCGAAATTGCCTTGCAGCAAAGAATTTACCCATGAAACATACTGTTCCACCGGACCTTTATCTACGCCCCAATACTCTTTGATTTTCTCGATTTGTTCCGGTGAGGCAGAGCTATCGCCCCCGACATAAGCATTCACCGGGTCCATTGGAGAGATGTGGATCAGAGAAAAAGTCAAAATTGATAGTCCGACTACCAACGTTACCATACGAAGAAGTCGGATGAAAATTGTTTTTGCCATGATTGTTGCCTCCTTTCAATAGAGAAAAGGAGGCTTGCAGGAAGCATTGGCCCCCGGCAAACCTCCTAACCCTGATATTGTAATAAGGGCTTATGCCTTAATTCGCCCATGTCCAGTCTGTGATATTTCCAAACAATGCCCATTCATGTCCATGAGAGTGAATCGGCTGCTTGCCAACATCCAGCTTTTCATTAGCTAAATATAAATGATCCACACGCGCGAGCCAAATGATTGGAGTTTCGCCCAATGCACTAAAGCCGGTTGTGCCGTCCCACTGGGCTAATTTCCAGTATTTATTGGCTTCTTCCTGCGTGGTTGCCTGCATCGCTTTATCCAGATAGCCGTCCACTACGGGATTTGTATAGTGGGGCATGTTGTTATAGCCTTGGTTGATTACACTAGAGTGGTACATGGTATAAAGCTGGTGTGGATGGTGCCGGCCGCCGCCCCACATAACAGCATTTTCTTTACCCTTTACATAGATTTCATCCCAAGTCATTCCTTTGGCATTGATCTGAATCCCGAATTCCTTCGCCATGTCTGCGACAGCCAAAGACATATCACTTCTAAGCTGGTCGCTGGAACTAAACAATAAGTCGAACTCGGCTTTTTGTCCGTCCTTTTCAACGATTCCGTCATTGTTGGTGTCTACCCAGCCGGCGTCCGCAAGGATTTTTTTTGCTTCTGCTACATTCCCGTCTTGGATGATAGTCTTCTCATTAAACCAGGGAAGAGAATCGCAGAGAGAATAAGCCTTTTGAGCATATCCATCCAGAGCAATGTCGATGATGGAATCACGGCTTAAGCCTACAGTCAACGCCTTGCGGATTGCCAAGTCGGCCGTTACATCATTGCCTACATTGACATCGTTTTCATTGATTTTTCCTTTGCCACCGCTTTTTTGTGTGGGCATGGAAATTCCGCGAGAATCAATACTCTCAAACCGAAGCAACCTCATGCCATCTGCTTTCTGATCAGCAAAGGTAGGTGGCACATAAACAATATCCGCTTCTCCGGCTTTTGCAGCTGCCAGTGCCGCATCTTCCGCAAGAAGTAGCAACGTAAGTTTTTTAAATTGCGGCTTTGAGCCATACCAATAATCGTTATATTCCAAAATGATCTGCTGTCCATCATTGTATTGGACTACCTTATATGGGCCAGAACCAATAGGATTGCTGGAGTAGTTGTCATTATACAAGTCTTTTGGAACAATGCCGATTTCGGTCAATTGGCTAACAAAGGTGGAGCGTGGTTGTTTTAGTGTAATGACAACGGTGTTCCCATCCCCTACCTCAATAGACTTCATAAAAGAAAGATCAAATTTGACCCCATCTTCTTGAAGCATCTCATAGGTAAACTTTACGTCTTCCGCTGTCACCGGTTCTCCGTTTGAGAACTTTACATCCTCCCGCAGCGGGAATGTCCAAGTCAATCCATCTGTGCTGACTTCATAGGATTTTGCCAGATCCGGAACAAAGTTCATGTCTGAATCAATTCGCAGAAGGGAGCTATGTGTGAGGCGGATCTGCGCATGCGTTCCCCAGCCTTTTTGGGGATCAAACATCCCCTTGTCAGTTTTACCTACTGCAAGTACCAGTTCCTCTTTCTTTGCATCGGATGCGGTCTGTGTGTTAGATGCTGAGGAAGGATTGGGCGGCTTTGCGCCACACCCGGATAATAGAAGCGCAAACGATAAAGACATTGCCATTGAGAATGGAACGATTCGCTTCAAAAATAAGTTGTGAGTTTTACTCATCTGATAACCTCCATTTTAAGAGTATTTTCCTACCAATATTTGTGCGTAATTTGCAAGATTTAATTAGTAAATATTGGTTAGTCACATCTAACCTTATCAGGTTCTCTTTTGAAATTCAAGCAAGTTGATGGATTCTTCAGGATTCTTCAGGATTAAAGTGAGCACAAATTTTAAATAAAAAAGCAAAAGCATCTGGAAGACTCCAAATACTTTTGCTTTAGATAATGATCTTAGATTTTCTCACTTAACGGTATGATGGCAACACTGACGAAGCTCATTTTGGCAGATATGGGTCGTACTGTCCTTCACACCTAGTTTTTTTACTTCTCGGGGATAGATTCCCTTGTATTTTTTAAAAAGTGTTGTAAATCGGCTGTGAGATGAGTATCCCACCGATTTTGCAACATCCTTTACTTCCAGCGCAGTGGTCGACAGCAATGTTTCTGCGATGTTCATTCTTTTCCTCTGGGCATATTCTGTAATACTCATTTGATACTTTTGTTTAAACAGATTTTTCAATTTAGTGCCGCTCATCATTGCAATTTTTTCAAGCAATTCCTGTGGAACGTCTAAGGCATAGTGATCGTTAATATAACTTGCCACATTTACAATGGCATTTTCATCTGATGATGAGAGTATCTTTGCCGGTGCCTTATTGAAATAGGCATCAAGAGTAATGCTGAGCCACTCCTTCGCTTTTGCTTCCAGAAACATTTCAGCGGCAGGAGAACTCATATTGCAACTTAAAATAGCATTTGCAATCTTCTCCAAAGGTTTTGTGACAAGCTCACGAGTGTCAAAGAAAACGTCCGAAACAGTTGCATTGTTCGCTTCAAGATGCCGCGAAAGATAGTCTGTAATCATTTTCTTTTTGATGTTAACGCCTACACTTAAATAAGGGAAATTTGCATGCAAAAGAAATCTGAAATTTGTTTTTTCCATATTTGTAACAAACATCGTATTCGCTGTCAATGTTTGATATGGATTAAAACATTCCCCATTGGCTGATTTAATATAAGACGAACTGAACGACATATAACGGCTCATATCAGGAAAAGAGTCTGTTATTCGTTCTTTTTTTATAAAAAAATCATGGATATCAATAATAAAATAATCGGTTTCGTAGTACCAGTAAAGCCCATCCATATCCTCACTCTGAAAGCAAACAGTCTTACCTGCAGGAGAGTATTTCGAACAATTCACACAAACTTCCCAACCCATTTTTTCTAAAAATTCCTGAAACGTATCCACGTCGACACCTCCCAATAACACGATTAGACATTATTCTGATTAGACATTAATTCCTGTTTTTATTGTATCGCATTTTATGAAATGATACAATGACTTTGCTTGAAATTGCTGAAAACAAAAAGAAAAATGCAGCTCAAAGTTTTTCTCTTGCAAAACATTGAGTGCTGCAAGCCGTTAAACATGTCTAAATAGAATAACACTAGGAGGAATCAAAAAAATGCTAAAGGTTTACAAAAAACTACTTTATTATGTTCCCAAAGAAAAATGGCTGGCATATCTGGCCATTGCCTTGACCGCAGTTTCCACCGTAATAACCGTATCGGCATATTACTATCTCTATGGCTTTCTTAAAAGGCTTGTCGTTATGAAAGAAGCCGGAGATGCATTCCATTATGCGACTTTTATAGCAGGACTTCTGATAGCAGGCTCGATTATTTATATGGTTTCCGTACTTTTAACGCATGTTCTTGGCTTTAGACTGGAAACCAATCTGCGAAAAAAAGGAATCGAGGGTTTGACCAGCGCCAGCTTCAAATTCTTTGATTTGAACGCATCTGGGCGAACCCGACAATTGATAGATGACAACGCAGCACAAACACACAGCATTGTGGCGCACTTAATTCCGGATAATGCAGGAGCTGTTTTGACCCCAATTCTGGTACTTGCAGTTGGTTTCATGGTAGATGTAAAAGTGGGCATTGTGTTGGTTTTGTTTACCGTGTTAGGGGCAGGGCAAATCGTGTTAATGTCCGGTGATAAAAGCTTCATGGCAACTTATCAGGCAGCATTGGAAAAGATGAACAGTGAAACAGTCGAGTATATACGCGGAATTCAGGTAGTCAAAATTTTCGGTGCCAGCGTTAACTCTTTCAAAGCACTCTATAAGGCCATCATGGATTACTCCAAATATGCTTTGGACTATTCTATGAGCTGCAGAAGACCGTATGTATGGTTCCAGCTTGTTTTTCTCGGCGCTATTGCGGTTCTGACACCGTTTATAGTGTTGTTTATGGATCTTTCTTCGGCCCCTGCTGTTATTGCCGTAAATCTGATTATGGTCTCATTCCTCAGCGGCGTGCTGTTTACTAATTTCATGAAAATTATGTATGTTTCCATGTACGCTTATATGGGAACCGCGGCAGTAGAAAAACTGGAAGGAATTTTTGCCGATATGCAGGCAGACAAACCTGCGTTTGGAACATTAGAAAATTTCGAAAATTATGAGATTGAGTTTGCTGACGTTAGTTTTGGATATAACGAGGAAATGGTTCTGGAAAACCTCAGTTTTAAGTTAGAAGAAAATAAAAGCTACGCCTTAGTGGGAGCGTCCGGAAGCGGAAAATCCACCATAGCAAAGCTGCTTTCAGGTTTTTATAAGCTGAACGGCGGCGCTATTAAAATCGGCGGAAGGAACATTTCAGATTACAGCGAGGATGCCGTCGCAAAAAGTATCGCTTTTGTATTTCAGGACAGCAAGTTATTCAAAACGAGTATTTTTGAGAATGTTCAAATCGCAAATCCGCATGCAACAAAAAAACAGGTGTTTGAAGCACTTCATCTTGCAGGCTGTGATGAATTGATTGCAAAATTTCCATTGAAGGAGCAGACGATAATCGGCTCAAAAGGTGTATTTTTGTCAGGCGGAGAAAAGCAGCGCATCGCGATTGCGCGTGCCATTTTAAAAGACGCCGCGATTATTATCATGGATGAGGCAAGTGCAGCCGTTGATCCCGAAAATGAACACGAGTTGCAAAAAGCATTCAAGAACTTAATCAAAGGGAAAACTGTAATTATGATTGCGCACCGACTGAGCAGCATTCGAGCCGTTGATGAAGTGCTGGTAATGGAAAACGGAAAAATCATAGAGCGAGGCAACGATTCCGTGCTGATGCAGCAGGATGGAAAATATAAATATTTTCAGGATCTTTATGCAAAAGCAAACGATTGGAGGGTACGTGTATGAAAGAATTATTTAAAAAGCGCTTTGCACTGACGGAAAAAGGCGCAAGTGGACTAGTAAAAGCCAGCTTTTCTTCTTTTTTTGTTTATGCTGTGAATATGCTCCCTGCCATTCTGCTGATGCTTTTGTTCGATGCCTTGGTGCTGGGAAATGTAAAAAGTCAAATATTCTACATAGCCTTCTCCGTTGCGGTGTTAATTGTCATGTACCTGATGCTACGGATAGAATACAACACACTTTATAACTGCACCTACAAAGAAAGCGCTAATTTGAGGTTAGATATTGCAAACTCCCTGAGTGAATTACCGCTTTCCTATTTTTCTAAGCATAACCTATCCGATCTTTCACAGACAATCATGGCTGATGTCGCTGCCATTGAGCATGCTATGAGCCATGCTATGGCAAAAGCCATTGGATTTTTGATGTTTTTCCCGGTGATTTCTCTGCTTTTATTAGCAGGAAACTGGAAGTTGGGTCTCGCAGTCGTGCTGCCTATTGTTCTTAGCTTTTTGTTAATCGCCTTGTCTAAAAAAATTCAATTGCGAGAAAACAAGAAATATTATGTAAAATTGAGAGACAATTCAGACAGTTTTCAAGAAGCTATCGAATTGCAGCAGGAAATAAGAAGTTTTCGTCTTGCAAAAAAAACAAAGCAAAGCCTTTATAAAAAAATGGAGGAAGGCGAAAAGATTCATTTAAGAACAGAGATTATAGCGGCAATTCCCATGCTTTTGTCGGGGATTGTTGTGCAGGTTTCTTTTGCGATTGTACTGCTCATTGGAATGCGTCTGCTCCTGGCAGGAGAAATCAACCTGCTTTATTTTGTGGGATATATTTTGGCTTCCATGAAAATCAAAGAAGCGGTCGACGGAGTAAGCCAAAACGTTACCGAGCTTTATTACATTGATTCTATGATTCATCGTATCCAGGAAATCAGAACCACAAAAAAACAAACGGGTAAAGAGACAGCACTTTCAAACTATGGCATTGAACTTGAAAATGTATCTTTCGCGTACAATGACGACACAAAGGTTTTAAACGATGTAACGTTTACGGCAAATCAAAATGAAGTTACTGCCCTTGTCGGGATGTCCGGCTGCGGCAAAACGAGTGTTCTGCGCTTAATTTCCAGACTATATGATTATGACAGCGGAACGATAAAAATCGGAGGTCAAGACATTAAAAACATTTCAACCAAGTCTTTATTTGAAAAGACGTCTGTTGTTTTTCAGGACGTGACCTTATTCAATACCACCGTAATGGAAAATATCCGAATTGGCAATCAATCAGCATCTGACGCAGAGGTGAAGCAAGCCGCGCGCCTGGCAAATTGCGAAGACTTTATTGCAGGCCTTCCCCACGGCTATGAGACCGTAATCGGTGAAAACGGCGCAGCTTTGTCCGGCGGAGAAAGACAACGGCTTTCCATTGCCAGAGCTTTTTTAAAGAATGCACCCATCATTATTTTAGATGAAATTGCCGCTTCTCTGGATGTAGACAATGAGAAAAAAATTCAGGAAAGCTTGAATGAATTGACCCGCAATCGAACTGTTATCATCATTTCACACAGGCTAAAATCCATAGAAAACGTGGATAAGATTGTTGTTATCAACGACGGAGAGGTAGAAGCCTTTGGAACACATAAAGACTTGTTGTCCAAGTCAGCTACTTATCATAACCTAGTGGAAAAAGCAAAATTAGCTGAAACATTTAAATATTAACGGAGGAAAAAATGAATAAAAAATTAAGCGTAAAAGATTTAATCAACGTAGGGTTGTTTACGGTTCTTATCTTCATCTTTACTTTTATCGGAGGCATGATTGGTTTCATCCCTGTGCTTATGCCGATTGTACCTTTTGTGGGCGGACTGCTGGCAGGTCCGGTAAGTATGCTGTTTGCAACAAAAATTAAAACGCGCGGGATGCTTTTCATCGAGCAAATGATCATTGCAATTCTATTTGTGGTCATGGGGCATGGTCCATGGATGCTATTGACAGCTTTCATAGGAGGCATGCTTGGCGAAATGCTTCTCAAAAAAGGTGGGTACTGCAGCGTAAAATATTCAAGGCTTGCCTTTACCGTTGCAACACTTTCCGGGATTGGCAACTGGCTTCCAATTTTCTTTGCAAGAGACAAATACATCGAGCAAATGCTGCAGATGGGCTATGGACAAGAGTATGCGGCTAACATGATGAGCGTTTTGCCTAACTGGTCTTTGGCGCCCATTACTCTGCTTGGTATGTTTGGAACTTACCTTGGTTGTACTCTTGGAATTGTCATTCTTAAAAAACACTTTGTGAAAGCAGGAATGACCAAGGAGGTATAAAATACGTGCATACTGTATTACAGTGGAAACCGGACTTTAGAACCAAACTATTTATGACGCTTGTTCTGTCGTACACCCTTCTGCTCGGAAATGTACAACAGAAATATTTGGGGGTAGCGATTGCTGCTTCTCTGCTGCCATATTTGCTGTTACTGCACGAAAAACGATATGCAGAGGCAATCAAAGGCACAATTATGATTCTTGCAGCAAGTATTATTCAAAAATATTTTTTATACCATGCTACGGGAATGTTGGCATCTTTGTTTCTATTTATCGCCATGTTGGCTTTAAGAATGCTGCCAGGATTAATGATGGGAAAATATACCCTGATATCAACTGATATGAGTGATTTGGTTTACTCCTTAAAGAAAATGAAGACTCCTGATGAAATCGTTATTCCCATTACGGTTATGGCTAGGTTTTTTTATACCGTTCGAGAAGATTACAGTCAAATCAAAGATGCGATGTATTTGCATGGTTTGACAACACGAAGATTGATTCTTAATCCAATCAAGCTATTTGAATTTCGAACGGTACCCTTGTTAATGTGTCTTACGCACACAGCTGATGAGGTGGGTGTTTCTGCGCTTACAAGAGGCATGGAGGTCGGAAGCGGAAGAAGCAGCATTTCCACAGCAAAGTTTAAAGGAGTCGATGCTATTTTCTTTTTGCTCATGTTTCTGTTGATTGGATTCTACATAAGAGGTAAATATGCTTGAGATTAAAGATTTGGAAATCAGATATAAAGAAGATAAAGTTTTTGAAAACGCCAATCTAGAGGTAGACAAGGGCGAAATCGTAGTTATCACCGGACAATCCGGCTGCGGAAAAAGCAGCTTGTTGAAAACAATCAACGGCATTATTTCAGAGACTGCCGAGGTGCAAATAACGGGCGATATCCGATTTAACGGAAAAAACATCCTTGAAAAAAGCATCTCTGCCAGAAGTAAATTTATTTCCACCGTATTTCAAAATCCGAAAACGCAGTTTTATTGCGTCAATACGACAGATGAATTGGCGTTTGCATTGGAAAACAGAAACATTCCACGAGAGAAAATTCTGGAGACGATACAGGAGTACACCACAAAGCTTCATACCTCCCACTTGCTTGATAAGAACATATTCACGCTTTCAGGCGGTGAGAAACAGCTTGTTGCAATCACAGGAGCAGCGTGCATGAACAATGATATCTATCTCTTTGATGAGCCTTCGGCATCGTTGGATCACGCCGCCATTCAGCGATTGAAGAATATACTCCTTGAATTAAAGTCTATGGGAAAAATCGTAATTATAGCGGAGCACAGGCTTTATTATCTGGCAGATATTATGAGCAAGCTTGTTATCTTGCATCAAAAAAAAATGAATGTGTTCCCCGTGGACAAGTTTACTCTATGCCAGTTAAATGCAATTGCAAAACAGTACGGCCTGAGAGTTTTTGAGGAAATCACAAAAAAACACTTACAGAGTCTACCCTACCATACTATAAAGCTATGTGAAGGAATGGATTATCAAAAAGCTGTCGACCAGTTGCTCTGCGAACGTTTTATGGTATGTTACAATCGGCGCCCCATTGTGGACATAAGCATTTCTTTTCCCTGTGGAATCAACTTTATTATCGGGCGAAATGGAATCGGAAAAACAACCTTTATCAGAAAGCTGTCCGGCTTGTCAAAAGGAAAAGGAACAAGTTTGTTTGGCGATAGAAAACTCAGCAAAAATTATGAATTTGTTTCTATGGTGATGCAAGATGTAAACTACCAACTCTTTACCGAGTCGGTTTGGCAGGAATTATCTATTGTCAGCTCCGACGATGTGGCAAAAGAGAAAATTCTACGAGAACTGAATTTATACGATAAAAGAGAACTTCATCCGCAAATTTTGTCCGGCGGCGAGAAACAAAGGCTTTTAATCGGCATGGTAAAAGCCTCAGACAAACCTATTATTATCTTGGATGAACCCACCAGCGGTCTTTGTAAAAGCAAAATGATGAAAATGATTGACTACCTCCATGAGATGGAAGCACAACAGAAAGTTGTCCTTGTGATTACACATGATTACGAATTCATTCATCAATGTGGCGGCAGCGTTTTTGAATTTGTCCGTTAGAGTGTGTCCTCAATATTTCATTACCAGTGAAGCCATCTTCAGCAAGAAACCGTCTGCAATTTGCAGACGGTTTCTTGCTGAAATAAAGCACTATTTCTTTTTAACAGCATAGCAAACCTCGGTGACATAAAACTTTGCGAGGGTAATTAAGTTAACATAGCCAACATCTTGGCTCTTCTCGTCATTTTCGTAATCATTTAATGTTGTTTTTGGAATATTTATGACTTTGGCTAAATCCTCTCTATTCTTATAGCCTTTTGCAAATCTTAATTCTTTCAGCTTTTCGCCTAGTGTAAGTTTTGGTAAAATATCATCACGTCCATTCTTTTTACTTAGAATATAGCATAATCCGATACTATACACGATTGTTCGATTGAATTTATCAATTGTGTATGGTACTCTTTTTGTATATTTGTTGAGAATGATTAAAAAGGAGTAGTTGATGTTACTATATTTAGCGTTAATAGATACCCCTGAAAACAAAAGTAAATTTGAGCAAATTTATCGCACCTATGAGCAGACAATGTTTTATGTTGCAAATAGAATTTTGAAGGATGCGTATTTATCGGAAGATGCTGTTCATCAAGCTTTCTTACGCATTATAGATAACTTAGAAAAAATAGAAGAAATTAACTGTCACAAAACCAAAGGTTTTATCGTTATTATAACTGAGAACATAGCAATTGATTTATATCGCAAAAGAAAAAGAGAAGCTTGCCTTTCTTTTGATGAAATAGAAATATATGTGGAGGATACAGCAGATACAGCCCCGGTTTTTGAAAACGAAGTTGAACAAGCAATTGCGAAGCTTCCTGTAAATTATTTGACAGTATTTAAATTGAAATATTCTCA
>DFWH01000002.1 GCA_002380805.1 Clostridiales bacterium UBA4139 | reverse complement strand
TCAAGGATCAATCTTGCTGTTTCGTCGCTGTCGTTTTTCGTTGTCAGCGAAGATTAGTTTATCAGGTTTGTTTTCATTTGTCAAGAACTTTTTTTGAAAGTTTTTTATTAATTTTTACTTTCAAGTTCATAAAAACCCATCTGATTTTGTCGCTTTTTGACATCCTTTTTCGATGTCAGCGAAGACTAGTTTAACAGCTTTACTATCTTTTGTCAAGAACTTTTTTTCAAGTTTTTTTGCTTGTTTATCCTTAACAGTATGCTGTTTTTTGTCATTTTTCGTTTGCCGTTTTCGGCAGTGACAATTAATTATTATACACTCTTTTTTATATTTGTCAACACTTTTTTTCAATAAATTTCTCAGCTTTGGAATCCTATATTTATCCCCTCTTTTCCACCCCTCTTATCTGCATTTGTGTCGTTATCCCCTTGAAGTAATATCCCCCTTTTTTAAATCTTTCTCACCTTTCTTCTTTAATAAATAAATAAGGACACCCACTAATCGGATGTCCTTACCTTTTTGCTTATGGATTAATTATTGACAGGTGCAGTTTCGCTACCCTCAGCTGCTGCATCAGCGCCTGCAGGTGCATCTGTTGCTGCGCCATCTTGTTCTGTCTGTCCAGCTGCGCCTTCCTGTACTGGTTCTTCTGCTGCCTGATCAGCTGCATCTTCCTGTACTGGTTCTTCTGCTGGCTGTTCTGCTGGTTGTTCCTGTACAGGCTGTTCAGCAGGAGCATCTCCTGAGTTTCCACAACCACTAAACGCCAACGCGAGACCTAAACAACAAGCTGCTACCCATCCTCTTTTTAAATGCTTTTTCATAATCTTTAACATCTCCTTTTCTGATTACATTGCCAATCTTACCACAACTAAATTAAAAGAACTATATCATAATACTTAAAAATAACTTACATTTTATTTAATTTTCATAATAAATACCTTCAGTGCAGTTGTACTGATGCCAAAAACCCTCGATTTTTTCTTTTCTTTCTGGCAACAAAAAAATCCCTTCAAGACTGAAGGGATTTTTTCATTTAGAGCTTAAATGGTCTTATTTAGTTTTATTTGTTTTGTTGGTCTTGTTTGTTTTATTTGTCTTGTCACATTTGCTGTTGGACTGAGAACCTGTTTCAATGCTGTATTCCTGAGCAAATTCTGTTCTGTTCATGCCTTTTTGTGTTTTTTCTGTGCTTTTGTTTGTTTTCTTGTCCATACTCCATGACCTCCTAGATTCATTTAAGCCTAAATTGTTCGAGGATTTTCCTCGCAGTTATAGTATGGATTATCTTTCGTTTTTTATACTTGTTCTTTTTTCATTTATATATCTTTTTTTATATTTTACTGTAACATACTTCATCACCTTTTGGTAAATGAATGGGTTTGCAATGCCACCCACCATTCCAACAATCAAAAAGCCCTGCAAAAATTTAGACAAAAGCATTGCGCTTGACAAAGCCTTTGATGCTAGCCGAATTTCATCCTCTAAATTAGTAGTAGCGTTGGCCAAATCATCTTTACTATTAATCTCACCAATCCACTTTTCTACTCTTTCATCCGCTTCTCGCTTGTTTTCATCCTGACTTAGGGCGGCTGTAATCATCCTAAGAATAAGAATTTGTTCTTTCTCTTCTTTATAATCATATCCATATCCTATGGCAGTTTCATAAATTCCCTTTAAAAGCATTCCTAAAAAAAGTGGAATATCCGGCAATCCAACGCCAATGGCACCCAAACCAATTCCTTCAACCACAGTTGTACAGGTATTAATTAGGTGTCCCTTTTTAATACCTTTATCTAATTTCCTTAAAGACTTACTGTTTGGCCTTTGCTCAACCCGAAAATCATTCACGCTAAACTCAAGGGCAAGTTCATCTTCCTTAAAAGTCTTCTCAATCACTCCAATTCCTTTTGAAAAAATCAAATGAAAAGCTTTATTAAACCCCTCATCTAACGTATGAATCAGTTTATCCGGTATTTTCTCCTCCATGGTTTGTTTCAATCCATCTAATTTCGATGTACCTTGATTCGGAGCTTTCTTCTCTATTTTTTTAAATTTTGTCTCTTCTTTTGCCACAATTTTCTTAAACTCTTTTTCAAGACCTTTTGCCATCTACATCCTCCTTATCTGTTTATTTGCAAACCCAACCCTACTACTTTTCCTCTCTTTGGTTCTAACGTAACAATCTTTAAATTCTAAAGTCACAACAAACCTAATATTAATTCCAGCCCCAAACCAATATCAAACGACAAACCTCCAAATTAAAAACAGCTGTATTCATATTTCGATTAGCCAACCTTAAACAGTATTACCACTTATTATTTGCTGTTTCTACCTTATTAATGTTTTGAAAACTTTAACCTCTTATCATTTAACCCTTTTTTTGCAATAAAGACCGCCCAAAAAGGACGGTCTCATTTTCTAAATATCAGAAGATTTTAAATTGCTCATTAAACTTTTCCATCGGGGTCATTCTTTGGTTGAAACATCTTTGATAAATCCGTTGCTCCCAAGTTATGCTTCATGCTTGTGTCAGCCTGAACATTTTGCATACGATAGTAATCCATCACACCTAAGTTTCCGCTGCGTAACGCCTCAGCCAATGCCATTGGCACTTCAGCCTCAGCTTCTACTACCTTAGCCTTCATATGTTCAACTTCAGCTCGCATTTCTTGTTCTTTTGCGATTGCAGTTGCACGACGTTCTTCAGCCTTAGCCTGGGCAATCTGCTTATCAGCCTCTGCCTGTTGAATCTGGAGATGTGCACCAATGTTTCTACCGATATCGACATCAGCAATATCAATTGATAGAATTTCAAAAGCTGTTCCATTATCCAATCCCTTAGATAATACTGTTCTAGAAATCAGGTCTGGGTTCTCCAAAACACTCTTGTGGCTCTGTGAAGAACCTACTGTTGTAACAATGCCTTCACCAACTCTGGCAATAATTGTTTCCTCACCAGCACCACCAACTAATCTTGCAAGGTTTGCACGTACGGTTACCTTGGCAATTACTTTCACTTCGATACCGTTAATCGCTACCGCTGAAATCCAAGGTGTTTCAATAATTTTAGGTGTTACACTCATACGAACAGCTTCAAATACATTACGTCCAGCTAAGTCAATCGCTGCGGCTCTTTCAAAGGAAAGATCCAAATTTGCTCTGTGGGCCGCAATCAACGCATCAACTACGTTATCTACTCTACCGCCAGATAATAAATGGGATTCCAACTGATTTGCATTTACATTCATACCCGCTTTTTGTGCCTTAATCAAAGGGCGAATAATTTTATCCGCTCTTACTCTACGCAAGCGCATACCAATTAAGGAAAAAATACTAACACGAACACCTGATGATACTGCCGAAATCCATAATCCCAAAGGGACAAAACTTAAGAAAATAACCACTACTACGATGACCACAATAATAGGTAGTGCCACCGGAATCAAATCAAACACAATAGATGCCTCCTTTTAAAAAACGACTACTCTTCCTCCCATTCCTTTACCGTTACGGTTTTCCCGGAAATTTGAATCACTTTAACTTTCTTTCCCCGGTCAATAAAATCTCCCAAAGAACAAACATCAATACTTTTGTCGTCAATTTCCGCAACCCCGAAAGGCCTTAGGGTAGTTTGTGTAGTGCCAACTTTACCAATTAATCCTGCAAGTTTAGACTCATCAAAATCTTGAGTCTCCTGACGATCATGCAATATCACTTTACTATATAAGCCGCTTTTCTTCGCAATCAAAAGCATAACGAAAAAAAGTGCAATTAGTGATAGTAGCATTATTAGAAATACAAATGTGCCGTACATTCTCGCGGCCAGTATCGTCGAGCATAGTAAAGATATTATGCCAAAGATACCAAACACGCCAAAACCGGGTATTAGCATCTCTGCAAAAACCAAGACTAGCCCTAATATCGCCAACACTCCGATCCAAGGTAACATCTTCATCCTCCCTTCTCCGAAACACTTCTCTTTTTCCGTCTAAAACAATACAAATAATAGCAAGAATCACTTACAAAATTTATATATTTTTAAATATCTTACCATATGAGTTACAAGATAACAATGAATTTTTGTAAACGTAAAAAACGCTTAAGAAATTTTAAAAAACATCTTGTCCATGTAATTCATGGCATCTCAACCCTTATTTCTACACTTATATATTCTTTCCTTATTTACATGATTATGTCTATCTTCAAATCACATGATGAAACTTTATTTCTTTCAATTGTTATTGTTTTTCTTTTGAATAGATTTCCCCCAAATCTAAATAATTAGCCAGAATTTCCTTAAAACATATTTATTTTTCAAACTGCACTGACTGATACTTTTTTAAATAAAAAAGGTACCTAACCACCTTAGGCACCTTTTGGCTATCCTTTTACTTTCACCATAGGAACAATAATGCTTTCACCCGACCTTATGTTCTCAGAACACATACCATTCAATTCCATGATTTTTGAAATCATATGTTCTACTTTTTGTTCCTCCGACTTATATGTTTCTGCAATCTTCCAAAGTGTATCCCCATAGTGGATTGCAACTTTTTCATAATACACTTCTCTACTTTTATCCTTTTGCGCCCCTAACGCCAAGGTTCCAAGGCATATAATCATTGCTAATGTCAATAATAAAAATACTTTTTCACGGATCATTTTGGATTTTCTAACCATTTTTCTCTGTGTAGATTGATTCATAACAATCACCCCCTAATCGAACAAATATTCCTTTTTATATTTTTATAATAACCGAACACCTATTCTTTGTCAATAAATTTTTATTCTTTTTCCGAACGTAGGTTTGATTTTATTTTTAGGCTGTGCTATACTACAAAAAAAGGAAGAAAATATCTTTTGATACATTGTTTTGTATAATTTTTCGTAGTTTACAAAATCTATATTTAAGGAGTTGTTATGAATGAGTGATTTGTCACCAAAACAAAGACAAATTTTAGAATATATGAAGTCTGAAGTTAGAGAAAAGGGCTATCCACCCTCAGTTAGGGAAATTTGTGAGGCCGTAGGCCTAAAATCAACCTCCACCGTTCATGGTCACCTTTCCAGGTTGGAGAAGAAAGGTCTTATCCGCCGAGACCCTACCAAGCCTCGTGCCATAGAAATTTTGGCACCCGATTTCTATGAATCTCCCCAAAGGGAATTAATTCATGTGCCCATCGTTGGCAGCATAACAGCGGGAACGCCTATTCTTGCCGTAGAAAATATCGAAGATACTTTCCCAATCCCTGTTGAATACATTCATAACGATACCGTATTCATGCTTAGGGTTAAAGGCGAAAGTATGATTGAGGCAGGGATATTCGATAAAGACCTAATCCTTGTTCGCCAGCAAAACACAGCAAATAATGGAGATATCATCGTTGCTCTCATCGAAGACTTCGCAACAGTAAAAACATTCTATCGAGAAAAAGACTTTATCCGTCTTCAGCCTGAAAACTCAGCAATGTCTCCCATCATTGTCCGCGATGTGACTATTTTGGGAAAAGTAATTGGTTTGTTTAGAAAATTCTAAGGAGTGTATATCATGTTTAACTATGTAAAGGTTGCAGTTGCTGTTCCAAAACTTAAGGTTGCAGATTGCGTTTTTAATAAACAGGAAATCATGGCAATCATTTCAAAAGCAGAGAAAGAAAAAGTAAAAATTCTTACATTCCCCGAGCTTTCTATCACAGCTTATACCTGTGCAGACTTATTCTTCCAAAACCCACTGCTCGTTGCGGCTGAGAAAGCAGTGGCAGAAATTGCCGCTGAGACCAAGGACTTAGATATGTTAATTTTAATCGGCGTTCCGGTTTTAACTGATAATCAAACCTTTAACTGTGCAGCACTTCTTCATAGAGGCAAAATTTTAGGGTTGGTTCCTAAAACATTGCTTCCTAATTATAGCGAATTCTATGAAGAGAGATGGTTTGCCTCCGCTGATGATTTAATTAAAGAAGAAATCACTTATGCGGGACAAGTTGTTCCCATTGGTGCAGATCTTATTTTTACTGCTGAAAACATACCGTACCTTAAAATTGGCGTTGAAATTTGTGAGGATCTATGGGGACCAATTCCTCCAAGCTCTTACCTAAGCCTTTATGGTGCAACAGTTTTATTAAACCCCTCTGCTAGCAACGAGTTAGCAGCAAAACCTGGCTATCGCCATCAATTAATTGCACAGCAGTCCTCACGTTGCCTTGCGGCCTACGCCTATGCATCTGCAGGCATTGGCGAATCCACTCAGGATGCTGTATTTAGTGGCCATAGTATGATTTATGAAAATGGATTGCTTCTGGGAGAAACAGAATCTTTCGCTCGTGAAAATCAGCTTATTTGTGCTGATGTAGATTTAGAATTATTAGCAAGTGAACGCCGCAAACATACAACCTATATGTCCCAGCTGGCAAAAGCCGATGCCCAAAAATTTTACCGTGAAATTAAATTTACCATGGCAGAAGGCGAGATGGGTACATTCTCTCGTCCCCTTTCAGCAAAGCCATTTATTCCTAAGGATGACGAATCTTTGAGCAAACGTTGCCATGATATCTTTATGATTCAAACAACAGGTCTCGCTCGCCGCATGGAGCATGTTCATGCAAAAACACTGGTAATTGGCATTTCCGGCGGCTTAGACTCTACTCTCGCTCTTTTGGTATGTGTAAAGGCCTGTGATTTTTTAGGTATTTCCAGAAATCATGTTTTGGGTATTACAATGCCAGGCTTTGGTACAACCGACCGTACCTACCAGAACGCCCTAAACCTTATGAAGTCCCTCGGCGTATCCGTTAGAGAAATACCCATTCGGGATGCAGCTATGCAGCACTTTAAAGATATAGATCATGATCCTTCCGTCCATGACATTACCTACGAAAACACACAGGCTCGTGAACGTACACAAATTCTCATGGATATCTCAAACCAAACAGGGGGTATCGTTGTTGGTACCGGAGATTTATCCGAGTTGGCTTTGGGTTGGGCAACCTACAATGGCGATCATATGTCTATGTACGGAGTTAATGCAGGAATCCCCAAAACTTTGGTTCGTGTTTTGGTTAACTGGGT
Organism: Clostridiales bacterium UBA4139; assembly: GCA_002380805.1. Lineage (GTDB taxonomy): Bacteria > Bacillota > Clostridia > Lachnospirales > Anaerotignaceae > Chakrabartyella. The sequence continues at coordinate 188,085 of DFWH01000002.1, read as the reverse complement.
TGCAAGCACAGGTGAGCTAGATACGCAGGCCTCTGAAATTCTTTTAGATGTTTTGGATACCCCTGTAAGCCCCGAGTTACTCCCTCCCGATGAAAACGGAAAAATCAATCAGAAGACAGAGGACTTGGTGGGTCCCTATGAACTCCATGACTTCTTCCTCTATCAAATTATTCGCTTTGGCTTCTCTCCTTCAAAAGTTTTATTCCTAGCAGAACAAGCCTTTGGTAACGCCTATGATAGAGAAACATTGTTAAAATGGTTAAAAAATTTCTATCGTCGTTTCTTCACCCAGCAATTTAAGCGTTCTTGCTTACCCGATGGTCCAAAGGTAGGTGCTCTTTGCCTCTCACCAAGAAGCGATTGGCGTATGCCAACAGATGCCTCCAATCGCATTTGGATGGACGAAGTGGAAAAATTATAGTCTATCTTTCCAATGAAAAGAAGTTCTAATGAATCCTAAAATAAAAAACAGTGTCAATTGTATTAACTACAATTGACACTGTTTTTTATTCTTCTGTTAATTTGAGTGAGAATACAAAGGTACTACCTTCCCCCTCCACACTCTTAACCGTAATCCCTTCATTATGGGCTTGTAAAAATTCTCTCACAATAGCAAGGCCGATGCCGCTTCCGTGCATATCTTGATTACGGGTTCTATCCGCTTTGTAAAACCGATCAAAAATATACTTTTGATCTTCCTGGCTTATGCCAATTCCATGGTCTTTGATAGAAACCAAAACTTTTCTCCGTTCCGTTTTTGTTGTTTCCACCTCAATTAACCCACCCACTGGCGAAAATTTCACTGCATTACTCATCAAATTTTGAATCACACGGGAAATTTTATCAATGTCCCCATGTACCATGGTAACCTGATCTGCAAAAATAGCTTTGATTACTGCATTTTTTTCATTCAACTGGGGCTCCAGCAAGTTTATATTACCTCGAATTAGCTCATTTAAATCAAAATCCGATTCATCCAGAATAATTTTACTACTCTCCGCTCGACTTAAATCCACAATCCCCTCAGTAAGCCTTGAAAGCCGCACCGTTTCTTCCAACACAATCTGTAAATATCTCTCCTGTTTCTCCGCCGGCACAGTACCATCAATCATTGCCGTCAAAAATCCTTGCATCGACGTCAGTGGTGACCGTAAATCGTGGGATACATTTGCAATAAAATCTCGCCTGGTTTTATCGTTGTTCTGCAAACTCTCCGCCATATGGTTAAAACTTCTGCCTAACTCCCCAAGCTCATCATTACTAATGATTTTTACTCTCTGCTCAAAATTACCACTGGCAATTACTTTGGCAGCCTCATTCATCTCTTGAATAGGTCGAGTCATCCTTTGAGAAGTCACATAACTAACCCCAACAGCAAAAAGAAAAACAAAAAATATACTAGCAATCCCCACTTGATACATCTCGTATAGGGATTGCTCCATCTCTGGCATAGACCGACACATAAAAATCCCAACCATCTGCCCTATGGACAAAGGGTATCCTACCACCAGTGTTGGCACCTCAAACAAAGGCGTTGCTTTTGTTTCCATCGAAACAATATTTCCATCCTTTACCCCTTCAACCAACTCCTGATATGCAAAAGACTGCCCTATCATCATTTCATCAAGTCCAGGAGAGGCCAAAACCACAACCCCATCTTCATTTACCATTAATATTCCTGCACCCATGTATTCTTCCAAAACCTGTAATTCATAACTTAAATTATTCAAATTTCCCGTTCTGTAAGCATTACCAAAGGCAACAGCAACCTTTCGCCCCTGTTGTATTAGCTCGTCTCTTTTTTCTTTCATATAATGTTGAGTATAAACAACAGAAAGAATACCGCCCAATACCAGTACGCAAACTACGATCGTTCCAATATACTGCAGCATCTGCTTTTTTACAATCGACTCTTTCCGCATTATTTTACCTCCAAATTACACAAAAAAACTTCCAAAATTCAGGAATAATGTTATAATAAATATATGTATGCTATGAAGAAAGGAGATAACGGTATAACCGTTTCACAATTCCATGACAAAAAATCCTAATCAAACACCCAAATCAAACAAAAGAAAGCTGTCGACCACAGATATCGTTTTAATGCTTCTAGGCCTGTTTATTTTAATTCGAACTCCATGGTCAAATATGAGTAGCTTCTACTATCTTCTTTTTTTCCTCTATATCTTCTGTATTATGATGCGAATCACAAACTTAAGAAAGCAATTTGCAAAAAAAGAAGATCAACTCCGTAAAGAGGGCGAAGCAAAAGTAGAAATTCAGGCCACTGAAAAAACAGAGCCTACTACATTGTCCTCCAGCGAAAATACCCCCTCCGAAGAAAGCGCTCCTATGACAACAGAAGAGGCTCCTTCCGAGGAAAATCCTAAAGTCTAATAACATAGCGTGTTGCACTTATTTTTACACAGAAGACGGCTGTTTTCAACAGCCGCCTTTTTTAATTCAGCTCAACATGCAAAGCAATCAAAGAAAAAGTAAACCTTTACTTCTGGCCAAATTTATACCCAACACTCCAAACAGTTAAAATACCCCATTCGTCATCTTGATTTAGCTTTTCACGAATTCGCTTTACATGCACATCCACAGTTCTGGTATCCCCAACATATTCATAGCCCCAAATCTGATCCAAAAGTTGCTCTCTAGTAAATACACGATTGGGATGCTCCGCCAAATAGTAAAGCAGTTCAAACTCTTTTGGAGGAAACTCCAATCCTTTTCCATGATAGGTAACAGAGTAATTTGATATGTTGATTTCCAAATCTGGATACCTCAAAATATTTGAATCTCCACTTTGCTTTGGCTCGTATCGGCGCAATACAGCCTTAACCCTTGCTACCAATTCCTTTGAGTCAAATGGCTTCACAATATAATCGTCAGCACCAAGCTCCAGTCCAAGAACCTTGTCAAAGGTTTCTCCCTTTGCTGTCAGCATAATAATAGGTACATTGCTGGATTTACGGATTTCAGTGCAAACCTGATACCCATCCACCCCGGGCAGCATCAAGTCCAAAATAATCAAATCAGGTTTAATTGCCGCCGCTTCCTTTAATGCTTCCCTACCGTCGTAAGCCTCTTTTGTGTCATATCCCTCTTTTTCCAAATAAAGAGAAATTAATTCGGCAATATGCCTGTCATCGTCAACAATTAAAATCTTTTGTTTTCCGTTCATGAAGATCACCCCTAATCATTGGTCTACTTCAGTTCCACTACGGTAACGCCTGCTTCTCCTTCGCCGTATACCCCTGGCCTTTGACTTTTCACATGGGAATTTGTTTTCAAATAGCTTTGCACAGCTGAACGTAACGCCCCTGTTCCCTTACCATGGATAATTACAATCTGCTTTAATCCAGATAAATAGGCATCGTCAATATATTTATCAATGTTCGCCAAGGCCTCATCCACCAGCTGCCCCCTGCAATCGATTTCGGCAGATATAAACTGGCTCTTCGTAACTCTTGCCTTTGGAGTTGCCTGTCTCTGCTTCTTTTCCTTGGGCTGAGGTGTGTCATCCAACATCAATTCTGCAAGAGGAATCTTTGCCTTCATAATTCCCATCTGCACCATAACTTCCTTATTTTTATCTGGTGCAGAGATAACCTCACCATTCTGATCAAAAGAAATGACATAAACTCTGTCACCAGGTTTCAAGTTTTCAGGAACCTTGTGGTTGGGCTTCACCTTTTTCGATTTCAAAAAATCTTCTTGTACAGAAGAAAGTTTCTCTTTCAGCTTTGTTCTATTTTCAATTAACTTCTGCTGATTTCCCTTCTCTTTTGCTTGGCGATTCATTTCTTTGATAATGCTGTCAGCCTCTTCTTTGGCCTGGGCATAAATTAGCTTCGCTTCTTCCCTAGCCTTTTGCAAAATCTTCTCTTTTTGTTCTCTTGTTTTTTCTTTTTGACGCTCCACCTCACGCTTAAGGTTTTCCGCCTCCTTGCGATATTGCTCTGCTCGCTCCTGCTCAAAAACTACTGACTTTTTGCTAATTTCTAAGTCAGTAATTACATCTTCAAACCTAGCTTCGTCTTGACTAATAAACTCTCTGGCACCTTCCAAGATATACTCCTGTAAGCCCAACCTCTTGGATATGGCAAAAGCATTACTCTTACCAGGAATACCAATGAGCAGGCGATACGTAGGTCGTAAAGTTTCCACATCAAATTCACAGCAGGCATTCTCAACCCCTTCTGTAGAAAGGGCATAAACCTTTAGCTCACTATAATGTGTTGTAACTACAGTGCGGATTTTTCTGTCCTTTAGCGCCTGAATGATTGCAATCGCCAGTGCCGCACCTTCCGTAGGGTCCGTACCCGCCCCTAATTCGTCAAAGAGCACCAAGGAATCATCCGTTACTTCTTCCATAATTCGCACAATGTTAGTCATGTGTGCGGAGAATGTGCTTAAACTTTGCTCAATACTCTGCTCATCCCCAATATCTGCAAATACATTGTCAAAAATAGCTAATTGTGAATGATCAAAGGCAGGAATATGCAACCCCGCCTGTCCCATCAAAGTAAATAAACCTAAAGTTTTAAGTGCCACTGTCTTACCACCAGTATTTGGCCCTGTAATCAATAGTGTTGTAAAATCCTTGCCCAAATAAATGTCAATAGGCACAACTGATTTTCCATCCAACAATGGATGTCTTGCCTTTTGAATATTGACATACCCCTTTGTGTTAAATAAAGGTTTTGTTCCCCCCATGGAAATAGACAAAGCACCTTTTGCAAAAATAAAATCCATCTGCGTCAAAAGTTCTAAATCTGCCTCAATGATTAGCGTATTTTCTGTAACAAGCCTAGATAACTCCACCAATATCTTCCGAATCTCTTCTTTTTCCTTAGCTTGTAACTCTTTAATTTTATTGTTAAGCTGAATTACACTCAAAGGCTCCATAAATAATGTAGACCCTGTGTTAGATTGATCGTGTATCATTCCTGGGAAGCTGTTCCTATACTCACTTTTTACTGGAACACAGTAACGATCATTTCGAATGGTAATTACAAAATCCTGCAACATATTCCTGTATGCAGAAGAAGAAATAACTCCATTCAAATGGTCTCTAACTTTTTCGTTAGAAGTCTTAATTTCCTTACGGATATTACGCAGCTCATTGCTGGCATCGTCAGAAATTTCTGTTTCAGAAAGAATACAGCGGCTAATTTCATTTTCCAAAGAGGGCAATGGTGCTAACAGCTCAAAATATTCATCCATCCGTTCATAAACTTCGGCTTTATTTTCATGCTTTCCATAATTTTTTATTTTTCGGCACACATAAAGAAACTCTCCAACTCCCATCAGCTCAGAAATGGAAAGCACCCCTGCCATGCTTGCACGTTTTAATTGGGGCCTAATCTCACGAAACCCACCAAAAGAGGGAGTGCCTTTTCGCAAAATCATGTTTGCCGCCTCTGTCGTCTCCTGCTGCCAAAGGGCAATGTCACTCATCACAGTAGCAGGATGCAGTTCTCTGGCACGTTCCTTCGCCATAGGCGAAACAGCCAGGCCTGCCAATTTTTCAATAATTTTGTCATATTCAAGTGTATGCAATGCTTTTTTGTTCATCTTGATACCTCATTCATATAGTAAAGAACACCTTTATTATATCCTTTATCCTTAAGTATACCATAAAAGAAAGAAAGCCGATAGAACCCCATAAAATAATTTGCTCCGCCAGTTAACAATTCGTATTATCTGTTAGGTTACTTCTCCCTTTTTCCATTCTAAATTGTCCATTCATTTTCATAAGCATAAAAAGAAAAGGACGACCAGGTTATCAATTACTTTTTCAAACCGGATCTCAATAACGTATCTTGTTATGCGAAATTCTTTTGGGTCACAAAGTGCCTTCAAAGAACCTAGCCATTTCAATGTATCAAAGTACAATAATTATATCATATACAAATATAAGAAAACAATTTTTCTCCCACACATTAAGGAAAGCTTTTTTATTTGTTCTCATCCCATAGCTTTTCCTAGAAAAAGATATTTGCAAAATCTAAAGGAGACATGGAAAATGCTCCTAGGATAAAAAATAAAACCGCCTCCCAAAAAATTCGGATTGGCGGTCTTTTTTCTTTATTGTTCAATAATCAAGCCGTTCTTGTAAGCATAAAGCAGCTTTTCCAACTCTGCGATACTTTCTAACAACTTCTTACCAATATCAGTATCTCTCACGCGGATACGATCTTGAGTGTATTGTAATGCAACAGTAGAAGAAAGAATATCTTTTTCCTCTGCAATAGCCACTTCTGTGGAAACAAAAGGCTCATGGGATACCAAAACCATACCATGGGAATTATAAATCAAAGTATAACCAGCAATCCCTGTCACTTTCTGATAAGCCTTAGCAAATCCACCATCAATTACAAAGAGTCTGCCCTTTGCTTTGATGGGGCTCTCCCCTTTAGATACTTTAACAGGAACATGCCCATTCACGATATGGGATGAATCAGGGTCAAGCCCAAAAGCAGATAATACAGTTCTGCAAACACTTTCCTCATTACGCAAAGAATAATAAGGGTTGCTTACCTCTTTGTGAGTTGTTTTATCATCAATAAAGTAACGCTCAAAGGTTGTCATCTTTTTCTTACCAAACAAGGGAGAATCTTCTCCGCACCATAAATACCAGATAATATCCATGCACTCTCTCTTGTTTTCACTATGTGGCTTGCTAAAGTAACCTTCACGAACGGTTCTTTCCACCTCATCCAAATATTCCTTGCCACTATATTGCTTGCCACGGAACGATACAGTTTTCAATGTGCCGTCTTCATTCATCGGGATACCCCCATGGAAAAGAAGGTTGGAATTAAAAATCGTATACATACTGCCCTTGCTATACAGAATACGAATATGTTCTTGCAATTTTTCACTGTTGATGAAAGAAGATTTTACTTTATCCATCACAAGCTGTTCTTCATCCGTCAGCTTATAAGGATCTTTCGGATCAACCGTAGGGAAATTAATATCATTCATTTGATATTCTTTGCCTTCAATCCGAATTGTTCCCTTCTCAAAGCTAATCTTATCTAACAACAAGCGGTTATCCATCTTAAATTCCGGGTGACGCTTGATGATTTGCGCCTCCATTTTCCATTGTAACACGGAAATCGCTTTGTGCATTTTAGCAATCATCTCAAAATCCTTATCACTCATTTCCTCTGTACCCTTTGGTGCAAACTGAGTGCAAGGATCATCTGCATACTTCTCCATTGCAAATGTAGCCAAGGGGATTAAGTTGATACCATAATCTTCCTCAATGGTATCAAGGTTTGCATATCTGGTTTGAATACGCAAAACGTTACAAATCAATGCTTGGCAACCTGCAGCAGCTCCCATCCATGCAATATCGTGGTTACCCCACTGTATATCAACAGAATGGTATCTGCCCAAAATGTCCATTATTGCTGCCGCATTAGGGCCTCTGTCATAGATATCTCCAATTACATGAAGTTGATCAATGGATAATCTCTGAATCAGGTTTGCCAATGCAATGATAAAACGATCCGCCTGATCCAAATCAATAATCGTACGGATAATTTCATTATAGTACATCTCTTTGTCACGGCTTACGCTGTCCTCATGCAGCAATTCCTCAATAATATAAGCAAATTCTTTAGGAAGTGCCTTTCTAACCTTAGAACGTGTATATTTTGAAGAAATCACTTTGCAAATACGAACCAGTCTATGTAATGTAATCTTATACCAATCATTCAAATCTTCTTCCTGCTCAGCCATCATCTCAAGCTTCTTTTCAGGATAGTAAATCAATGTGGCTAATGACTTCTTCTCACTCTCACGCAAACTTGCACCAAAAATTGAGCTGATGTGATTTTTAATTACACCGGAAGCATTTCTCAAAACATGACTAAAGGACTCTGCTTCACCATGAATATCAGAAACAAAATGTTCCGTACCCTTTGGCAAGTTCAAAATAGCCTTTAAGTTCATAACTTCGGTTGCTGCACTGTTAATATTTTTATACTGACTTGAAAGTAATTTTAAATATTTCATTTCTTCCTTCGTAAAGGGTCGATCCGTCGAATACATTTTATGCCCACCATTCTTTTAATTATAAAGATTTATCATGTTCATTATAGCAGAGGCCATTTTCTTTTCCTAGGCTTTTTTCAAAAATATTTTCAAAATCGGGACATTTATCGTCCCACTCATTCTGTATAGGCTTACACCTGTCCTATGTTCAAGCTATTTTTTTCAGAAAAAATCATTCTAAAATTTCTCACCCAAAGAAAAATAATCTATTTCTAGTAAAATTAAGCGTACTTTTTTTATTTTATTCAAAAAAGAAAAAGAAATCAACTCACCTTTTTTCATGAAATTACCCTTTCAAAAAACGGTTTTTTCATTGTAACTACCAAAAAAATCTTTATTCCATAAAAGCTGTACAAGACCTACTTAATATTCTCTTGTTTTTTCAACTAATGTTTGCGCTCTTCCCCCCCTGCACCCCCGCTACTTTTGCACACCCCAATCCAATAAAAAAGGCCCACCCTATCTAAGTAATAGGAAAAAGGCCTTTTTATTAAACTTTATTCTTTATTTTCAATCTCCGTACTCTCGATGATATTTTCATTAGGATAATACTTTTCACCAAACATGATTGCCCCTCTGTTCATAAACAATACCGTCACACCCATATAGGCAAAACTGCCAGATATATAAGTAAGCGTGCTGTATAAAATGTTTGTTGCAACATGCTCAGGTGCAATAAATAATAACCCCTTAAATAACCAATTCCAACCTGAAACAATGAAGGATGTCACAATAATAAATCCAGTCGTTTTCCAAAACTTACCCCCAGTTAATTTCTTACTGTAAGTAAGGGCCTTCCACCCTCTTATGTCCTTTAATCCAATGGCATACACATAAAATGTCCAAAACACCCCAAGGACTAAACCAGGAATAACAAAAAAGGTGCTTGCAATGAAAATTAATACCCAATAAGGAATACCAGTAACAATAACGCCCCAAAGGCAGTTCATCGCCTCTCCAATGGCATCCTTCACTTTAATGGTCTCGTTACATAAATAGCCTTTTGCAATCTTTGCGATTGCAATAACGCCAATAGGCTCCAAAAACAATAAGACCGTCATCTGCAATGCATGGTTTCCTAAAAACCTTATTAAAGCCTCTGTATAGGCGGGCATGGTCTCTAAAAACCCCTCTGCCTCAACCATATTCATCAAAATTAAAGCACTATTGCTCAACTTTTCAACAATCAGTACATTTAAGATACTAATCGGTAAAAAAAGAAATGTCACAACAATCATGATTGATTTAAAATTCTTCATAAACAAATTCATTGAAATGGATAAAATATCCATAAACCCCAACTCTTTGTTATTAATTGCATCTAGCATATCTTCACCCTTTCCGACCTGAAGTCAATAGAACTAGTATACCGCATTCCTATAAAAATTCCAACCGCTTTGCACCTTGTAATTCTTAAAAATTTGGTCTAGAATTTTAATGATAGAAAGAATCCCAGCCATGAAAACAGAAATGCATATAAACACGTCAAAATTCCATATTCGTGAAAAAAATTGAATTTAGAAATATTTCCACAATAATTATTTTTGACTAATTTTTGACGGTTATCAATTAGTTGCTTGAATCATAAGGAAAATTTGACCGTTTTAAAAATTTGGTCTATTATATTAACAAAACATCAGAAAGCAGTGATAAGATGAGTTTAATGGGTAAAACCGTTTTTATAACAGGCTCTTCTAGGGGCATCGGTCAGGCAATTGCTTTTGCCTTTGGCAAGGCCGGTTGCAATATTGTGTTGAATGCCTCTAAAAGCAAAGAAGCCTTGTCAGCCACAGAAGAAAACCTAAGCCAAGCCAACATTCCTGTTCTCGCCCTCTTGGGAGATGTATCCGATTATGATACCTGCAAAAGAATGTTTCAAACCATAAATGAAACTTTTGGGAGCGTTGATATTTTGGTTAATAATGCAGGCATTTCCCATATCGGATTGTTTACTGATATGTCCCCCCAGCAATGGCAAAGGCTTATGGCTGTAAATTTAAATTCCGTTTTCAACTGCACCCATCTGGCAGTCCCCTCTATGGTGCGCAATAAGGCTGGTTCCATCATCAATATTTCCTCCATGTGGGGCGAAATGGGCGCATCCTGTGAGGCTGTTTATTCTGCTTCAAAAGGTGCCATCAATAGCTTTACAAAATCAATGGCAAAAGAATTAGGCCCTTCTTCCATTCGGGTAAACTCCATTGCCTGTGGTGTCATCGAAACCCAAATGAATGCTTGCTTTGATCAGGAGGATCGAAATACACTAATCGATGAAATTCCCCTGATGCGCTTTGGCACAACCGAAGAAGTAGCAAATTTAGCACTTTTCTTGGCTGATGATAATGCCTCCTATCTCACCGGGCAGATCATTACCCTCGACGGAGGTATGAACTAATGCAAAAAAAATTTTTATTATTCGATGTTGACCATACCCTGTTGGATTTTGCAACCTCGGAAAAAAAAGCACTAAAAAAATGTTTCGAAGCCTTTAAGCTTCCTTTTACCGATGAACTTCTAGCCTGGTATCTTGCCCATAATCATAAACTTTGGACAAGCTATGAGAAAGGCATCATTCCTCGAGAAGCGATATTTGAAACTCGCTTTGCCGATACCTTCCTAGAATTTTCCATGGATGCTGATGGCACTTTAATGGAGAATGCATATCGCCAAGCTCTATCGGAGGGTTGTGACTTAATAGAGAATGCCTTGGCATTAATCGAAAAACTTTCAAAAACCCATGAACTTTACATCGTTACAAACGGTTTAGCCTCAACCCAAGAAAAACGCCTCAAGGATTCAGGACTCTCTCCGTTTTTTAAAGGTGTTTTTGTTTCCGAGGCAATGGGTTTTCAAAAACCCATGATTGAATACTTCGATTATTGCTTTCAGCATATCCCTGGTTTTCAAAAAGAAGAAGCTATCATTATTGGTGATTCACTTTCCTCAGATATTCAAGGCGGTATTCGAGCGGGCATTGATACTTGCTGGTTCAATCCTGCTAAAATAATTAACGATACTCCATTTCAGCCAAACTATGAAATTACAAATTTGTTAGAACTCTTACCTCTTTTGGAAATAAACTAACAAATACATAAACTTACAAAAAAAGCGGTATCACCCCATGGGTGGATACCGCTTTTCATATGCACATTCCTCCTATTGAGTGGATCTTATCCCCCCCACCCAATAATCCATAACTCATCAAAAATCAAAGAAATCGATTCCCCGTTTTTTGAAAAAGACTCAAGTTAAAACTTGATAGTGCTTCCCTAATCAGTAATTTCCTTATCCATGCACACAAGGGTTTCCCAAATAACATTCTGAAAATGAAAAAGGCTAGTTCCCTGCAACTCATAACCCATTCGTGAGTATAGCTGAATTGCTGGTTTATTGCCTTCGTATGTATCAAGCCTTACCGTTTTGCATTTTAGCCCACGGGCATATTCATCCACAAATAAAACAAATTCCCTGCCATATCCCTTGCCATTGCAATCTGGTCGAATGCAAAGAGTGTGTATAACCAAAACTTCATTCCCCTCTGCCTCAACCCTCCATGGTATTGCATCATACTCCTTGGGTTGGATATGGTTTAATATCACACAACCATAAAGGTGGCCTGTTTCATCTTCACCCACGAAGAGGGTTTCCTCTGCCAAAGCCCTCTCGCCGTCGGCTCTAGTGGGATAAAGTCCCTTTTGCCAGTTAGTATAACTAACATTAGCTGCCTCAAAATTCAAAACTTCATTATAAATTGCTTCAACTTCGTTTAAATCCTTTTCCGTAGCCTTTCGAATCATAGCATTCCCCCCTTTAGCTTATCTGTCGCCCAATCTCAAACTTGGGTTTGCATTTAAATCCAAGCCATCCCGTACGCCCGCTAAATACTCATAGTACGCTGCACAGCCAATCATAGCCGCATTGTCAGTGCAAAGAATGGGGGATGGTATACTCAGAATAAATCCTTCTTTTTCACAAGCATTTTTCATCTTTTCACGCAAAGTGCTGTTGGAGGCAACGCCACCTGCCAATGCAATTTTTGCAACGCCTCTATCCTTTGCAGCTTTAATTGTCTTCCCAACTAAAACCTCTACCACAGATTGCTGAAAGCTTGCTGCGATATCTTCGGGCACGATATCCTCGCCCATCATCTTTTGCTTGTTCACATAGTTCAAAACTGCTGATTTCAAACCACTAAAGCTAAAGTCATAGCTGTCCTCCTCCAAAAAAACGCGAGGGAATCTTACAGCATTTGGGTTTCCTTTTTTTGCAGCCGCATCAATCTTGGGTCCACCAGGATAGCCCATACCGATGGCTCTTGCCACTTTGTCATATGCCTCACCCGCGGCATCGTCCCTTGTTCTTCCCAATATCTCATATTTGCCATAGTCAGATACATAAACTAAGTGGGAATGTCCTCCTGATACAACCAAAGCCATATAAGGCGGCTCTAAATTTTTGTTCTCAATATAATTAGCACAAATATGTCCTTCAATATGATGCACACCAATCAAAGGCTTGCCTGCGGCAAAGGCTAGAGCTTTTGCCTCTGCTAGCCCAACCAATAATGCCCCCACTAATCCCGGGCCATAGGTCACCCCAATGGCATCAACGTCATTCAGGGCAAGGCCTGCCTCCTGTAACGCTTGGGTGATTACACCGTCAATGGCCTCTATGTGCTTTCTAGATGCGATTTCAGGCACAACCCCGCCATACAAGGTGTGTAAATCTATTTGAGATGAAATGACGTTAGAAAGCACATCTCGCCCATTCTTCACTATGGCTGCTGCCGTTTCGTCACAAGAGCTTTCGATTGCCAATATAAATATATCTTTTTTGTCTTCCATAGTTTTGTCCTCCAAATTATCCTTGTTTGGGAAAAAGGATGGTGGTACTTTTTCTTTCTTCTCCTAGTGAAGTGTTGGGGAAGATATTTTGTGCTACTTCCAAAAACAGTTCTGGTTCATTTAAAGATGGACTAAAGTGGGTCAGCCATAACTCCTCAGCCTGTCCATCTCTGGCAAGCTGCGCCGCCTCAGAAAATAGCATATGCTTATTCTCCCTTGCCTTTTGCCTTTTCTCGTCCTCGCCATACATACCCTCACAAATAAACAGCTGAACCCCTGAAATAAAACTGCGCAGTCTATCCACAGGTCTTGAGTCCGTGCAATAAGCCACCCCTATGCCGGCTCTGGCATCTCCAAGCACCATATCCGCTGTATATACTTTCCCTTCAAACTCCACACTGCCTTCTTTTTGCACCTTCCCCCATAAAGTCTTGGGAAGACCTAAGCTCTCGGCCTTTTTTGTATCAAACTTACCCCTTCTGTGCAAATCAATACGATATGCATAGCATCTTACCATATGGTCCGCCAAACAATATGAAATGGAGAATTCTCCTACGTTAATGGGGTTTGGGGTTTCTTTCCCAATTTCAACATATTCCAGGGGAAAGGGTAACTCAGGGCAAATTCTCCGTAATCCCTCCACAATGTACTCAAGCCCTTGTGGCCCTACAATTGTAAGGGGTTCCTCCCTGCCCGCATTCCCAATGGTCAACAAAAGCCCTGGCAAGCCGGAAATATGGTCTGCATGAAAATGGGTAATACAAATCACATCAATTGCCTTGAATCCCCATCCTTGCATCTTCATTGTAACCTGCGTACCTTCGCCACAGTCTATCAGCAATAACCGCCCTTTTATTCTGGCCAGCATTGCTGTCAAAAATCGACTGGGCATAGGCATCATCCCGCCAGTTCCCAGCAAACAAATATCAAGCATAACTATCTCCTTCAAATTCAACAAAATAATCGTTAGTTTTTATCATATCGTATTCCCTACTAAAATACAAGTTTTGCCATAGAAAAGACATAATATTCGCTCTTTCTCTATCTGCTACATTCAGCTTGCCCAATTAGCTGTGCCAAATGTTTCCCCTTAATTTTTCAGTGTATTGTAGTATGTAAAAGACGCCTCAGAATACTTCCCTTCTTCTTAGCTTTTCATATCGAAACTTTCGCTTTTACATCCCTTTGTATCTCAAAAACCATTATCTCAACAAAATGATACACAAATTTTTCATTCCAAGGTACAAAAATAGCTTCTTTAGAATAAAGATACTAGAGGGGGTGTTTGTATGCGCAGAAGATGTCAGTATTCACCAATGAAATGGCTATGCGGAATTGTTTTGCTTTGTTTAGGCCTAGGTATGCTTCTGGCGGTTCTTATTCCCTATTGTATCCCTTTGTTAGCCATCCTATTTATCGCCGCTGGTGCTTGGCTTATATTCAATTTCAAACGGTGCTAGCCAACTCATTACAAAACGAAAAAAAGCCTTTCTTCCAGATATGGAAAAAGGCTTTTACACTTTCGGTCAATTAGATTGCACGTGTAATTTTATTTGCACGCATGCATCTTGTGCAAACGTAAATAGATTTCACATTGCCGCTATTTTCAACGATTTTAACTTTCTTTACGTTGGGTTTCCATTTTCTATTCGCACGTCTACTAACCTGACTACGGTTAATACTAATTCTATGACCTTTAATCTGGCCCTTTTCGCAAATTTCACATTTAGCCATTGTCTGCACCTCCTCTACTAATGCCTATGTGACACAACAAAAATATTTTAGCAGAAAAGTCAAAGTTTTGCAAGGAAAATCAATGGATAATTTGAGATTTTTTTCTACTTATGTTGATTAATCTTTAGAATGAATCACAAAAAGATACCCTTCTGTAAAATAAACTGTTCCCTTTTCCTCTGCCAATACATTGCTTACTGCTACCAATTCGTCATCTAGAGCTAAATCTCTGTTTATTAATGGGTAAGCAAATCCCGTCAAAGTAATCCCCTTCACCATCATCGAAAGAGGGATAGTCGAAACCAAATCTCCTACCCTTCCATACACAGTTATTGGCTTGTCAACTAACTCAACACAGTTATTTTGATCAACCAACCTAGCTCTTATTCCTTTTTTTAATAAACTTAAAAGCAAATGGGCATTGGCAAGGGTGTGATCAAAACGGCTGCCTATCCCACCAAAAAGAATCAAATCCGTAGCCCCTTTTTCCAAGGCCAAATGAATGCCCAATTGCATA
Organism: Clostridiales bacterium UBA4139; assembly: GCA_002380805.1. Lineage (GTDB taxonomy): Bacteria > Bacillota > Clostridia > Lachnospirales > Anaerotignaceae > Chakrabartyella. The sequence continues at coordinate 172,914 of DFWH01000002.1, read as the reverse complement.
TCGGTCTGGTCTTTTTTTGTGGGAAACTGACGAATGGGAATATTTTTTTCTTTGTAAAAATCCAAAACATCTTGACTTGCTGAGTCAAAATCACCCACAATATAATCTGGAGTTAACCCTAACGCCTTTGTATGCGCCATGCCAGCGTCACAGCAAATCAAAATATCAACATCATCTAAATACTCTTTACAAAATTCGTAATCCGTAATTTTTGCACCTGCAAAAATAACTGCCTTCATAATTACTCATACTCCTTAAAAATCCCCATAAAATCCTTAGCAGCCTGGGCAATATCCTCTTTTCCAAATACTGCGGAGCCCGCAACAATTACATTTGCCCCAGCATCCAAAACCACTCTAACATTATCCTGAGTAATTCCACCATCAACCTGAATGTCATAGTTAAAGCTCATTTCTTTCTTCCACTGAGCCAATTGTTGGATCTTAGGTACCTGATCTTCCATAAACTTTTGTCCACCAAAACCAGGTTCAACAGTCATAACCAAAACCATGTCAACCTCAGCCAAATATGGCTTTAAATCCTCAACTGGTGTTTTAGGTTTAATTGTAATTCCCACTTTTGCACCAGTAGCATGAATCATATCAATCACTTTTTTAGGGTTCTCTGTGGCCTCCAAATGGAAGTTAATAATGTCTGCACCCGCCTTGCGGAATTCCTCTACATATTTTTCCGGTTCTACAATCATTAAATGCGCATCAAATACCATATTGCTTGCCTTGCGAATGCCTTTAATAACGGGGATACCAAAAGAAATATTAGGTACAAAAAGGCCGTCCATTACATCCAAATGAATGTATGGAGTACCTGCGTCTTCAATCATTGCTAACTGCTCTCCGATTTTTGTAAAATCAATGGAAAGCATGGATGGGGAAAGATAAATTGCCATTTTATTTTTTCCTTTCTTCTTCGTCCTTTAAATCTTGGAATATAGTTACATACCGTTCATATCGCATAGGGTCAATGGCATTGCCGATTTCCCCTTTAACAGCACAATCAGGCTCGTTAATATGCATACAGCCATTATAATAACATTCGTGTACAAATGGCTCAAATTCTCTAAAATAATACTGTAATTTTTCCGAAGGAATGTGGTTTAAAAACAGAGAGGTAAACCCAGGAGAGTCTACGATATAGCTTTTATCAGAAAGTCGCATCAACTCTGCATGCCTTGTAGTATGACGGCCGCGTTGTATCTTCTCACTGATTTCCCCTGTGTTCAATTCCAACCCGGGGAAAGTAGCATTAATCAGACTGCTTTTTCCAACCCCAGAGGGTCCTGCAAAAACAGAAATCTTGTTTTCCAACGCCTGCTTTAGTTCCTCTAATCCAATTCCCTCTTCTGCACTGGTACAAACAACTTTGTAACCAGCCTTTTGGTAAACCGCAACTGGATTTTCGTAATCATTCATTTTGTCTTTGTCAATTTTGTTTATGACTATGACAATTTCAAGTTCCTGCTCCTCCGCAAGGAGCAAGAACCGATCAAGCAAATCCAAATTCATGTTGGGGCTTTTTGCAGCAAAAACAATCACTGCCTGATCCACATTGCTAACCCTTGGTCGAATCAGCTCGTTTCTTCTAGGCAATATCTCATCCAAACTGCCTTTTTTATTTCCTTCATCCAAAATGGAAATCTTCACATGATCCCCAACTGTGGGGCGAATTCCCTCTTTTCGGAAAATCCCACGGGCTCTAGTTTCAAAGACACCTCTCTCAGTATCAATATAATAAAACCCGCCAATCCCCTTAACTATCACGCCTTCCAGCATATATTCGCCACCTTATCCAGAAAAATTCACGTTTTGTGTCCACTGCAACACATCATCAATATAACAACTTACTGTACCACTGCCTTTGCCAGTGATTGTTACAGTATAAGGGAACTGTGTTGAATTCCTTGTTTCATCCACAACAGGGAAAGCACCATCAGCATCATTTCTTACAACACGTACATAAAGGTCGCCGTCAGCTCCACTTGGTGCAGTAATCGTAAAAGCTTTTGAACCCGTTGTTGTTTCATTACTGCTGTTGTTACCATTGTTGTTACCGTTATTTGAATTATTATTATGGTTATTATCCTCTTGTGAAGGTTCTTCTACGGCTGCCTTACCTGTGCTAATTACAAGGTTTACTACACTTCCACTAGGCACTTCTTGCCCTGCACTCAATGTCTGTGTCATTACCTTGCCCTTATCCACCGTATTGCTTTCCGCACGAGATACATTACCAACTACCAAACCAACGGCTGTCAAATCTTTTTTAGCCTGATCTTCAGATAGCCCTGTAACATTAGGCACAGAAACATTTTGGTTTTCTTCACCCTTGCTTACCTTCAAAACAATGTTACTCTTTGCATTAATACTGCTTCCTTCCGCTGGTGTTTGCTCCAAAACAACACCAATCTCTTTGTCCTTATCAAATTCATATTCGATTCTGGGTGGTGTTCCAACCAAAGAAATAATTTTGCCTGCTGCTGCTTTTTCCTGCTGTCCTACCACTCCGGGCATATCCTGAGAAACCAGACCTAAGCTTGTTTTGATGCCAACCTTTGTTCCAGAAGAAACCATAGTTCCATCGCCAACAGACTGATAAATGATATATCCCTCATCGTAATAGTTACTATAATCTTGTCCTTCTTCAACCAGTTCTAGTCCCATCTGCTCTGCTGCTGCCTTCGCATCACTTAAAGGCACACCAACAAAGACAGGTACTTCAATATTTTTTTCCGATGAGATGATGCCACCAAAACTGCCACTCAAAAACTTCATGCCAACGACTGAGATTACCCCAATAATTACCAAAGCAGTAACAATGGCTGCTATAATCACTTTTTTCTCGGTTCTACGGTCATGATCATTACCATAATCCCCTTCTTTTCTAGGGTTTCTCCTCGTTCTTTTGGGCCTTTTGCTTGTCTGCACAGGTTCCGCCTCCATGTATTCATTTTCGTAATCGTCTTCTTTTGATAAACGAAGCTTTTTGCTGTACTTTTCAAAGCTAACCATGGGTTCAACTTCAATTTCAGGTACAACCTCTTCTTCCTCGTCAGATTTTTCCGAGTAAACATTTTTATTCAACCGGATAAATTCAACTTCTTTGGGATCTGCCGCTTTTGTTGTTGCATCCAAATCCACCTCGTCCTCAGTTTGGGTTGGTTCCACAGCAATGTCAGGCTCTTCCGCCTTACTCTCCTGCCCTTGTAACTCACGAATTTCTGCCGCGACCGCAGCCCTTCTGGATCGCCGCACACCGTGAGCAGCACCTGCCGCTGCTCCGGCAAGAGTTGCTGCTGTCACCGCAGCCTCAACCTCTTTTTTTACTGGTGCCTCCGTATGTAAAAATCCTCCTGCGGTATCCGTTCTTGCTCGAATCAAATCTGATAACATCTGCTCAATCGTAGCATAACGCTCGTCCGCCTTTTTCATTGTGGCTTTTTTAATTATGCCCTCAATAGCAGGGGTACAATTGGGATTATATTGCTTAATATCAGGCAATTCCTCGTTAATATGTTTTAACGCAATCGAAACAGAATTGTGCCCCTGAAAAGGCAAAACACCAGTAATCATTTCAAACATAGTGATACCGAGGGAGTAAATGTCGCTTTTTTCGTCCACATAGCCGCCTCTGGCTTGTTCTGGAGAAAAATAATGAACAGAGCCTGCTGCATTTGCCGTTGTAGTCATAGTAGAAGCAGTTGCTGCCCTAGCAATGCCAAAGTCAGTCACTTTTATTACCCCATCAGTACCAACTAAAATATTCTGTGGCTTAATGTCTCTATGAACAATGTGCGCCTTATGGGCTTGTGCCAAGGCAGAAGCAATCTGAATTGATACGTTTAATGTTGATCTAGAGTCAAAGGGAGCCTTTTGACGAATGGCTTGTTTTAAGGTATCCCCATGAATATACTCCATTACAATATAGCTGATTTCCCCATCCTCACCAACATCATAAACACGAACAATGTTGGGGTGAGAAAGCCTTGCTGCCGAACAAGCTTCTGAACGAAATCTGTCAATGAACTCATCGTCACCAATAAATTCCTCACGCAAAACCTTAACCGTTACATATCTATCTAATTTCTTATCCTTGCCCCGATAAACCATAGCCATACCACCGGAGCCAATTTTCTCTATAATCTCATATCTATCCCCAAGGACAGTTCCGGGATTCAACAACATTAGTTCTTACCTCCTACATCAACCAAAATCAAGGAAATATTGTCATATCCGCCTCGTTCGTTGGCCATTTCAACCAATTTCTGTGCTTTTTTATCTAAGGTCATTCTCTTTCCGATAACTTCGGCCATATCCCTATCGGATAACATCCCAGAAAGGCCGTCTGTGCAAAGCAATAAGATATCGCCTTTCATTGCCTTTTCTACAACAGCATCTGTTTCAACCGTTTCTTTAATCCCAACGGCACGGGTAATAATATTTCTTTTAGGATGAGTAGCCGCTTCCTCCCTGGTGATCGACCCAAGCTTAACCAGCTCCATCACATAAGAGTGATCCGTCGTAAGAGGATTTAATTCTTTTTTCCGAAACAAATATGCACGACTATCTCCAACGTAGGCAACAAATATTTTGCCATCCTGCACTGCCGCCGCAACTAGGGTGGTACCCATTTCTGCAAACTCTCTTTGAGAATTAGATTTTTCATAAACTGCTCTATTTGATGCCACCATAGCCTCAGTTAGTAAATCTGGGATATCCTCCTGACAATGCGTATCCTGCTCCTGACGAATATATTCTAAAAAGGAGTCAATGGCATATTGGCTAGCCACTTCTCCTGCATTACAACCGCCCATACCATCGGCCACAATAAATAGATTTTGAATATCATCTGTGGGGGATGGCACATAAAACGCATCTTCATTATTTTTTCTACATTTCCCAATATCACTGATTCCTACTGCTTTCAAACAAATCCACCTCCTCGGTGTACAGAATTTGTAATCAAATATCTTTCATTGAGGCTTTATTCATAATCGCTTCAATAGCTGGATTTTACATTTCTTTGTCTTTCAGATGACTTCGTCTAAGCTGACCACAGGCAGCATCAATATCGCTGCCTAGCTTTCTTCTTATGGTAGTTTCAACGCCATTTTCTTGTAAAATGGATGCAAACCGCTTCACTCGATCAGCCGAGCTTTTGATAAAATCCCGCTCTTTTACATCATTAACAGGTATCAAATTCACATGGCAAAGCATATTGCGCAGCTTTCCTGCCAGCTCCCTTGCGCAATCATCGCTATCGTTTACCCCACGCATCATTGCATATTCAAATGTAATGCGGCGTTTCGTTTTTTGTGTGTAGTCAAAACATGCAGCCAAAAGGCGATCCATTGGGTTTGCCTTGGCCACCGGCATAATTTCTTTTCTAATTTCATCATTAGGTGCATGGAGAGAAACAGCCAAAGTTATTTGGAAGTGTTCTTCCTCCAACTGATACATTTTTTCAGTCAATCCACAGGTAGAAAGGGTGATATGCCTCTGCCCCATGTTTTGCCCCTCAGGATGGTTGACCAAACGAATGAATTTCACCACGTTATCGTAATTATCTAAAGGTTCACCACTTCCCATTAGCACAACGCCGCTGATACGCTCGCCACAATCCTTTTGTATCTCATAAACCTGAGAGAGCATCTCTCCTGCAGTTAGGTTTCGTTCAACGCCATCTAGGGTAGATGCACAAAATCTGCAACCCATACGACACCCAGCCTGGGTTGAAATACAAACCGTATTACCATATTCATATTTCATCAATACGCTTTCAATAACCGAATCATTCTCTAATGCAAAAAGATATTTTCTTGTGCCATCAATTTGAGATACCAATCTACGCACCATTTCAACACCACCAAGGGTTGCTTTTTCCTGCAATTTTTCCCTCAATGTTTTGGAAAGGTTTGTCATCTCATCAAAGGAAGAAACCTGTTTTTTATGAACCCACTCAAAAACCTGTTTGCCACGAAACTTTGGTTCTCCTAAGTCCGCCATAAAAAGCTGTATTTCCTCTAAACCCATAGATTTTAAATCTGCTTTATTCATGACTTATCCCTTTCTTTTCATTTTTGCAATAAAGAATCCATCTGTATTGCTTTCATGAGGCAATAAAGTAATATGCCCCAACTTTGCAGTTTCTCGCCACAATTCATCCGGCAGAAACTCCGAAATATCTTCAGCGATAAAATCAGGATGATTTTTCAAAAACCATTCCATGTTTTTTTCATTTTCTTTTTTACACAGGGTGCAAGTGCTATAAACCAGAGTTCCCCCCTGTTTCACATACTTTGCTCCATTTTCTAATATCTGACGCTGAATGGGAACCAATTGATCAATCTCATCCCCATTTTTCTTCAATCGAATATCAGGCTTTTTCCCCATAAGTCCCAATCCAGAGCAAGGGGCATCGACCAATACCCTGTCAAAAACCTGATCAAACTCTTCTCTCCACTGGGTAGCATCTTGTTGTCTTGCCTCAATTATCATTATCCCCAAGCGCTCTGCCCCTTGGGAAATCAATTCAATTTTATGCTCATAGATATCTCCACAAACCAATCTCCCTTTGTTTTCCATTTTCTCGGCAATGGTGAAACTTTTTCCACCCGGAGCGGCACAAAGGTCAAGAATAGCTTCCCCTTTTTTAGGGTCTAAAACCTCAACAGCAAGCTGGGAACTTTCATCCTGCACATGGAATAAACCATCCTTAAATGCTTTCATCCCACCGATGTCAGCAGTTTTCTTTAAATGCAGTGCATAAGGTACTATTTTCCCATCTGATACCATCGCTCCGTTTTTTTCTAGCTCGTTTTTTAAATTTGCCTTCTTTGCCTTTAAAGTATTCACTCGGATGGTCACATCGGGTGGACAGTTATTTGCCTTGCAAAGCTTTTGTGTTTCTTCAAATCCAAAATAAGCAATCCACATCTTAATCAACCATAACGGATGGGAATATTGAATGCTCAAATATTCAGCTGTCCCTTCTTTGGGTAGCACAATATTTTCTTTTTCTCGCCCAATGGTACGCAAAACACCATTTACAAACCCCTTTAGCGGGGCCAATCCCCTAGCTGCTATCAGCTTAACCGCCTCATTGCAAGCCGCCGAATCGGGTATTTTCATAAAGTACATTTGATAAACCGCTGTCCTCAAAACTGCCAAAACCCAAGGTTTCATCTTCTCTGTTTTAGTCTTGGAAAACTGGTTAATCCCATGATCAATAAAATATAAATTTCTTAAAGTACCATTTACAATTTCCGTCACCAATGCACGATCCTTTGGTGGCATTGCACCATTTTGCTTTAACAGCCTACGTAGTGCCATATTGTTATAAGCGCCCTCCTCCATAATTTCCATCATGGCCTGAGCGGCAATTTCTCTTGGGTTAATCTGTATCATTCTTTTTTCCCCTTCATCAGGAATATTGTTCAAAAATCTTATTCATCAACTTATTATTATAAAGGATTCTACGACATAGGGCAACATTTTTCGCCATTCTGCCGTCTATTTCATTCTTTCGTAAGAAATGGCAAAAGGCCGATTTTTCAATTTGAAAGAATCAGCCTTCTTGATATTCTTAGTCGTTTCTTCTGCCAAATATGGCAATCAAACGCAATAACTGGGCAACTGCCGCAATAGCCGCTGCAACATAAGTCAATGCCGCCGCCTGCAATACCTTTTTCGCTCCACTAACTTCACTTTCATCCAAAAAGTTCTGGTCAACCAAAAGCGTAATTGCCCTTGAAGAAGCATTAAACTCAACGGGTAGTGTAATCAATGTAAATGCCACAGACAAAGCAAAGAAAATAATACCCAAATCAATCATCATATTGCCACTGCTACTGGTAAAAAACATACCAATGAAAATCAATGGCAAGGATAATTTCGATCCTAAGTTTGCAACAGGTACAAAGATGCTACGCAAGGATAAGGGTGCATACCCCACATCATGCTGAATTGCATGGCCTGTTTCATGGGCGGCAACGCCTAGTGCTGCAACAGATGTGCTATCATAAACACTCTGAGAAAGACGTAATGTTTTAGTACGAGGGTCATAATGGTCTGTTAAATTGCCTGCCACTCTTTCCACCCGAACATCATAAATCCCGGAGTTCTGTAACATCTGAGTTGCAACCTGTGCTCCTGTATATCCACGTCTGTTTGCAATTCTCGAATACTTGTTGTAAGTGTTTGATATGTTGGACTGTGCGTACAACGATAGTATCATTGCTAAAATTAATAAAAAATACATAAATGGTTCCTCCCTTATTTTTGCAAAGTCTTAAAAGACAGTTATTGCAAAAGGACGCCCTTGTTCATCACATTACCTCTTAGATATGCATCTGCCGCCATGCGTTTTTTCCCTCTGGCCTGCAACTCGGTAATGATTACTGCTCCATCGCCGCATTTCACGACGAACCCCTTCTTAGTCAGATCAACAATCTCACCCATATTCCCCTGTGGGTATTGCCCATCTGCCTTTTCGCCCTTAAAAAGCTTTAAAGGCTCATCCTCATAAATTGCATATGCACCAGGAGCAGGGTCCAATCCCCTCATCAAATCTATGATCTCCTTGGCATTTTTTGTCCAATCAATATGACCGGTTTCCTTTGTAATCATAGGTGCATAGGTTGCCGCCTCATGATTTTGAGGCACTCTAACTACTGTTCCCTCCTGCAATGCAGTCAATGTTTCCAAAAGCAAATCTGCCCCAGCCTCCGCCATTTTATCATGAACCGAAGCAAAATTGTCGTCATTTTCAATTGTCACTTCTGCTTTTAAAAGCATATCCCCGGTGTCCATACCTTTAGCCATAAACATGGTGGTAATCCCCGTTACCTTTTCCCCATCTATGATAGACCATTGCATTGGTGCTGCCCCACGGTATTTAGGCAACAAGGATCCATGCACATTAATACACCCATACTTAGGAATATTTAAAATGCTTTCTGGCAAAATCTGCCCAAAAGCAGTAACCGCAATCACATCAGGTGCAAGTTCTTCCAACAAAGCTACAAACTCAGGGTCTCTTGCCTTTTCAGGCTGATACACTTGAAGTCCTTGCTCAAGAGCATACTCTTTGACAGGTGTTGGCACCAACTTTTTTCCTCTGCCCTTCGGCTTGTCAGGCTGGCTCACAACAGCAATCACTTCATGCTGTGTCAATAATGCCTTTAAAGAGTATACAGCAAAATCAGGCGTACCCATAAAAATCACTCGCATGAGTTATTCCTCCTTAAATCTCTTCCACATCTTCTTCGGGAATGGCTTTATCGATGTATAATACTCCATCGAGATGATCTGTTTCGTGACAAAGGGCAACGGCCATCAACTCTTCCCCTTCCACCACAATCTTTTCGCCGTTTCGATCCAATGCTTCCACTCTTACATACTCAGGTCGATCCACCAAAGCACTTTTGCCAGGAACACTCAAACAGCCTTCGTAATCAATCTGAGAACCCTTCTTTTCAACAACAACAGGGTTAATCAGCTCAATCAAACCATCTCCAATGTCAATCACTACAATTCTTTTCAAAATTCCCACTTGTGGTGCAGCGAGGCCAACTCCGTTGGCAGCATACATTGTTTCTGCCATATCATCCAATAAAGTCAGTGTATTGGCATTAATTTCTTTAACAGGCTTGCAAATTTTTCTCAAAACATCATCCGTACTCAGACGGATTTCCCTCGTTGCCATTTATCTTACCTCCTATAAGTACAATCCATACGAAAAATCGTTTTCATCTTCAAACAATTATCCCAAATTTATCCCTATTTCAATCACCTTGGAATAGCCTTAAAAAAATTGTTTATTTGTTGCTCTCTTTTGAGTATTCTTTTAATTTCTAAGTCCAGTAGGTTTCAATAAGACTTTTTATTTTTCACATCAAAAAACATGACCATTCTCCAAAGGCCCCCAAAAAACGCCTCATCAAACTTTCATGCTTTTTATAGTGTTAACGAATATTGTAACATAAAACCCACCGTTATACAATATTCATGGGATTTAGAGTTAGATTAAAACGAATCTCTTTTTTACTAATTTTTTTGCATTTCTCAACACACTTCAAAACAAATAAAACGAGTTCATCTTCATTTGTCCCTTGAATGAGTATCCTCTGTCGATACTCCCCACGAAACTTTGATAAAGTTGCAGGCACAGGGCCCATAATGAAAAATCCCCCTGATTTATTTCCATCTTCCAATAACCGCCCCAGAGCTTCTGCACCCTCCTGAGTTTCTTTTTCATTCTGCGCACTCACCATTATAGAAAAAAAGATACCAAATGGGGGATATCCCATCATTTCACGAAGTAAAATTTCCTCTTCATAAAAACCCTTGTAATCCTGCTTTGCAGCATTGGTGATACAGTAGTGCTTTGGTTGATACGTTTGAATATAAACCCGTCCAGTGTCATCAGCTCGGCCAGCCCGTCCCCCTGCCTGGGTAATCAGCTGAAATGTATTTTCAGCAGCATAAAAATTTCCCGTATTCAGCGAACTATCTGCCGCCACAATCCCTACTAATGTGACATTGGAAAAGTCATGGCCTTTGGCAATCATTTGCGTTCCCACCAAAATATCTGCTTGTCCATCTCGAAATGACTGCAAAATTTTGCTATGACTATCTTTTTTAATGGTCGTATCCAAATCCATTCTTAATATTCTTGCTTCAGGGAATAAGCGTTTCGCCTCTTCCTCAATTTTTTGGGTGCCTGCCCCAAAATATCGGATGTATTTAGAGCCACAAACAGGGCAAACCTTAGGGGTTTTCTCTGTTTTTCCGCAGTAATGGCATATCAAATTTCCATCTTTTCCATGATACGTATATGAAATATTGCACTCGGGGCATCTCATCACATGACCACAGCTACGGCAAGATACAAAGGTGGCATAACCTCGCCGGTTCAAAAACAGCATAGTCTGTTCACCTTTGTTCAGATTTCTTTCCATTTCCTCTTGCAGCACACGGCTAAAAGGGGAACGATTGCCCTCCTCTAACTCCCGACACATATCAACAATATGCATCTTGGGCAAACATCCGCCACCTGTCCTTTCTTTTAGCTCCAACAACAAGTACTCCCCTTCTACCCCTCGATGGTAGGTGACTATGTCTGGTGTTGCACTACCCATAATCAGAATAGCTCCCGTTTCCTTGGCTAATTGCTTGGCTACTTCCCTTGCATCATACTTGGGTGTTACGTCGGACACATAGCTGTTCTCATGGACCTCATCCACAATTATCATTCCCAAATCAGAAAAAGGCATAAATAAAGCTGATCTTGGACCAATTATTACCGAAATTTCACCATCCCTAGCCTTCTTCCATTGATCCAACCTCTCCCCCGCAGAAAGCCTGCTATGGGTGATAGAAACAACTTCGCCAAATCGAGAAATGAATCTCTCCATAATTTGAGGAGTCAACGAAATTTCAGGCACCAAAACCACTGCCTGCTTGCCCATAGCCAAAGCCTTGGCTATACTTTGCATGTAAATTTCTGTTTTCCCGCTACCAGTAATCCCATGAAGGAGAATTGGCTGTTTCTTCGGCTCCAAAAATTGGGCTTCAATTGCCTCCAAAGCCCTAGCCTGCTCAACTGTTGGGCAAAATGGCTTCGTTTTTTCATAATCCTCAAGGAAAAAAACAGCCCTCTTTTGCTGCTCCCGACGCTCAAGCAGTATCCCCTTAGATAATAGCGTTTTTACAGGGGAGTCAGAGATACCATAGCTTTTTATCTCCTCCGGAGTACATTCCCCTTTTTCCAGCAACAGATCGATTAATGTTTTTTGTCCCGATAGTCGCTTGTCTTTCTCTGCTTTCTTTCTGGTGATTTCAAATAAAGGCGAGGCAGTGTCAATAGAAATAAACCGCTTTTCATTTTTATATTCTGATCGCAAAAGTCTTTGCTTTAGGCGAATTATATTCTTCTTGTGAAGCTGCTGAATGGCATTTTTTGCCCCACTCCCCAGGGCTTTCTCCAACTCTGCCAGCTCAACCTCTGCCCCCATCTCCTCCAATGCCTCTAAGGCAACCTGCTCCGTGGGGCTACACCTTGGCAACTCGTTTGTTTTGTTGATAGAAACATACCAAACGCTTTTTGTCCTGATGCCTGTGGGCATAATGGCCTGCAAACATTGGTTTAGGGTGCAAAAATATTTTCCCTTCATCCATTCTGCCAATTTCAACATAACAGGGGTAAAAATGGGCTTGCCTTCATCCAAAACCTCGGTAATTTCCTTCAGCTTTTCTGGTAAAACATCGCTCTCGTCTGATAAGGAAAGGATATATCCCTCCGTTTTTGTGTTTTTCCTCCCAAAAGGTACAATCACCCGTACACCCTCAATGGCTATCCCTTCAAATCTTTCTGGTATACGATAGTCAAACACACGGTCTATTTCAGGGCTATTCATCCCAACAATAATTCTAGCAAACTTCATTTTTCTCCCCCCTCTCATTCTTAAAATCCTTTTGAACTTGCCAAAAAAGACGATAAACAAACTGCCTTGGCAAAACTGCTTCCTTTGCACAAGATATCTTTGTTTATCGTCCTTACTTCTTTCTTAGTCGCCTAATGTTTCAAATCTCTCCTCAACCAGGAGTGTCTCTTCTTTGAATCCCAAATCTTTTGCCTGGCGAACTCTTATCTTTCCTTCATAAAGTTCGTTTACAGCAATAGAAACAGGTTTATCCACTTTGATTTTGCTCACCAATGGCTCTGCATGATCCACAAGCTGTCTTGCTCTTTTTGCTGCTGCAATTACAATGGTATATCTACTACCTAAGGTAATATCATCGGTCTCTTCGTTGATAACTTCCAATAAATCTGTATATGAAGGTCTTAACATCCTACATCTCTCCTTTAAATATCTTTTTAATATTTGGGTTTCTGCTACATTTCATTCTTTCAGCCTGAACAATGGTAAGCATATCTTCGGTGGCCTGCTCAATAGTATCATTAATTACCACATAATCATACTCCTCCACTAGCTCCATTTCTTCTAAAGCCCTGTGAATTCTTCGGTTGATCGTATCTTTATCCTCAGTCCCTCTATTAGTCAGACGTCTGCCCAACTCCTCAAGGTTTGGAGGCATTAAAAACGCCAAAACACCATCTGGGTAAATCTTTTTCACCTGCAAAGCACCTTGCACTTCGATTTCAAGAATAACATTCTTGCCTTGTGTTAATTGCTCTACAACATATTTGCGTGGTGTCCCATAATAGTTCCCGCAAAATTCTGCCCATTCCAAAAGCTCTTTATGCTCTTTCATGCGCTCAAATTCCTCTCTTGAGTGAAAGAAATAATGAACACCATCCTTTTCATACTCCCTGGGCGCCCTTGTCGTTGCGGAGATTGAAAGCGAAAAGTTGTCTTTTTTGCAAAGCTGTTCTACTACCGTCCCCTTACCCGAACCGGAAGGACCGGAAATAATTAGCAATATTCCTTGTTTCTTCATTGTTAATTCCCCTTCTGCTCTGCGGAAAGCCTGCCACCAACTGTTTCAGGCATATTGGGTGAAAGCACCACATGCCCGTTATCCATTATAATCACACAACGGGTTTTTCTACCATAGGTTGCGTCGATTAAATTTCCTTTTTCTTTCCCCTCTTGCACAATGCGCTTGATGGGGGCAGAGTCAGGGCTAACAATGGCAACTACCCGGTTTGCAGATACTACATTTCCATATCCGATATTCAAAAACTGTATTTTTTCCATGCTACCACTCCCGATTACTCTAAGTTTTGAATCTGTTCACGAATTTTTTCAATTTCGCTCTTGAGTTCTATGGTCGCCTGAACAATTTGGATATCATTTGCTTTTGATGCAATGGTATTTGATTCTCTATTCATCTCCTGCACAAGGAAATCAAGCTTTCGTCCAACCTGACCGCCTTTTTCTAAAATGTCAGCAAGCTGCACCAAGTGGCTTTCCAAACGAGTGATTTCTTCGTCAACACAGCCTCTATCCGCAAAAACTGCAACCTCTGTTGCGATGCGCTGTGGGTCAACATCAATACCACCCAGTAAATCTTTCAAGCGGTTGTTGAGTTTCTCTCTATATTCATCTACAACCAAAGGGGAACGTTCCTTAACCTCTGCTGTGAGAGTCTTGATGCGTTCTGCCTTTGTCAGAATATCTCTTTTCAAAGCCTCACCTTCTGTTTGGCGCATAGCAACAAACTTTGTTACCGCTTCATCCAACGCAGGCAATAAAGCTTCCCAAATCACCTTTTCATCCTTCTGAGGTTTATCAATTGAGATTACGTCAGGAAATTTTGCTGCCAAATCCAAAAAGCTTCCGCCCTCTAAGCCCAAGTTTTGCTGAAGTATTTTCAATTTTTCCACATACGCCTGAGCAAGTGTTTCATTTAATTTAACTTCAACATCGTCCAAAGCAAAGGTTTCAAAGCCAATATAAACATCAGTCTTGCCACGAAAAACCTGCTTCATAATATGCTTTTTAATTTTATCTTCCAAACTTGCCAAAGAACGGGGTAACTTAATGCTAATATCATTATATCTATGATTTACGGATTTTAGTTCAATGGTAAATTTTCTATCCTCGGCAATATGCTCGCCTCGGCCGTATCCCGTCATACTTCTAACGTTTGCACCCATATTCTTTTCCTCTCTTTACCTCTGTGCCCTTTTCATTAAAGATCACTTTTTTATCCTGCTAATACATCGGTTCTGTTTCACATCTTTGTAACTGCAAAAAAACCTGTTTCTTATTAAATTTTAGAAAAATAGATTCCATTGTTTAAAACAAAAGAGAATTCCCCAAACTTAATCAAAACAAAGTTCATGCCGCATAAAACCGATATTCCTTATTTACATTGTTCCCCATTATAGCTTAAGCCCTTAGAAATAGCAAGAAAAAACTCAAAAAAAGGGGTAATTTTTTAATCAAATTTTAATTTTCTACTTTCGTGTATTATCTTGCTCACTATGTTATACTATACCGGCACATACACACGAAAAAAGGAGGAACGTCTCATGGCTTTGGACGGTATCACAACAGCGGCTATCGTACACGAATTAAAAACAAATCTAATTGGCGGCAGAATTGATAAAATCCACCAACCGGTGTCGGATGAAATCCGCTTTACCGTAAGAGGTATAGGCGTTGTCCATAAAATATTGGCTTCTGCAAATTCTAGCACCCCTAGAATTCATATTACCCAAACCTCTAAGGAAAACCCGATGACCGCACCATTATTCTGTATGGTTTTACGTAAACACATTGGTGGGGGTAAAATCGTAGATATTTGCCAACCGGAGTTCGAGCGAATCATCATCATAAAAATTGAGTCTACAAATGAAATGGGAGACTTAACAACAAAAAACCTTATTTTAGAAATCATGGGCAAGCATAGCAACTTAATCTTAACCGATGAAAGCGGCCGTATTTTGGACTCCATCAAACGCATTAGCCATGAAAAAAGCTCTGTGCGTGAAGTATTGCCCGGGAAAGATTATGTCTATCCCCCCTCTCAAAATAAAAAGAACCCTCTTGTTGCCATTCAGTCAGACTTTTTGTTCTCACTCCATTTGCAAGAAGGGCAAAAACTGCAAGAGTTTTTGTATAAAACCTATACAGGCATTAGCCCTATTATGGCAGGAGAGATTTGCTTCCGTGCTGCCTTAGAGCCTTCCAACTCTTGCCAACAAACAACCACTGAAGAAGGTGAAAGACTATTTGCCGCTTTTGAAAAAGTTATGGCTGAAGTAAAACAAGCAAATTTCACCCCAAACATCTATTATCATCCAAATTCCAACCGTGTTCTGGATTTCTCGGTTTTAGAAATGGCAGAGTTCCACGCCCTCGACCATAAAACATTCCCCTCTGTTTCATCCTTATTGGAGGGATTCTATCAGGAAAGGGATCACGCATATCACATCCGCCAAAAGGCTCATGATATGAGGCGTTTGGTTGTTTCTAATATTGAGCGTTGTGTAAAAAAGAAAGAAATACAATTAAAAACCCGTAAAGAAGTGGCTGACATGGAAATCTGGCGTAAAAAAGGGGAACTTCTTACCGCAAATATTTATGCCATCCCTCAGGGCGTTACCACCTATCGCACCATAGACTTTTACGATGAAAATATGGGAGAAATTGATATCACCCTTGATCCTACAAAAACACCGTCAGAAAATGCCCAAAAATACTTCTCCCGCTACAACAAGGCAAAGAGAACCCTAGCAGCTTTAGAAGTTCAGGAAAAGCAAAACAATGAAGAGCTTCTTTATCTTGAAAGTGTTTTGAATGCTATCGAAAGTGCTTCTGACGATGCAGACCTATCTGAAATCAGAACAGAGTTGGCAGAGAGTGGTTTTGTTCGGCGTCAGGCCCCTAAAAAAGGTGCTCCCCGCCCCAAGAAGGCAAAGCCCCTACATTTTATTTCCTCTGATGGCTACGATATTTTTGTAGGTAAAAGTAATTTGCAAAATGATGAATTAACCCTTCGCACAGCAGATAGCAACGATCTTTGGCTCCATACCAAAGATATCCCCGGTTCTCACGTTATTATTAAAACCAATGGAACCGGAACTGCCAGTGATGCAACCCTAGAAGAAGCTGCAAATTTAGCAGCCCACTTTAGCAAGGCAAAAAATAGCAGTATGGTTCCTGTGGACTACACCTTGCGTAAAAACGTGAAAAAGCCCAATGGTGCTAAGCCAGGCATGGTGATTTATCTAACAAATCGCACTATTTACGTCACACCAGATGAAAGCAAAGTTAAGGAAATGGAAACCATCTAACTTTTATTGTGATATCAAAAAAAGTTTCACTCTGCTTTACTATCTTTTAATTTTATGTAAACATCTTAAGGCGGATATCATTCCGCCTGTTTTCAACAGAACTTGACTAAACACTATCAAAACTATGACAAGCAAACAATTTATTCACTTACTATTCATGGATACTTTGCTTTTCATGTTTTAAATACTTACTATTACAAAAACACCTTTTGAGGCAAATATTTCAGCCTCTTATTTCGAAATGAGGTTTTACTATGCAAAATGAATTGGCAAAGGATTATAATTTGTCATCTCTATTACGTTTCACAATGCCAACAATTACAATGTTGGTTTTTATTGCAACCTATACCATTGTGGACGGTATTTTCGTTTCCCGTTATGTAGGAACCGATGCTTTATCAGCTATTAATATCGTTTTCCCACTCATCAATATTATGATTGGTGTAGGAATTATGTTAGGCACTGGCGGCAGTGCAGTCATCGGGCAAAAACTTGGCGAAGGCAAGGTAGATGATGCCCGTAGAAGTTTTACACTAATCACAATTTTCACTGCAATTTTAGGCATTATCCTTTCAGGTATTTGTTTTACTTTCATCACACCCCTGTCCCGATTTTTAGGGGCAAACGACGTTTTGCTACCTTATTGTGTTGATTATGGGAGTGTGATTTTAGCCTTTTACTCTGTTTCCGTAGTGCAGGTACTGTTCCAAACCTTATTTGTCACTGCCGGGAAACCTCATTTTGGCTTGTGGCTCAATGTGGGGTCTGGTATCGCAAATATCTTTTTCGACTATTTGTTCATCGTCGTAATGGATATGGGAATTGCAGGTGCAGCTTGGGGTACCGTTTCCAGCTTCCTCATTGGTGGCTTGCCCCCCTTATGGTATTTCGCTAAGCCCAGAGCTAGCCTTTACTTCGTAAAGCCAAAGTGGGATGGAAAAGTCATTCTTGCCAGCATTCTAAACGGTTCCTCTGAGATGGTAACTTCCTCGGCAATGGCAGTTACTACATTTTTATTTAACCTTGCAATGATGAAGTTTTTGGGTCAAGATGGTGTAGCCGCCATTACAATTGTTCTTTATGCCCAATTTTTATTTTCGTCTGCATACATGGGTTTTTCCAACGGGGTGGCGCCAATTTTCAGTTATATTTATGGAAATCAAAATATCCCGCGTTTGCAGAAGATGTTTAAAATGTGTGTAAAGATTATTCTTATTTCTTCTGTGGTAGTTTCCGTATTTTCTTTCTTTATGGCAACACCCACCATCGCAATCTTTACTCCAAAGGAAACTTCCACCTATGAAATTACCCGTCATGGGTATCATATTTTTGCTTGGAACTTTCTTTTTGCAGGCATTAATATTTTTGCTTCATCCTTCTTTACTGCATTGTCAAACGGTAAAGTTTCGGCAGCAATATCTTTTTTAAGGACTTTTTTCTTTGTGACTGTCTGTATTTTATTCCTGCCTCGGGTCTTTGGTATCGACGGAATTTGGCTGGCAGTGCCCATCGCAGAAGGCCTAACATCAATTTTGGCATTTAGCCTATTGTGGGCAAACAAAAAATATTATCACTATTTATAAAACTTGTACACAGGAAACATTTTAAAGCACGCTAAAAGGGGGTGTATATTCAAAGAATATACACCCCCTTTTTATTTCTCTTTTAGTACCCTTCCAATTTTCAAATAAAAAGCTTGCTCCCAAAAGAGAAAACCTTTGTTTTTTAATTCAAAAACCGATCAAATATAGCTTCTATTTCTTTTATACCCTCTTCAAAGCCCTCTGGATAGGCAGAATGACCCATAGCATGCACTTCATGCCCATCGGTATAGAATATATGGAGAACCCAAGAATCCCCACTGCAAAGGCACGCATCAATATCGTGGAATCCATTCCATTTCAAAATGCCCGCCTGCTTCACCATCTCTTCTAGTTCCTGCAAAAAATCCTTTTCTACCTCAGCAAAAAATGTATCTTCTTCAACCTCACGCTTATCAATTCGAACACAAACATTTCTTTCATCATCTTCCACACGATACCATTCCTGTTTCCCTTTGTTATCGCCATATCGGAATGAAAATGAACGAATCATATTTTCCCCTCCTAACACCTATAATCCTAAACCACTCTGCCCTTTTGCCTCCAGACTTCTTTTTGCCAATCTTATTGGAGTTCATTATTAAGCTTACCAAGTCAAACTTGGTATTCTCCTCTAAAAAAGTTAAAAAATAAAGTCCACCAAAGGGTGGACTTAAATATTCTTATTTCGCGTATTCAACCGCTCTTGTTTCTCGTATCAGATTTACTTTAATCTGTCCGGGATATTCTAACTCTTCTTCAATTCTCTTTGCAATTTCTCTTGCAAGAAGAGTCATACCCTCGTCATTTACATCCTCAGGTATTATTACAATTCGCAATTCGCGGCCCGCCTGAATTGCGAAGGATTTTTCAACGCCTTTGAAGTTGTCAGCAATTTCTTCCAACTTCTGTAATCTCTTAATATAAGATTCCAAAGTTTCACGTCTTGCGCCAGGTCTAGCTGCAGAAATAGCATCTGCTGCCTGTACCAGTACAGCCACAATACTTTGAGGTTCCACATCACCGTGATGTGCCTCAACTGCATTGATAACCAACGGATTTTCTTTGTAACGCTTCAATAACCCAACACCGATACTAACGTGAGAACCTTCCATTTCATGATCCACACTCTTACCGATATCATGAAGTAAACCTGCTCGTTTTGCTAATGTTACGTCAACACCCAGCTCAGCAGCCATAAGTCCTGCCAAATGAGCAACCTCCATGGAATGCTTCAACACATTTTGTCCATAGCTTGTTCTATACTTCAACTTACCTAAAAGTCTAACAAGTTCAGGATGCAAACCATTTACACCTGTATCAAAAGTAGCAGCCTCGCCTTCATCTCTGACAATAACCTCTACTTCTTTTCTAGCCTTTTCTACCATCTCTTCAATACGAGATGGATGAACACGACCATCCACAATGAGTTTTTCCAAAGCAAGTCTTGCAATTTCCCTACGGATAGGGTCAAAACCGGAAAGAATAACTGCCTCCGGAGTATCGTCAATAATCAAGTCTATACCCGTCAATGTTTCCAATGCACGAATATTTCTACCCTCACGACCGATAATACGTCCCTTCATCTCATCATTTGGAAGTTGAACAACAGAAACAGTAGTCTCTGCAACGTGGTCAACCGCACATCTTTGAATTGCGTTTGCAACAATCTCTCTGGAGCGTCTATCTGCCTCCAGTTTAGCCTTACTTTCAATGTCTTTAATCATCAATGTTGCTTCGTGCTTCACATCATTTTCTACCATAGCAAGAATATAATTCTTCGCTTCTTCAGTAGTCAAACCGGAAATACGCTCCAACTCTTGAAGTTGTTTCTCATGAAGAGCTTTTGCCTCTTCTTTTTGTTTTTCCAATTCTTCCAGTTTCTTTGACATCTGCTCATCTTTTCTTTCCAGAGCTTCTGTCTTTCTGTCCAATGTTTCTTCTTTCTGGAACAATCTTCTTTCATTTCTCTGAAGTTCACTTCTTCTGTCACGAACTTCCTTTTCCAACTCGTTTTTTGTTCTGATACTGTCTTCCTTAGCTTCCAGCAAAATTTCCTTCTTACGTGCCTCTGCTTCTTTTGCCGCATCCTCTACGATTTTCTTGGCTCTTTCTTCAGCCACTCCAACCTTTGCTTCTGCAATACGTTTACGATAAAAGATACCAAAGGCGGCGCCTACTAGAATACCAACGACAGCACAGATAATACTTATCGGCTCTATGAAAAACACCTCCCCTTATTCATTTTTCAAAGTTCTATTTTTTTGTTTTCACATACCATTAAGCAGTGTCATAAAACACTCTATTATTTTATTACTTTTTACCATACGTGTCAAGAAACAATTTAATCCGTTAAAGCGACAACAATAAAAAAGAACCGAAAAAATGATTTTTAATCTAAATTTCGGTTCAAACTATCCAATTTTTTCTATTTTTCTTTTAAAATTTGGTATTGGGCAAACCCAAATTCCTTCGTGCTCTCACAAATAACCTCTCCATCAAACCGCTCTAAGAGCATTTTCAAATAGGCATCTTCCTGCCCTTTAAAGGCATACAGCAGTCTGCTATCAGCCTGAACGGTAACTTTAGTGTAAATCGTATTAGCCAATACACTTTCCACTTCGCGGCGCATCTTAGTTACTGTCCAGTCAATAGAGGGCAATCTCCCTGTTCCCTCACATTGTCGACATCTTGTTGTCATCTGCTTAGATAAACTTGGGCGGGTCTTTTTTCTGGTGATTTGCATTAATCCAAGTTCTGTCATCCCCACAACAACGGTTCTTATTCGATCTTTGCTCACAGCCTTCTCCAAAGCCTTGGTTACAACATTGCGATTTTCCTCACTGGTCATATCGATAAAGTCCACTATGATAATCCCCGAAAGATTACGCAGGCGCAGTTGTTTTGCCACTTCTTCTGCCGCTTCAAGGTTTGTTTTCATAATCGCCTTTTCCAAGTCACCCTTGCCAGCCCCTTTGCCTGTGTTCACATCAATAACAACACAAGCCTCTGTTTCTTCAATGACCAAAAAACCACCACTTTTCAGCCATACTTTCTCGTCTAAAGCCTTTTGACTCTGACTTTCTACAAAGTATTCCTCAAAAATTGGTAGTTTCTCCTGATATAAAACAAGCGTAGGCTGATTCTCCCCATTAAAATCTCCCGTAGTCAATAATTTCTTATAAACCTCTTCATTATTAATAACAAATTCCTCTATTGCTTCACTATAAAAGTCACGAACTGCCTTTTCAACGGGCAAACTCTGCTGAAGCAGAAGGGAAGGTGCTTTTCTAAACTGTCCCTTATCTATACCCTCTGCTTTATCCAAGAGCATCCTGATTTCCTTTTCATAGTCTTCCTCAGCTTTTCCCTCACCATTGGTCCTTACCACAGCACCGTATCCCTGAGGTAAGATGCCCTTTAACAATTGGCGAATTCTCTGTCTCTCCCGACCATCTGTTATTTTACGAGAAATACCAATTTCCCCATCTTCCTTAACCAACACCAGAAATTTACCCGGGAAAGAGATGGATTGTGTTAACACTGCACCCTTTGTTCCAGCCGCGTCCTTCTCTACTTGCACCACCATGGTATCTCCAGCCTTTGGTCTGGCGGGGTTTTTACCTTGATCAGAAACAGCTCGCACATTTCCGTAGTATAAATACCCCTTCTTTTCACTGCCTATTTCTACAAAGCAAGCCTGCAAGTTAGGGATAACATTCTCAACCCGTCCAACATAAACATTCCCAACTAAGCTCTCGTCTCTTTTTGTTTCATAATATAACTCTACCAGTTTCCCGTCATCCACTAGGGCAACTCTGGTAATGCCCTCTTCAATATCTAATAAAACCCGTTTCAAGCAAACACCCACTTTTTCGTTGATCTTTCTTTACATATCATCATACCCGAAATTGTAGGTTTTTGCACCAAATTCTTTTTCATCGGCCAACTTCCATACCCACTTACGATCTTTCCCTGTAAATACAGCCAGCATTACTCGCTCTTGGGAAACACCGCTGTGATTAGAGCGAAAAAAGAAGATATCCTCATAGGGATTTAGGTGTAGTGCTAGCTCCAAAGGTGACTCTTCTCCGGTAACAATTACTTCCCTTAAAGGTTTCACTGTGTCGTCAAGCATGCCAAAATATAGATCCTTGGCAATTTGCAAAAACTCATGCTTATTCACATAAATTAAGTATAATCCAACGGGTACAGCTATAAAGGCAATGGGAAATAAAATAGAAAAAATTATACCCACCACGCATAATCCATATCCTACGCCACAGCCTGCCTTTGTTAGCCAACTGGCAGCTCGCAGTGTCCCTTTCCATCTTCCCAAAATTTCAAGCCAAATTTTCCCTCCCTCTAACGGCAAGAAGGGAAAAAGACGAATCCCTGCCAACAATAAGGATAACCTGGCAAAATCTTTTAATTCCAGTGCAAACAAAACAACACTTAATAAAATCCCAATTCCACTTCCAATAAAATGTGTGCAAATCTTTTCTTCAAACGGCACAAATTCTGCGCTCACAAAGTCTCCACGTACCCCCAAAGGAGTAAAAAGCCAATGTCTCGCCGTTAATCCTTTTTTCATACAAAAAACTGCATATCCAACCTCTTGAATCGTCCAACAAAAAAGCATGTCCCAAAATAGGCCACCCTCCCCGAAATAAAATAAGGCGGCCCCAAATAGTAAAAACAATGGATGAATTTTTATCTGATTCTTCTTTATCATATGGATTCCCCCCGCGCCGCATATTCTGCTGCAACCTCTTGCGTATATTCCAATGTCACATAGCTTAATGGGTCTATCAGCTTTCCGTCCTTCCAGAGGCTATAATGCAAATGAGGCCCCGTAGAAAGCCCTGTATTCCCCGATTTTGCAACAATCTCCCCCTGTTTTATCTTTTCCCCTTTCTTCACCAAAACATCGGAAAGATGGGCATACATAACCTTATACCCATCCTCCGTTTCGTATTCCAGCACCTTACCAAAAGTTTCTGATGTGCGAACTGCACTAACCACACCACTTCTTACAGCCGCAACTTCAGTCCCAACCACAACAGCAATGTCAATTCCATTGTGGAACTCAACTTTGTTTAGAACTGGGTTTTCCCTTGCACCACAAGAAGATGTCACGATCCCCTCCGCTGGGTTAATCCACCCTTCTTGCTTCTTTTCCCAATTTAAAAAAGACCATGCCATTACACTAGGGCGACTCCTCTAAATCTGGCTTATAGACTTTCCCCTGGGAGGGGGCATCTTCCTCCTGGAACACCGGCAAGGTAATATCCCTGTCCTTCCAAAAAGCCATTATTTTCTCTTTTGCCGTTGCAATATCATCAACTGGGATTTGATATGCAATGGTTTCTTTCAATCGGCGACTTACTTCTTCAGATGTGTCTGTATGAAACGCAGAAACCAATAAAAAAGCCCCCGCCAGAATGACTGTTACATATGTACGAAAAAGCAAAAGGTTTTTGGACGTACTTTCTGAAGGACGACGCCCTCCTTGCCTCTCCCTCATTCGTCTTTCCATTTCCATTCTGCGTCGTTTCCGTTCCTTATCCGTCATACCGCATCCCTCCTGATTTCAAATATATGCCTCAAAACATAAAATATGAACGAGCATAGAAGAATGATAAAAACAAAATTCACTGTTGTAAAAATTGATATTTCTTTGTTTCTCTGATAAACTAAAAGGATAAAATATAGCGTGAAAGGGGATTGTGAATATGAAAAACAATTTGGCTAAAAAGGATATTGTAAGAAATCAGGAGGTTTTCAGAGTTTAACGGATTTTAGTAAGTCCCCCTCTATTTCGAAGGGTGCTTACTATGCAAATTTAGTGGAGCATATCAGCTTCCACCAAATGTAAAAGCATGGGCTAATGCCTTCCGTTATTTGTATTTTTATGAATTAAAATATAAATAATCTTTGACTCTTCTAAAACCTCCTGAATGTATACAAGCATAAAAACCAGTGTACAATTCTTACGGAGGTAATTAAATTGAATCAATTAGAAAATTATGGCGTTGGACAACGCTTTATCAACGAAGCCACCCTATACCCCAATTATGCCCTTGCAAGGGTTATTTCCCAGCACAAAGGGATGTATCGCATCATTACCGAAGAAGGACAGCGGTTTGCAGAAATTTCAGGAAAATTTTCCTATGAGCTCACACATCTTTCTCAGTATCCTGCAGTGGGAGATTTTGTAATGGTCAGCCTTGGCAATGCCAACAGCCCATCTATCATCCATGCAGTTCTCACAAGAAAGAGTATCTTTGAGCGCACTGCTTTAGGCCTTACTGGGCAAACCCAGGTGATAGCCACAAATATAGACATCGTCTTCATCTGTATGTCCTTAAACCAAAACTATAACCTTAGCCGTTTGGAACGATACCTTTCTATCGCATGGGATAGTGGTGCAAAACCTATCATCCTCTTAACAAAAAGTGACCTGTGCCAGCATATCCCAACTGTTTTGGCTGAAATCGAAAGGGTCGCCCTAGGGTGTGATGTTATTGTCACTTCATCCTTTAATGAATCAACGGTGAAGCGACTTTATGACTTCCTAAAAAAAGGAGTCACTGCATCTTTTATCGGCTCCTCAGGGGTAGGTAAATCCACACTCATTAATCTATTGGCAGGAAAACAGATTTTCGCAACTAGCGAAATTGATCAATATGATAAGGGACGTCATACAACAACAGGGCGAGAAATGCTCCTTTTGCCAAACGGTGCAATCGTTATTGACACTCCCGGAATGCGTGAGTTGGGGGTAAGCCATGCCGATGTAGGTAAGACCTTTGCCGATATCGAAGAGTTGGTGCAGAAATGCAAATTTAGCGATTGTACTCATACCAATGAACCTGGGTGCGCTGTACAACAGGCCCTATTAAACGGAGACTTGGATGAGCGCCGACTGCAAAACTACTACAAATTAAAAAGAGAAGCAAAATATGAAGGCCTTTCCTCAAAAGAAATCGAGACTACAAAGCTGAACGAAATGTTCCGAGAAGTGGGTGGCATGAAAAAAGCCAAACACCATATCAAGAGTTTAAAGAAAAGTAATCATCACTATTAAGATTTCATTTAGGAAAGGATGTCTATTATGAATTACAATAAAGCACACAAATATAGCAAAGAATTTATCCAGGAGAATATTATGGGACCGAACCCCATGAAGCTTTTAGAAGAATTAATGGAAAAGCATCCTTTACCAAAAGGTGCAACTGTTATGGATTTGGGCTGTGGACGTGGTGTCACCTCAATTTTTTTGGCTAAAGAATATGGGCTCCACGTTTTTGCCACAGACCTGTGGATTTCCCCCACAGAAAATAAACAAAGGTTTGACCAAATGGGTCTCACCAAAAATGAGATTATACCCATCAAGGGAGAAGCCCACGATCTGCCCTATGCAGAAGAATTTTTTGATGCAGTCATCAGTATTGATTCTTATCATTACTTTGGTTTGGATAAACACTATCTAGGCAAGCATCTGCTACCCTTGGTAAAGCATGGTGGCCATCTCCTCCTGGTTGTACCCGGCTTCAAACAGGATATCCACCACAACCTGCCCGAAGAATTTTTCTTGTCATGGACAGCCGAAGATTTAGAAACCTTTCATGACTGTGCCTATTGGAGAAATATTTTAGAACATACCAAAGGAATAGAGATTATTTCTATCGAAGAAATGGAAGGTAACGAAGAATGTTGGAATGATTGGCTCGCCTGTGAAAATGAATATGCAGTGGGGGATCGAAAGGCAATGAATGCAGGAGCTGGAAAGTATATGAACTTTATTGCTATGGTTCTACGCCGCAAATAATCAAAACAAGCATAAACCATTTTCCTACAAAAATGGCTCAATTAAATAACTCAAATACTTTGTTTTCTTAACAACAAAACGCCGCCTACTGAACATTCAGCAGACGGCGTTTATTATTTTATGATTTTGTTATCTATATTTACACCAAAAATTTATAGTTCTAACATCTTCTTTAATCCACCCTCATTGAGCAATTGAACCCCCACAAACTCTCTATTTTTGAATACGGCCCAGTTGTTAAAAATACAAGGTACATTTTTTGCTTTTTCTAAGGTATCCACTTCAATTAACTCCACCGCTACCCCATTAGTGCCACAGTAATTTTTAATTTGCTCCGCACAGTTTGGAATAAATGGACATTGCTTTGCAAAGTAAATTGTAAGAGTATCCCTCTCTATGGTCCCTCGTTTCGCATTCTCTGCAAAAAAAGGCTTTGTTCCATCAAAAGATAGGGCAAGCAATTCATACTCACCAATGTTGTCCACCACCTGAAACCCATAATGAAGCAAAAACTTTTTCTCAGCAAGATATGGTTTTTTCTTTTTGGAGGAAATAATACAAATTCCTGATTTTCCTTGCCTTTTTCCATCTTCTATGCAATATTCAAGCAAAGATTTGGCATAGCCCTTTCCCTTAAAAGCGCCAGATACCCATAAACAATAGATGTATAAATAATTTCCCCCATTTATTGGCACCCATGCCTTCTCAAGAGGAGCATACTCAATAAAAACTTTGCCTTTTGCATCTAACTTCCGAAAAACATGCCCCTCTGGAATTCGATCTTTTAGCCATGTCTTTTTTACTTTCACCCCACATTGATGTTTTTTGTCAGCAATTGCACAACAAAGATGTTCCTCATCTATATTTTCTAACCCAATATTTTTGAATTGTCCACTCATTTCTACCCTCCTGAACGAAAACTGGAATCCCACATAAACTTGTCCCCATTTACATTTTATCTTTAGTATATCAAATGCCCACAACAACGTAAAGCAACTCTTGGTTAACAAGCCATAGTATATATTTCAACTTACCATGCTTTAAGCACTTCTCTCCCTATATATAATAATTTCTTTAGCTTAAACTTTACTTCCCTTATTATTGAAAGTTTCTTTCAACTCTGTTAGAATGTCCTAAAATATTACACTTGCAAACAGTTCATGCAAGATAACAAAAACGGAACTTAACAAACAAAAGGGAGGATATGATGAACATTTTAGTCAGCGCTTGCCTAACAGGCCATAATTGCAAATATAACGGCGGAAATAATTATAATCAAAATGTCATGGATTTTATAAAGGGACACAATATTATCAAAATCTGTCCCGAATTATTGGGTGGATCGGGTTGTCCCCGCGATAGCGTGGAGATGGTTCAAGGTGTTTACATGACCAAAAATGGCAAAAATGTGGACGCCGAATTTCACAAAGGGGTTGCCCTTGCCACGGAAAAAATACATGCACAAAATATTGACTTGGCCATCCTCCAATCCAGAAGCCCAACCTGCGGTGTCAACCAAATCTATGACGGCACCTTTCAAGGTGTTTTGATCAAAGGGCAAGGTCTTTTTGCAAAAACCTTAAGTGAAATGGGTATCCCCGTAAAAGACTCAGAAGATATTTAACCCAAATAGCAAAAATAAAAAGGGCAGGGTTTATACCCTGCCTTTTCACTGCATTCGTTGTATCCTGTTATTTATTTTTCTGCCTCTTCCAAACCTTGAGCAACAGCCTCTAAAATTGCTTGTGCTGAATAAGCATTTTGCTGAGAAACCTGAATGGTTAAGGATTGATTCTTAACCACCTCTTTGCATACCTCCTCGGCTGCTGATTGCATTAAGGGATAAAATACTGTTGCAGTTTCAGACATTTCAGAAAGAGCAACATCCTCAATCATCCCATCCTCAATAGTAACGGAAACCATAGCGCTTTCATCGCCTAAGGCAACCTGAGTATGGTATACACCATCCCGATATGTAGCCGAGTCTTTATCACCCAAGCTCAAGAAAAACCAAATCAGCCCAACTAGAATAATGACGCCCAACACAGCAAATACCACCGTCTTGATGAGCTCTTTCAACTTTACCACCACAAATTTCGTGCCGCTCACCTTACTCCCTCCTAGAATACATTTCCTTATCTAACCATATGTTTGTCATTTCATCTTTATTCCGCTGTACAAGTTTGCCTTGAAAAAAAGCTTTCTCTTAGTTATCATGGAAAGAAAAAGGAGGTTACAACATGGCTTTACGCTTTATCATCGGCACCGCCGGAACAGGAAAAACTCATCTATGTATGGATGAAATTATAAAAAAACAATCAGATGGTAAAGGCCGTCAAATTTTTATTGTGCCTGAGCAGTTTACCTCCCAAACAGAACGAGATCTCATTACCCACAGTCCTCAAAATGCTATTCTTTTGGCAGAGGTTCTTAGTTTTGGCCGCCTAGCACATCAAATTTTTTCAAAAAATGGCATGGGGCAGAAAGTACCATTGGGTGATATGGGAAAGTCTATGGCGATTCAAAAAGTTCTTATTGAAGAAAAAGAACATATCAACTTCTTCAAAAATGCTATGGATAAAACTGGATTTGTGGATCAGCTTAGTCTGACCATCTCAGAATTTTTTCAATATTATATAGAACCACAACAGCTTTTAGAAAAAGCGACGTCTCCCCAAATTACGCAGGGCGTCAAGGATAAGCTGACGGATTTGGCAACAATTTATCAGTCCTATCTTTCTTTTTTAGAAAAGGATTATATCTCTGGTGACGAGACCCTTGCCCTTTTGGCAACTCAACTGTCTACCATAGACCCCTTTGAAAACACCGAAATCTGGCTAGATGGCTTTTATGGCTTTACCCCTCAGGAGTATACCGTTATCGAAAAATTACTAAAGCTTACTTTCAGAGTAACCGTTACCTTGCCGATGGACGAAAAAAGCTTTTTTGCCCCATTTTTACCACCATCTGCACCCTTCTTTGAGCCTTACACCGCAAAAAACAAATTAGTTCGTTTGGCTGAAGAAAACGGCCTCTCCATTGAGCCCCCTGTTTTTCTTTCTGAGAACCATCGTAGCAAAACAGAAGCTTTGAAAGCTTTGGAGAAGTTTTACTTTCAAGGATACTACAAAAAGTGCAGCCTAAAAGAAAGTGTACAGATTATCTCTTGCCCAACTAGGCAAGAAGAAATTACCTTTGCTGCCGGCAATATCATCCGCTTGGTACGTGAGCAAGGGTTGCGTTTTAAAGATATGGCAATTGTAACCAATGCTATGGATGTGTATGAAAAGAGCCTCCGTGGCATTTTGAGAGAATACAACATCCCCTGCTTTATTGATAGCCGTAGGGAAATCTCCTCCCACCCATTGATCACCATGGTAACTGCCCTTTTGGATTGCTTGGTGTACGACTTTCGTTACGAAAGTGTATTCTCTTACTTAAAATCTGGCCTTACTCCTTTTTCTAACGAAGAGATTGATGTTTTGGAAAATTACGTCCTGGCTTATGGAATCAAAGGCTTCAAATGGCAAAAGGATACTTGGGAATACGGCATAAAAAAAGAGGGCGAAGAAACCCTACATTACATGAACCTGCTACGCCAACGCTTTATGGAGCCTTTTGTACCCTTCATGAAGTTAAAAAAGAAGTCAAAACGGCCTCTATCAGAATTTATTGCTCTGATGATTGGTCATTTAGATCAACTAGGCGTTGCTAAAACCCTCTCAGACTGGACCGAAACTTCACAAAAAGCCGGAAACCCCGCCAAAGGCGAAGAGCATCGCCAGATTTGGCAGCTACTCATGCAAGTTTTTGAAAAGGCCGCTGAAATTTTAGGCGATGAACCTCTAACCCTGCCAGAAGCATCTAAAATCCTTTCTGCCGGTTTGCAAAAATGCACCATGGGTGTTATCCCCCCCACCACCGATTGCCTTGTCGTAGGGGATATTGAGCGTTCTCGACTGCCAGAAATAAAGTATCTCTTCGTTTTAGGGGTGAATGAAGGCGTTCTTCCATCCCCCTCTCAGCCCCAAGGCATCTTTACGGAGTCAGAGCGTCAACTTCTTACCGAAACAGGAATGGAGCTGGCAAGCGACGGCAAACGAAAAGCATTCGAGGAGCAATTTCTTATTTATCGTGGGCTTACACGCCCCTCTGAGGGGCTGTTTCTTACCTACGCAAACGGTGAAACCCAGGGAAAAGCACTGTTTCCCTCCCCCATTATTGACCGCCTGTGCCACATGGATAACACCCTTTCTGTGCAGCTTTATTCTGGCATTACCATGGAAGAAATGGTTCCTGCCTCCGCCTTTCATCTCCTTGGAGAAAAAATGCGTGAGCATAAAAAAGAAACCCCCATGGATCCTCTTTGGAAAGATATTTATAGTTTTTTTGCAACAGAGCCGTTGTGGGAAAAACGTCTTTTTCTGCTTCGCAAAGGGTTTACCACAACCAAAAAACAAGAACAACTATCACCGAAAACAGCAAAGTCCCTTTATGGTGAAAAAATATTCTCCAGCGTATCTCGCTTAGAACGATTCGCCGCTTGCCCCTTTTCATATTTTGCGGAATATGGCTTAAAAGCGACAGAGCGAAAGTTGTATCAGCTCCACACGCCCGACTTGGGATTGTTGTTTCATGAGGTCTTAGAGCTTTTTTCTAACAAAGTTAAGCTCGAAAATATTCCATGGGATACCTTGACGCAAGAAAAAACAGAAGAACTCATTCACGAAGCTGTTGACCTTGCTGCCCCCAAATTGGGTGATCAAATTTTGATGGATACTGCGGCAAATCAATACCTAATTCATCGGTTAAAACGAATTTCTTCCCGTGCGGCTTGGACACTGGTTCGCCACCTAAAAAATGGGGATTTTACACCCGAAGGCTATGAAATCGGCTTTGGCAACCACGAAGCCCTCCCCCCGATCATCATCGAGCTTGCCCAGGGTAACCAGCTGGTTCTCTCAGGAAAAATTGATCGTGTGGATTTATTAGATACCCAGGGAAACCGCTATGCAAAAATCATTGATTATAAATCAGGCTCCAAAAGCTTTAACTTTCAAGATATTTATTACGGGCTTCAATTGCAGCTTTTAATTTATCTGGATGCATACCTGAAGCATTATGAAAAAACAGCCACACCAATGAAGCCGGGTGGCGTATTCTATTTTAGAATTACGGACCCAAATATTTCCCTTAGCCAAGAGATGAGCCCAGAGGAAATAGAAGAAGCCCTATATCAAAAAATGCAAATGTCGGGACTAATTTTAGAAGATGAGACTGTAATTCAAGGTCTTGATCACATCTTTGTCGATGAGGTAAAGGGAAAAGCCTCTGCCATCGTTCCTGTTGGCTACACTAAAAAAGGGGAACCTTCTGCTACGGCATACCTGGCTGATGAAAGCCAGTATGAAAAACTTCTTTCTTTTGTTGTTAACCGAGCCGCTGAGCTGGGAGATAGTATGCAGAAAGGCACTATCACCCCTGCACCCTATCGAAAAAGCGATCAATCACCCTGTGCTTACTGCCGTTTCAAGTCAATTTGTCGGTATGATTATGACGATGAACCAAAGTGGAGAGACTTAAAAAAGGTCTCTAAAAAAGACTTTTGGGATATGATTGAAGAAAAGTAAATAAAATATTTTTTTCTACAGTAAACAAAAGGCGGACCCTTGTCAGCACCCCCGCCAAAATAGGCGGGGGACTTTCAAAAGTCCGTTAAAATTTTTCCCAATATTGTTTTACACTACCTTCTTCCAAGGCATCCATGTAAGAGTTTGCAATTTCAAATATTTCTTCCTCATCCTTAATCTTGAAGAAAACGCCACCATGTTCCGCCACGATGTCTTTATTTTTGTCCTTATTTTTTTCTACCCAACCACGAAATTCTTCTTCCCAACGCTGAGTAGCCTGCTCCATATCTTCATAGCAAAGCAGTTCATCTTTTACATTTTCAATCAACTCTTCAATTGTAAGCTTCATAACATACTCCTCTTCTAGGCCTCCTTTGGCCTCATTCCAAAATGTGCATACCCCGCCGCAGTCACAACTCTGCCTCTGGGGGTTCTTTGAATATAGCCCAGTTGCAACAAATAAGGCTCGTAAACATCTTCGATGGTCTCTGATTCCTCCCCAATAGAGGCTGCTAAGGTGTCTAGTCCAACAGGTCTTCCATCAAATTTATCAATCATTGTCATTAGCATCTTACGATCAATTAAGTCTAACCCCATTTTATCCACTTCTAACAAATCCAATGCAAATCGGGCAACTTCACCATCAATTTTCCCGTCATAACGTACTTGAGCAAAATCTCGCACTCTTTTCAGTAGCCGATTGGCGATTCTTGGTGTCCCTCTGGATCGCCTTGCAATTTCCTCCGCTCCATCATTGTCTATTTCTACCTGTAAAACATCAGCAGAA
Organism: Clostridiales bacterium UBA4139; assembly: GCA_002380805.1. Taxonomy (GTDB): domain Bacteria; phylum Bacillota; class Clostridia; order Lachnospirales; family Anaerotignaceae; genus Chakrabartyella. The sequence continues at coordinate 140,298 of DFWH01000002.1, read as the reverse complement.
CGACAAATTATGATTCTAAGGTTTTGAATATCATAGGGCTCCAATCGTTGTACCACACCAAATCGGTCTCTTAGCGGCGCTGTTAAAAGGCCAATTCTTGTCGTCGCCCCTATCAGGGTAAACTTTGGCAAGTCCAACCTTACTGATCTGGCACCAGGGCCTTTCCCTATCATTATGTCTATGACGAAGTCCTCCATTGCAGGATATAAAATTTCTTCGATCATTCGATTTAAACGATGAATTTCGTCAATGAACAAAATATCCCCTTCATTCAAACTGTTTAAGACCGCCGCCATATCCCCCGCTCGCTCAATGGCAGGTCCTGACGTAGTCTTAATATGAACCCCCATTTCATTTGCAATAATATTAGATAGGGTTGTTTTTCCCAATCCAGGAGGGCCATATAGCAAAACATGGTCTAAGGCTTCCCCTCTTTGTTGAGCCGCCTGAATGAATACTTTTAAATTTTCTTTTACACTTTCCTGCCCAATATAGCTATCTAACTGTTGCGGTCTAAGTTTCGGTTCAAAGTCTTTATCCTCGTCCCGAAATCCCGCTGTCAGTATCCGCCGATTCTCCAATGGTAACACCTGCTTTTATCTAAAATGTGATCATTTTTTTCAATGCCGCCTTCAAAATTTCCTCCGTAGTCATGCCATCAGCCGCAACTTTTCCTACGGCCTTTGCAGCCTCACTGCGACTGTAACCCAAAGCTGTCATAGCATCAATGGCCTCAAACTTCGCACCACCCATAGTGCCTGCACTTTCTTCCATATCCACAGGAATGGCAATCGCATATTCAGTGCTACATTTATCCTTTAATTCAAGAATTACCCTCTGGGCGGTCTTCCTGCCTACTCCAGGTGCTTTTGATAAGGTTTTTACATCCCCTGATAGAATTGCCATCACAATTTCTTGCGGGGTTAATTGGGACAAGAAGCCCATTGCACCCTTTGGTCCAACACCACCAACGGTTAACAGTTTCAAAAACATTTCTTGCTCTTCTTTTGATGAAAAACCAAAGAGAGAGATACCATCCTCTTTTACACTCATATAAGTAAAAATCTTAATTTCTTTTCCCAAATCGGGCATTTTTGAAAGCATTCCCGTAGAAACAAAGATTTGATAGCCAATTCCTGCCGTTTCTACAATGATGTAACTCTCTCCCCGATGCACCAAGGCGCCCTTTATATAAGAGATCATATACCTTCTCCTCACTTTCTCTTTCCAATTATTATACTGGACAAGCTCTCAAAGAGCAACCCTAACCACATAAAAAACGGAAAATACGTTCGCCATTGCAGTCTATAAAAAAGAAGTATACACTGTAAATAAGAAAGGAGTTGATTGAATGGAACAAAAAATATTGCTTTTGGGCAACCCAGCCCTCTATCAAGTTTCCACTGCCGTAACAGAAAAAGATTTCTCTACCCTACCTAAAATAGTAGAAGATTTACATGACACACTTATGGCATTTCGTAAAAAATACGGTGCCGGTCGTGCAATTGCCGCTCCCCAAATTGGGGTACCAAAAAGAGTTTTATATATGTACATAGACCAACCCGTAGTATTTATCAATCCCAACTTAGACTTTCCCGATACAGAGCAAATGGAAGTTTTGGATGACTGCATGTCCTTCCCCAACCTTCTGGTAAAGGTCCAAAGACATAAACGTTGTATTATTCATTATACCAATATGGATGGTCAACCTTGTAGCATGGAGCTGGAAGGCGACTTAGCAGAACTGCTTCAGCATGAATATGATCACCTAGATGGTATCTTAGCTGTTATGCGCAGCATAGACAGTCATTCATTTTATTTAAAAGAAACGTTACAGCAAAGTTAGAAGCTCCGTTATCTTCTACTTTGCCATTTACACAAAAATCAAAAAGATCAGATAAATAAACGTTGGTTCCTGCAAAAATGGAGAAACCAACGTTTTTATTTTCCTGAAGTTTTGACTAATTACACCTTAACATTTGCTATTTATAAAAACTCAAAATCATTTTTAATCAGGCATAACCGTAATATCAATTTCTGCTTCTTCTAAAATTTTTCTAGATAATTCATCAGGATATTCTCCTTTATGTACAATACGCCTAATACCTGCATTTACTAGCATTTTGGCGCATATTACACAGGGCTGAAGGGTTATATAAATGGTTGCCCCTTCTGTTGTTATTCCCAACTTTGCTGCCTGAATAATGGCATTTTGCTCTGCATGCAACGCGCGACAAAGCTCATGTCTTTGTCCTGATGGAATGCCCAGTCTCTCTCTTTCACATCCGCCCAACTCTGTACAGTGCTTCAACCCAGAAGGTGCACCGTTATATCCGGTGGTAATAATGCGGTTGTCCTTTACAATAACCGCTCCTACCTCCCTACGCAAACAGGTAGATCTGGTCTTTACAATCTCTGCAATCTGCATAAAATATTCGTCCCAGCTTGCTCTCACCATTATCACTCCCCCTACCGTTATTTCTACAAAAATATCATATCTAGTGTTATTTGTCAAAATGGTTTCCACTAAAAAAAGCCTCTTTACCTGTAAATATTCCTCCTCCAAACAAAGAGTTTTCCATATTTCCAGGTAAAAAGGCAAGTAATTACACTTCAATCAAACATATTCCGAGAACTCATATTGTCCTTAAAAATTGGAATTCAAATAGTAAATCAAATTTTAATTTCAGACAATAATATGCATCTACTCCAATTTTACTATGTTTGTTTTCACTACAACTGATTAGATAATCAGGTTCATTTTCTTTGCTTCGAATTCCAATTCTTCTCTAAATTCAGGCGCAGCTAAAGAAATAATCATTTTCGCTCTGTCACTTGCTGTTTGACCTTTCAAGCGAACGATGTTGTTTTCTGTGACTAAGAAGTCAACTTCATTCTTTGTTGTTGTTACAATAGAGCCAGGTGTTAAAGTAGGCTTAATTTTAGAAATTGTGCCACCCTTCGTTGTTGAAGTCATAGCGATAAAACCTTTACCACCCTTTGATAAGTTAGCACCACGAACAAAGTCAACCTGTCCACCGGAGCCACTGTAATGCTTTGTTCCAAGGCTTTCTGCACAAACCTGTCCAAATAAGTCAATTTCAATACAAGCATTTACAGATACAAAATTGTCATGCTGACCAATGATGTATGGGTTGTTTGTATAATCAACTGGGTGCATTTCAAAAGCTGGGTTGTCATTCATGAAATCATACATTTTCTGAGTTCCCCAGGCCAAAGTAGCAACTGTCTTGCCCACATTAATAGGCTTTTTCATGTTTGTAACAGCACCGCATTCAATTAAGTCTACCATGCTATCTGTCAGCATTTCTGTGTGAATACCCAAGTCTGTTTTATCTTTCAAGAGAACACCAACTGCGTTGGGAATTCCACCAATACCCAACTGCAATGTTGCACCATTGGGCACTTCGTCAGCAATCATCTGACCAATTTTTCTATCTACATCTGTCAACGGTGCGTTAGGCAAAATGGAAAGAGGTCTGGAAGATTCGCAAAGGGCTGTAACCTGAGAAATATGAATCTGGTTATTACCCAATGCTCGAGGCATCTTATCATTTACATCCAAAAGGATGATTTTTGCTTTGTCACGCATAGCAACAACCTCAGCACCAGCCATTGCACAACTAAAATAGCCGTGTTGATCCATAGGGGAAACTTCAGCATAAAATACATCTAATCTAGGCTGAACATCTCTCCAATAACCAGGTATTGTGCTGTAATTGTTAGGAATATAAGTATAATGTCCTTCCTGAATACCTTTTCTGCCGGCACCACCTGTAAACCAAGAAACATAGTCATATTTACCCTTAAGCTCTTCATGATTCAAGAATGGGCCACCCTTTACGGATAAAGTCTGGTGATGAATAACTCCTGTTAATTCACCGTTTTTTGCTCTTTGCGCAACTGCCTCACAAATTGCGGTAGGTTCTTCTAATCCGGTAGGGCAAGCGCAAATATCCCCAGATTTCACAAATTTTGCTACTTCTGCAGGACTCATTTTTTTCGCAAGATACATTTCCTGAAACTTATTCATATTATCTCACCTTTCTTCTCTATTCTCTCTATTTACATCTGGCAATTTGCACAACTCCATGGAGCAAAATACCAATCATTGAATACAAAATACTATTCATCCCCCGTATTTTAGCACAAACAGCGGATACTCGTAAAGGTAAAATGCATCATGTTTTTCAAATTATACATCCACCCAGCAATTGTTCTTAATTAAAACCACTGAGATTGCATTTTTTATTTATATTTACTTTCCCTTTTGTATACATTTTGTAAACCAAAATCTAAACTATTCCATGATTTTATTGAAATTTCAAACTCTACTAAAAAATTATGAAAACCACTTTATTGTCATACAACACTTTTTTCGACATTACAATCAACCTACACAAAAATAGCGGTCAACCTTCCCCCTCGGGATGTTGACCGCTTTATGTTCATTTTTATTTTACGATATAAGGTTGAATCTCGCTTGGTAAGTCTTCACCTTTGCAACTAATAATCATTGTAAAATCTGTTTCTGTTTCTTTAGAGATTGAATCTAGTTCGTTGATAAAGCTGACAAAGTCTTTTTCATCGACCTTCTCTGTAATATTATTTAATCCATCAATGTAAACCTTTTCAATATCGCTATTCTGAGAGAGAATACCACATACAAAACCTCTAAAAACCTGAGGGCTTTCCATAATAAATCTTGGCGTGTCTACAAATCGCACACTATAATGAAGATCGTACATGTGACTACTGTCATCGTCTACAAACACAACGCAACCGTTTGCTTCCTTGCTTGCCTCGTTTGCCATAGTGATAAGTCGTTTTGTTTTACCTACACCTTTTTCGCCTGCAAGAATCTGAACCATTGCAATCTCCCCCTTTATACTGGTGAAATACCTCTGGATTTGAAATTATAAAGTTTTAATAACAAATAGTAATTACTACTTGTTGTAATAGTAGTATTCTCCAAAATTTAGAAAAATCCTCTTAATTTCGAATATTTTTCTACCAAAAAAAAATTATTGTTAAGTTTCCACAATGAATTACTTTATTTCACATGCATTTAACCATTTTATTGTTGCTATTGCCTAGCTTCTTATTTTTCGAAAACCATAGCTGCTGCTCCATAAATTCCTGCGTCATTGCGAAGCTTTGCCAGGGCAAATTTCTTATCCCTGCAATGTGGAAATACATTTTCGGCATACTTCCTTTGTATCATATCCAGCAAAAACTGTCCTGCCTGTGAGACTCCACCACCAATTACAATCATTTCAGGGTCAACAATGTAACAAGCATTGGCAATTGCCATACCCAATAAACGAGAAACATACTCGGTGATTTCTAAAGCCAATTCGTCACCCTTCTTTGCCTCATCCCACAGGTCTTTTGCTGTCACCTTTTCCAATTTTCTTAGGGAAGAAGCCTTGTCCGTTTCTTCCAGAAACCTTTCTGCTATTCGTACCATTCCCGTTGCAGATGCATATTGCTCCAAGCACCCCTTCTTTCCGCAATTACACGAAATGGTTTCAAATGGGTTAATCGTCATGTGTCCAATTTCTCCGGCTGTACCTGTTTTTCCAGCAAGAATCTGACCGTTTAAAATGACACCACCGCCAACCCCTGTTCCCAGTGTAAACATAAGCAAGCTGTTAACTTCCTTACCAGCACCAAACGTAAACTCACCAAACGCAGCCACACGGGCATCGTTCCCAACAAAAACAGGAGCAATCCCAAAAATCACTTCTGCCTCTTTGCCCAGATACACATCCCCCCAGCCAATGTTTACCGTACCTCGGAGCAAGCCATCCTCACTTACAGGTCCAGGAGCCGTCAGCCCAACCCCGGCGATTTCCTCTTTCCGAATGCCATTTTCTTTCAGGCAAAGCTCTATTGCCTCGGAAATATCTCTTAACAAAAGAGTGGGTTCTGACCCCTTCCTCGTAGGAACCTCCCAATTTTTCAAAAGACCATCGCTGCGGGAAAACAACCCCATTTTTATTGAAGTTCCGCCAATATCAACACCAAAGCAATAATCCATCTCTAGCCTCCTCGTAGCCATAAACGACTTTGTGAATCAGACTTTTGTATTTTTCATAAACGTCCTCCGAAATCTCTTCAGGCGTTGTCATAAATCTTAATGGTAATACCCCCTGCCCTTTTCTCATAGGCGGTTGTAAATACGGATAGTCGTTAAAATAAAACCCATGTCTTTTATAAAAACCTATCCTTCTTTTGGCAAATTCATCCTCTGGCATTTCAACTTCTAGCACAATCGGCCTGTTTGCCCATTTTACAATTTCATCTAACTTTCTTCCACCAAAACCCCCATTGCGGAATTCTGGCTTTATGGCCAAATGTTCAAAATAAAAGAACTCATCAAAGTCCCACATTGCAAACACGCCTTGTAATACCCCAGTGTCATCCTTAATTCCATAAAGGCGGTATTGCTCCCTATCTAAAAGGCCTTTCTGCCGTTCCTTCTCACGTAATTCCTCCACTGGAAATGCTTCTTCTAAAATAGGATATACCGTTTCAAACGTATCCTTAGTAATTCTTTCAAACATGATTTCAATCCTCCTTGTTCCAAAGAATACTATAAAAAATTAAAAAAAGCAATCCCAACAAACCTACTGATTTGGTAGACTAAAAAAGCAGTTACCCACGCTGTAAAAAACCATAAACAAAGAGCAAACAGAAGATTCCTCCCCTTTTTTTCTTCACACCAAAATGCAGAAACCGCTGCCATACAAGGTATACTTAAAAGGTGAAAAACCATAAACGATATGGCTGATATAGGAGTAAAAATCCCTTCAGCACCCCCTAATACACCCAATGAAGATACAACAGCTTCCTTGGCTGCAAACCCAGAGAGGATGGCCGCAGATGCTTTCCACCCATTTTCTCCCCCACCAAATCCAAGGGGAGCAAAAATCGGACTAATCCCCCGACCAATGTAGGCCAATATACTTTCCGAAGAATACTCTGTCATTTGAAAATCCACCGTAACATGGGATGCTAGCCAAATAATAATGCTGGCACTCAAAATAACTGTTGCTGCCTTTGTAAGATATTCTTCCCCTCTTCTTCCCAGTGTACGCATCAAATTATTCCACCTTGGCAAATGATAAGGTGGCATCTCCATAATAAAAGGTGCTTCCTGACCCCGATAGAATCTTTTTTCTAATACCAATGCCCAGAAAATAGCAATTAATATTCCCCCACAGTATAGAGAAAAAATTACAGTTCCACCCATTTGAGGAAACAATAACTCTACCAAAAGAGCATATAATGGAAGCTTTGCCCCACATGAAAAAAAAGGGATAATAAGCCTTGTAATTCGCCTGCTTTTTTCTTGCTCAAGCGTTCTAACACTCATCATTGCAGGAACCGAGCATCCAAAGCCCGTTAGCAGGGGTAAAAAAGCCCTCCCAGAAATTCCAAGCTTGCGCATAGGCTTGTCTAGCAAAAATGCAGCCCTTGCCATATACCCGCTATCTTCTAAAAAAGTAAGCCAGAAAAACAAACATAAAATTTGAGGTAAATAAGATACCGCCTTGCCCATTCCTCCAAATATCCCCTCCGATAAAAGTGCCCTCCCCCAATAGGGCATTTGTGGAAAAAAACGTATCACAATATCCCTTAGCATCTCCATTCCATATTCCGCCCCCTGCCTAAAAAAAACGCCAGGAGAGGGTATGCCTGTCCCCAAAAAGGAGACAGAAAACGTCATATGAAAAACCAAAGCCATACATCCAAAAAACAAAGGAATCCCCCATACAGGATGAAGAAAAACTTTATCCAGCTTCTCTGTGGGGCTTGCCTTTGCCGCCTTATTTGTTATAACATTATGACAGCAGGATACAGAAAATCCATATCTTGCAGAAGCAATCTCCCCTTCCCAATCAAATTTCTCTTCATTTTCCAGCCACCGCATCCCTGTAAAAAGTCCCTGTATCTCATTTAAATCCCTTTGAATCAAAGGCTTCATTTTTGCCCAAAGCTTGTCCCCTTGCAAGACAGTATAACCTTTGCGTCCTTTTTGCAACGCCATATGTAAATTCTTTGCTAGCTCCCCTTTGCCCTCTCCCGAAATCGCCGATATCACAACAACGGGAATCCCTAACATTTCTGAAAGCTTATCCGTATCAATGAAAACCCCTTGCCTTTGTGCAATATCCATCATATTTAATGCTAATACCATGGGTATGTCCAACTCCAACAGTTGGGTTGTTAAAAAAAGACTGCGCTCCAAAACCGTACTATCCACCACTTGCAATAAAATATCCGGTTCCTCTTCCAATATATATTGCACAGTGGCTCGTTCCTCCAGGGTATATGGCGAAAGAGAGTAAACCCCCGGCAAATCAATACAAAGATACTCCCCTGTTTCCCACACCCCTTCCTTTCTTTCAACCGTAACCCCTGGCCAATTCCCAACTCTGGCATCACTACCCGTTAGGGCATTAAATAGTGCGCTTTTTCCACAATTGGGGTTACCTACCAAACCCAATTTATTCACACAATCCACCTTCTTTCTCTATCACAATTAATGTGGCTTCGTTGTAACCCAAGGCCAATGAAAATCCCCTTATTCCAACCTCAATTGCACCTTTCATAGGTGCCCAGCGGATACAGTGTAACAAGGTGTTTGGTGTAACACCCATCTCCAGAAGCCTGCGATATACGTCTTTTTCACACTTTAGTGCAACCACTCTGCCTTGTTCTCCTTTTTCCAAAAAATTCAAACTTGTCTGCATAGTCTATCCCTTCTATATCTATGCTATCTTTTTCCATTGCATGAAACATTAAGCAATTTTCCCATACAGTACCAATTTGTTTTTCTAGCTATTCTTGGAAATCTATGTTATACTCAAGCAGAAAAGGAAGTGAAATTATGCAACGAAAATTAAGGGGTTTTGTCCTCTTTTTTATACTGTGTTTTTGTGCCATGTCGCCAGCCTCTGCTGGCAATATTGCGGTAAAACTAAATGGCTATCCTTTAGCCCTTTCCACTCCAGCCATAATCCAAAACAACCGTGTTTTGGTGCCTATGCGCAGCATCATGGAATCCTTGGGATACACCATTATTTGGCATCAAGATACTTATACCGTTGAAGCCAATAAGGGAGATACACAACTTCTCCTTACCATAGATAATGCTGTGGCAACTGTAAATAAACAACGTGTGACCTTAGATGCAGCTGCAATCCTCACCGAAAATACAACAATGGTACCATTGCGTTTTGTGGCGGAGTATAGTGGCGCAACCGTTGAGTGGGATGCAAAGAATGCCTCCATTTCCATTACCACAAAGCAAGTTGCTCAAGGTGACTTGACCGATTCCGTTGTCTATATCCAAACAAACAAGATGCAAGGAAGCGGCATCATACTTTCAGCTGATGGTATAATTGCAACCAATTTTCACGTCATTGAAAATGCATCGACTGCCCAATTTGTTTTTTCTGATGGTTCTATCTACCAAGGCAACGCTACCGTCGTAGGCCTCGAGCCACAAAAAGATATCGCTATTTTGCAAATTGATAAAAAAAGTCTTATTCCAGCAAAAACAGAAAACTCCATTGTAAAAGGCGAATCGGTAACGGCAGTTGGTGCCCCCAATGGAGCTAGAAACACGCAAACAACTGGTGTAGTCAAGGGCTTTAATCAAGACATCATCGAAAGTAGTGCTCCTATTGCACATGGCAGTAGTGGTGGTGCACTATATAATGGCAACGGCAAGTTGATCGGCATGACTGCAGCTTATAGCGACAATCAATATTTCTCCATTCCCATCAATGAGATTATGAAAGTCCCTAGAAATTTGTCTATGCCCATTGCAAGCATGAAAAATTATACATACTCCCCTAGCGCTCCGAAAAACTTAAGGTACTGGCTAGATGGTGACTATGCATATTTAACTTGGTCTCCAGTTTATGACGCTGAATATTATCACGTTTACATTGCCTATTCAGAAGGTGGAAAGTTTACGAAACTTCAGAATAAGGCATTGGGCGGCTCTGTGTGGTATTGGGGTTTTCCTCAATGCTTTGGCATTTCCACATCAAATAACCGCTCCATCTATATCAAAGTTTCTGCCGTAAGAAACGGTGTAGAAACAGAAGCTTCAAACGTACTGAAAATTTCAAAATAGTTAATGAGCTTAACAAAAAAAGAAGTCTGAATTAATCAATTTCCCAAGCAACACTTTTGAGAAAAGGCTAAAGACACATATAAATGGGCAGACAGTGGAAGTCACTGTCTGCCCATAGCTTTTATATCTATATTTTTGTTAAGGACTCTCGAGCTGATGCAGCCTTATTTTTCAGAAAATTACCGAGGATATAATTAAAACAAAGGAACTCATCCCCACTGCATTCACAACCAAAATAACCTTTTCCCTTGGCATAATCAATTTTCATAAGCCTTAAGACTCCTCACTATCTCCAATCAAAAAAATAGGGCCATAGGGAATTTTCTCCTCATAGCCTCATTTAAGTTAAGTCTTATAAGGTTTTTCGATTTATCTTATGAATTTTCTTTTTGCAAAAATTTTCATCGGCAACCTATTTACCTTTACCAGATGCAATTTGGACCTAAACTGTCACCCATCAATCACTATGCTGACAGAAGGCTCATTCACTAAGTTCCTTTGTTATGTCAGCCTCCGTAGCCTCAATATAGCGCATTAAGTCATCGGGGGCAAGTATAACCTGTTCACCCCTAACGCCTGCACTCACAGCTATCTCATCAAATAATATGGCTGTTTCATCGATAAAGGTAGGATACCTCTTTTTCATACCCACAGGTGAACACCCACCCCGAATATACCCTGTTAATGCCAATAATTCCTTCACATGGGTCATTTCCAATTTTTTATTTTTCGAGACGGTAGCAGCCTTTTTTAAATCTAGCTCCATATTCACGGGGATGCAAAAAACTAAAATTCCAGTCTTATCCCCTCGGGTTACAAGGGTTTTAAAAACCTGTTCAGGGGGAAAACCAATTTTTTCTGCCGCATCTAGCCCCGACAGGTTATTTTCATCATACTCATATTCAGATGTGCGGTAAGAAATTCCCGCTGTTTCTAAAAGTCGCATTACATTGGTCTTTACCATTCTTTTTTACACCTTCCCTATCTTCATCTTCCTACCATAATGAAACAAATATTGCTGTGCAAATCCTGCGTCATCGCCAAACCGCTCTGCTGCCAACCGTTGTAACTCTTTGGCAGAAAGCTTAACCCCGCCACAATATACATGGCTAAAAACACGGTTAATCCAAACATCCATAGGAAAAACCTCGTATCTTCCAAACGAAAATAGTAGAATACAATCTGCAACCTTTTGCCCAACGCCACATATGGACATAAGGAGCTGCCGAAGCTCTGATGTGGACAACTTTTCCATTTTATCCGGTAAGAACTCCCCAGCCAACACTTTTTCCACAGCATCCACCATATATCTGCCACGAAATCCACAACCAAGGCGGCGATATGTTTCCTCTGTCACCCCTTTCAGTTGCTGCGGAGTTGGAAAACTATAAAATTCCCCATCAATAGGAGTGCCATATTCCTCAGAAAGTTTTTGAATCAACCCCCTAATTCTTGGAATATGGTTGTTTTGAGATAATATAAAAGACATTAAGGTCTCAAAAAATTCTTGCCTCAGCAGACGAATTCCAGGGGCAAACAAAACTACTTCTGCCATAACTGGATCATCCTTACATAGTCTCTTCTTAATTTCTCCATAGTTCCTATTCCCATCAAAATAACCTTTCCAAAACGGGATGTCTTCCCCACTATAAAAAACGATACTGTCACCTACTTGCTCCAGAGTAACTACCCTTTCGCCAGAGATGACAGTATAACAGTTGTCGTTTTCTTTTCGATAGCGGAAACATTGTCCACATTCTAAGGTTTGTGATAGGGAAAAGTCAGGACAGTCCCAAATAACTCTTTCCATTTGCATTCACACCTTATTTTATAAATTAGTCGTCCAGTATCAAAAATCCATAATCAATACCGGTTTTTTCCCTAAAGAAATTTCTTGCCTTGTTATCGGACGTAACATATTCTGCTTTCCAAATTCCATTTCCGCTATAACAAGCATAACGATTTCCATTCGTTAAAACCACATATGCACAGTTAGAAGTTGCACACTGATATAAAATTTCATCAGCGCTTGTGATCGCTTGGGCACTAAAAAGTGCCGCCACAGCACCACCCTGATTAGACACAATACTACCCCGCCAAGAAGCTAAGGTGTATGGTGGCAATAAGTCCACATTAAAAGTTGGCAAATAGCGATTTATAGAAGTAATTGGATAATACTCTGTCTGCGCATTGGGCAAAACAACTTCCCAGAAATTATTCTCATTCTCCAGTATGTACTGCTTAATGTTTGCAGTATCTGAGCGGTTAGAAAAAATAACAACTGCGTGCTTATTATCCATACGAATTTCTCTCACATAATAATCATCAAAGCGTCCTTCAAAAAGACTAATATAGTTCAGAATACGTTCATACTCCTCAGATGCGGAAGAAAGCCTTACAATTTTACCATTGCTTTGATTGTATTTGCCCAAAAGCCTGTTGAAATTCTCTTCGCTTATCGTTCCGGCTTTTCCACTAGATGAGGCAATCAAATATTTACCCGATTGTTTTGTAGCAGCAAAGACACCAAAATCCATGCTGTCTTTGGGTACGGATGCTCCATCCATATCCGCCAAGTCGCTACCATTTATTAATAAAATCTTATAGTCTGAAGAAGAAAGCCCCTTTTCTAAGTAACCATCTGCCACTAAGGTGTCTGTCGTTATGTATTTTCCATCATAGTAACTGTACAGCTCACCACTTTTGCTCATCCAGCCTCTTTTGGGACCATTTATCTTATAATCTGTTTGGGCTGCTGAGGCAATGGCCATCAAGTTATTTGTCAGCCTTGTTGTTTCACTTTGCCAAAAAGGCTTGGTACTCTCAGGCTGTGTTTTTTCAGGCTCAATCTTTCCCACTGTCACACTCTCATCGGATGGGGAACCCCCGCCCTCCGAAGAAGGTTTCTCCGTATCATCTTTCACTGGAGGTATCTCTATAATATCCTCTGGATCCTCTTGCTCCACAGGTGGCACAGAGTTGCCTGTTTCAGCTTTCCCCAATGCACATGCGCAGCATAGAAAAAGCAAAATACCTATTAAAATATAGGCATATCTCCACTTTTTATTCTTCAAAGTAATCATCCTTTTTGTCCGCTATGGCATCGTAAACCGAAAGCAGTTCTTTTTTATGAATTTCGATAATATCGGCAAACTTGTTTTCCATTTCATCATAAACACCAGAATATGGAAAGCGAACTACCCAAACAGGGTTATAATGACCATCTTCCTCCTGAACACTGTCAACAACCTCAGCTAAGGGCTCCGTGTCATAATAATCGAAAATTGCATCATACTCCCAATCCTCGATTACTTTATTACAAGTTAAACGCAAAACAACTTCTTTGCCATCTTCAACCTCTTCTGCATATATGTTGTAAACCATTCCCAATTCTTCAGAAAGAGTATAGCTCCCTAACTCTTTTTCTAAAAATCCCGTCTCTTTATCCTTTAACATTATTACAATAACGGTATCTTCCATATAGCTCTCCTTCAATATGCATAGTTTGTCTATTTTCACTAAATTATACTACACTTTCCTTGGCTATGCAAGAAAACGGGGGGCAAAATGCCCTTCCAATCCTTGGCTAAAACCCCGTAATATCGCCTTTTTTTTCATATGACGTAAATTGTAAGAATTTGTTCCCGTGTTTCACAAAAAGAGAATGCCACCTAAAAATTAGGCAGCACTCTCCAATTATCACCAGTTATTTTATGCATATATCCAAGTGCCTAAAGCATTCTACTTCCTACTTTGTGACTGCTCTCAAATCCCATCTACTATCCTTACCCTAATCAGGTCCAACCCCTTATATCATACTTCCAGAGCAAAGTATCATTCTAAAGTCATTATTAGCTATATCTACTAATATCATCCATGGTGATTCCGGGGTGCAACGCAATGTTAATACCATTTGCAATAATATTAGAAAGTCTATCAATTACCGCATCCACTTCCTTCGGTGTAACAAACATATTCTCGGTATATGGATCCAAAATCTCAGTAATCATTGAATACTTTTCTTCTTGTTCTAGTCCTTGCAGCATTTCATAAAAAGCAGAGCCTTCCTCCGTTTGGTCTATCATACTTGCCAAAATCCGATCCATAGTGTCATTTACTAATGTTGCGGCATCCACCACCGTAGGCACCCCAATGGCTATAACAGGAATTCCTAGTGTTTCCTTATTCAATACCATTCTTTTGTTGCCAACTCCTGCACCAGGGGCAACCCCCGTGTCAGACATCTGAATGGTGGCATTGATTCGGCTAGAGCGGCGTGCTGCCAAAGCATCAATGGCAATTAATAAAGAGGGTTTTAATTTTTCCACCAAACCTTTGATAATTTCCCCCGTTTCAATGCCTGTTAATCCCATAACACCAGGGCTAATTGCCGCAACAGGGCGAACAGTTCCTTCAATCTCCTCTGGCAATGCTCCCTGCAAATGCCTTGTTACCAAAATCCGAGAAACAACCTTTGGCCCTAACGCATCCGGCGTAATGTTCCAGTTGCCAAGTCCTGCTACCAGAATGCAATCATCCTCTTTCATCTGAGCCAATTTACGAAGCTGGTCCGCCAGAAGTTTGATAATCTCTTCATGACACTCAACCGCATTTTCTTTTAATTTCTGAGACTCTATGGTTATATACTCACCCTTTGGTTTGCCCATAGCTTCACTACCAGCAGCATTTACAATACTCACCTTTGTCAATGTGTAGCAGTCACTTTCTTCAGTCTCTACAACAACACCATTCGGTTCAGTTTTTACCTCAACTTGCTTTTCTTCAATCATTTCCCTAGCTTCGATGGCTAAGTCAGTTCTGATTTGAAAAGCCTTCTTTGCTTTCTTTTTATTCTCTTCCTTCATTCTCCTCGCCGTCCTTCACGTTTTTGCCTTATTTTTTCCGCCGTTTTGAAATATATTCATTGACTTATTTTCATTCATCGGGTAGAATATATGGTGTTGAATTAACCAAGGGGTGGTTGCGCCAAAGAGTGCCCCAGCCGTGTCGTAGGAGATTAAGCTCCTGAAGGTGGTTAATATGTAGTAATAAAAAGCGATATTCCCCAATATCGGAAACCACAGAAAATGAATGATTAACTAGGAGGAAAACACAGTGGCAAATATTAAATCCGCTAAGAAAAGAATTAAAGTAATCAACAAAAAAACTTTGAGAAATAAAATGATCAAATCTCAGGTTAAAACAGCTATGAAAAAAGTTATCGTAGCCGTAAATGCAGGCGATAAGGAAGTGGCTTCCGTTGCGTTGAAGAACGCTGTATCTGCTATTGACAGAGCTTATATCAAAGGCATCTACCACAAAAATGCAGTTGCTAGAAAAAAATCTTCTTTAACAAAATTGGTTAACAGCCTGTAATTTTTTATGTCCTTAAAGGATACCCTGCTTACGACTGGGGTATCCTTTATTTATTTTAAAAAATAGTATAGCCATTTGGGGGTTGAAAATAGTGCCTTATGGGCCACCTTTCTCAATCTTTGGTGAAGCCGATTAAACGGACAAGTCATCATCAACCACAAATAACTACGCTGCTAGACTTTTCATCACTGGCAAAGCTCTAATCAGCCTCGGTTCATCTGCAAATCGGCTTTTTTTAATGCTGTTTACAATATACCCTTCAATTGTAGTATTCTTAAAACTCGGAGGTGTCCAATGGATAGTAGAATCGAAAAAGTAATGGAAAACCATCATAAAGGTTACAACTGTTCTCAAGCAGTAGCCTGTGCATACTGCGATTTGTTTGGTGTTGATGAAAAAGAAGCTTTTCGAGCTGTTGAATGCTTTGGCCGAGGCATGGGTATCATGGGTCCCTGTGGTGCAGTTTCAGCAATGGCATATCTGGTAGGCCTAAAAGAGTCCGACGTAAACCTAGATAACCCACGGAGCAAAGTGAATTGCTATAACACCTTGAAGCCTATGACGCAAGCCTTTGTTGATAAAAATCAAAGTTTGGATTGTCGTGTTCTAAAAGGTGTAGATACTGGCGTGGTTTTGCGCAGCTGTTCCGGCTGTATGCAGGATGCCGCCGAAATTATCGAATCTCAACTTTTAAAAGATAAATAAACTATATATCCAAGACCACCTCTGCTAGCCTTTCGTCTAACAAAGTGTGGTCTTTTTCTTTGTAATGATTTTTTTGAGCAGTTGTGGTATAATAAACCCGAGGAAATTCATTGTTTCCTAAAGCAAAAATGGAAGGTGATTTTTATCCCCTTCTTCAAAACAAACTATTTTTCTAGCGTTACTCTATACTGTTATGGTATAATAAATTAAATTATAGTATTCCACTAGGATTTATCAAGGTAGTTTTAAAAATCCCTTTTAAAGCTGTCGCCTCAACTTTTGAAACAAACCTTATCAAGGAGGGCTTTTATGAATATCGTAGATATCATTTTGAAAAAAAGAGATGGTCATAAATTATCTAATGAAGAAATTGCGTTTTTTGTTAAAGGTGTTACCGACGGAAGTCTGCCTGACTACCAGATTTCCGCTTTCCTTATGGCGGCATTTATAAAGGATATGGATACAGAAGAAACTGCCAGCCTTACTATGGAAATGGCACGTTCCGGCTGTATGTTTGATTTTTCTGAAATTAAAGGCTTTAAAGCCGATAAACATAGTACCGGTGGCGTGGCAGATACAACCACATTGGTTTTGGCACCTTTGGTAGCCTCAACGGGTGTTCCTGTCATTAAAATGAGCGGGCGTGGCTTAGGTTTTTCTGGTGGCACCATTGATAAATTGGAATCAATCCCCGGGTTTAATGTGAATGTCACCGAAGAACAAGCAATTGCCTTTGCAAAAAAAAGCAATATTGTTTTGATGAGCCAAACAGACAACTTAACCCCTGCAGATAAAAAGCTTTATGCCCTTCGGGATGTAACAGGCACTGTTGATAGTATCCCCCTTATCGCTGGAAGCATCATGTCCAAAAAAATTGCAGCCGGTGCAGATGGCATCGTTTTGGACGTAAAATGTGGCAGTGGCGCCTTTATGCAAGATTTGGATTCTGCTAAAACCCTGGCTGCCATCATGGTTGATATGGGTCGACATGTGGGCAGAAAGGTAACCGCTGTCATTAGTGGTATGGATCAACCCTTGGGTATGAACATTGGTAACAGCTTAGAAGTCATCGAGGCCATCGAAGTTCTAAAGGGAAATGTTGGCGGAGACCTTTTGGATGTTTCCCTTACCCTTGGCGCTCATATGCTCCTTTTGGCAAAACGGGTTAAGACCGTTGAAGAGGGAAAAGATTTATTACAGAGCCATATTAAAAATGGCATGGGTCTAGAAAAATTCCATGAACTTTTAGTTCAACAAGGCGGAAACCCAGAAGTCATTAACAACTATTCTCTGTTGCCCTTATCCAAGTGTAAACAATTGGTTTATGCCCAAAAAGATGGCTATGTCAATCATATGGATACCGCTTTAATTGGCCGTGCCTCCTTAGAAACAGGAGCTGGCAGAGCCTTTAAAGAACAACCTTTAGACTTTGGCGCTGGTATCATCATGAAAAAACGCTTGGGCGAATTCATAAAAAATGGTGAACCCTTAGCAGAAGTTTTTGCATCTTCGGATGAAAAATGTACAAGCGCCGCAAACTATTTGCAACAAGCAATCACAATTGGCGAGGATAAGCAACCCTTACCTCCGCTGATTTTAGAAATTATTTGATTTAAGAAAGGACGATGTATATGAAAAGAGCAATTATTGTTGTTTTAGACAGCGTAGGCATCGGTGAACTTCCCGATGCGAAAGACTTTGGCGATGTTGGTAGCAATACCTTGGTAAATATTAAAAAAGCCCGTCCCCAAACTGATTTAAAAAATATGTGTGCTTTAGGTCTTGGTAATATTCAAGGTGAGGACATTCACCTTTTAGGAAAAACAGACTCTCCTAAGGGTGCATTCGGTAAAATGGCAGAAAAATCTATCGGCAAAGATACTACCACAGGCCACTGGGAAATTGCAGGTATTATCACTGCAAAGCCTTTCCCTACCTTCACCGAAACAGGATTTCCAAAGGAAGTAATGGACGCCTTTGAGCAAGCAATTGGTACAAAAACCCTTGGTAATTACGCTGCATCTGGCACAGAAATCATTAAAGACTTGGGCCCTGAACACGTAAAAACAGGCTACCCTATTGTTTACACCTCCGCTGATAGTGTTTTCCAAATCGCTGCCCATGAAGAGGTCATCTCACTAGAGAAATTATATGATATGTGCCTAAAGGCAAGAGAAATCCTCTCCGGGGACTATGGTGTTGCCCGTGTAATCGCTCGCCCCTTCGTTGGCGAAGAAGGCAATTACACCAGAACCAAAAATAGAAAGGACTTTTCCCTAGAACCCACAGGCACCACTCTTTTGGATTTAGCAAAGGAAAAAGGCCTAAACGTGACTGCTATTGGCAAAATCGAAGATATATTCGAACATAGAGGGATGACTCGTACCGACCATACCACAAACAATAATGATGGTATTGATAAAACTATTTTCTATACCAAAGAAGACTTCGAAGGCATCCTTTTTACCAACTTGGTTGATACCGATATGATTTATGGTCACCGTAACGATGTTGAGGGTTATGCTACTGCCTTAGAATACTTCGATAGCAAGCTTCCCGAAATCATGGCTGAAATGAAAGAAGATGATATTCTCTTCATCACTGCCGACCATGGTTGTGATCCTACCACTCCTAGCACAGATCACTCCAGAGAGTATGTACCTCTTCTGGTCTACGGAAAAAATGTGAAAGCTGGAGTTGACTTGGGTGTACGCAAATCTTTTGCAGATTTGGGGCAAACAATTTCCGATTATTTAGGTTTAAATGCAAACTTTGATGCTGAAAGCTTCTTAGATGAAATTTTGAAATAGTTCCTGCAATAAAAAAGCGGTAAACACCCATTCATGTGTTTATCGCTTTTTATTTCAACTATCCACAAGTTTATTGAAACAATAACCAAACTTTCATCCTAGCTACACTAAACATATTACATATTTTAAAGCCATCAACATTCTTAATCAGGAGGAACCTATGAGCGAATTATCGAAACTACCAAACATCGGAAAATCAGTTGAACAGCAACTATTACAAATTGGTATTACCACCCCTGAACAATTAATCCAAATTGGTAGCAAACAAGCTTGGTTAAACATTAAAGCTATTGACCCTTCAGCCTGCTATAATCGCCTATGTGCTTTAGAAGGTGCTATTCAAGGTATTCGGTGGCATAATCTTGACGAAAATATAAAACTAGAACTAAAAGAGTTTTACAGTGCATCTAAATAATGTTGAACAGAATATAGCATTACTTTTTTATCCCAAAAAACGGCTCATAATATTTGGTCTTATGTCTTAACCATAGTTTCATATGATTTTTTTGCAATTTAAAAACTAGGAAGTAGCGTTTTTTCAACACTCCTCCCTAGTTTTCTTCTTTTTCAGCTTATTTTAATAATGAACTTAGGCACGGCAATGTGAAACCGCATATCAGTTAAAACAACTGATTTCCTCTTACAAACTTCCCTGCAACATGACGCTCATCACTAAGATAAATCATACGTTCTAATCTCTCCGCCACTGTCATTTCCTGAGGATGTGGCAATGCCGCATCATCCAAAACAACAGCATCCAACTCATAACCTTCCTCAAAACTACCCACTTTTCCAAAGAAGGCTCCACCACCTATTGTCCCCAGGTAAAAAGCTTCTTCCACGGTAAGGGGCTTTTTACTTTGGTCAACTAAGCGCCATCTCAACTTAGATAATTGGATTGCCTCAACCATAGCACGGAAAATGGATAGAACTGTACCTCCTGCAATATCACAACCCAAACCAACCTGAATCCCCTCGTTCAAAAAGTCACGAATTGGTGGAATGCCAGAAAGCACATTGATGTTTGACTGGGGGCAATGGGCAACAAATATCCCCTGCTCCTTCATCATCTCCATCTCTTCTTTTGGTGGATGCACACAATGTGCCATAATGGTAGGCACATCTCCGCCAAATAAACCAAACTGATGGTATGCATCTCCATAGAATTTAGAAGTAGGGCATAGCTCTTTCACTAGTTCAATTTCACTTAAGTTCTCTGATAAATGAGATTGCACAGGAAGATTATATTTCTTCTGAATTTTACCCAATCTCTCCATTAATGGGTCCGTACAGGAAGGAATAAATCTTGGTGTGATAATTGGCTTCGTATTTTCAAAGTGTTTAGCAGTCCCCTCAATCCACCGAACGGTATCCTCGGCAGACTTTTCTGCACTTTCTTCCCTCAAATAGTCAGGTGCATTTCGGTCCATGTTAACCTTCCCAACATAAGAAACTAGACCACTTTTTTCTAAAAGGTCCATAAGAACCCAAGTACCCTCCACATGCCTTGACGCAAAAATACAAGCTCTAGTGGTGGTACTTTTCAGCAAGTCATCTACAAAAATGCTGTACGCCTTCTTAGCATACTCCACATCAGAAAATTTTCCTTCTTCAGGGAAGGCTCTAGCCTCCAACCAATCCAACAACTCCATATCCATTCCGATTGAACGAAAAGAGTACTGAGGTGCATGAACATGCATATCAACTAATCCTGGGATGATCATTTTATCCCCAAAATCTTTCACCACTAAATCTTTATATCTTTCGGGTATCTCCTCAAAAACACCTGCACTTTTGCCATCCAAGCAAACAACATATCCATTTTCTACGCAACGTATTGTCTGTAAATCCTGGCTGTAACATATATTTCCTTTTAAAATAAAATCCTTCATATTAAACTACCTCTTTTGTTTTTTAATTGTTCTGTTATAAATCTGATTAAAAAATTTTCTCTCAACAATAAATATTTTAATTTCACTCGACCTTCCCAGTATACCATAAGAATACCCAAAAACGATATAAAATCTCCCCCCCTACTTTACGGTAACCATTGTAAAATATTACAAAATTTTATAAATGCCTTTGCCCACTGTAAAAATGAAGTGACTTTTTCTCCTTCAAGGTGTACAATCAAAAAAATATTGAAAGGATGATGTTTATGAATGAAAGCTTCACGATTCGTACTGCTACCCCGGCAGATGCAAAACAACTTCTAGCTATTTATGCACCTTATGTTACAGATACAACCGTAACCTTTGAATATGATGTTCCCTCTGTGGAAGAGTTTACATATCGCATTAACAATATCCTTCAATCCTTCCCCTATTATGTGGCTGTGGTTGACGAAGAAGTCGTAGGTTATTGCTATGCCTCCCCCTTTCGCGCCCGTGCCGCCTATCAGTGGGTTGTAGAAACCACTATCTATATTAAGCAAGATTTTCGTGGATCTGGCATTGGCTCAAGCCTTTATTGTGCCTTGGAAGATACCCTAAAAAACCAAGGAGTGTTAACGATGATTGCCTGCATCGCCCACCCTAACCCCCCAAGCATCGCTTTCCATGAGGTTATGGGCTTTCAAAAAGTGGGGCATTTTTCAAAAAGCGGTTATAAGCTTTGCCAGTGGGTTGATGTGGTTTGGATGGAAAAACATATTAACATCCATAGCGAGCCCCCTATACCCCTTGTACCTTTTGCTAAACTAAAAAAATAATAAAACACCTATTTGTTAATTCATAAAACCTAAACAATATTATCTGCTTTCTATTTCATCATTCAAATGCATCGTAAACCAGCAAAATAAAAAAGTAGGAAAGATATTTTTATCTCTCCTACTTTTACTTACCTTATTTCATGCTCATTTCATCAATCAGTTGGTTTTTCAACTGAGCCAATTTTTCTGATAAATCCACGGGAACAATATGAGGATTGTTCAATCTAAGATGCTCGTCCCAAAGAGATTTTTTCTCTCTGTTACAGAATTCCTGAATTTCCATGGTACTAGGTGATTCATACACCAACTTACCTTCAATGAAAACAGGAACCAAAAGCTCTTTCACATAATATGTGCCTGCTGGCAAATGCATATTACGCCATTTTGCACTGTTATCACAAATTTTTAGGTACTGATTCTCGTCGATACTCTCATCAGCCAAAGCTATCAAATCAGCCTTAATTTTATCTGTCTTTTTATCATAAATACGGAAAACCTTCTTGATACCAGGGTTCGTCACCTTACCTGGGTTATTTGAGAGTTTGATTTTGGGAATAAATTCGCCGTCTTCATCCTCTTCTGCTGCCAACTTGTAAACCCCACCAAAAGCAGGACAATCATCACTGGTTATCAGCTTTGTGCCAACGCCCCAAAGGTTAATTTTAGCCCCTTGAGATTTTAAGCTGGCAATCAAATTTTCATCCAAATCGCTAGAAGCACTGATAATTGCTTCACCAAATCCAGCTTCCTCTAACATGATTTTTGCACACTTGGAAAGGTAAGCTAAATCACCGCTGTCCAAACGAATACCATACTTTCCTGTCAGTTTTCCTGCTGCTTTCATTTCCTGGAAAACCTTAATGGCATTTGGAACGCCACTTCCCAAGGTATTATAAGTATCTACCAATAGCAAACAGTTATCTGGGAAAAGCTTTGCATATGCCCTGAATGCTGTTATCTCGTTAGGAAAACTCATAACCCAACTATGAGCATGAGTCCCTTTTACAGGAACATCAAACAACTTCCCTGTTAACACGTTGCTTGTACCACAGCAACCGCCAATCACCGCTGCTCTTGCTCCTAAAGTTCCAGCATCAGGTCCTTGGGCTCTTCTAAGGCCAAATTCCATAACCGGATCACCCTGGGCAGCCCAAACAACACGGGAGGCCTTCGTTGCAATTAAACTCTGGTGGTTCACAATGTTTAACAACGCTGTTTCAATTAACTGAGCCTCCATAATTGGGGCCGTTACTCTCAACAGCGGTTCATGAGGAAATACAACCGTTCCTTCTGGAATTGCATAAATATCCCCACTAAATCTAAAACCTTCTAAATAATTAATAAAGTCCTCATCAAAAATATTTAGACTTTTTAAATAGCTAATATCCTCTTTTGTAAATTGCAATCCTTTGATATACTCAATGGCCTGCTCCAATCCGGCGGCAATTGCATAACCATTTCCGCTGGGGTTCTTTCTGTAATAAAGATCAAACACTACTTTTTTCTTATAGGCACCCGTAGCAAAATAACCCTGCATCATTGTCAATTCATACAGGTCTGTTAACAGTGCCAAATCTCGTCCTTTCATAGCTGATTTTCTCCTTTATTCTTCTCCTGCCAGCAGGAACATTTAACGAAACATTCTTATTATACACAAATTAAGGTAATAAAGCAAATTTTTCCACACTTCTTGTTCTTATTATCATACAGATTTACATTTTTTGTAGACCCATTATAAAATTTCATATGAAATACAAAAGCATCACAAAAAGCTTCAGTTTTTTCCATCTTTTATTGTTATCCTCGATCTCTTTATTTAATTCACAAACCCCAATTTTAATGATAAATCAAGAAGCAAAAACTCTATTATTGCATAAATTATAGGAATAATTTCTTCATTATTTTAGTTTTATGTCTGCTATAAAAAATCCGTATTATTATCTGCATTTTTCTGTTTTTCAGTCCTAGAAAAATGTATACTGTGGTCAGGTATACAACATACTTGCAAAAAACCAAGAAAAAACTGCAAAAAACACTTTACAACTTTTTAGGCACAATGTATAATGCTAACGTATAAAGATTAAAACACTATGAAGGAGACAGTATATATTTTCATTATGTTTGCAGAGAGTCGGGGCTTGGTGAAATCCCGCCATCATAGAAAATATAGAATATCACTCCGGAGTGGCAGACCAAACGGCCAAAGCCTAGTAGACTCTGTCGTTAGCCCGCGTTAAGGGTCGGCGTCATTATTGTGATGCTTAGAGTGGATGGCAATTTTGCTATCAAATCAGGTGGTACCGCGAGCCCTTTCGTCCTGTTATTGGATGAAAGGGCCTTTTTTGGTTACTTGTGGTAACAAAATACTTTCAAACAAAATTGTACTACATTATGCAACATCAATACTTTACTCAATTTTGTGCGAAAGTTGAATGGTCCTATGTAAACTCGTCAAGAATTGAAGAGAACCCTAACCACCATTCTTTACGACAAAACCACTGTTTAATTTTAGCTAACAATGTTTTTATAAATGAAAACAAGGAGGAATTAATATGTACGACAAAGTGCCCGCCAATTTAAACTTCGTCGAAAGAGAAGTACAAGTAGAAAAGTATTGGAAAGACAATGACATCTTTGGTAAAAGTATCAAGGCAAGAGAAGGTGCTCCCGTTTTCACCTTTTATGATGGCCCTCCAACTGCTAACGGCAAACCTCATATCGGCCATATCATCACAAGAGCCGTAAAAGACTTGGTTCCCCGTTATAAAACAATGAAGGGTTACAAAGTTTTAAGAAAAGCTGGCTGGGATACTCACGGTCTCCCCGTTGAATTGGAAGTTGAAAAAGTTTTAGGTTTGGATGGCAAACCTCAAATCGAAAAATATGGTGTAGAACCCTTCATCGGAAAATGTAAAGAAAGCGTTTGGACATACGAAAAAGAATGGCGCTCCATGAGTGATCGTGTAGGCTTCTGGGCTGATATGGATCATCCTTATGTAACATACCATAATGAATATATCGAATCCGAATGGTGGGCATTAAAGCAAATCTGGGATAAAGACCTCCTTTACAAAGGTCATAAAGTTGTTCCCTACTGCCCTCGTTGCGGAACCGCCCTTTCTTCACACGAAGTTGCTCAGGGTTATAAAGACGTAAAAGAAATGTCTGCAATTGCAAAATTCAAAGTGGAAGGCACAGAAAATGAATATTTCTTGGCATGGACAACAACCCCATGGACACTTCCCTCAAACGTTGCATTGACTGTAAATGCAGAAGAAACCTATGCAAAGGTAAAATATCAGGATTATGTTGCCATCATGGCAAGCGCCCTGTTGGATACTGTTTTAGGCGAAGGTACCTATGAAGTTATGGAAACAATGAAAGGTCAGGCATTGGAATATATGCGTTATGAGCCTTTGTTCAGTTTCTTGGAAAATGACCCTAAAGCATTTATCGTAACTTGCGATCCTTATGTAACCTTAACTGACGGTACTGGTGTTGTTCATTCCGCAGGTGCATTCGGTGAAGACGATGCTCGTGTTTGCCAGAAATACGGCGTGCCTCTTCGTCAGTATGTTGACAACCAAGGTAACATGACAGAAGAAACTGGCCCCTTTGCTGGTTTGTTCGTAAAGGATGCGGACTCCAAAGTAATCGAGCAGATGGAACAAGACGGCTCTTTATTTGCCGCTGTGCCTTTTGAGCATAACTATCCATTCTGTTGGAGATGTGATACACCTCTGATCTACTACGCAAGAAGCACTTGGTTCATCAGAATGACATCTTTAAGAGACAAATTGGTTGCAAATAACCGCACAATCAACTGGTACCCCGACAACATCAAAGAAGGTCGCTTCGGCAACTTCTTAGAAAACGTAATTGACTGGGGTCTGTCCCGTGAACGTTATTGGGGAACTCCATTGCCTATCTGGGAATGTGAATGTGGTCATAGACATACCATCGGCAGCATCGCTGAATTAAAAGAAATGTCCCCTGACTGCCCAGAAAACATCGAATTGCATAAGCCTTTTATTGATGCAGTTCATATCACTTGCCCCGAATGTGGTAAGCTTATGACGCGTGTTTCTGAAGTAATTGACTGTTGGTTTGATAGTGGTGCAATGCCTTTTGCTCAGTGGCATTATCCATTTGAAAACAAAGAAATTTTTGAAGAAAACTTCCCTGCCGACTTTATCAGTGAAGCCGTTGACCAGACTCGTGGTTGGTTCTACACTTTGTTGGCAGTAAGTACATTGCTCTTTGACTGCGCACCTTTCAAAAACTGCATCGTTCTTGGACACGTTCAGGATAAAAACGGTCAGAAAATGAGTAAGCACAAAGGCAATGTCGTTAACCCTTGGGATGCATTAGATAAGCAGGGTGCCGATGCCGTTCGTTGGTATTTCTACGCAAACAGTGCTCCTTGGTTGCCTAGCCGCTACTATGACGAAGCTGTAAGCGAATTGCAGAGAAAATTCATGGGTACTCTTTGGAACACCTATGCATTCTATGTTCTCTATGCAAATATCGATGAGTTTAACCCAACCAACTATAAACTGGAATATGATAAATTGCCTCCTATGGATAAATGGATCTTATCCAAACTGCAAACATTAAACAAATTTGTTGATGATTGCTTGGATGGCTATAAACTGACAGAGCCTGCAAGAGCTATGGCAGAATTTGTAGACGATCTTTCTAACTGGTATGTAAGAAGAAGCCGTGAACGTTTCTGGGCTGAAGGTATGGAACAGGATAAAATTAATGCATATATGACTCTCTACACCGTTTTGGAGACCATGTGCAAACTTTCCGCTCCTTTCACACCTTTCATCACAGAAGAAATCTATGGCAACCTGGTTAAGAAAGTTGATTCTTCTGCTCCCGAAAGTGTACACCTTTGCAATTGGCCAGAATACCATGCTGAATGGGTAGATGCTGATTTGGAAGCAAACATGGACTTCGTATTAAAAGTTGTAGTCGAAGGACGTGCAGCAAGAAATGCAGCAAATATGAAAAACCGTCAGCCTTTGGCTATGATGTATGTTAAAGCAGAAAAAGAACTGCCCGAACTCTACCGCAATATCATCACTGAAGAATTGAATGTAAAAGCTTTAACTTTCACAGATAATGTAGAAGAATTTACTGCTTATTCCTTCAAACCTCAGTTGAGAACACTGGGTAAAAAATACGGCAAACTGGTGCCTGCTATCGGCGCCGCTTTAAAAGAAGTTGATGGTGCATCCTTCATGGCTACTCTGCGTGCAGATGGCAAAGCAACCCTCACCATTAATGGTGAAGATGTTGTCCTGGAAATGGATGATGTTTTGGTTGATACCTCTGAAAAAGATGGCTTTGTTGCTAGTGGTGATAATAACCTAACTGTTGTTTTGGATACAAACTTAACACCAGAACTGGTTGAAGAAGGTTTTGTTCGTGAAATCGTAAGTAAAGTTCAAACCATGCGTAAAGAAGCAGACTTTAATGTAACTGACCGCATCCGTGTATTCCATAGTGGAAATGCAAAAATCGCTGAAATCTTGAATAGCAATAACATCTCTACCGATGTTTTAGCAGAAGAAGTTGTAGCAGGAGCAGGCGGAGAACTTTCCAAAGAATGGAATATTAATGGTGAAACCGTAACTTTGGGTGTGTCTAGAGTTTAATAAATTTAATTAAAATATTCCTAAGTCTAAAAGAGGTATCCACAATTTCAAGTGGATACCTCTTTTTTGTTTTTCTCCCAAGAGCAAAAAACGCTCCTGATTTGCATATCCCTTACCCTCCAAGTCATACTATACAGTGATTAAATCACTTTACAATAATTACAATTTAGGGTATGGTTAATTCCTACTATCTAAATATGAAAGGAGCGTTCTTATGGGTTTTTCCTTAGAAACTAGCGTCCCGATTTTGACTGTTTTTTTCCAAGGGTTGATTAGTTTTTTCTCCCCTTGTATTTTACCTTTGGTGCCACTCTATATCAGCTATTTAGCAGGTGGAGCCAAAGTAATTGCTCCTGATGGGAGCATTCAATACCCCAGAAAACAAGTGATGGTAAATACCATTTTCTTCGTCTTGGGTATCAGTTTTACCTTCTTCATCTTAGGCCTCGGATTTACATCCCTAGGTCAGTTTTTCAATGCAAATCGCAACCTTTTTGCAAAAATCAGTGGTATTATCATGGCCTTTTTTGGTCTTTATCAAATTGGTGCATTCGGCCGCTCTGATTCATTAGAAAAAGAACACCGCCTTCCTTTCCAATTAAATAAATGGACAATGAGTCCTTTGCCTGCCTTGCTTTTGGGCTTTACCTTTAGCTTTGCATGGACCCCATGCGTTGGTCCTGTTTTGGGTAGTGTTTTACTTATGGCAAGTTCCGCTGACTCTTCCACTGCTGGCTTTGCCCTAATTGGTGTATACACCATTGGTTTTATTCTGCCTTTCTTGGCAGTTGGCTTTTTCACCCGAAGCGTTTTAGGTTTCTTCAGGCAGCACCAATCTGTGGTACGTTATACCGTAAAAATCGGTGCCGTATTAATGATTATTATGGGTGTAATGACGTTCACAGGTTTTATGAATGGCTTTACCAGTTATTTATCAGGTAGCAACACCACTACTGTCGAAGAAACTACACCCCCTGAAACTACCCCAGAAGAAACTGTGGTTATTCCAGCACCTGATTTTGAATTGGTGGATCAGTTTGGTAACACCCACCTGCTTTCCGAATATAAAGGCAAAACAGTTTTCCTGAATTTCTGGGCTACTTGGTGTCCCCCTTGCCGCGGGGAAATGCCCCATATTCAAGAAATTTATGAAGAATACGGCCTAAATAAAGAGGACGTCATTATCCTAGGAATAGCCGCACCAAATATGGGCAGAGAAACAACCAAGGAAGGCATCATTTCTTTCCTTGAAGATAATGGCTATACCTTCCCCGTTGTTATGGATGAATCCGGCTCTATATTCCAGCAATATGGTATTAGTGCTTTCCCTACAACCTTCATGATCGATGAAAATGGCTCAATTTTTGGTTATGTGTCCAGTGCTCTTAGCAAAAATACAATGAAAAGCATTATAGATCAAACAAAGAATAGCACTCAAACTACAAACGGAATAACTCCTGAATAAAAGTAACTTGAATTATGTCAATGGCACGCAGAGCTTAAAACTGCGTGTCATTTTTAAATTCCTCATATTTCGTCAATGTAAGTGATTTATCTCGATTATTTCAAAAAACTCTCCCATTCTTTTATTATGTAAATATTGGTCACAAACCTCTCTCTTCTATGCCCTTAAAAAAATATTTTTTTTCATTTTAGTTTCTAAATAACGAAGAATATTCTTTATTGCAAATATATTATCTTTTTTATCAAAACTTTTTTCTAATACAAAAATAAAAATTTTAGTATAAATTGCATCTTGTTTCCTTCTCAATATGATATGAAATCGCTTCTAATTAGACAAATTTTCAAATTGCAACTTTTATTTTTAAAAATAAATCTTATTTTCATTTTTTCAAATTGGCATTATATCCAAAAATACTTTTAATCTTATCTGGTGTTTTATTATGAAGCCCCATTGATATTTCAGTTTATTTTTTTGTATTTTTTAACAAAGTATCAATTTAGGAACAATCCGCATTGATTTTGCTATGCAAAATAGCATACTATTTTTTTATATTTACAATTCAACAGAAAGTGAGGTGCCTTATATGGAAAAAAATATGTTAGAAAATCTTCCCGAAGATTTACATAGTATTCTTTTGGATGAGCTAGTACAAAATCCTTTTATGGGGGTTAACATTACAAATGGAGAGGGTAGAGTTCTCTTTCTAAATAAAACCCATTATAAAATTACTGGTCATCCACCAGAACTTTATATAGGTCGTACCATGAAAGAAATAACAGATGATGGCCTAATTTCTGAATCAGCCACCCTAATCACCCTAAGTACGAAGCAACCTACATATATGAGTCAAATTTCATCTCACAAAAACCGTTTCTTCCAAGTAACAGCCATTCCTGTTACAGATAGTACCGGCACCATCAAATACGTAATCAATTATTTGATAGAAGTGTCAGATCTCGTTGAATTAAGAAATCAGCTAAACGATGCATATAGTCACAATCAGGAGTTGATGAATAATAATGAACTCCTTCGTAAGAAACTGAATCGTTCTGGTGAATTGGTATATCAAAGCACCGTCATGCAAAATGTAGTAGAAGCCGCAGCAAAAGTTGCAGAGCACGATGTTTCAGTATTGATTACCGGCCCCTCTGGTTCAGGTAAAGAGATGATTGCGAATCTTTTACACTCTCATAGTTCCCGTAGCAATGCTCCTTTTGTTAAAATCAACTGTGCTGCCATTCCGGAGCAACTTTTAGAAAGCGAACTATTTGGTTATGAACCGGGTGCCTTTACCGGTGGTAACCCCAAAGGAAAAAAAGCCCTTATTGAAAGCGCCCATACCGGCACCCTCCTTCTTGACGAAATCGGAGAATTGCCTTTAAATCTGCAATCAAAACTTTTGAGAGTTTTGCAGAATCATAAACTAAGACATATCGGTGGCAATAAAGACATAGATGTAGACTTCCGCCTTATCACCTCCACAAATGCAGATTTAAAAGGAATGATTCTTCAAAAAACTTTTCGTGAGGATTTATATTATCGACTTAATGTAATCGAATTAAAAGTCCCCGGCCTTGAGGAGCGCAGAGAAGACATTGTAGTTTTAATCAATCATTTTCTGACCATCTCAAATGCCAAACATAATACAACCAAAACCTATCAAAAAGAAGCCCTGCATTATCTCACCTCCTGTAACTATCCAGGAAATGTGCGAGAATTGCAAAATATAGTGGAAAGAACTGTCGTTATGAGCTCAGGTGTCATCATAACATTAGCCGATGCGCAATTGGCGGCAGGTCATCTAAGACCTATTTTTCAAGAAAATCTTCCCACAGACACTCTCTTTACAGATATTGAAAATGGAAAGTGTTTAAAAGATTTGGTTGCTGAATATGAAAAATGGGTACTTGGGCAATTCCAGAAAAAATATAAAAGTGGAGCAAAAATGGCAGAGGCACTTCAAACAGACCAATCTACTATTTCTAGA
This sequence comes from Clostridiales bacterium UBA4139, assembly GCA_002380805.1. Classification (GTDB taxonomy): domain Bacteria; phylum Bacillota; class Clostridia; order Lachnospirales; family Anaerotignaceae; genus Chakrabartyella. The sequence continues at coordinate 109,402 of DFWH01000002.1, read as the reverse complement.
AAACTAACTCGCTACCACATCAGTAGCGACTAATGTATCGTTTTATGTCTTGAAAATATGTAAACTTGCGCATTTGCAAGCAGTATGCGAAAATGCATCCACCCTTGCAAATGCACTTTTCTAAGTACAAATCCCTGAACTATCATGTTTTCCTACTAAACATAATTTAACTTTTCTAAAAAAACATGCGTTTTTGCAAGAAAACATCTCTCATCTTTCAATCCAAACTTCAAATTCTGATAAATTCCGACAATAAAAGGTTTTTTTAATTAGTTTTTGGAATTTTTTTACATATCAATACAGGATTTAGAAATAATTTACATAATATTGATTCACAAAAATTATTTTTGCACAATTTTTTATATTTATTTGCAAAAATTTCAGCTTTTTTTCATTTTTTTTAGAAAATAATTACTTTTTGGTACGAAATGTGCTGTATTATTTACCATCGCGATAAATAATATTATGCTATTCAACATTGTTACCCGTACCAAATAAATTGGAAACAAATTAAGAAGGAGATGTTTTTAGATGTATCTTTGCGACGTAAAAAGAATGGAAGACAAAATCACTACTTTTGCTAAATTCGGCGATGCAGGTCATGGTGGTATCACAAGATATTCCCTTTCTCCCGAGTCTGTTCAGGCAAGAGACGAATTTGTAAGAAGAATGACAGCAATCGGCGCTACTATTGAAACCGATGACTTGGCTAATATGTATGCAACCATCCCTGGTTCTGATCCAAATGCTAAAAGAATTGTAATGGGCTCTCATTGCGACTCCGTAAAAAATGGCGGAAATTATGATGGTATCTTGGGTGTTATCGGCGCTATGGAAGTATTGGAAACAGTAGTTGCAGAAAATATCCCCCATAAGCACCCCTTAACAGCAATGATTTGGACAAACGAAGAGGGCTCCGAGTTCCCTCCTTGCATGATGAGCTCTGGCACAGTTTGCTACGATTATATGCCAGAAAGATTTAAAGATAATTTCGAGTTCAATAAAATGATGGCATCTAAATCCATCCTGGATCCAGAAATGACTTTTGGTGAAAAATTGTCTACCTTCAAGTATAAGGGTGAAAAATCCAACAGAATCAACCCCGACCAGTATAAGGCAATGTTTGAACTTCATATCGAACAGGGTCCTATCTTAGAAGATGCTGGTAAAGATGTTGGCGTTGTTACTTGCGTACTTGGCCAAATGCTTTACAGAATTAAGTTCCACGGCCAGGCAGCTCATGCAGGTACCTTCCCTATGAAAAAAAGAAAAGATGCTTTCCATGCAGCATCAGAAGCTCTTTGCTATTTGCACGAAGAAATTGACAAATTAGGTCATGAAGACTTGGTTTATACAACTGGTGAAGTTGTTATCCACCCTTGTGTAAATACAGTTATCCCCGACTTCTTCGATTTTTCTATCGATGTAAGACACGAAGATCCCGAAGTTCTTAATCAGGTTCGTGAAATTCTTGCAACTCTTGAAACAAGAGAATGGCAAGGATGTAAGTGCGAAGTTGTTCTCGGTTGGAACCGCGACACAGTTTACTTTGATAAAGAATTAATTGGCTATGTTAGAGAAGCAGTAGCAGAATCTGATATTCCTCACATGGATATTAATTCCGGTGCTGGTCACGATGCACAATATATTTCCTATATGATTCCTACTACAATGATTTTCGTTGTATCTAAAGATGGTCTTTCTCATACAGAGGTAGAATACTCTACTCCCGAACAATGTACAAATGGCGCAAGCATTATGCTAAATGCTGTTTTAAAAGCAGATAAAGCAGAGGCCTAAACATTCATTGTATTTCTACTTGGAAATACATACACTCGGTGGGTCTTATCCAATCGCCCACCGAGAATAACTTTTATCAAGGCATGTGCAGCAGCCTTTATCATTTGAAAGGAGCGTATTATGAATTCATTTTTATTAACGGCCGATACAATGACAAACAAGGCCTACCTCGAAGTTGCCAACTCCCCCATGATGTGGGCAATGGTAATCCCCACCGTTATTATGGTTTGTATTCAAGCTTATATTTTTATTCAAGATGCGATTAAAGCAGGCCCCATTGTAGGTCTTACAAAGCAAGACACAAGAGAGGCTATGCGTGCTGGCGCAATTTGTTCTATCGGCCCAGGACTTTCTATGTTCACTGTTATGATTGCCTTAATGAGTATTTTAGGCGGACCCTTTGCATGGTTGCGTCTTTCTATTATCGGTACCATCACAACTGAAATGCTGGGTGCAACCGCAGCCGCAACAGCAATGGGCGTTGACTTAGGCGGCCCAGATTATGGTATTACCGCATTCTCCTGTGCTGTTTGGGTAATTACACTGAACACGTGGGGCTTCTTCATCGTTAACCTCTTGTTTGCTCATAGAATGGAAAAAGTAAAAATAGCAGTAGAACGCCATGATGCAAATATGTTTAACGCTGTTGGTCTTTGTGTAATGATCGGTTGTGTTGCTATGTTCCTCGCTGGACAGATGATTGGCGGCACTGGCAAGTTTGTTGCAGCAATCGCAGGTTTTGTTATCATGACAATTTTGGTTCAGGTCTCAGAAAAATATCCAAAACTCAAGGAATATAACCTCGGTCTTGCTATGTTGGCGGCAATTTTTATCGCACAGTTTATTGTTCAGATAGGAGGTTAATACTATGAGTAATGTTGATATTGATAAGCGGTTTCATGATGAATACACTGTTAAAATGATTAAGCGTGGGCGTTTGACTACATTAATCGCAGCTCTACTTACTTTTATTCCTGCCTTATATTTATGGTTAGTTTTAGGCTACAAACCTTCTTGGAGTTTAATTGGACAAGGATGGGCAATTATTGTATCATCTTATTTAATTATCTATTTTGTTGAACCATTAGGTTTTTATCCTGTAATGGGTCTTTCCGGTATTTATATTGGTTATTTAGCAGGTAATATTCCCTCTGTTCGTCTACCAGCTATGCTCTCCGCACAGGCAGCAACCGGCTGTGAAGCAGGCACAAAGAAAGGCGAATTAGTTGGTACTATTGCAATTGGTATGTCTGTTTTCGTTAACTTGGCTTTCGTTACTTTCGCCGCACTGACAGGTGTAGCCATTTTAAATGTATTGCCACCCTTTATTGTTAGCGCATTCGATTATACCCTACCCGCAATCTTAGGTGGCGTTGTTGCCCAGTACTTCAAAAAGAATAAAATCTTCGTGCCTTTAATCTTAGTTCTTTGTGTTATTCTTCAGATTGCACCTCTGCCTAGCATCGCAAAATTCCCTAGTGCAATTTTGCTCAGCTTCGTAATTGGTTACATACTGTATAAATACAAAAAGAAATAATTTTCTGCATTCTAAGAAAATTACTTCTGAACATCTATCGGGTGGCGGTAAGATTTACCGCTACCCCACTTTTCTATCAAGATATGTCTTTAACTAATTTAAAGGCATACCTTGGTTGAAAACCAAAGGTATCAATAGGCAGTTTTAGAAAGGATGATTCTATGAAACAAACTTGCATTAAAACATTTTCCTTCCGACCCGAAGAATTTCGTCAGATGGAACAATACTTAAATGATATGCTTGAGAAAGGTTGGCGCTTGCGCTGGTGCAAAGGTACTTTGGCTGGTTTTGAGCGAACAGATAAAAGAGAACTTCATTATACCGTAGACCCTTATGCCGTTTCTTCTATAGCAAACTTTCGACGCTTTCCAAAATTCCGTTTAAATGAATACATGGAAAACGGGTGGTATGCCGTTGGCAAAAGCAAAGGTTGCTACATTTTTTGTAGCGATAACCCGAACCCAGAAATACCCGATTTAGACGAAGGTTTACGGGAATCTGTTATAAAAACATCGTACATCGGCTCCCTAATTTTTTCCATCATCCTTTCAATTATTCTTCTAAAATCAATTAGCACACCAGCTATCTTATATAGCATTCTTTTGACAGATATTTATATCGTATTAACAGGCCTAGTTTTGTTTTTAATTTTGTACCACATCCTGAACATCATCTTCCTATTGGCTAAAAAAAACCAGCCATCATCCACGAACGGCTGTAAAAGGTACATCATTCATGATGTAATGATATTCATTTTTTTAACCGTAGCAGTATTCTTACAGGCAAGACACGAAAGTTCCATGATGAATTATTTACTTTTGCCTATTCTTGTTGTTGCAATCGGATCTGTTATTCTAATGATAGTATCTAAGCGGACAAAGTCAGCCCAAGAAAGCAATAAGCGTCTGATTCCAGTAATTTGCGTGATGAGTTTGATACTCCTCATTTTGATTCCCTTATCAGTACATCGTTTACAACAAAATAGCAACGAAAATAAAAAAGAGCGAGCTGAAAAATTACTTACCGAAGTTCACCTTTTGCCTGTGGCACACCTAAACGATTTTATACCCGTGTCAAACGCGGAAAATGCAATCAAAGAAAACAACTCCATATTAGGCGATAATCTTCTCTATGCTGAGGAATTTGAAGATATGTCTGTATTCACCAATCGCACAGTTATGAAATCAGACGCCTTGGCCAAGCCAATCTTCAACTATTTATTTACGCAGACACAAAAAGAACAGAATGAATCCTTTGAAGAAAACACCTTTAATGACATTACATATTATAGCCTGCAAACCACAAACACAATATTATACAGAGATGGCAATGTTGTTTATCTTTGCACGGCTCCATCCGGTGTTTCAAAAGAACAAATTTTAGATCTATTGCTTTCCTACTAAATTCATCAAAAAAATTTTCCTATGAATTGCTATTTATAAGAAAAAGCGCCATCCCCCATTGGATGGCGCCTTATTAAAATAATTAAAACTAATTAGGGGGTACTTCTAAACTTCAAGACTTATAATTTGCCGTCCTGTTTCATCTTTGTGTACAAAATTTCTTCTACTGTGATGCCTTCCCATTGCCCGTAAATATAACGGTTCTTGATGGTAAAGAAGAAAATGATACCTAATACTGTCCAAATACCTAAAATTATGAAAGAAGGAATGGACAAGAATCCAGGCATACCTGGTACGAATGTTATAATCAGGAAAATGGAAGAAACTGCAATGCCCAATATGCTAATCCACATCTGAGCTTTATCACCATCCCTCTTTGCAACTTTTGTTGCTGATGCGCAAGTGTAAGTGAAGCCCATAGCTGCACCAACACATGTCATATCAACAATCCAAACCAAAACCTGGCGACCAAACCAAGGGGCAACCAATGCCAAAACCATCATAAAGGCAATCGCAACTTTAGGTGTACCTTGTGGACTTAAGTGAGCAAATTTAGAAGGCAAAGCATCAGCATAAGCCATGGAGTACAGCAAACGGCTAGACGCGATATAGAAGCCATTGATGCTGGCTACAACCGCACAAAGCATAGCAATACCAATAAATACTACACCAATGTATCCAATTGATTTCATAACCATTTCCCCTGTTGCCCAGTCAGGGTTAGAAGCCAGCATAGATCCCCAAGGATCAACAACTGCTGTGATAAATACAACAGAAGAATAAATAATACCACCAACCAAAATAGCTGCAACCATTAATCCCAACGCTGCCTTGTGGGAAAAGCTATATTCTTCTGCAGCCTGAGGGATACAGTCAAACCCAACAAAGCAATAAGGGCAAAATGCTAATACAGCTAAAACACCTGAGAACTTCGATTGCCCCTCCAAAAAGAACGGTTTCAAGTTGTTAAAATCAGGTTTGGTTAGCAATACGCCAATCAACGCAAACATTACAGATGCAAACAGGGCAACTGCAACCAGAGTCTGGAACCAACCAGCACTCTTGATGCCACGCATATTTACAACGCCCAATCCGATAATGAATGCATACGCCAAAGCTATTTCACCAAGGTATACATCCCAACCTGCAATGGTATACAAGTACCCAATCTGCAAAGGAGATCCTGGTAAAATATAGCGTGAAATCATTGCCAATGCGGTAGAGTTCAAAGGAATCAGCGACCAGTATGCCAAAACGATGAACCACCCACAAATAAAAGCATGTTTTTTACCAAAAGCTGTGTCGGCGTAAACAAATTCACCGCCAGAAAGAGGAAATTTTCGAATCATGTACCCATAGCTAATACAAATAATACACATAATGACCGCGCCAAGCATCAATCCAATGATGGAACCAATAGGGCCAGCCTTTGGCAAGAAGGATGTTCCCGGCATAACGAAACAACCCCACCCGATAATTGCACCTAAAGCCAATGACCAAATATCAATCTTACGCAAGTCCTTCTTAAAAGCACCTTCCTGTTGTTGTTGGTTTCCAGACATAAGCCTACCTCCTAGATTCAAAATTTTCTAGCTACTCATAAAATAACAAAACTAATAATTGCACTTGTGGTAACTTGTTGAATATGGAATCCTTTTTGCACCACCTTGAGAACCCTGCCAAATTTTCAAGGTTTTGTACATAAATGAGGCAAAGGTGTTTGAAATTGGGATATAATCGCGCCCTGTCCATTTATAACAAAAACTGGTTTTAGGCCCATTTTTATAGAATCTCACCACTATGTATCCGCGGTTATACATTGCAATTTAAAAACGAAATAAATTTTAACAAATATATTTAAATTTATTTCTATTTTTTAGTGATATCCTATAATATTTTTTAATATAGTGTATCCCCTTGAGGTATAGTCAATATGAAAATAATTGCTCAAAGATTTTTCACAAGATTTTTCGTCGAAAAAGTGTCCACCAGTGGGACTGTTTTTAATTCTGCAAAACTTTATTTAGTTTAGCTAAATTCCATTGATTTTGCAGAATCCAATGTCAAAACCAGAACAAAAGAATTTTTTCAATAACCTTTCCATTATTCCTTTTGTATTTTTCTCCAAAAAGTGACATCGGCTTCTAGTAATAATAAATCTCCCAAACATTTACATTTCTATCATTTTTTTTGTGATAGAACATCTTAATTCTCGTTCCAAAGCACATGTCATTGCAAAATACGACAAAATACCCGTCAGCGCTCTTCTATTCATTCAAAGATATTTACCAAACTAAACTCCTCCCCCATTTTTCCTTAAAGTATTTCTTTGTTCTTTTGCATCCTAATTCTCAAATAAATTTATTCTACAAAATTACACTATATATAGGTAGACTTTCCGAAAAACATAATAAAAACGTCATCCAGATAGGATGACGTTTTTTTGACAGATTAAAATTTAATCTATGTAATTTATAATTTATTGATATCAAGTGTTACGCTTTTCCATCTTGCTTCATCTTTGTATAGAGAATCTGTTCAACAGAAATACCTTTCCATTGTCCATAGATATAGCGATTCTTAATTTTCATGAAGAAGATAACGCCTAAAACTGTCCAGATACCTAAAATAACGAAGGAAGGAGTGGACAAGAATCCAGGCATACCAGGTATAAAGGTGATAACAAGGAAGATAGAAGAAACTGCAATGCCCAACGCACTCAACCACATCTGGCCCTTGTCGCCATCTCTCTTAGCAATCTTTGTAGCTGCTGCACATGTATAAGTGAAGCCCATAGCTGCGCCAACACATGTCATATCTACAATCCAAGCCAATACTTGACGTCCAAACCAAGGCGCAACCAAAGCAAGAACCATCATGAAGAGAATACCATTTTTAGGTGTGCCCTGAGGTGTCAGGTGAGCAAATTTTTCTGGTAATGCATCTGCATAAGCCATGGAGTACAGCAGACGGCTGGAAGCAATATAGAAGCCATTCATACTCGCTACTACCGCACAAAGCATTGCAATACCGATAAAGATAACACCGATGTACCCGATGGATTTCAAAACCATCTCGCCTGTTGCCCAGTCAGGGTTAGTTGCCAACATAGGACCCCAAGGATCAACAACTGCTGTAATAAATACAACTGCGGAATAGATAATACCACCAACCAAAATAGCGCCAACCATTAAGCCTAATGCTGCTTTATGGGAGAAACTGTATTCTTCGGCCGCCTGAGGGATACAGTCAAAGCCTACGAAACAATAAGGACAAAACGCTAATACTGCTAGAACACCCGAGAATTTCGATTGTCCCTCCAAGAAGAAAGGTTTCAGGTTGTTGAAATCGGGTTTGGATAACAATACACCAATCAAAGCAAACATTACGGAGGCAAACAAAGCAACTGCTACCAAAGTCTGGAACCAACCAGCACTTTTGATACCGCGCATATTTACGATGCCTAATCCAATGATAAATGCATAAGCTAAAGCAATTTCACCAAGGTATATATCCCAGCCAGCAATTGTATATAAATACCCAATCTGCAAAGGAGAACCTGGTAAGATATAACGAGAAATCATAGCCAATGCGGTAGAGTTCAAAGGAATCAGTGACCAGTATGCCAAAACGATGAACCATCCACAAATAAAAGCATGTTTTTTACCAAAAGCTGTGTCGGCGTAAACGAATTCACCGCCGGAAAGAGGAAATTTTCGAATCATGTAACCATAACTAATACAGATAATACACATAATGACTGCGCCCAGCATCAATCCTATAATGGAACCGATAGGACCTGCCTTTGGCAGGAAGGATGTTCCTGGCATTACGAAACAACCCCACCCAATAATTGCACCTAAAGCTAGTGACCAAATATCAATCTTACGTAAGTCCTTCTTAAAAGCACCTTCTTGCTGTTGTTGGTTTCCAGACATAAGCTTTACCTCCCTAGATTCAATAATTTCTAACTACCTCATAAAATAACATCACTTATAATTGCTGTTTGCGATAACCCCTTGGAATTTAAAGTCCAAGTTTCGCCAACCTGAGAACCCTGCCAAATCCTCATAGTTTTGTTTTGTATCTTGATGGATCGAAGGAAGTCAGATTAGGGATAGTATTTCCGCCCTCGTCCATCATAAACAAACCAGTGTTTAGGGTTGTTTTTTTATAGAATTTCACCATCATTTTATCCGCGGACTTACACAATTACCCCATTCAGTATTAAAACTAAATAAATAAACTGTGTTTGTTTAAACTTTTTTGGTGATATTCTATAATTCCTTTTTAATATAACGTATCCACTTAAGGTATAGTCAATATTAAAATCTTTTTATTCATTTTTTTCAGAAGTTTTGAATGGACAAAAGTATCCACCTAGGGGACTGTTTTTAATTCTGCAAAACTTTATTTACTCACAGTAAATTTCTTCGATTTTGCAGAAATTTATGTCAATTTAAGAATGATAACTGCTTGTCAATGAAATTTTTTTCATTTTCATAGTCTTTTTCCCTAAAAATCGACACTGAAAACTAGTGAAAAAAACCTCCCATTTTTTTAGTATTTTTAATATTTTTTTGGATTTTTCTGGTATTCATATTGTGTTACGGCACATTAATTTACTATATTTCCAATTAATAATTGTGTTTTCCATTACATGACAGTGCCTTTTTTTAATTTACTTATCTAATTTACAGTTTTTTCTGTCCTCAACGGCTATTACATATCCGACATTTTTCGACTTATGTCAGTAAAATAAATTCTATTATATTTTTTACTTTAAAGATAAAAATTCTTGCCACGAAATTATTTTGATATAAAATATTTCCTATAACATCCTTTTCAGGCTAATATGTACTTTTTTTAACATCCTATCATCCTTGATAAGATATAATTTGAACTTTTCATGCGCTAGGTGTACTTTGCATAATTAGAGCATAAAAAAGACCATTGTGCATAAATGCACAATGGTCTTTTTCCATCCACCCACAAACAAGTTAGCTTATGGGTATCACTATTTTTGTAATATGATTCTCCTCATTATTAATATCCACAGGAGAGATAATGTATTCCTCTGAAATTGGGCCAGCAACAGAATATCCCTGCTGATTCAGCCATTTAATTGCCTTGATATGGGTTTGTATAATCTCATCGTTTCTCCCGATATGTAGAGCAGTGACGGCTTTAAAGCCACCAAACTGCTTGAACTCTGGCAGGTCTTCACGGGTTTCATTAATTTGAATACAAATTTCCAAATCGCAGTCAGTCTTAAAAAACTGCTCCAACGGGCTATTATGATAAGTCAAAATGACAGGACCTACCATTCGCAACTTATGTTGCGACACCATTTCAAATAATTCAAACCACCGATCCACAGAAACGTCATTGTTCTTGTAATTCTTTTTAACGCGTCTTGTGAACAATACATTTCCGATTGGAATTTCCTCGACACGAATCCCTTCTGTTGACCAGTTGGATTGTTCAGTCTCAAGAATATTATGCCCTTTTTCTAGACGGTCAAGCAAAAGTTGTCCCTCTGCATATTGGTCATTAAGAGAGTCTATCATGTGGCTAATCTCGAGTAATCTCTCTCTAATGCACGTACCCATCGCTGCTGCATTTCTTTGGCAAACAATTTGGCTTATCTCTTTAAGAGGAATGCCTAAATGCTTCAACTTGCGAATAATGAATAAGGTCAAAATTTGATCTTGGGTATAGTAGCGATAATTGCTGTCACACTTCCGATACTCCGGCACCAAAAGGCCAATCTTATCATAATACCGCAGCGTTTTGATAGGTACATTACAAAGTGTAGAGACTTTTCCGATCGAATAGTAGTTTTTCCCGTCGGACATATTGCCGTCCCTCCTTGCATCTAAGTTGTGATACATGCTATCCCATTCAGTATACCACAATGGCAAGGATGACTCAACCGAAAACGGTGGTTGATTATTTACTTTTTTAGAAGAATTAGATAACATTATTCTCTTCTAGAGCCTTAACTTCTTCAGCAGAGATGCCTAATACTTCTGAGTAGATAGCAACGTTATCTTCGCCAAGAATAGGGGCACCTTTCTGAGCTTTATCTTCTTCACCGTGTATCTTAATAGGAGAACCGGGGATACGGATTGTTTTTTCCATGCCTGGCTGATAAACATCCCAAAGCATATTTCTTTCTTTGATTAAAGAATGCTCGGAAATTTCAGGAATTGTAAGAATAGGACCAAAAGGAATAGAAAGTCCACAGATAATTTCTTCTAACTCTGCAACAGTCTTTGTCTCTGTCCATTCTTCTATAATAGGTTTCAAGTCTGTCAAATAATTGTCGCAACGGTCCAAATTTGTTTTGAAGCGAGGGTCTTCAATCAAATCTTCTCTACCCATTGCGGAACACAGACCTGCAAACATTTTGTTTGTGCCACAGCCCATGACAAAATCCGCATCTTTTGCACGGAAGGAATCGAAAGGTGCAATACTTGGATCCTGGTTACCTGCACGGTGAGGATGTTTCCCTGCAATTGTATATTCAACTACAAAGTTTTCCATTACAGAATACAGTGTATCAACCATACCTACATCGATACGACGGCCAACACCTGTTTTTTCTCTTTCATACAGAGCCATCAAAACACCCATGCAAAGGTAAGCACCAGAATAGTTGTCGCCTACGGAAGGACCAATTTTACATGGAGGGCCATCGGCAAAACCTGTTACGCTCATCATGCCGCTCATTGCCTGAGCAACAATATCGTAACAAGGGCGAGAAGCCAAATCGCCTGTCAAGCCGAATCCACTAATAGAACCGTAGATGATACGTGGGTTAATTTCTTTCAGAACATCATAAGAAAACCCTAATTTCTCTAAAACACCTACTTTGTAGTTTTCGCAAACTACGTCAGCGGTTTTTACCAGCTCAGTAAAAATCTTCTTGCCTTCTTCAGAAGCCAGGTTTAATGTAATACCTTTTTTGTTACGGTTGATGTAAGCATAGTAACCACTATAATCATTTTCCATAGGTCCCCAAGCTCTTGTTTGATCTCCTGAACCAGGGCGTTCAATTTTGATTACTTCTGCTCCATGGTCAGCAAGGTTCATGGTGCAAAAAGGGCCACTGTAAGCCTGTGTTAAATCAAGTACACGTATACCTTCCAACGGTCTTTTCATGGTTTTCATCCTCTCTGTTTACATAATAAGTTGAATTTTCTACAAAATCTGCCAAAATTGGTGAAAAAGAAAGAGCGGATTGATATCCGCTCCTCCATAAATGTCATCAGCGACTTACTGAGGGTGCTTTGCATCCTTGAAGGAAGATTCCTGAGGACCTCTTTGTTTATCTTTTGCAATGAAAAGACTACCTGTTGCAGAACCACACAATACAGGAGGTTCGCAAGCTGTTGCGCGTGTATCCAGAGGATTTGCGATGTCAACCATCTGAGCTACTTTCCAAGCTTCAAACTTACAAGCGTAGGACTGGTTACCAACTTTTTCAATCCAGCCATGGTATTCCATGAAGTCACCAACATATACAGGAGCTGTGAATTCGATATCTTTGTAGCCTAAGAATAAGGAAATGTCACCATCAACATAAACCATTAATTCTGTACCAACATCGCCCCACTGATTAACAATTCTAGCACCGTTTACCAAATTGCCAGTATAGTGAGCATCTTTTGCGCTCATCATAACGTGATGTACAACCTTTTTACCTACCATTGAAAATTCCTCCTTTTAATTTATGTATCATAATTTTATTGGGTTCGTTAAGTGCTTTCCTTAACTATGGCTTAAGTTTATCTGGTACAGCCAATGGAATGTCAACAGTCTAAAAAAAATATTTTTGGAGTTTAAATGTGCATTTTATCAAAAGCATCCCCTAAGAGGATAGTTGCTAACATTTTCTGCAAGTGCGAATAAATAGCCATTTTCAAAGGTTTCTGACCCTATAAAAATGGAGTGGCTTCTTTTTTTTGCTGCTAATAGATTAATTTCAGGTGGAGAGTTTTTTTGCAAAAAAATATGCGAAACCTAAGGAATGTACTTGCCTGTTTGGTGGTTTAATACATTTACACCCAAACCTCCCCTAACAATAAGGATAAAAAATACGTCAGTTTCCCCTTTTTTTTGTTTTAATCGTACACATTGTGTTTTTAATGCATTCAAATCAAAAAAGCAGGGGAGGGTTTCCTTAAACTGGGGGATACTTCTTCAAAAATGCCCCCCCCACTACTTGTAAAAAAACCTTCTGAAAATAAAAATTCAGCTTATTGATTCCGCTGCAATTCTAGCTTGCATTCCAGAAAATAATATTAGCAATCAACTAAAACATAGAACCTTTGCTGTCTTTACTTTCATATCCTTTTCCTCCCCATTCAGGCTTGGCATAGCCCCTTTGGGACTCTCATAGCAAGGTTAAAAGTTCCAATCTTGCCATTGCTGATAGGGTATAAAATAACTCACCACTTCCTCCTTATGAACAGCAATGGTTTGCCACATGCTTGATTTTCCTATCTCTTTTTCAAAACAAAATGAGAATCCCTATTATTTAATCCCTTTCTGCAGCTTTTGTCCACCCACACAATACTCTAGTAAAAAACATTCGTTGCATTTTGGTCTTCTAGCAACACAAACTTTTCTACCATGGGCAATAAGCTGTGTATTAATATCAATCCACTTATCCTTTGGAACTATTTTCATTAAGTCAAACTCAATTTTTACTGGATCTTGATTTTTTGTTAAGCCTAATAAATTTGATAAACGCTTCACATGGGTATCCACAACGATGCTAGGAATGCCATACCAATTCCCTCTTACAACGTTTGCAGTCTTACGCCCCACCCCAGCCAGAGCCGTTAGATCCTCCAAATCTGATGGAACTTGCCCATCGTGATCCATTAGAAGCTTTTGGCAACAAGCAATTATATTTTTTGCTTTATTATGGTAGAAACCCGTAGAGTGAATATCTTTTTCCAATTCTTTTAAGTCTGCTTCTGCAAAGTCTTTTACCGATTTATATTTTTGAAATAAATCCTTTGTAACAATATTCACCCTATCGTCAGTACATTGTGCTGATAATATAGTAGCAATTAGTAACTGCCAAGGATTTTCGTGATCCAAATAGCATTTTGTTGGCCCATATTGTTCCCTTAATAAAGTTAAGATTTTTTCAACCTTTTCTTTCTTTGTCATTTTTCCAAACTCCTTCCCGAAAGAAGCGTATTTCCCGAAAATACCGAAGATTTCCCAAGAAATATTTCCCTTTTTCATTCATGCTGTAAAACTCAAGTATTTGCCGACATTTTTTCAACGCTTCCGCATTTTTTTGTTTAAATTTTGTCCTTTTGTTGTCTTTTTTATTTTTTATCTCGAATTGGATATATTTATAAAAAATCATGGCTTCTCTCCTATGATTTTTATTACTATAACATATTATAGGTAGCATTTGAATACCTAACCTCAGAATAAGACTCTTTCCCAGTTATAACTTCCTTACGTCTCAACAACCAAAACTAACCCTGTCTTTACCTTATTTAATAGACTCAATTTAACGGGTCTAAAAAATCCTTTAAGACACCCACTTGTTTCATTGACAAAAAATATCCCATATACTATGATGAAGCTAAGAGGTGGGTATGACGTGGAACAAAATATTTTGAAAACCGCAGAACTAAAAACAACGCAAAAAAGGCGTCTCCTGCTGTTGTTATTGCAAAAGCAGCAACGTCCGACCACAGCAGAAGAGCTGTATGAAAAGGTAAATCCTCTGGTTGCAATCAACCTTTCAACCGTATACCGCAACTTAAATACCCTTACGGAAAAAGGCATTCTATCCCGTTCCATCAGCCAAGATGGAAAGGCATACTATTCTTTGCTTTCCCAAGGGCATGGGCATCGCCTATTTTGCACCTCTTGTAATGATATTATTTCTATCGACTCTTGCCCTTTAGGTGAGTTGCAGGAAAAGTTGGAAAAAGAAACAGGCTATCGCATCTTGGATCATTCCTTAGAGTTTAAAGGCCTATGCCCAAAGTGTCTATCTAAAATGGATAAATAAAAAAAGAACTCCGGCAAAGAGAAACTTTCTTTGTTTGAGTTCTTTTATGATTTTATTGGTCAAAATCAGAATCAAAATAATCTGTGCTGTCACCTTTCGGCTTTGTGTAAGTCATAGCCTGCTCGCTATCACAGATACCCTTTGTGGTAGGGTCAGCAACCACACCAACTACTGCCAGTATGACATTCATAAATAAGAATGGATTACCTATAACGTGTTTCACTTCGTCTAGCACCATACTCCAACTTGTAAGATCTTCTGGTTTTATCCCTACCGTTGTCACGATCACACCACTCAAACCAATCCAAAAGTAAGGATTCTTAAATCGAACTTTCCAATTGATTTTCATTTTTTTCCCCCTCTCCAATGTAAGTCCTAGGATCAATATAAAAACAACCTCATTACAATATATAATTTTAATTGGGTTTGGTTTCCTAAAATATAATGTTTCCAACAATAAAATAGGTTGTCTTCCACATTTTTATTAAAAATCCATACACACTTGCAAAGTATTTATAAGGAGAAAATAGTTCATGCCTTTCTCTCTAAAAACAAAAAAACGCTTTTCATATTATATGAAAAGCGTTTTTAAAAATCATTTCTATTAGCTCCAGCTACCAAGTTTGCGAAATCTTTCGTATCTTTTTTCACTGATTTCAGGAGAAAAAGTGTAGATTTCCTTTAAATCTCCTCTTAGGGTTTCTTTCAGCTCTAAACACATATCCTCAAAATACGGGAAGTTTTCAGGAATAATTCTCTCCGCAACACCAAAGCGCTTCATATCCTCAGCAGTAATACAAAGACACCTAGCCGCCTCTGCTGAAGCCTCTGGCGATGCCTCTCCCCATAAAATACTAGCACAGCCCTCTGGTGAAATTACAGAGAACACTGCATTCTCCAGCATATAAACCCTGCTTGCAACGGAAAGTCCCAAAGCACCACCACTACCGCCTTCCCCTATCACAATGGTGATAATGGGCACTTTAATTGCCATCATTTCCATTAAATTATCAGCGATTGCTTGCCCTTGGCCTCTTTCCTCTGCTTCCTCACCACAAAAGGCTCCTGCAGTATCTACAAAACAAATGATAGGTCTCTGAAATTTTTCAGCTTGCTTCATCAAACGTAATGCTTTACGGTACCCTTCAGGCATAGGGCTACCAAAGTTACACTGGATGCGTTCTTCTAGGTTTCTGCCACGTTCAATTCCTATAAAAGTAACTGGCATTTCCCCCAGCATACCAATACCGCCAATAATAGCTTTATCATCAGCAAATTTTCTGTCACCATGCAACTCAGTTCTGTCCGTAAACATTCTTTCAATATAAGCTCTGGTGGTTGGACGATTTTGCGCCCTTGCCGCAATGACTCTTTCATATGGGGATAAGGAGTTTTCCTTATCATGCTGCGCCTCCTGCCTTAACAAGGCATCGGTTAAAGCAGCGCTATGCTCTCTTTGCCCATGCTGGCGCAATAATGTGGCAATCGTAGCCCTTAATTCGGTTCTCGGTACAATTGCGTCTACAAAACCATGATCAAGCAAAAACTCTGCCTTTTGAAAATTATCAGGGAGCTTCTTCTTTGTGGTTTGCTCAATAACTCTTCGCCCTGCAAAACCAATGGTTGCATTTGGCTCTGATAGAATGATATCCCCTAGCATTGCAAAGCTTGCGGTTACACCACCCGTGGTTGGATCAGTCAAAACGGTGATGTATAAACCACCACGCTTACTATGATAATCCACAGCACCACTTACTTTGGCCATCTGCATCAGCGACAAAATCCCCTCCTGCATTCTGGCACCACCTGAACAGGTAAATCCAACAACGGGTAATTTCTCTTCTGCTGCATATTCAAATAATCTAGCTAACTTTTCACCAACAACAGAACCCATGCTGCCCATCATAAACTGGGGTTCCATTACAAATAATGCACACTCCTGTCCGCGAAAAGAAGCACGACCGCATAGCACTGCCTCGTCCTCTCCTGAGCCGATTTTGCCACTCTCAAGCTTAACGTCATATCCTGGAAACTCCAGGGGATCATTGGTAGATAGTTCCGTAATCATTTCTAGGAAACTCCCTTTGTCACAAAGGGCTTTGATTCTAGTTCTGGCTCCAATTCGGAAATGATTCCCGCAGGAAGGGCAAACCATTTTATTTTTAGCAATGTTCCGCTTTGTCTCGGTAGACTTACAAACGGGACAGCGCATTTTTTCTTCAACAACAGGGGTAATTCCCCCTTTTTCTAAATCATTTTTTGATTTGCGGAATAACCCCACAATATTATGCAAGTTAATCACTTCCCTCCGCTAAAATATTAGGCAAATTCAGCGTATCATACGCACCCTGCCAAAATGCTTTACTCCGAATCAACTTTAACTGGTCCTCAATATTTGTTTCAACACCCTGAATTACCATTTCACACAAGGCAGTTTCCATTTTACGAATCGCATCTTCTCTGGTGTTTGCAAAAACAATGAGCTTTCCAAGCATAGAGTCATAAAAAGGCACAACCTCACATTCCTGAACCAAGGCAGTGTCAAAATGAACTCTTGCGCCTCCTGGTATATGCAGGAAATTAATCTTACCTGTGGATCTTGCATTAATACGACATTCAATGGAGTGTCCTTTTAATTGAATATCCTCCTGGACGAAATCCAGTGGAATCTGACAAGCAATTCTAATTTGCCACTTCACAATATCAACACCACTGATTTCCTCAGTAATGGGATGTTCTACCTGCAAGCGAGTATTCATTTCAATAAAATAAAATTCACCATTTGGTGCTAACAAAAATTCTACGGTTCCCGCATTTGTATAGTTTGCAGCCTTTGCAGCCTTAATTGCTGCGGCCATCATTTTGCTACGGGTTTCCTCTGTCATCACAGGGCTTGGAGTTTCCTCCAATACCTTTTGCTTGTTTAACTGCAAAGAGCAATCTCTTTCTCCCAAGCATACCATATTACCAAAGCTGTCCGCTAGAATCTGCATTTCCACATGACGCACATGGGTCAAATATTTTTCTAGGAACACCTGACCATTACCAAAGGCACTTTGCGCCTCTGCCGAGGCGGTTAAAAAAGCGTTTTCCAATTCTTCTCTGGAAGAAACAACACGAATTCCTTTTCCTCCACCACCGGCTGTTGCCTTTACAAGCAATGGAAAACCTATTTCTTCGGCCAACGCCTTAGCCTCTTCAACATCTTTTAGAATCTCAGTTCCCGGAACAACAGGCACGCCAATCTCTTTCATCAGTCTGCGGGCATGATCCTTATCGCCCATGCTCTGCATAACCTGGCTTTTTGGCCCGATAAAGACAATTCCATTTGTCTCACACAACGCCGCAAACTCAGCATTTTCCGAAAGAAATCCATATCCAGGATGAATTGCACCAGCATTACAAGCCAAAGCAGCACTAATGATGTTTTTCTGGTTTAAATAGCTTTCCGTTGCGCTTTTTCCACCAATACAAATTCTTTCATCTGCCAAAGCTACGGGTAAAGAATTTCTGTCCGCCTCAGAGTAAACAGCAACAGTTTCTATTCCCATCTCTTTACAAGCACGAATAATCCGTACTGCAACTTCTCCACGATTTGCTACGAGAATTTTTGTAAACATTATCTCAACTCTCCTTTATCAATGCAAAAGAGAATTCTGCACTAACACATAATTTTCCGTTCACGAATCCTTTTCCTTCGGCCCAATAAAAAACCCCTTTGCTTTTAATCATTTTGCATTGTGTTTCTAAAGTATCTCCGGGACGCACGCTATTTTTAAAGCGTACCTTATCAAGCCCCGTAAAGAAGGGGGTTGCCCCTTCATTGCCTTTGGAAAGCAAAACACAAGCGGACTGACCTAAAATTTCGCAAAGGATAACCCCAGGCACAACTGGATTATCAGGGAAATGACCATTCAAAAACCATTCATCCCCTGTGATTGTTTTTTTACCATAAGCAATACCATCTTTTAGTTCCGCCTCATCGATCAAAAGCATTGAATCCCTATGAGGTAAAATCTTTTTGATTTCTTCCTGATTCATGTTAAGCCTCCTCACGAATGCGTACCAATACCTGACCAAACTCAACAATCTGGCCATTATCCACAGAAATTTCTACAATTTCTCCATCCGTTTCGGCCTCAATGGTATTGAACATTTTCATAGATTCTACGATACAAACAGGGCTACCCTTTTTCACCTTATCCCCTACCTTAACATAGGGAGCTGCTCCTGCCTGCGGTGCTAAATAAACAGTACCCACCAATGGAGATTTCTGCTCATATGCAGCTATCGCTTCTTTCACAGTTTTTCTTTCTTCCATTGTAATTGTAGTTTCCTCTACAAAAACTTCGGTTTCTTTTGATTCTTCTTGTAAAACAACTTTTCCTCCTGCCGCTTCTAATACAAGGCGAACTTCACCTTCTGTTAAATCCAGCTTAGTTAGTTGATTCTGTTTCAGTATTTTAGCCAATTCAGCAATTTTTTTGGTTTCCATAGTCATCAATCCTTTATTTTTTTAAATGCCACACAGGCGTTGTGCCCGCCAAAGCCTAAGGATGTAGAAAGGGCACCTTCCAATGACGCTTCTACTGCAATGTTGGGTGTATAATTCAGGTCACATGATGGGTCCTGTTCTTTTAAATTAATGGTTGGTGGTACAACTCCATTTCTGATTGCCAAAATAGATGCAATTGCTTCAATCGCACCTGCCGCACCCAGCATATGCCCTGTCATAGACTTAGTAGAGCTGATATGAAGTTTTTCTGCCTCCCCACCAAAAGCATTACGGATAGCCAATGTTTCAATTTTGTCGTTCATTGGTGTTCCTGTGCCATGGGCATTATAGTAAATCCGCTGTGGCTCAATGCCTTCTAAACCTTTGGCTGCATCCTTAATTGCCTTTGCACTTGCCTTTGCCTCAGGTGATGGTGCTGTCACATGGTGCGCATCGCAAGTAGAGCCATATCCTACCACCTCAGCATAAATCTTTGCACCTCTTGCTTTCGCATGTTCATATTCTTCTAAAATCAAAGTACCTGCACCCTCGCCCATAATAAAGCCACCTCTTCTGCTATCAAAAGGTAGTGAGGCTGCATTTGGGTCATCCGATGGGCTTAGAGCCATGCAACTACCAAACCCTGCAACTGCCAAAGGTACAATAGATGCCTCTGTACCACCACAAATAGCCGCTGTGGTATAGCCATGTAAAATAGCACGGTAAGCCTCACCAATTGCAGTAGTTCCTGTGGCACAAGCAGTGGTAACTGACACGCAAGCACCTTCTGCACCATAACGAATGGCAATGTTTCCCGCAGCAATGTTGCTAATCATTTTTGGAATAAACAAGGGGGAAATTTTCCTTGCTCCCTTCTCCGCTAGAGTCGTAGAGCTCTCGCAGAATGTTTCAAAGCCACCGATGCCAGAACCAAAGTATACCGACATATCTTCTTTATCAACAGTTCCATCCAGTCCGCTATCTTCCATTGCCTGGGCAGTTGCAGCCATAGCATAAACACAAAAGCGGTCTAACTTCTTTGCCGCTAATTTGTCCATGTATAAAGTCGCATCAAAATCTTTTACCTCTGCTGCCAAAGTATATTTACTTTCAGAAACATCATATCTAGTAATGGTCGAAATACCATTTTGACCCTCTACTAAACCTTTCCAAAAGTCTTCCACTGTATTTCCAATGGGGGTAACTGCCCCTAATCCTGTCACAACAACTCTTCTCATATGAACCTCCTACATTGCCATTCCGCCGTCGATACGAATTACCTCACCGGTAATATAATCCGACGCATCTGAAGCAAGAAATAAAACCAATTTTGCAATATCCTCTGCCTGACCAAAACGTTTCATTGGAATCGCATTTTTAATATCCTCATTCCCGCTGAATGTCTCTGTCATATCTGTTGCGATAAATCCGGGTGCAATGGCATTACAGCAAACACCACGGGATGCCAATTCCTTTGCCACCGACTTTGTCAAGCCCACTAGGCCTGCTTTTGAAGCAGAATAATTTGCCTGCCCTGCATTTCCCATCAGGCCAGAAACGGAACTGATGTTGACAATTTTGCCACTTTTTTGTTTTAAGAAAAGGGGATATACACTCTTAATCATGTAAAAAGCACCCTTCAAATTTGTATCCACCACACTATCAAAATCTTCAACCTTCATCATGGGGATTAATTTATCCTTTGTGATTCCAGCATTATTCACCAGTATGTGAATACCGCCAAAATCCGAAACAATCTGTTTTACAACCGCAGTAACCTGAGCTGCATCAGCCACGTTGCACTGGTATCCCTTCGCCTTAATTCCCATGCCTTCTAAAGTATTTTGGGTTTCTTCAGCTTTTTGGGTATTTCCTGCATATAAGAAAGCAACATCTGCTCCATTTTCCGCTAACAATTTGCAGATAGCTGCGCCGATTCCTCTAGAACCGCCTGTTACTACTGCTACTTTTCCTTTGAGCATATAAAATCCTCCTCTTTGATTTTCTGAACTTCTTCCATAGAAGAAACAGAATATACCTTACTTTCTGGTAAGATACGAGAAATCAGTTTTTTCAATGTGTTACCTACCCCTACTTCAATAAAGGTATCAAAACCATCTGCCGCCATCTGTTCAATGCTTTCCTGCCAACGCAGGGCATTGTCAATCTGGGGTGCCATCCACGCCCGAACATTATCTTCGTAGGGCTTTGCCATATAATTTGAATACACTGGAATCTCAGGCTTTTGAATCTGATATTCCGTCAAAACCTGGGCAAAATCTTTTGCCGCTTCTTTCATAAAAGGGGAATGAAAACCGCCACCAACTGCCACGGGCATTCCTCTGCCGCCAGCCTCTCTAATTGCTAAAGAGAAAGCCTCCATTTCTTCTTTTTTACCTGCAACAACCAACTGCCCCGGGCCATTGTAATTCACAGGATAAACATTCTCAAACTTTTTACAAATCTCTTCTACCTTATCATTGTCCAGCTTCATTACTGCTACCATAGAACCCGGATTCTTTTCAGCCTCCCTGGCCATAACTTTTCCTCTAAAACAAGCTAGTCGAAAACCATCCAAATAGTCATAGGCACCTGCAAAAGCCAGGGCAGGAATTTCACCCAAGGAGAATCCAGCCACACCATCAGGGATAATCCCCTCTTCTTTTAACGCCAATGCTGCTGCCAAATCCGTCAAATATAAACATGGCTGTGTATTTTCTGTATTCTTTAGTTCTTCGTCCGTACCAAAAAAGCACTGGTTTAAAGTATTGGGGCGAAATTCTTCCGCCCCATCAAATATCTTTTGGACATTCTCTTTTGTATCATAGAAGCTTTTGCCCATGCCTGCCTTTTGTGCACCTTGACCGGAGAAAACGAATGCTATTTTACCCATTGTGCACCTCCTTTTAACAAAGCTTCTGCCTCTGTTGCAATTTCTTGCAAAATCTCAGCCGCAGGCTGTGCCTTCTTTACCATTCCTGAAATCTGTCCTGCTAAGAAACAGCCCTCTTTGGTATTACCCTCTACGGCTGCCTTTCTTAATGCCCCTACCCCCAGCTCTGCTACCATTTCTGCAGTGGTTTCAGGTGCATACTCTTTTTTCAAAAACTCACGGCTAAAGTTATTTTTCAAGCAACGGCAGGTGTTTCCACCAAATCTCCTACCCGTTGTTGTAGTTGAAATGTCACTTGCTTTTAAAACCAACTCTTTATAATTGGGATGAACGGAACACTCCTCAGCCAGTAGGAATCTGGTACCCATTTGTACCCCAACGGCACCTAGCATAAATGCAGCTGCAATTCCTCTGCCATCTCCAATACCCCCTGCCGCCAATACAGGAATTTTTACAGCGTCACAAACTTGAGGAATTAATGGCATTGTACTCATATCCCCAATGTGTCCGCCAGATTCGCCCCCTTCAGCAATTACTGCCGTTGCCCCCGCTTTTTCCATCATCTTTGCCGCAGCAACAGAAGCCGCAACAGGAATCACTTTAATTCCCGCTTCATTCCACATGGGCATAAACTTTGTTGGGATGCCTGCCCCCGTTGTTACCACAGGAACCTTTTCATCCACAACAATTTTTGCTACTTCTTCCACATGTGGGCTCATCAGCATAATGTTTACGCCAAAGGGCTTATCTGTCAAACTCCGTGCAATCTGAATTTGCTCACGAAGGTAATCGCCACCGGCATTCATGGCAGAAATAATACCTAAGCCTCCGCCGTTTGAAACTGCTGCTGCCAACTTGCCATCAGCAATCCAAGCCATACCGCCCTGAAAAATGGGATATTCAATTCCTAACATAGAACAGATGGGTGAAAGGATCATTCTGTCCTCCTCCTCTCTTACTGCAATTTGCTTTCGATCAGTGCTACTAAGTCGCCAACGGCATTTACTTTGTTTTCACCTAATTCGATTTCTGTGCCAAATTCTTCTTCAACATTCATCAAAAGTTCCATTACATCTAAAGAGTCAATACCCAAAGTTTCAAACTTTGTGTCCATTTTGATTTCGCTTACTTCACATTCCAATTTTTCTGCTAACATTGCTGCAACTTTTTCAAATACCATGATTTTAATCTCCTTTTTTTGTCCAATTAATCTTATTTGTTTTATATATGAAGCCCTTAGGCATTCATTACCATCTCAAAATACAGGTTGCGCTTGCCAACCCACCACCAAAGGCAGGGATTAATAACAAGTCGCCCCTTTTTAACATCCCTTTTCGGTTCATTTCATCCAACGCAATTGGGATACTTGCAGAAGATGTATTGCCATATCGCTCAATGTTCACATAGAACTTTTCTTGTGGAACCTTCAGCTTTACGCTTGCGAAGTCAATGATTCGCTTGTTGGCCTGGTGAGGAACAATATATTTGATATCATCAAAGGTCAGACCGTGTCTTTCCATAAGCTGCGTTGTGTCATTGCAAATTGCATTTACAGCAAATTTAAATGTCTCCTGCCCTGCCATATGGATAAACGGTTTTTTCTGTGTCCCCTGATAAAAGGGAGACATACCTATGTCTTGAGGGATATCAATTACGTCAGAACCACCCTTAACATCAAAAACTGAATCGATGTAAGAGTTTCCTTCGCCCAAAACTACTGCACCTGCACCATCTGCAAAGATAACGCAAGTTCCTCTATCTTCCCAATCCAAAATTCGGCTCAAACGCTCTGCACCAACCACCAGAACTTTTTTGGCCTTACCCCTTGCAAAAAATCCTGCGGCCGTCTCCAGCATAAAAACAAAAGCAGAACATGCAGCACTAACATCCATGGTCATGCAAGAAACGCCCAAATGTTTTTGTATCATGCAGGAAACCGAAGGAGAAATTGATTCGCCACTAATACTGGCAGCTAAAATCAAATCAATCTCTTCTGCCTTTACACCGCTGTTTTCCAGTGCTGCCAAAGCCGCCTTATAACCCATCTCATCTGTCGTTTCATTTATGCTGAAATGTCTTTGTTTTACTCCTACCCTTTGCATTACCCATTCATCATTTGTATCTACATATTTTGATAATTCATCATTCGTCACAATATTGGGGGGCACATACATCCCCGTTCCAAGCACATTAAAACTCATATTTTAATCCTCCGAACTGCTTTCTTTTGTGTTATGCAAACTTAGTACCCAAAAAAAAGAAAAAGGTTACAAAAAAAATTTATTTTTTTTGTAACCTTTTTCACTAAAAACAAAAAATGGGCAAAAAAGCCCATCTTTTCAGTGTTTTTTAGTATTATTAGAATTTTCTAATTTTTCAATTTTTTTACAAGAAAATTGTAATTACTCTTCTCTGATTCGCATTAACAGCATGATTAGAGCACATAAAGAAGCACTGACATATCCCAACACCGCTACAACAGTCCATAAGCGACGAACACGCATATGCTTGGCAAGCTCACTATAATTTCCGTTAGACATAAAATTAAAACTCTGTGATGCTGGTGTGGCAACTCCATATTGCCTATAAAACTCCCTGCAGCTTTTACACCCTTTCAAGTGCTCTTTCACCGCCGCCTCGCTGGTTTTACTTGCCTCGCCATCATGATACAGAGCCACAAGATCCATTACAATATCACAATTCAAACTCATGCTTCAACACCTCCAAAAGCATTTTCTTCGCCCTAAAATAAATAACTTTCGCAGAATTTTCGCTGATTTTTAATGATAAGGCAATTTGAGAAAATGATAATTCAGCATAAATTCGTAATAATACAACATCACGATATTTCTTCGGTATCCCCTCAACAATACCACGTACTGCTTCCTCAACATCTTTTCTTCTCATATGCTCTTCTGGATCAATGCATCCTGCGCAATATGTATTAACAACCAACTCTAAGTTGGCCGAATCTAAATCTAATTTATTTTTCTTCAAATACTTAAAATACACATGCTTTCCAATGGAAGCAAGCCAGGTAAATAGCTCACACTCTCCACGGAACCTGTGAAAGGATATATAGGCCTGTAAAAATGTTTCCTGCATCAGATCCTCTGCCAAATCCCCATCGGCACAAAGCCGATATAAAAAGCAATATACCTTGTCATAATACTCTGCATAAAGGGCTTCAAAGGATTTCAATCCATCACCTTCTCTCATTTGAATCATATTTTTCCCATGATACCATAGCCCCACAGAAAAATCTATACCCTAATCATGGATGGTACACAATCCTTTTTGCTAAAACTTCTTTATTTCGCCAAGTCCAAATTGCTGACTTATAAAATGATTTTTTTCTCAAAATCCTGTCCCTGAGCATATTTTTTCAACAAACCCTCAGCCTCATCTAGCAATTCTATCAAAGCAGTTTCCCCATCAAACACATAATAAACCAAAAGAATTTCTTTGGTTCTGTCTGTAATCATTGCTCTTGTATTGTCGCTAGTAGGGTTGCCAAAGGGGCCTAATTCATCAAACAAAGCCGGTAAAAATTCAATATTTAAAACGTCCTTGCCGATACCCTGATACGCCGTTCCCTCGGGAGCACGAGCCCATAAAATATCCCCTTGAACCTGATCGAGGTCATATGTGCCCATGGAATACCCAGTCTTAATAGATAAATAATTGTTGATGTCCACTACATTATTAATGTAATATAACCCACGTTCCTTAGCAATTCTACGACACATTGCCTCCGATGAACAACGGTACCGGTTAGCATCCTTGCCCAGTGCTTTATATGCTTTTCTTGTGGATTGGATTTTCTCCCTCTTATTTGCCTGGGAGAGTTCAACCTCTGCCAGCTCAGCAATCTTCCTATTTAGCAGTTCTAAAAATGATGCATCATCTTCTTTCACAACCACTTTGCATTGCAACGCACCCAAAACTGCCTCGCCACATCGTTCTTTCAAGCCAGCATCTATTAAAATATTTCGCATAGTTATTATCTCCTTTTCAAATTCCTTCTCTATAACAGATTACGACAAAATAATTTCTTGTCAAGGGGAAAAACCCTAATTATACGAATAAAAAACATTACCTTGCCATTCCCATAGATGGAAAATTTATGCTATGATAAAAGAAAAAAGGAGTGTACATCCCTATGACTCTCATGCAGCTGGAATACATTATCGAAATATATCAATGCGGCTCAATGAATAAAGCAGCACAAAACTTGTTTGTTTCCCAATCTGCCATTTCCACTGCCATAAAAGAGCTAGAGGATGAGTTAGGGATAACCATATTTGTGCGTAGTAATCGAGGCATATCCCTTACAGAGGAGGGCCAAGAATTCATCTCAAAAATCCATCCTCTATTGCAACAGGCAAAAGAAGTAGAACTCTTTTATTCAGATAAAAATGTCCAAGAAAGTTCTCGCCTTTCCATCTCAACCCAACGCTATCCTTTCTGTGCAAAGGCTTTCGTCGAATTTTTGAAAACCCAAAACGACCCGCACTTTCGCTTTGGCTTTAAAGAATGTCCTATGGGTAAGGTCATTGAAGAAGTTCAAACTGGCAAAAGCGACTTGGGAATTATCTTTCTTTCAGACATCACTGAGGTCTTTCTAAGCAAATTGTTTCATTCCAAAAACCTTGTTTTTCACGAAATGAAACGGTTACGCCCCCATGTTTTCATGAATAAAAACCATCCCTTGGCACAAAAAAAAGAAATCCCTTTGGGCGAACTAAGAAAGTATCCCTTTGTTATCTTTTCAAAAAAGGATGAGAGTTCCCTAAACTTTTCTGAGGAAGCCGTTTTAAGCCAAACCATTGATTATAGGCAAATCATTTATGTAAATGATAGAGCAACTGCCTATAATATCATAGCCCATACGACTGCCATTTCCACTGGTAGTGGGGTTTTACCTGATGGTTATTATGACCCTCGTATATCAGCCATTCCTATTACTTCACCCGTTTGTGATATGCAGATCGGTTGGATTTCTAAAAAAGGAGAACCCCTCTCTGAAAAAGCCAAAGAGTTTGTAGCTATTTTAGAAGAACAAATTAAAAAATACTAAAATTAGAAGGTCGCCATAAAAAAACGGCGACCTTCTATATGAGAGCAGGTAGGAAAAAAGCACATTTATTTCCCCATTATTAAAAGAGCTTTTTTAGTTAGGAAGGATTTTAAATCCCCCCGAAAGAAAAACCCATACTTATTTATAACCTTAAATCTTTAAAAACTAGCCCTTATTATCCCTATCAAATTTTTGAAAAGCCAATTTTTAAATCTTCAATAATATCTTCTACATTTTCCAAGCCAACAGACAAACGAATTAAACCAGCAGAAATACCAGCAGCCTTTAGATCTGCCTCACCATAAGTTGAATGGGTCATAGATGCCGGATGTTCAATTAAAGTTTCCGCATCACCTAATGAAACAGCAACTGTGGCCAGCGATAAACTGTTCACAAACTTCATTCCAGCCTCCTTACCACCCTTAACTTCAAAGGAGATCATAGCACCGAAATCATCCATTTGTTTTTTTGCAATTTCATAGCCTTCGTGGCTTTCTAAACCAGGATAATATACCTTTTCCACCTTTTCGTTGTTTGCCAAGAATTCTGCCACAATTCTTGCATTGGCACAATGCCTTTGCATACGAATCTCCAGTGTCTTAAGTCCTCTTAAAATTAAGAAAGACTCAAAAGGACCGAGTACCGCACCTGTCATATCTTTGATACCAAACATTTTAACCTGCTGAATAAACTCCGCTTTACCTACCACAAACCCTGCAATTACATCGCCATGTCCATTCAAATATTTTGTGGCTGAGTGAACCACAACATCTGCTCCTAATTCCAGCGGTCTTTGCAAATAGGGAGATGCAAAAGTATTGTCACATACAACCATAATTTCAGGGTTATAGCTATGGGCAATCTTTGATATTTCAGCGATGTCAGAAATCTTTAAGTTGGGATTTGCCGGTGTTTCTAAATAAACGCAAACTGTATTTTCTTTTAAACTAGCCTTTACTGCCTCTAAGTCAGAAGTATCAACAAAAGAAACCTCAACACCATAGCGTGTTAAACCATGGTTTAATAATGCAAAAGTACACCCATATAGAGTCTCGTCTGCCAAAATATGTTTGCCCACACCTGCAATGCTCCATAGGCAAGAAGAAATTGCACCCATACCACTAGAAGCCGCTGCACAAGCCTCACCACATTCCAAAGCGGCAACCTTGTCTTCTAAAACGGTAGTTGTTGGATTTCCTAAACGGGTATAAATATATCCTTCTTCTTGTCCGGCAAAACGACGTCCCCCTTGTTCACAGTTCTCAAAAAAGAATGTAGAAGTTTGATAAATTGGCATTGTCAAGGCCCCGTATTGTTTGTCTTTTACATTCCCAGCGTGAATTGCCTTTGTACCAAAACCACCGTTTGTATGAGCCATATATAACACTCCTTTTCCCTTGATTTATTTTCCATTTATTGTAATTATAAGTATATCATACCTTCACAGTGTCCCGTTATTAGACCTTTTTTATACTCGGTTATCTAAAAAACCGATAACAATATATAATCGACCAATCCCCTTGAAATACAACAAAAAAACAGGTATCATAATTCTTGATGAAAAGAAAAGGAGAGAAGTAATATGGAAGAAAAAACACTGATTGTATCATGCGTGGAATATTATAGCTTTTTGAAAAATATCCCCGCGAATAAAGTTTTTCAATCCTTTCAACAGGCTTCCATTTTATCCATGATTCTGGAAAGCAATCAAAACTTCCCAGAAATGGATTTAGGCTTTTATGCCGGCATGATTGATGGAATCATTGCTATGGAAAGTGATGCGGATGAAAATGATTATGAGCATTACAAGGAACGTATTGCTTTAATTTCTGAGGTTGTGTCTATGTTGGCAAAGAAACATCATTTAGACCCCGTGGAGGCATGCCAAATGTACTATATATCTCATACAGCGGAAATGGTATCTGAGGATAGTACCGGTTATTATCAAAAAATAGCAGCTGAGATTTACGCTCTGGTTGAGGCTGAATAAAATTATAGCCTCCAACCCACATAAAATCATAAAAAGCACCCCATTAAATCAACCTTAACACTGGTTTAATGGGGTGCTTTCTTATATCTTATCTATTTATCTACATAAATGTGTAAGTCCATTTATAATCCCTAAGGTGGGGCGAAACTAGTAATTTAAAAAAATAAAAACATAGAATTCGTCAGAGAATTGCAATTGCCCTAATAGGTGAGCCATCAGAATCTTCAAATTTTAAAGGCAGTGCAACAAGTAAAAACTCCTCCTGACCAATCATGTCTAGGTTGCAAAGGTTTTCTATGATTACAATATTCTCATTAGCCAACATAAAGTGATGCAATTGAAGTTCAAGGTCTGCTATGGGATCTAGCCCGATATTATCCAAACCAATCCCCTTCTTATTGTTATCCACAATATATTTAGCAACCTCTTTTGAGATCACCGGATATTCGCCGAAATACTCATCCTGTCCCCAGTATTTCTCCCACCCTGTTTGAAATATAATAAACTCTGCCTGTTCTACCCGTTCTTTATTACGCTCAATGTAAGAAATGTCAATAACTCCTCCAAGCCCTACCTCCCTAACATCAATAACACAAGCCTTCCCCACAAAACCTGAAGCATCCTTTTTATCCAACGAAATTTTTTCAGGAAAAATATGATGAGGTGCATCCATGTGGGTGCCAGTGTGAGAATACATATGTAAAAGGGTTTCTTTAAACCCACTTTCCTCATATGTGTTTGCAATGGTTAAGCTTGGCCCTTCCGTCCCCGGGTAAACCGGTATGGAATTAGAAATCGTGCGTGTCAAATCAATTACTCTCATCTTCTCAATCCTCTCCTATTTATAAATATTATGTAATCCCCCAATATCTGGTATTGTATCATAGTTCCCTTTAGCAAAAAAGGGATACCTCTTAAGATATACCCTTCTCCATTTTAGACCCGTTCCTTATGTAAGTTTCAACGGTTAATTCCTGCTTTGCATAAACAGATCTTTCTTCATAAAATAGTACACGATACCAAAAATATCAGCCAATGCCCAACCAATAGGTACCGCCCACCAAATGCCCACAATCCCTATTGAAGATAGTGAAGAAAGAGCATATGCAAGCAAAACTCGACTTCCTAAGGAAATAATAGTCAAAACAATAGACATCTGAGATTTTCCAATGCCTCTATATAACCCATAAAGCAAAAAGAGTATCCCAATGCCAGCGTAACTAGCACCAACAATATGTAAGTATTGAATACCTATATTAATAGTAGTAACTTCTGTTGCATCAATAAATATTAACATAAGTGCCTCAGCAAAAACAAATACAAAGGCCGAGACTAAGATACAAAACCCAGTGGAAATCATCATAGAAATACGGGTTCCGATTTTAATTCTATCCAGTTTGTTGGCACCATAATTCTGTGCAACGTATGTAGCAAAAGCATTTCCAAAATCCTGAGCAGGCATATAGGAAAGTGCATCTATCTTAACCACAACTGCGAAAGCAGCACTTGCCGCAAATCCAAAACTATTGACAAGACCTTGCACCATTAAGATGCCAAGGTTCATAATAGATTGTTGCAAAGCGGTTAATGTAGAATTGTTAATTACAAGCCCTATCAGAGATTTGTCAAAGTGCATATTGTTTCTGTTAGGACAAATGTCTTTTCCTTTTACAACAAAATAAATGCTAATTAAAAATGCCGATAAAGCCTGGGCAATTACAGTTGCATAGGCTGCCCCCGCAACACCCATGTTAAATCGCACAATAAATAATATATCTAGCACAATGTTGGTTATGGCCGCAACTGCCAAAAAGGCCAAAGGCATTAATGTATTTCCAATGCTTCGTAGCACAGAAGAAATAAAATTAAAAATAGATACAAAAATCATTCCACCAAAAATAATTTTTAAGTATTCTTTCGTAAAAGCAACTGCCTCAATAGGAATGTTTAACCAAACAATAAACTTATCTAACAATATGTATGCTAAAACATTGATTGCTGCTGAAATAATGATAATAAAAACAAAGGCGTTAAAAATACTTGTTTTCATACTTTCATATTTTTTTGCTCCAAAAAGCTGTGCAAAAACAACCCCACTCCCCATACATAGCCCTAAAACTATTGAGGTAAGCAACACCATTAGCGAATAGGAAGACCCCACAGCAGCAAGAGCAGTAGAACCAATAGTTTTACCCACAATCAAAGTATCCACAACATTGTATAATTGTTGAAGAAGGTTACCCATAATCATGGGCATACTAAAAACGATTAAAGATTTTCCGATTTTTCCTGTTGTCAAATCATACTGCAAAGTCTCTCTCCTATCTATATTAATACAAGTTCTTATGTCAACTTAATGTTACAAATATAAAAACGACGAGGAAACCAACTTTTCTCATCGCACCGTCTTTCAATGCCACAGGCTCGAACCTGCGCTCTCAGTGTTTCCTAATTTCCGCTTATAATAGAATCAAATTTTGCTAATTTCACACAATGAGCTGAACCCGAAAATTCCCCATATTTTATGGCATAGCCATTTTTACCAAGACCTGTATCCTAAGTACAGGGGTTTTCAATTTTAAAAAAATAACCGCCACCATATTGCGGCAGAGAAAATGAATTTGCCTGTCTCTCTCCTTGGACAGCTAATAACCAGTTATAATAGCATTCCCCATCCATTGGATATTCCTTTGGCAAGCCCCAATACGTCTGCCATTAGCTCACTTGGAATGTCCAGTCTATTGTGAGGCTTCATCCCCTCCTTGTGGCACCATAGCTATGTAAAGGCAAACTGTGGCTTGGTAGTAGCATAGATAATCTGGGATTCGTGGCCAAGGCGGTGGACTTCCTTACCACAGGCCAAGCCATTTGTCATGAGTATAACAATGTCCAGTATTTAAAGGTGAAAGCCCTCAATCTCCATTGACAGTAAGCAACTAACCGGGGTGTGAAAACTTTAAAGCCTCCGCTTCCAGCCTATGGTATGCGTGGTACTCATTTGAATTCATATGATGAAATGCAAGCGCATTTGTCTAGTTATCACAGATGGAATTTTTAGTATAGTGTTGCCATTCTCGTAAAACGGTCAAATTCTGGTAAAAATATTATATCATGCCATATGTTGCAAGTCTATGACTGCTTATGTGCAGTAAGATTTTCAGCAGGAGTCTTTTAAATAGTGCTCCACTTCCTTATTTATATTTATACATAGCACATGCCTTTCCTGTGGGCATTTTGACTCCCTCCCTTAGCCCAAAAATCACTCATAAACATACTTCTGTCAAAATGAAAATTATTTTGTACAAGTCGCGTTAACTTAGTTTCATTTTAAATTATTCCGTATATTATATAGTAAGACTAGCCCAGAAAGGAGCTAAAAACATGACAAAGAGAGAAGAATTCCTTTTAACCTCCCTAGAAGAAAAAACCGATGAAGAGAAAAAAGCATTCTTGGCAAACAAATATAACTTAAACTGGAACCGCACCGAGGGTCCTTGTAAGATTTGGCTAGCAAAAGTTTTCACTTATTGTACTGCACACGAATTAGAAGAAGAACTCAACTTTTTCTTATTTATCGTCAACAGGTTTGGATACCTTTGGGATATTTGTTTTAATCAGGAAGACACAGTTTTCCTCGGTTGCACATGTCCTTGTGGAAACAAACAAACGATTCTTTATTACTCAATCACATTCGGTGATTAATGTTATAAAACAAGATAACGCACTTAGATTGTTTAAATATCAAAGCATAAAACAGCCATTGATTTAGGCGCTCTACTATGGTTCATCTAAGGACAACCTTCCTGTTATATCAACATTTTGGACAATGTTAAACTTTTAAGTTTATGAGACACTTAAAAATCCTCTAGGAAATGAAGGTCACTGAACAGTGCCCGTTCCCGGAGGATTTTTAGTTATAGCAATTCTCAAATTAATAAACTATCCTTCATATCGATTTTCATGACCTGTCCTAGCAGACTTCAGCTTTTTCACGTTGGTTGCTTTCTCAACATTATAATATTTTCAACTCAATAATAAATTTTATTAAATGAAACTTCGCCATATTTTAAAAATATCTAATCACTTCCATGGCATAATGTATTTTTCAAACCCAATTGGCAATTACGTCTCATCCTGTTATAATTAATATATTAAGGAGGTACAGATGTGGATAAGCTTGAAAATGCTATAATTAGAGGTAGCCTTCAGGTTACTCAGCAGAATATATAAACATAACCCTTAACCATACCGCATCTAAACATTATGAAAAAATATCTACTAGACATTTCCTTTGCAACTCTTTTGATTTTATATTTGCTAAAAATAGACCTTAATAATCTAACCCCTGCCAATTACTTTGCATTTCTACTGGTAATCGTTTGGTTAGGCCTTCTTGGCTATAAAATGACAAGACAAAAATGAACCCATAGTCCTACTATGGGTTCATTTTTGTTACTTAATTATTTTTTGCCGTAATCATTATGTATCTTAGTAACAACCCCGGCTAATACAAATAGAGCCAAAACGTTTGGAATAACCATCAAACCATTAAAGAAGTCCGCCAGTTCCCAAACCAACTCAACCTTAAGCATTGCGCCTATCACAATGCAAACCACAACAACCATTGAGTAAATCTTTACTGCTTTTGTACCAAAAAGATACTTCACATTAATTGCACCAAAGAAATGCCAGCTCAAAATCGTTGAAAATGCAAAGAAGAGCAAACAAATCGCAATAAAAACATCACCAAAAGAACCAAATCCAGTTGTAAAAGCATGCTGTGTCAAAACAATACCTGTTTTTCCACTTGACATTGCGTTTGTTGTAATGATGGAAAATGCAGTTAAATTCAAAATAATAAAAGTGTCAATAAAAACACTCACCATTGCTGTCAAGCCCTGTTCATGAGGATTTTTAGCTGTGGCACGAGCATGGGCATGAGGTGTGGAACCCATACCAGCCTCATTGGAGAATAACCCTCTTGCCACACCATAACGAATTGCCTGTTGCACAGTAATACCCAAAGCACCACCGGCAATTGACTGAGGCTTGAACGCACCGACAAAAATCATTTTGATTGCTTCAGGTATATACTGAAAGTGCATACCAATTAAAATGATACTGCCCACAATATAAACACCAGCCATTATAGGTACAATCTTTTCTACAACAGAAGCCAATCTCGCCGTTCCACCAATAAAGATAAAGAAAGCAAACATGGCCAAAGGCACACCAATCCATAATGGATTTAACTGCATATCTCTTGCACGGAACACTTCTAAAAATGCCGCTGCGATGGAGTTTGATTGAACCATATTTCCCATAAATCCTAATGCAAGGATAATAAACACAGCAAATGCTCCTGCAAGTACCTTGCCAAATTTCCCTTTAAAAGCTTGCTTAATATAATAAACGGGTCCGCCTGTCACATTCCCATCTTCAACAACTTTATATTCCTGCGCCAAAGCCGCCTCCGCATAGATGGTAGACATCCCAAAGAATGCACTTACCCACATCCAGAAAATTGCCCCTGGTCCACCAGAAATCAGTGCTGTTGCAGCACCAGTCAAGTTACCTGTACCAACCTGTGCAGCAATAGCAGTTGCTAAAGATTGGAATGGTGTCATTTCACCATTTTTTCCTCTTTCACCCTTGAAACTCATATTCCCAAATACTAACTTAAAGCCTTCCCCAAATTTTCTAATCTGGATGAAACGTAAACGGATGGTATAATAAATACCTGTTCCGCAAAGGAGAACAATCAATAAAAGCCCCCACATCAATGAATTAACACTTTGAACCATTTCTAACATAATATTCTTCCTCTCTTTTTATCTTTTTCTTTCCGACACTGTTGGGTTCGCTTTAAAAAACATTTCGAATATAGGTTAAGCTATTGGACACCATTGTCATTAGGGCTTTTCATTTCTATCAGAACAACCATGCCTATATTTAATCTTACCAATCATAAACAAAGGAAAATTCTATAAGAAAACCTATAATCCTTATATTCTTTTAAAACTTCCAACTACACGAAAAAAGAGCTGATTCTCATCAGCCCTCTAAAGAGTAGAACGTATGCACAGTATGAATTTAAAAAATCCACTATGTATCTTTGCATACCCTGTCCTTTTGCCTGAGAGATAGACAAGTACATTTGCACTTGCGTTACACCTTCGGCGCTTCTAAAGAAGACTCTCCAGAGTACATTCCCTTTTGGAATGTAGTCATACTCTAACATAAAATATGTCAACTTGCAATAATAAATTTCAGTCTACTTTGAAGAATATTACATTTTTGTTAAAAATAATCCATATACCCTTATAATTAAACTCACTTTTCAGTACTTTTATTTAATTCATAACAATAACCACTTTTTATTACATTAATTTTTTTTATCGCACTTGAAAATTTTAGTAATAACTTATAACTTTCCCATACCTTTTGCGAAACTTATGTCTACTTATGCACCCCTTTCAAATTAAAACTTGAAATAAGTATCACGGAAAGATACCTTTAATACAGACCCTGCCAAAAAACCCCGCTTTAATTAAGAAAAGCGAGGTCTTTAATATAGTATAAATGAAATTTTTTTACTTATTATTTTTGAATCTCAAATTCTTGAATACCTGCGTATTCCGGAGCTATTACATATTTATCAAATACCAAAACAGGATTACCGGCTTCATTGATATAAAATTGTTGATTATCCTCGATACCTTTTGCTCCCTTAGATGCATAAAATTCTTCATAATATGAAAGGAGATTTTCGTCGTTCTTTGCCCGTTCCTTTACTTGACGCTCCACCTCGGCATCGGCAATCTTCTTAAAATCAGCGCCAAGAATATCCTTTAATCCTATATCTTCCCCTGATTTCAGGTTAATGTTATACATATACAAAGTAACGTATTCTGCCTTTTCCGGAACACCGGATTCGTCAAAATATTTTTGAGATGTACTGTTTTTCTCTGTCTGGCTAATGACAAAGGATAAAGTGTCCTTACTTGAAGAATACACCTTATAATCAAAATCATATTGCATCGGAATAAAATCTGACTCTTTATTTCCCATTGCTAAAAAGTTCTTTTTATATTCTGCCGCTTCCGCTTCAACCTTTCCAGTCAACTCCTGCATTTTTTGATCAATTTCCTTGTTAATACGCTTTTCCATCTCCTCATTTCCTGTGTTTGTAACATTTGGTATGCTAGCACGGGTTTCATCTGCATCACTGTTATGGGTATACTCACGAATGGTTACCACCTTAGCAATAGCCCCCAAAATAGGAATATCTGCTACTGTGGCAGCAAAAACGCTGCTTGTATTGACCATAATCGCAAATGAAAGACACAATACTGCTGGAATTGCAACAAATTTCTTTTTCATATTAAATATACTCCCTTTATCTTTATTATTCGTAGTCATCTCTTTTTTGGCGGCATATAAAACCTTTTGACGAATCATCTCTTTGTTTGCCAAATTTTCTTCAATAACTCGTTTCAAAATATCTTTTTCTGTCAATTTGATACACCACCCATCTCTAAATTTTTTCTAAACTCTTGCGTTGTTCGGTAAATCCAATTTTTCACTGTGGATTCATTCAACTTTAGCCTTTGTGCAATCTCTGGTATAGATAAATCAGCATAG
This sequence comes from Clostridiales bacterium UBA4139, assembly GCA_002380805.1. GTDB lineage: Bacteria > Bacillota > Clostridia > Lachnospirales > Anaerotignaceae > Chakrabartyella. The sequence goes on along the minus strand of DFWH01000002.1, from coordinate 72,506 downwards.
TAAAAAAGGAAAAACACTTTTTGCACACCTTGCGGTTTCTTTTTCAGTAACTGCCAAATTTTATCTAGGCTTTCCTTCTCTACCACCACATTTTCCAGAGAATTCTCAAGCAAATCCGAATTTAAACTTTCCTCCATATACTCTTCACCTTCCTCATTCTCTCGAAATAAGGGAATGAAACACTTTAGCTTATCTTGCAGTGAATAGTATTTATATATTTTAGATTTCGCAATGCGAATTACATACGCCTCGGGATTTTGAATATATGCCCTACCCTTTTGCGCCAATATACGGTACAAAGACAAATAGGTTTCTTGTAATATATCGGAAATATCCTGAGTATTACTGCATTTACTTGTTACAAAGATAAGACAATATCGATATGTTTTATCATAAATTTCATTAAATTGTTCGTCGACGGTTTGTTGTTCCACAATTACACCTCCTATACTATTGTAGGGTGCTGTTTTTACAAAAAAGTTTCAAAATTCCAAAAATTTTTTTATTCTAACCTTTTCATTTTTTATATAAATCAAATATTATAAGGTAGGTATCCTTATTGCAATAAAATTAGGATGCTCCATTTTTTTGTAAAAAGCTGCTATTTTGACTTTATTTTTGTGGTTATAAAGTTTTTGTATATAACCTTAGAATAATTCTACTTGACCTTCCAAAGTAATTCAAATAAGAAAAGGCACCCACTTTGGATGCCCTTTCACAAAGTTACTGACATATAATGTTCACATTCTAGATCATCATATATAACCTTTTACCAATCGGCACAGAAATTATATCCCCTACCTAGAAACTCCTAAAATTTTTTTTAAAATCTTTCATTATCTCTTTGCTGATATACTTACTTTATTGTGGAATTTTCTTCACTTCTTGTGTATAATTGGAAGTAATTAAATTTACTTTCAGAAATGTTATGTAAAGTCAACTTAGGAAAGTGGAAGGTGAACTCATGAAAATGAAATGGAACTCAGAACGCTCCGGCGTATATGCTTTAGGGTATGTCCAAAATGCAAACTCCTATTTGTCAGATATCTCCTATCAGGCACAATGTGAAGTTACAGAAAAGGTTTTATCCGATAATTTAAAACAAGCCTATGATGAGGGCAGAGAGCTTAATTATTATTACGACAATAATGGGAACTTGCAGACAGGAGAATTCGATGAAAAAAGAACCTGTCGATATGCCATCGAAACAGGTTTTCAACTTCCTAATACAAATCCTGCTTATCCCGCTGACCCAATTTATGCTGTTTTTATCAAGGATTCTTATGGCGCATGGTCTGGTGTAAACTTTAGCACAAAATATAAGATGGAAAATATGTTTAATGCATATCGCTTTGGTAGCATTAGTTTCAAAAACTATAATGCAGCCAACACATTTATTATTTCCCTTGAGGAGAGCTTGCTTCCTGGCGAGGTTTGGAACTTCAAATCAAGTGCCCCAGACGACTTTAGACCCAAAACCCAGTATGATATTTTGCAAAGCTACCTTCAATATGTCTTTGAAAAACTTGTCTCTGATTATACCAATCCAGAATCAAAAAACTATAAAAAGATCGTTTTTTCCATAGATAACAAATTTGCCTTGTTTAATACAGGCTTATTAAACAAGTTCGCCCAAGATATCTATTTGGTTGGTGAGGTTTATAACAAAAAGGATAATAAATTCATCTTCTCATCTCCCTTTATTGCTCCTAGCAAAGTTGACTTGATGAGAAAATATCAGTTTGCCTCTGCAAGTTTATATCCAAATGTAGTAGAATTCTTCCATAGCTTAGATGATATTATCTACGATTCCGAAATTGAAATTGATATTAGTGCCGATAGATTGACCCACATTATTGAGGACGGCGCAAAAAGAAATCGCTTTTCAGAAAAATATACAGAAATGTACCGACGAGGTGAATTGGCAGCAATCACCAGTATCCTGATTGCCGCAGTCGACAATGCCCGTAAAATTGCCAAGCGTAACTACAAATTTGTCGTTCCTCAATACCGTAGTGAACGTAGAGGTGAGCCTGGAAAAATCCAATTTTTAATGCCTATTTACCTTGATCGTCAATATGGAGAAAAACCCGACTTTGCCCTGGTTCTAAATACCGAGATAATGCCTGATAAAACAAAAATCTATACTCCAGAAACAATTCTGGAATTATCCTGGGCATATAACAACGCTCGTGTTATCTGTAAGCCTGAGGATACCTGGTTAAATCCTACAACCATTGATAGTTCTCCTATGTTGCTTGAAGAAACGGAAGAGTCCATTTAAACTAGCACCAATTAGTAAATAAAAAATCTAATAAAAGGGTATGTCAATAAGGTTTTTCATCGTTAAATACCATATTAGCATACCCTTTTTAAATTGTTTTGGTTTAATGAAAAGATTTCCCACTTAGAAAAACCTTCGCTTTGCTCTTTTTCATTCCACAATCCCTTTCATAAAGTCTGCCGTAGACTGCTGTGGTGCACGATTAAACCGACATAAATGATACAACTGCTCCGGATCCTTTGTAAGCATATTAACTGTACCTCGGCAAGTAAGCGCTGCTTCAAACCCACAGTCTTTAATAATATCAAAAGACTCATCACTAATACTCCCGTAGGGATATGTGAAAACAGTGGGTGCTATGCCCACCTGCTGTTCCAGCGTGCTTTGCAATTTTACCAAATCCTCTTTCAAAAGGGCTGTATATTGCTGAGTGCTTTCACCACTTCTTTTCATACATCCCTTTCTCTCTCCAATTTTATGTAAATCATAGGTATGGTTTCCAATTTCAACCCTCCCAGAATCAGCAAGCTCCTTTATTTCATTCCAAGATAGGTGGGCATAAGATAGATTTTTGTCGTCCACCTGGCTAAATTCTTCGGAGTTAGCACCTATTACTGATACCACAGCCTTCATATCAAACTCCTCTAATATGGGTAAAACATTAACCAGATTATTCAGGTATCCGTCATCCAAAGTAATGACGATAGGCTTATCTGGCAATGGTGCGTCCTCCTTTACATAAGCAATTAAATCAGAAATAAAAACAGTTGTATATCCTTTTTCTTTAATAAACTGCATATCCTGCCGAAATAAATCAGGAGACACAATATAGTCACTTGACCGTTTTGCATCACTATACACACTATGATACATCAAAATAGGTACTGGAACCCCCTCCTGCTCCATGGATGCTGCAAGTATTCCTACGTTGCACAGATTCTTTGCAAAAATACCTCCTAACAAAAGCACCGCTAGTGCTACACATGCGCCAATGATTTTCTTTCTTTTTGCTAGCCTAGATAAAAACACGCTTTCTCCTCCCCCTAAAAGTATCCTAATGGAAACATATGAAGGGGGCTTATTCATTATGCCCCACCACCTTCTTCCCATTTTGTAGTAAATACTCAATAAAAAAGGCGACTTATCCTCTATAAGTCGCCTAAAAAATTTATTTTTTCTTCTTTTTTGGTAAAGGCAAATCTTCTGCAATCTGCCGCACAACATTAGCCAAAAAATCCCTATCATCAATGTCGTCAATTATAAAGGAGGGCTTTGCCCCATCATATGCACACCCCATGGGAAATCCCTCTAGGTTTACTCTTGCTGACGGCGTGGGTTTTAAAAACAATTGATCATCACAAACCAATCCAATCACCTTTTCATCACAATAGAAACAATAATCGCCCATCATTTTACGATAGCGAATCTTTCCCGCACCTGCCATTTGCTCTGCAATATATTGCACCAATCCCTCATCCGATGCCATAAATTCCCACCTCTTTCTTTAGAAGCATTATTCCTATAACCTATCACTTTAAAAAAAGTTTATCATGGTCAATACAAAAAAACAACTGCCTTCCGGCAGTCGTATTTGGGAGTTGGGAATAAGGTTACAAACCTTTCCCTATAATAAACCAATAAGAGAGGGAAGCTCCTTGGTTTATTTTCTGGAAACATATAACTCAAATGTTTCATATGGATGTAAATCAATTATACACGAAAAGGATACCAATAAGACATAAATTTATCGTTAAGGATAGCCAAATTTTGGTAATATTTGCTTGTTATTACCCCATTTTTACCTCAATAAAGAATCCAACTTTTGGACTATTCGCCTTCCGCTTTCATTCATTCAAAACATCCTGAAACAGATTATTTTCAAAAAAATTATCAAGGGGAACATGCAGTCTTTGCCCTAATTTCCCCTATTTTTTAGATTTTTAGTCCTTCTCATTAAATTAACCCCATAGCTCGCAAAGCATAGATAAAAAAGAATAGTGTAAATGCAGAAAACACCATAGAGTATATTAAAAAATCTCCTGCCAACTCGTAGTCGGCATCAAATTGTATTGCCATCTGATAGTTAGTAATTGCCGTTGGTGCCGAAAGAAAAATAAACACCGGAATCAAGTCAATTCCACTAATATGAAACACTTGTACAGCAATCCATAAAAAAATAATAGGTACAATCACCAGCTTTGTTGTTAGACCAATGGCCAATTCTTTTAAATTTCTTTTTGCTGAACGAAATTCAAACTGTCCACCCAAAAAAAGAAAAGCCAATGGCGTAGCCATTTTAGCAACATCATTTCCCGCAGTATGCAGGAAATCTGGCATAGGTAATTTTAAAGTATAAAATAGCAAGCCAAAAATAACACCCCAAATAATTGGGTTTTTAAGGGCATTTATAAAAGCCTTTTTGGTACTTGTTTTTTCTCCCATATCTGCAAAAGCCGAATAAATAAATACACCTAACGTATTTAATATGGGTAGTGTGGCCGCCATAATAGATGTGGCTAACGCAACACTTGGTTCTCCGCCTAAACTTTTTGAAAAAGGCAACCCATATAGCATAAAATTACCACGATACATACACTGTATCATTACGCCAACTTTACGCCGATCCTTCACAAATTTAGGAACTAATGGAGTCAATACCGCAACTGAAACCAAAATTACCCCAATGCAAAATACGATTATCTTAATATATGTAAAATCGATGCTTACAGCATCATAAAGATTGAAGAATACCAATAAGGGGAAAAGAATTTTAAAACAAAGAGCATTCCCTTTTGCAATAAAATCATCTGTTAATATACCAACCCTCTTTAGTAAAATTCCCAAGAGGACAATACTAAATGACGGCGCAACTGCATTAAAGGCAAATATAAGATTTTCCACCCTTGTACCCCTTCTTTCGTGAATTAAAAGGAAATGTTTTGCCCGCTTTCATTCCAGATCAAAACTTTTTCTCCTGCCTGTGCATTTTTTTCAACATCCCTTTGCGCCATTTTAAAGTACATAAATCGGTCATCCTCTGGTGATGGCAAATGATAAATTATGGTTTCTTTTACCTTCATATTTTCACGCAAAATTCTTCTGCCCTTTGGGTGATTATAGAAAATAGGCGTAACAAAAGCTATATCCGCTGTAAAATCTTCCTCTTCTCCAAATGCTTCTTCAAAATAGTCAACATCAGATAAAAATGCTAACTTAGTTCCATCCAAATCCAAACGGAAACATTGATTTGGCACATCATAATACTGTTTATCCACATGTCTTGTAGTAAACACCTTTAGCTTGATACCCTGATCCAAGATTGCTTCGTTATTTTTATCAAACTCTATAATTTTATCGGCAAATTCCGCCTCTGCCGCAGCCAAACCCGGTGTTTCATCAATGGGAGGAAAGCAAATTCCCTTAACTTCGTTTGCGGCCATGTAGTCATTAAAATAAGGTGAATAATAGTGGTCATAGTGGGAATGAGAAAATAACAAGTAGTCAACATTTGCCAACTCACCTTTACCTTTTTTCATCAGTTTCCACGCCCACTCAGGCAAGTCTGTAAAATTTTTACCTAAATCTTTGTACAGCCCGTCTAATAATATCCTAACACCTTTATGAACTACAACCACGCCGGCGTTGGATACTAATACGGCATAGCTTTTTTGCTCCATATTTGCTCTCCATATCCTAAAAAGTTTATTTTAAAAGAAAGGCGGCTAAAAAAGCCGCCTCTGAAATTTCCAAACTGTGAAAGCTATATCTGCTTCACAAAACGTCTTAATAAATAGCCTTAAAACGAAAACACGATATTTTACTTCTGCTTAGGAGCAAAAATAAATACTTCCAAGTCTTCATCGTATCCTCTACCCATTTCAACGCCATCCACTTCACCAATTACAACATCTACTGTCATAAGAACTTTGTTGCCCTCAATCAAGTGTCCGCCATGGCCGTTACCATACTGATCAGTCAAACCGTAGTGAACATGCAGTAATGTTTCGCCATTATCATCATGGCAAATCATACCAGACATGCTAACCAATTCAATAGCACCACGCAAAACAATAGGTTCGCTATAACCATAGCCCGCCTTTTTGTCTTTTAATGGTACGGGATTAAAAAACTGTGCACCATTTAAGCTACCAATGCCACTTAAAATAACACCGTCTTTAATGCCATAATCTTTACAGATTTTTTCAAGACCCAAAAGAACGTCCTCACCGGGGCTCATTCTTGCAGCAACGATTCTTTTAATACTACCTTGTGCAGATGTAATCATAATTTGGCTCCTTTCAGACTTTCGTCCTTCACAAAAATCAACTTAATTTATGTGTTAAAATCCCTCTGCACAATAAACGACCACTCGGAAGTCCAGATACAAAGGGATTTTTCTCAGGAACAAGATTGTTCCCTTCATTCGCGTATTTTATTTCACTTCTACATCCATGTCTTTCTCAAACATTTTAACAAGAGCGCACTGATCTTCATTGATCAATCCAGCTTCTTCCATTCTGTTCATATAATTCAAAACAAGGGCAGACATAGGAATTTCTACGCCCATATCTTCAGCAAGCTGTGCAGCATTCCTCATATCCTTCTGATGCACTGCAATTCTTGCACTTGCAGAGAAATCTCTGCTAATAATTTTAGGCACCTTAATATCCATTACTGCATTTTGTGCAAAGCCATCTTTGATTGCATTAAACAATACTTCAGGGTTCAAACCTGCTTTTACTGCAAAAGAATATGCTTCAGATACAGCAATCAAGTTACAACCAACAATCATATTGTTTGCCAATTTAGCTACGTCGCCACAGCCAGTAGAACCCATATAGGTTACTCTGCTGCCAACACAAGCAATCAGCTCTTCGACTTCATCAAACACTTCTTTGTCGCCACCACACATTACAACCAAAGTACCTGCAACAGCGCCTGTTTCACCACCACTAACGGGGGAGTCAATCAGGGACATACCTGCCGCTTTTACCTCGGGATATAACTTGCGGATCACGCCAGGGAAAGTAGAACTAAAGTCAATAATGACTGTGCCCTTTTTCCCCTGTGCAATAATATCCTTCACTGTACTTTCAACCAATTCATTTTTAGGCAAGCATAAGAAAATCACTTCACAATTTTCGTATACTTCTTTTGCATTAGCTGTTGCAATGCCGCCAGCTTCAGCAAACTTCGCTCTGGAAGTTTCAACAACGTCAAAACCAATCACAGAACAACCACTTTTTTTCAAAATATTTGTGGCCATGGGAAGACCCATGATACCCATTCCAATAAAGCCAACCTTTTTCATGAAGGTTCCTCCTTGTTATTTATTGGGAATATGAATTGCTCTCTTCTCAGCTGCCAAAGCTGCTTCTCTTACTGCTTCTGTTACAGTAGGATGTGCATGAATTGTTGCGAAAATATCTTCAACAGTAGCTTCCATACCGATAGCCAATGCACATTCGCCAATCAAATCTGTCGCTCTGGGGCCGAGAATATGAACGCCCAATACTTCTTTGTATTCTTTGCCGATGATAAATTTAATCATACCAACGCCGCCGTTCATAATCAAGGACTTACCATTCGCCATCAGAGGGAATTTGCCTACCTGGAAGTCAATTCCCATTTCTTTTGCTTTTTCTTCTGTCAAACCAACGCCTGCAAATTCAGGGTCTGTGTAAACACAAGAAGGGTTTGTTGTACCATCATAAAGCACATCTTCACCCAATGCATTTTCAGCAGCAATCTCGCCCTGAGCGGATGCAACATGAGCAAGCATAACTTTACCCAAACAGTCACCGATTGCATATACGTTTGCAACGCTTGTTTCCATTTTATCATTAACAGAGATACGGCCTCTGTCGTTAGTGATACCAACAGCATCCAAGTTCAAAGCTTCTGTATCTGTTCTTCTACCAACAGCAACCAATACCTTTTCTGCTGTGAAAGCTTCTACCTTGCCGCCAACTTCTACATTTACTTTTGTAGCTGCGCCAGCTGCTTCAACAGACTGAACTTTAGCATCTGTCATAATCTTGATGCCTCTAGCTTCCATCATTTTACGAAGCTGTGCTGTCAATTCTCCGTCCATCATAGGAAGAAGTTTGCTCATCGCTTCCACTACTGTTACTTCTGTGCCAAAACGGGAGTAAGCTGTTGCCAACTCGATACCGATTACACCACCACCGATTACTAACAAGCTCTTAGGAACTGTTTCGAAGGAAAGAGCACCTGTGGAATCAACACAGTTTGCGTTTTCCTTTACACCAGGAATAGGAGGAACTGCAGGAACAGAACCAGCTGCAATGATGATTTTATCAAAAGCTAAGTTTTCTTTAGCGCCATCTTTCTTTGTTACTGTCAAAGTGTCTTTGGAAGCAAAAGAAGCAACGCCTTCGATCACCTTGATCTTGTTTGCTTTCATCAAGCCGCTAACACCGCTAACAAGCTGATTAGTAACACTATTCTTTTTCGCCTGAACTTTGTTCCAATCAACGCCTTTAACTTCTACGTTGATACCCAATTCAGCCATTTCTTTTGCTTCAGCCAAAGCTTCTGCGGAATGTAAAAGAACCTTTGTAGGGATACAACCAACATTCAAGCAAGTACCACCCAATTTGTTCTTTTCAATCAAAGTTACTTCGCCGCCCAACTGTGCTGCACGAATAGCTGCAACATAACCACCAGGGCCACCACCGATAACAGCAACTGTTGTTTTGCCATCTTTCTTAGGTGCGGGTGCTGCAACAGGTGCAGCTGCTGCGCCGCCAACTACTTCGCCTGCCTGTCCAATATATGCCAAAATACCCTTTACGGGTACATCTTCGCCTTCCCCAGCTACAATTTTGATCAGTGTACCTTCTGCTTCACTAGCTACTTCACTGGTCAGTTTATCTGTGGTGATTTCTAAAAGAATATCGCCAACTTTTACGGTATCGCCTTCATTCTTAATCCACTTAGAAACTGTACCTTCCTCCATGGTTAAGCCAAGCTGAGGCATTTTTACCTCTACTGCCATTTGAATTCCTCCTAATCTTTCTCGTGCATCATGCACGCAACATTTTTCTGTTTCTTTGTAAAAATGGCTTTTCTTATGCAAAAGTTCAGAAAGTCCTCCTGAGGCAGAACCTGCAACAAGGAGGACCTCCCGACGGGCATTGCTCCATAGACGATTGGGATAGTAAAAATGCCGTTCAAAACATTTTAGGTTGGATGTCTATAAAGGTGCCAAACTTTCGCACTGAGTAATGTAAGAGCCCTAGCCCTTTTCATTTTATCTTTTGTATATCTTTTGTATGTATTTAAGTATTTTATCTTTTGTAATCACGCAAAAAAACTAGACTATATCGAAAATTACAGTAATATTTTCATAGGATTTTCCAACAACTCTTTGATCGCTAATTCAAACTTAGCAGCTGTTGCACCATCAATCAATCTGTGATCGAAAGTGAAGGAAATACGCATGAACTGTCTCTTGGAGATGTTGCCTTCGTCATCCATAACCAATTCATCCTGTGCTGCGCATACGCCCAAAATACCGGAATCTGGCTGGTTAACGATAGGATCAAAGGTTTCTACACCAAACATACCCAAGTTGGAGATGGAGAATGTAGAACCTTTGTATTCATCCATGTTCAATTTGTTTGTTCTTGCTCTTTCAGCCAAATCTTTCGCTGTTGCGGAGATTTCTTCAAGGCTCATTTTATCAATATCTTTCAAAACAGGAACGATTAAGCCGTCATCCAATGCAACTGCCATACCAATGTTAACATGTGCACGCTGGATAATCTTATCGCCATCCAATGTTACAAGGATGTGTTTGTTGTTTTTCAAAGCTTTACCCACTGCCTTCAAAATGAAGTCATTTACAGAGTATTTTACGCCCAAATCAGCGTTGATTTGCTTACGGAATTTCATCAAGTCTGTAACATCAATCTTCACGTTCTGAGTTACGCTAGGGATTTCTCTACGAGACTGAGACATACGTTCAGCAACAACTTTTCTCATACCAGCCAATTTTGTTACTACATCACCGTCCATCAACTCTACGGAACCGGATTTTGCAACTGGTGCTGCAACTTCTGCTACTGGTGCTGCCGCTACTGCTGCTGCAACTGGCGCATTCTGAGCTGCTGCCAAAATGTCTTTCTGAACAATACGACCCGCTGGGCCGCTACCTTTAACATTTGTGTAGTCAACAGCCATTTTTGCTGCTGTTTTTCTAGCCAAAGGAGAAATACGAATTCTACCATTTGCTGTTACAACAGGAGCAGGCGCTGCTGCCACAGGTGCTGCTACAACTGGTGCTGCTGTTACTTCGGGTGCTGCTGCGGGTGCTGCTTCTGCGCCGCCAACAGCTTCGCCAGCTTCACCAATATATGCTAATAAGCCTTTTACAGGAATGTCTTCGCCCTCCTGTGCAACGATTTTCAACAATGTACCGTCAAATTCGCTTTCAACTTCGCTTGTCAATTTATCTGTTGTGATTTCTAAAATAACTTCGCCAGCTTTCACTGCGTCGCCTTCTTGTTTTACCCATCTTGTTACTGTACCTTCTTCCATTGTAAGGCCCAGCTGAGGCATCTTTACTTCAAAAGCCATGATTTTCCCTCCTTATTTATTCAAAACTTTCTTCACTGCTTTTACGATATCTGCAGGGTGAGGGAAGTTTTCATCCTCGAGTGTAGGGCTGAAAGGAGATACAATATTCAGACCACAAACACGTTCTACAGGTGCATCTAATTCATCAAATAATTCTTCTGCAATCTGCGCAGAGATTTCACCTGCGTAGCTACCTCTTTTAACTTCTTCAGAAAGTACGATTACATTGTGTGTCTTAGATACAGACTTCACAATTGCATCCCAATCCAGAGGAACCAAAGTACGAAGGTCAAGAACTTCAACATTAATGCCTTCTTTTGCTAATTCTTCTGCTGCTTCCAAAGCGAAGTAAACCTGACGGCTCCATGTGATGATAGTTAAATCAGCGCCTTCTCTTTTAACATCAGCTACACCCAAAGGAATTGTATATTCGCCTTCAGGCAATTCTTCTTTTTTCGCATATAACAACTTGTGTTCCATAAAGATAACAGGATCGTTATCACGAACTGCGGATTTCAAAAGGCCTTTTGCATCTTCAGCTGTGGAAGGCGCAACTACTTTCAAGCCAGGTGTGTGGCAGAACATATTTTCCAAGCACTGAGAATGCTGACCAGCATTTCTTCTACCAGCACCCATAGGCAGTCTAAGTACCATAGGAACTGTTGCCTGTCCACCAGTCATATATCTCATTTTCGCTGCCTGGTTCAAGATAGGGTCAGCAGCTACTGTGATAAAGTCATCATACATTAATTCTACTACGGGACGGATGCCTCTCATTGCTGCACCTACTGCCATACCGCAGAAACCAGATTCAGAAATTGGTGTATCGTATACTCTGTGTTCACCGAATTCTTCCTGGAAGCCAACAGTGATACCAAATACGTTACCCATCTTACCCATATCTTCACCAAGGATGATTACGTTTTCATCTCTTGCCATTTCTTCGTGCAAAGCTTCACCAATTGCCTTGCTGATGCTTAATTTCTTACTCATCTTACAACACTCCTTTCGTTGTCAGAGCTATAAACGTCTGTTGTAGCTTCGGAAGGATCGGGGTATTCGGAGTTTACAGCGAATTCGTAAGCTGCTTCCATTTCTGCAGCTACTTCAGCTTCTACTGCTACCAATTCTTCTTCTGTTGCAACCTTTTCGTCTAACAATCTTGCTCTCATGTTAGGAATACCGTCATCCTGATGAGCATGCTCCATATATTCAGCAGGACGGTAGTTAGCGGGGTCACCACAGTAGTGTCCCTGATGACGATATGTCATACATTCAACGATAGAAGGGCCATTACCAGCTCTTGCATAATCAACAGCCTCTTTTACTGCTTCATAAACAACCGTAGGGTCGTTGCCATCTACTGTATTTCCAGGGATGTCATATGCTTTTGCACGAACAGCGATTGTGTCGGTGTTTGTTACGGAGTGAATGTTTGTAGAAACACCGTAATTGTTGTTTTCACAAAGGAATACTACTGGAAGTTTCCAAGCTGCTGCCATGTTGATTGCTTCATGGAATGTACCCTGGTTGGATGCACTGTCACCAAACATACAAAGTGTAACATGTTTGTCACCCCATACTTTGGAAGCCAAAGCAGCACCTGCAGCGATAGGAAGACCAGCACCAACGATACCGTTTGCACCCAAGTGATGCAAGCCATCTACGTCAGCGATATGCATGGAACCACCTTTACCATTGCAGTAACCTGTTTTCTTGCCAAATAATTCAGCAAGCATTTTATCTAACTGGCCACCCTTTGCAATTGTATGGCCATGACCTCTATGTGTAGTTGCCATGTAATCTTCTTTTTCAAGCGCATAGCAAGCACCAGCTGCAACAGCTTCCTGACCAATGCACAGGTGAATATTACCTGCAAGCATACCTTTTGTGAAGCATTCAGCTGCTCTTGTTTCGAAAGCTCTGACACGAAGCATCATACGATACAAGTCCATGAGCATTTCTTTAGAATATTTCTTCTTAGCCAATGAAATCACCCTTTTCTTAAGTTTTAAATGATATATGTTATTTTAAATTGCTTTCAACTTTAAACCCTCAGCTTGTAACTTGTCATGCCTTTACTAGCACAACCCCTATCACCTGTAATACAAGCAAGAGGCGAATGAAAAGCCGTACTCTTTTTTTACGGCCCCACTTTATTTTTTTCTTTGGTTTCCTAATTGTACTTAATCTGTGGTAACTATCAATTTTTTCATCTTTAGTAATGTTTTATTATCTGGCGCCGTTGTTGCCAACGGCACCAGTAATTTTAAATTATTATGAATCGCTATTCTTAGATCTGTCCAATCAACTGAGGTAAGAACATAGAGATCTGAGGAACGAATGTTAACAAGAACAGAGCCACGATACCTGCAATGAGGAAAGGAATAATCTTCTTGCAGATATTCGCAACCGGTATTTCCGCCACGTTACAGCCTACATAGAGGTTGATACCAACAGGAGGTGTAATCTGACCGATTGCCATGTTTACTGTTAAGAATACACCGGCGTGAACCAAGCTTACGTCGATTGCGTTCAAAACAGGAACCATGATAGGTAACAAGATATAGAATGCAGAGTTTGCATCGAGGAAACAACCTGCAATCAAGAAAATTACGTTGATTAATAACAAGATGATGTACTTGTTATCACTTACAGAAAGTACCATCTGAGACAACTGGCTTGCAATCTGGCTTGTTGTCAAGATCCAAGCAAATACTGCTGCTGCAGAAATGATGAACATTACTGTTGCAGAGGATACAGCAGACTCAATAAAGATATGATACAAGTCTTTCCACTTGATTTCTCTGTAAATAAAGATACCAACTACCAAACCGTAGATAACTGCGATACCAGCAGCTTCTGTTGGTGTAAAGATACCTGCATAAATACCACCTAAGATGATAACTGGTGTCATTAAGCCCCAGAAAGCATCTTTGAAGGCATGCAGTCTTTCTTTCGCACTCAGCTTTGGCTGAGGAATGATGTCTTTGTTTCCTCTGGAATCCCAAGCAGCTGCCATGTAATAAGCAACACCTACTAAGATACCAGGGATAATACCAGCTGTAAACAATGCACCAACGGATACATCAGTACAAGAAGCATAAACTACGTATGCGATACTTGGAGGAATGATAATACCGATAGCACCAGCGGAACTTACTAATGCAGCAGGCATATCTTTACCATAACCAGCTTTAACCATTGCTGGAATCAAGATAGGACCAATCGCTGCAACAGTAGCAGGGCCAGAACCGGAAATCGCAGCAAAGAAACAAGCAACGATAACTACTACTGCCATCAAACCGCCTTTTCTATGACCTACACAAGCATTTGCAAAGTTGATCAAACGTCTGGAAATACCCGCATACTCCATAATACTACCAGCTAAGATAAAGAATGGAATCGCAAGTAATGCAAACTTAGCAGTACCGGAATATAAAATACTGGGGATAACGGAAAGGGGGAATTCGCCATACATCAAGCCAGCGGATGCCGCCAAACCAAGGGAAATCGCGATGGGAACATTCAGGAACACCAGCACGAAAAACAAACCAAAAAGAATTAAAGTCATCATGCCTGTGTACCTCCTTGCTTATCTTCATTCCACAAACCTTTAACCTGCAAGTAACCTGCCTGCAAAATGCGGATGATAATAAATGCAGCACCAACTGGCATGGACAGCCCCTGAACAGCCTGAGGCATTCTTAATACAGGTGTTGTTGAGCCCATTGTGATCTGACCCTGTACCATAACAATACCATGGTAAAGAACCAAAACCATAAATATTAAGCTGCAGATTACGCCAAATAAAGCAAATAATGCTTTAGTTTTGCCATGGAATAAGTCTACAACAAAACTCATACCTAAGTGTGCATATCTTTTAAATCCAGCTGCGATACCCAACATTGTTACCCACACAAATACTGTAACTGTTAATTCTTCTGTAAATGAGAAGGAACTCGCAAAACAATATCTAAATACAACGTTGAGGAAGTTCATAATTGCCATATATGTCATCATTAAGATGATGAGTGATTCTTCAAAATAATCAAGAATTTTGCCGAGCAATTTCATCTTTCTCCACCTTTCTTTCGTTCATTAAATGCAATTACACGCCAAACACATTATTGCTTGTAGAAAATAATTAGTATTAATTAAAATAATTACTTTGTCTTTTAGCGTACTTTTTTCTTTGGTTTTTCGTAAATTGCATGCTTTTTGTGCAGTAAAAAAGAGAGAGCAGGGACAGTGTGTCTCCTGCCCTCTCGACACTACATTTTAGTGGTCCATTTCAATAAGACTATGTAATTATTCAAATGTGTAGCCAAAAGCAGCAAAAGCTTCGTCGCCAAATTCTTCTCTGTACTTATCGTAAACAGGAGCAACTACTGTCTTCATTTCTTCAATAGCTTCAGGAGACAATTCGTTAACTTCTACGCCAATACCCTTGAATTCTTCGATGATTTCAGCATCCATAGATCTGGAAGATTCAACCTGAGTTGCACATGCTTGTTTACCAGCTGCTTCAAAGATTGCCTTATCTTCATCGCTCAATTTGTTCCAGATGTTACCGCTAACACTCAAGATGATTGGATCATAGCAGTAGTTCCAGATTGTCATGTATTTCTGTACTTCCTGTACTTTTGCGGATCTAATTGTGTCATAAGGGTTTTCCTGACCATCGATTGCACCCTGCTGTAAAGCTGTGAAAACTTCACTAAATGCCATCTGTGTAGGGTCAGCACCTAAAGTTTTAAATACGTCTACTAATAAAGAAATTGCAGGTACTCTGATTTTCAACATGGACATATCAGCTGCGGAAGTAATAGGACGTTTGTTGTTTGTGATCTGACGGAAGCCATTTTCACCAATACCTACTACATGTGCACCTTTAGCTGCGATTGCTTCTTTAATGAATTCGGAACCAGCGGAACCATCGTTGAAGATATATTCATCAACACTGTCATAACCGTTAGGGAACAACCAAGGCATACTGATTACGGACAATTCAGGTACTACGTTGGAGATGATCATGGAAGAGTGAAGATCAACGTCTGTTGTGCCGTTGAACAACATTTCAACACCCTTTGTCTGATCGCCTGCTGCCAACTGTTCGTTAGCATAGATAGTTACTGTGTATCTACCTTCAGTACCCTCTTCTACTAATTTCTTAAATTCATTTGCTGCAACCATCCATACGCTGGTTTCAGAAGGTGTTACTGCCATTTTAAGGTTTACTGCCTTAGTTTCGCCACCTTCGCTGCTGCCACTGTCGCTACCGCCGCCGCAACCTGCAACGCCTAAAGCCATGACAGCACACATAATGCCTGCTAATAATCTCTTTTTCATTTGATTTACCCTCCTCATTTTTGTTTGGACTCTTCCAATTTGTCTTTCTTTTGCTATCAACTTGCCGCCCCTTCCAAAGACAGCCGCCATAGCCTTTTTCTTTAGTATTTTTTGCGTTGAGAACCGCAATTCTTTCGCGTATATGCCCAAAAGCACACACACTCATTTATAAAAAGTCCCGTACTTTGGCTTAAAGCCTTTTCCGTTCCCTTTTTATTTAGGTAAACATTCTAGACTGTAACAAAAAAGCTAGCGCCCAAATTAGCGCCCATTGAAATACGCAACGTGATAATATGTATTATCGCAGAACAAGTAATCTTTCGCCCATTTTGGTTTCTTTTCAACCAAATAGGTGTATAACTCTAAGTGTTCCTCTGCCAAAACAGACAAAGGTTTATCTGTCAAACGGGTAATCTCTTCCATATAATGGAAAAATATATCTTTACAATTTAACATGGCGTTGTATAGAAATACATTTTTTGTTGCTTGTATCACAGCCATGTGAAATTCAAAATCGTATTTTGTAAAAGCAACTGCGTCATTGGTTTTTCCTGCCTCTTGCATTTTATCAACCAATTCTTTCAGAATTGCTTCATCTTCTTTCGTAGCTCTTCTCACAAAGAATTCAATCGCCTTAAACTCAATTGCCTGTCGGAATTCAAAAAACTCTTTAAACTCCTCACTTGTAATATCAGACGATTTTAATGTATCTGTGGGTTCCTCATCAATTATTCCTTGTGCTGGGTTTCTATGTACAAAGGAACCAACGCCTTGCATTGTTACAACGATGCCACTCCCTTGCAGATTCTGTAAAGCAGCTCTAACACTGGTTCTACTTACACCAAACATACTGCAAAGTTTGCTTTCAGAAGGAAGCTTGTCTCCCACCTTCCATTCTTCGCTGGTTATTTGCTCTAGTATCTGATTATAAACCTCGTCACTTAATGATAATCTCCCTTTATAGTAATCCATGATTCTCTCCCCTAATCTGCTGCATGGCCCCTTTTCGCTTCAAAAACAACACGAAAACATTGGAGCGTTCTTCTTGGAGGCTCTTCTCGTTGATGTTTTAGTTCTAATACTTGTCGTACACCATGTATTACTTGTACTATAAGTTATCATACAACTGAGAAAAATGCAATTTCCGATTTGTACAAACATTCATACAAAAATTCGTAAATATTCCCATACGAGCGGAAATCATTGTGCATTTGTATCTAAAAAGACCATGATTTGCTATTATTTTTCATTTTAATTGTGGATATCTTACTATTAGTCGTGTAATTGCACACAATATTCTTCGAAGTTTGAATGCAATATTTATGCTTTCTTAACACTCCTCTCCTCCCCTGATTCTAAATTCGACATTAAAAAAATATCCCGATATTATTATATTATCGGGATATTTTGTGGATTGTCAATAAATTATTTATAATATTCTACTGCTGAAGTAAACAATTTCATGTCGTAGTTACCTTGTACGTTTTGATACAAGTTATTACCTATTCTCTCTGAGTGCCCCATTTTACCTATAATACGACCATCAGGAGAAATCAAACCTTCGATTGCGCAAATGGAACCATTGGGATTATATTGGATATTATTAGTTGTATTTCCATTATTATCCACATACTGTGTGAGAATTTGGCCATTCTTTGCCAATTGTTTCACTAATTCATCATCTGCCAACAATCTTCCCTCTCCATGAGAAATAGGTACTGTAAAAATCTCCCCTGGTTGCACATTCATTAGCCAAGGAGAGTTGTTTGAAGCAACTCTGGTACGAACTAACTTAGACTGATGACGTCCAATTGTATTGAAAGAAAGTGTGGGACAAGTTTCATCAGTATCCATAATTTTTCCAAAAGGTACTAATCCTAACTTAATAAGAGCCTGGAAACCATTACAAATACCACACATCAATCCATCTTTCTCCTCTAATAGTTGTGTTACAACTTCTTTTATTTCAGGATTGCGGAAGAAAGCAGTGATAAACTTACCGGATCCATCAGGTTCATCTCCACCAGAGAACCCACCGGGTATGAAAATCATCTGCGAATTTTCAACTTCCTTAGCAAACCTCTGTATAGAATCAGAAATCCCTCTTGCTGATAAGTTATTGATAACAAAAATTTCGGCTTTTGCCCCTGCACGTTCCACCGCTTTTGCAGAGTCGTACTCACAGTTTGTGCCAGGGAATACAGGTATTAAGACTTTTGGCTTTGCAAAAGAAGCCTTTGCTTTAAATACTTTTTGGGTTTTATAGGTAAAGGCAGGAACATCCAATTCTTTCTCCTCGATATTACAGGGATAAATCTTTTCAAGCTTATCCTCATAAGCAGTCATTAATGTTTCCATAGAAATTTCTTCATTATTAAACAAAATGGACTGTTTTTCACTTGTTTCACCAAGAAGAATACCAACTTCCACATCACCTGTCATTTCTAATACAAAACCGCCATACTGATAACCAAAAACAGCCCCCAAAGAAATGCCCTCTGCAAAAGCAAAGCCCAACTCATTACCCATAGCCATTTTTAGAACTGCTTCTGCCACACCGCCATATGTCAAGGTATATGCACTGCATACCTTTCCATCTCTCATTAGTTGATAAACAGCATTAAAGTTTTCCTTTAGACTTTCAACTGTTGGTAAGCCATTTTCGTCATACTTAGGTGTCAACAATGCAACTTTATGCCCTACCTTTTTGAATTCAGGGGAGATGATATTACCAATTTCTTCTGTTGTTACAGCAAAAGAAACCAATGTTGGTGGCACATCAATCTGCTCAAAGCTACCACTCATAGAATCCTTACCACCGATTGCAGCAATTTCCAATCCCTTTTGTGCCATAAATGCACCAAGCAATGCCGCCAAAGGCTTGCCCCAACGCTTTACATCCTTTAAAGGCTTCTCAAAGTATTCCTGGAAGGATAGATATACATCCTCAAATTTAGCCCCTGTGGCCACCAATTTTGCCACAGATTCCACAACAGCCAAGTATGCACTGTGGTAGGGACTAGCTTCAGCAATAAAGGGGTTATAGCCCCATGCCATTAAAGAACAAGTTGTGGTATCTTTCTTCTCCACAGAAACCTTGTTTACCATTGCCTGAATAGGCGTTCTTTGTGTTTTGCCACCAAAGGGCATTAAGACTGTGCCTGCACCAATCGTAGAGTCAAAACGCTCAGAAAGGCCACGTTTGGAGCAAATATTTAAATCACTGGCCACTGCCAGATACCCATCTTTAAAATCATGGGGGATTTCTTTAGAAATAGCTTTAGGAGCCTCAGGAGCAATATCTATGTGCTTTTCAGCACCATTGGAGTCCAAAAATTCCCGGGAAATGTTCACAATATCTTTTCCATTCCACTTCATAACAAGGCGTGGCTCGGCCTTTACTTCAGCAACAACAGTCGCCTCTAGGTTCTCTCCATCTGCTAATTCTTTAAAACGTGCAACATCTTCCTTAGCTACCACAACAGCCATTCTCTCTTGAGATTCACTGATTGCCAACTCTGTTCCATCGAGACCTTCATATTTTTTGGGAACTGCATTTAAGTCTATTACCAGACCAGGTGCCAATTCGCCGATGGCAACGGAAACACCGCCAGCACCAAAATCATTGCAACGCTTGATCAATTTGGATGCCTCAGCATTCCGGAATAAACGCTGTAATTTTCTTTCCTCAGGGGCATTTCCCTTCTGAACCTCTGCACCACAGCTTTCCAAAGATTCCACTGTGTGAGACTTCGATGAGCCAGTTGCACCACCACAACCGTCACGGCCTGTGCGCCCTCCCAAAAGAATAACTATGTCGCTATCAATGGGCTGCTCTCTGCGCACATTTTCCGCAGGGGCAGCACCAATCACTGCGCCAATTTCCATTCTCTTTGCCACATAGCCAGGATGATAAATTTCATCCACCTGACCTGTTGCCAAACCAATCTGGTTTCCATAAGAACTGTATCCTGCTGCCGCTGTTGTTACAATTTTACGCTGAGGTAATTTACCTGGAATTGTTTCGGAAACAGGCGCTAGGGGATCGCCAGCTCCAGTTACACGCATAGCGGCATAAACATAAGAACGGCCAGACAGCGGGTCACGAATCGCACCACCCACACAGGTTGCAGCACCACCAAAGGGTTCAATTTCTGTCGGATGGTTATGGGTTTCGTTTTTAAACAACAACAACCATTTCTCAGTTTCCCCCTCAACATTCACATCTATTTTTACAGTACAAGCGTTGATTTCCTCAGATTCATCAAGTTTACTTAACTTGCCCTCTTTTTTTAAGAACTTAGCCACAATAGTGCCCATATCCATGAGATTAATTGGTTTTGTGCGACCAATAGCCTCTCTTGTTTTTAGGTATTCATCGTAAGCAGACTGCAATAAATCATCTTCAAACTTGATACTGTCAATGGTTGTTAAGAAAGTTGTATGACGACAATGATCAGACCAATAAGTATCAATCATTTTAATTTCTGTAATAGTTGGATCCCGGTCTTCTTCCTTAAAATAAGCCTGACATACCTTAATGTCATCCAAATCCATAGCTAATCCCATGTGCTTAACAAAAGCATCTAATCCCATTTCATCTAACGCAAGGAACCCATCAATTGTTGCTACTTCAGTAGGAATCTCGTATTGCACAGCCAAAGTTTCAAAGATTTCAAGGGTTGCTTCCCTTGCTTCCACAGGGTTAATTAAATATTTTTTGATTGCCACAATTTCGTCTTCCGTCAACTTACCATATAATAAGTAAACCTTTGCAGTGCGCACCAGTGGTCTTTCTTTCTTAGAAATAATCTGGATGCACTCAGCCGCAGAGTTGGCTCTTTGATCAAACTGACCCGGCAAATATTCCACTGCAAAAACAACGGCCTCATCCTGTGGCAATTCTTCATTTAAATGATCAAGCTGTGGCTCGGAAAAAACAGTTGTTTTGCAAGCTTCAAACAAATCCTTTTCAATGTTTTCCACATCATAACGGTTGAAAAGGCGTAAATTTGTCAAATTTTTAATACCCAACAAATTAACAATATCATGACGCAAGGAATCAGCCTCTGCTGTAAGCCCTTGTTTCTTCTCCACATATATTCTGTAAACCATGCTTACACCTCCGCTGCTAACGCTTTTTTGCCAATGTCATTACGATAGTATGCATTTTCAAATTTAACGATTTTCACTGTTTCATATGCCTTTACAATCGCTTCTTCCAAAGAATCTGCAACCTCAGTAACACCCAATACGCGGCCGCCGCCTGTTACCATAACACCATCTTTGATTTTTGCACCGGCAACATAAATTTGATTATTGTTTTCAGGCAATGTAATTGGGAAGCCTGTTTCATATTTTCCGGGGTAGCCTGCTGATGCCATAATAACACAGCAAGCAGCCTTATTACCAAATTTCACTTCTGCCTCTGCTAGTGTGCCTTTTGCAATATGTTGCATAATAGTCAAAAGGTCACTTTCTAAAAGGGGTAATACAACTTGGGTTTCAGGGTCTCCAAAACGGCAGTTATATTCAATCACCTTGGGGCCATTGGATGTGAGCATTAAACCAAAGTAGAGGCATCCTTTAAAAGTTCTATCCTCTTGATTCATTGCCTCCATTGTAGGCAGGAAAATGGTTTCCATACATTCTGTGGCAATGCTTTCTGTATAATAAGGGTTTGGAGCAATGGTACCCATCCCCCCTGTATTTAGGCCCTTATCTCCATCCAACGCCCGCTTATGATCCATAGAGGAAACCATAGGAATCATGGTTTTACCATCGGTAAAGGCAAGAACGGAAACTTCAGGGCCTGTGAGGAACTCTTCGATTACGATATGGTCACCACTAGAACCAAATATTTTGTCTTCCATCATAGAACGAACGGCATCTTTTGCCTGTTCTCTTGTTTCTGCAATTACAACCCCTTTGCCAAGAGCCAAACCATCTGCCTTAACAACAGTAGGGATTGGTGCTGTTTCTAAGTACTCCAAAGCCTTCGCCATATCATCAAAAACTTCATACTGGGCAGTTGGGATGTTATATTTTTTCATTAAATCCTTTGAAAAAACCTTGCTACCTTCCAAAATAGCCGCTCTTTTATTGGGACCAAAACAAGGAACTCCAACTTCTTCTAGCGCATCCACAACACCTAATACCAAAGGGTCATCAGGTGCAACCACTGCGAATTCAATTTTATTTTCAATTGCAAAAGCCACGATTTTTTCAACCTCTTTTGCACCAATATCCACACAAGTAGCATCCTGAGCAATGCCGCCATTACCAGGCAAAACAAAAAGTTCTTTTACATTGGAATTTTCTTTAATTTTCTTTACAATGGCATGCTCTCTGCCGCCACCACCAATTACCATAACCTTCATTCTTCATACCCTCCCGCTTCTTAATGGTGGAATAAACGCATTCCAGTAAACGCCATAACCATTTCATATTTATTGCAGGTTTCAATAACATTGTCGTCACGGATAGAACCACCTGGCTCTGCAATATATGTAACACCGCTTTTTGCCGCTCTTTCAATATTATCACCAAAGGGGAAGAACGCATCACTACCTAAGGCCACGCCTGAAATTGTAGAAAGGTACGTCTTCTTTTCTTCTCTTGTTAAAGGCTCTGGTTTCACAGCAAAGATTTCTTGCCAAACGCCCTCAGCCAATACATCTTCATAATCGTCAGAAATATAAACGTCGATGGCATTATCTCTATTTGGACGGCTTACTGATGGTAAGAAAGGTAGATTTAAAACTTTTTCGCATTGACGCAAATGCCACACATCGGCTTTGCTACCTGCAAGACGGGTGCAATGGATGCGGGACTGCTGACCGGCACCTACGCCAATAGCCTGTCCATCCTTTGCAAAACAAACGGAGTTAGATTGGGTATATTTCAAAGTAATAAGAGCTACAATTAAGTCCCTTTTTGCTTCTTCAGACAAATCCTTATTTGCAGTCACAACATTTTCCAAAAGAGCTTTATCAATTTTAAAATTATTTCTGCCCTGTTCAAAGGTAACACCAAAAACCTGTTTTAACTCCTTTTCTTCGGGAATAAAATCAGCATCAATTTCAACAACATTATAGTTGCCATTTCTCTTGCTCTTTAAAATTTCTAAAGCCTCTGCTGTATAGCCTGGAGCAATGATACCATCGGATACTTCTCGTTTGATGAGAGTTGCCGTTACCTCATCGCAAACATCGCTTAAAGCAATCCAATCGCCAAAAGAACACATACGGTCTGTTCCTCTCGCTCTTGCATAGGCCAATGCAATGGGTGATTCATCCAAACCTTCAATATCGTCCACAAAACAAGCTTTTTTTAAGTCTGCACTCATAGGTGTTCCTACGGATGCAGAGGTAGGGCTAACGTGCTTAAAGGATGTTGCCGCAGGCATACCCAAAGCTTCCTTCAACTCTTTTACCAACTGCCAGCTGTTAAAAGCATCTAAAAAATTGATATAACCAGGCTTACCGTTTAAAATACGAATAGGCAGTTCACTGCCATCAGCCATATAAATTCTTGCTGGTTTCTGATTGGGATTACAGCCATACTTTAATTCAAATTCTTTCATTTTCTAAATCCCCCCGTCAAAGATATATTCATAATAAAGGAAAAAACCTCTGGGACCCTGTCCCCAAACCCCTGCAAGGGTTTCACCCTTGACCCATTTAAAACCCCACAAGAGTGGGGTTTTGGAAACATATTTTGATTCTTCTTACCCTTCAAAACCTTGTCAAAAAAGCATCTGGTTTGAATCTCAAAACCATAGGTCAAGCCACTCTAAGGAAAACAAGGTTTTCCCATAAAAGTTCTTTGACCTCTTTTTCCCAAGAAAGAAGGTGGGTTTGGGCAATGCCCAAGGTTTTAGTCTTTAAACCTTCAGTTCCGCTTCAATTTCGCTTTCGTGCCATCTTGCAATAATAGGCTCAGCCACTTCTTTTACAAACTCATCTACCTGAGATGCACTTCTGCCAATATACAAGGATGGATCTAATTCTGCTTTGATTTCCTCCAGCGTTAAGGGGAATGCATCGTCAGCAGCAATTCTTTCAATCAAATCATTCTGACCGCCTTCAAGCTTCACCTTTGCTGCCGCAGCATGAGAATGGGTACGCAGTCTTTCATGCAATTCTTGTCTGTTGCCACCTTTTTTCACAGATTTCATCATAATGTTTTCTGTTGCCATAAAAGGCAGTTTTTCCATCACACGACGTTCAACAACCTTGTCATATACAACCAGGCCAGCTGTTACGTTCATGTAAATATTTAAAATAGAATCAATAGCCAAAAATGCTTCCGCTACGGAAATACGCTTATTTGCAGAGTCATCCAATGTTCTTTCAAACCACTGAGTACCCGCTGTTAATGCAGGATTTAAAGAATCCACAATAACATAACGTGCCAAAGCAGAAATTCTCTCGCTTCTCATTGGGTTTCTCTTGTAGGGCATTGCTGAAGAACCAATCTGATTTTTTTCAAAAGGCTCTTCCATCTCTTCAAAAGACTGCAAAATACGCATATCATTAGAGAATTTATATGCACTTTGTGCAAAGCCAGAAAGTACGGATAAAAAGTAAGCATCAACCTTACGAGAATATGTCTGCCCAGACACAGGAACACATCCTCTAAAACCCATATCCTCCGCAATCATAGCTTCCATCTTTTTAATTTTATCCTCGTCACCTTCAAACAGCTCCATAAAGCTTGCCTGTGTGCCTGTTGTTCCCTTAGAGCCTAATAAAAGCAATTCTTCCAAGCGATGTTCCAACTCATGAATATCCTGACACAATTCATAAATCCAAAGGGTTGCTCTCTTGCCCACGGTTGTTAACTGAGCAGGCTGAAGATGGGTGTATGCTAAGCAAGGAAGGTTCTTGTATTCCACTGCAAACTCAGAAAGGTTTTTCACTACCTGAGCTGCCTTTTGCAAAATAATGTGAGATGCTTCTTTCAGAATAATTACATCTGTATTATCTCCAACATAACAAGACGTTGCGCCTAAGTGGATAATAGGCTCAGCCTTAGGGCACTGCTGTCCATATGCGTAAACATGGCTCATAACATCGTGACGAACGATTTTTTCTCTTGCCTCTGCCACTTCAAAATTGATGTCATCTTTAAAAGCTTCCAATTCGGCAATCTGCTCATCAGTAATTTCTAAGCCTAAAGTCTTTTCTGCTTTCGCCAAGGCAATCCAAAGCTTACGCCAAGTACGGAACTTGAAGTCCTCGGAAAATACAGCCTGCATCTCTTTGCTGGCGTATCTTGTGGAAAATGGGGAAAGATAAATTTCCTTTGTACTATTCATATTTCAATCTCCTTACTTGTTTTTATTAATCATACGATTTTCAATATTTCCTGTTTTCAAGTCAATATATCTAACGTAAAGAGAAATTTTATTCTCTTCATTCAGGTTTTCCCAAATATCCTGAACCAAATCATCAATTTTATCAGGAATTGCAACTCTTTCGGGCTCACCCTGGAATGTAGGCAATGGGTTACCATCGCAAGCGTAAGTATGAATAAAATGACCCAAGCCTTTTACAGCGGGATATGCAAAAGTGTAACGGTTACAAACACTGCCCTCAGCATCTGCACTTTTTAAAATACTCATTTTAAAAGTGAAATCTGCCTCACCAAATGTCAACATACCGCTGATTCTTGGTGTAAAGTTTGGAGCATCCGGTTCAAACTGTCTTGTTTCCAAACCTTCTTCAAAAGTTTTACCTACCTTAATATAGTCAAAAATAGTATCTGTCTGATCACCATTTGTCACAATCAGCTTGTTTTCAAATTTTTTAATAGGAGAATAGATAATCAATGATGGATCCTCTACCTTGGATTCGTCAAAAGGCTTGATAATCACCTCTTCGCCATTCTCGATGAAAACGCGATTACGGCTGTTTTCACTACGCCCCATAATGAAGTAGGCAACAGCGGCTTTGCTTCCATCTGCTGTTTTACCGATTACAATACCTCTACCTACATAAGCATTTTCTCTTACCAAATCCCCCATGGGGTCCATTTTATAGATATTCATATCAGTTTCCTTTCTGTAACTTCTGGGCTACCATTTCCACAGCCTTGGGTAAAAGGACCCATTCCGCTTCTTCCATCACTCGTCTCTGCAACAACTCTGGGGTATCCCCCTCCAAAATTTCCACTGCCTTTTGCAAAATAATCTCGCCACCATCCGGGATCTCATTCACATAGTGCACCGTTGCACCAGTTACCTTTACGCCGTATTCCAGTGCTGCCTCGTGCACATGCAAACCATAAAATCCTTTTCCGCAGAAAGAGGGAATCAGAGATGGATGGATATTCACAATTCTCTTGGGGTAAGCAGCGGTAAAGTCCTCACTTAACAAAGACATAAATCCTGCCAAAACAATCATTTCAATGCCGTTTTCCGCCAAAATGTCTTTCATCTTCTTTTCGTAAATTGCTTGTGAGGGAAATTCTCTTCTTTTGACAACCACACTTTTAATACCATTTTCCGCCGCTCTGGTTAATGCATACGCACCATCATTGCTAGCCAAAACCAAAGCAATTTCGCCATTAGGAATTTCTCCTCTTTTTTCAGCATCAATCAATGCCTGTAAATTTGTGCCGCCACCGGAAACAAAAACTGCAATTTTTGTTTTTAGCATATTACTACGCCCTCCTCGGAGGCAACAATTTCACCCATAACATATGCATCCTCGCCATTTGCTTTCAAGATTTCCAATGTTTTTTCAACATCATCTTTTGCAACTACAACGCTCATACCGACACCCATGTTAAAGGTATTAAACATATCTCTTTCAGGAATATTTCCTTCCTTCGCAATCAAATCAAAGATAGGCAAAACCCTTAATGCATTTTTGTCAATCTTTGCTCCAAAGCCCTTAGGGATACTTCTTGGGATGTTTTCATAAAAACCGCCACCAGTGATATGAGAAACCGCTTTCACTGTTACTTCTTCAAAAACAGCAAGCATAGGCTTCACATAAATTTTTGTAGGTGTCAGTAATGTTTCCCCTAAAGATTTGCCCCCCAGCCCTTCCAGTGGGGTCTTCATATCTGTATTTTCTACATCAAACACACGGCGAACCAAGGAGAACCCATTGGAGTGAACACCGCTGGAAGGCAATGCAATGATAACGTCCCCTTCCTTGATGGTTTTGTTGTCTAAAATCTTCGCCTTATCTACAACGCCAACGGAAAAACCAGCTAAATCATATTCATCCTCGGGGTAGAAACCAGGCATTTCTGCTGTTTCGCCGCCAATTAAGGATGCACCCGACTGAACACAACCTTCAGCAACACCAGATACAATAGATGCAATTTTTTCTGGGAAGTTTTTGCCTACCGCAATATAATCCAAGAAGAATAATGGCTTTGCACCAACACAGATAATATCGTTGACACACATAGCAACACAGTCAATACCTACGGTATCGTGCTTATCCATCAAGAATGCCAGCTTCAATTTTGTTCCAACGCCGTCAGTACCACTAACCAAAACAGGCTTTGTAATCCCTGTCATATCCAATTCAAACAAACCACCGAAACCGCCAATATCGGACATTGCACCTGCTGTTATGGTTTTTGCAATATGCTGTTTCATCAGTTCCACTGCCTGATAACCTGCTACTATATCTACACCCGCTGCTTTATAACTCTCACTGTGACTCTTCATCCTGATTTTCTCTCCTCTCACTAAGCTTATACTCAAATCTGTTTTTATCGGATTCCGTCGGTGTTTCCGTAGGATATTTTCCATCAAAGCAAGATGCACAATAACCCTCACCATTACGAGTCCCAATAAGCATACTCAAATGATCTAAGCTTAAGTAACCTAAACTATCAACACCAATAATATTTTTGATTTCTTCTATGGTATGGTTACAAGCAATAAGATTTTCCTGAGAGTCTACATCAGTACCATAGAAACAGGGATACAGAAAAGGAGGAGCAGAAGAACGCATATGTACTTCCGTTGCTCCGGCATCACGCAAAAGCTTAACAATGCGGGCAGAAGTTGTCCCTCTTACGATAGAGTCATCAACCAAAACCACTCTTTTGCCTCTTACTGTATCTGCAATTACATTCAGCTTAATTTTAACCTTATCTTCACGAACCTTCTGCCCTGGAGCAATAAAAGTACGACCAATGTATTTGTTTTTGATAAAACCAATGCCATAAGGAATGCCCGACTGCCTTGCATAGCCAATTGCCGCGTCCAAACCGGAATCAGGAACACCAATAACAACGTCAGCCTGAACAGGATGCTCCATTGCTAAGCAAGCACCAGCTTTTACTCTCGCGTCATGAACACTTCTGCCTTCTACGCGGGAGTCAGGTCTGGAGAAATAAATATACTCAAAAATACAAATTGTAGGTTTCACTTTCTCACAATGATCTGTAATCGTACGAATGCCATCCTGATCAAAAACAACAATTTCACCAGGGCGAATATCACGGATAAATGATGCGCCTACCGCATCCAAGGCACAGCTTTCTGATGCCACAACGTAACTACCATCAGCAGTTTTCCCGTAACACAAGGGTCTAAAACCATTTTCATCCCTCGCTGCAATCATTTTAGATGCTGACATCACGACTAAGGAGTATGCACCCTTAATACGATTCATTGCACGATTAACTGCTTCCTCAATAGAAGGGGCATGGAGTCTTTCCTTAGTGATTACATAAGAAATAACCTCAGTATCACTGGTTGTATGGAAAATCGAACCTTGCATTTCCAGCTCCTGTCGTAATTCAAAAGAATTAACAAGGTTACCGTTATGAGCCAAGGCCAATTTGCCCTTAATATGGTTAACTACGATTGGTTGAGCATTTGAGCGGTCATTAACACCTGTTGTGCCATAACGCACATGGCCAATTGCCATGTTACCTTCTCCTAATGTGGCCATAACCTGAGGAGTAAAAACATCATTTACCAAACCTGGATCTTTATGAAAACGGAACACTCCGTCGTCGTTTACAACAATGCCGCAGCTTTCTTGTCCTCTATGCTGTAATGCAAACAGGCCATAATATGTTGTCGCTGCAACTGTGGCTGTTTCTTTCCCAAAAACGCCGAATACGCCACATTCCTCATGAATTTCATTCATACACATTTTAGCACCTCTTCTATTCGCTTCGTATTGTGATGTGAATTATTCGCCCATTAAACGCTTCAAAACTTCCTGATAAGCATCTTCAACGTTGCCCAAGTCTCGGCGGAATCTGTCTTTGTCAAGCTTCTCACCTGTCACTGTATCCCAGAAACGACAAGTATCGGGAGAAATTTCATCAGCCAATACAATCTGACCATCTGCTGTTTTACCAAACTCCAGCTTAAAGTCAATCAATTCAATATTTGCATCTTTCAAATAACTACCCAAAACTTCATTGATTTTAAAGGAGTACTTTGCAATCAAGTCCAATTCTTCTTTGGTTGCAAATTCCATGGCTAAAATATGATATTCATTAATCATAGGATCGCCCAATGCATCATCTTTATAGCAATATTCAAGAACTGTGCTTTTCATTTTTGTGCCTTCTTCTAAGCCAAGGCGTTTCGCTAAAGAACCCGCTGCAATATTTCTAACAATTACCTCTAGAGGAACGATAGATACTTTCTTTACTACGGTTTCTCTATCGGAAAGTTCTTCTACAAAGTGTGTAGGAACTCCATTCTTTTCTAACAGCTTCATCAGGTGGTTTGTCACACGGTTGTTGATGGCACCCTTACCCATAATTGTGCCTTTTTTCAGACCATTGAACGCAGTTGCATCATCTTTGTAGGATACGATGCAGTAGTTTTCGTCGTTGGTTGCAAATACCTTCTTCGCCTTGCCTTCATACATCTGAACTGTCTTTTCCATGATACTTAATTCCTCCTAAGAATAATCTTTTCGCCTTTTTGGCTTGTTGGGTTAATTTATGAAATGAATAATAAAATCTATTTCTGAAAGAAGCTTATTGGCTTCTTTCTTGGTTCCAATCTAGATTGTTGCTTAAGCAAACTTTCCTTATAGCAACTTTTTTCAGTGCTATTTATTTGTTATATTTTTCAGCAATCATGCGGTCTTTTTCTAAAACTTTTACTGCATTTTCAGCTCTTGCTGCACTTAATTTTTCTGCCAATGCTCCATCTGTCACTGCCAAAATTTGAATTGCCAGCAAAGCCGCATTTTCGGCCCCATCAATGGCAACTGTTGCCACTGGCATTCCGCCAGGCATCTGCACTGTGGAGAGGAGGGCATCCAAACCATCTAAGGTTGAAGACTTAATGGGAATACCAATCACAGGTAATGTGGTATTTGCAGCCATGGCTCCCGCCAGGTGAGCTGCTTTACCTGCCGCAGCAATGATTGCACCAAAACCATTTTCTCTGGCGTTCATTGCGAAGGCTCTTGCCTCTTCGGGTGTTCTGTGAGCGGAATAAACGTGAACCTCAAAAGGAACTTGGTACTTGTCCAATGTTGTTAATGCTTTTTCCACAACGGGAAAGTCACTGTCACTGCCCATAAGAATCGCTATTTTTTTCATGGATAACCTCCTGGTAAATTAAAAAAATTTAATTTGAACACAAAAAAGGGCATTCCTACTCCTTTGTCAGAAATAGGACTGCCCAGACGGTCGACAAAAGCAGTATCTTTCTCCTGACATTAAACCCTAATCAGGCTCAGCTAAAACGACGCTGATTGTTTCACCACTGCTTAAATTCAGACTTTTTACTCCCTTGTGGTTTCCCACTGATCCGTCAGTTATAAAAAGCCGCTTCAATTAACACAATCAGTCTAACACATTAAATTTGATTCTGTCAATTCATGCCTTGTCAAAAAAGCTCTAAATATTTTCTTGACACATTAAAAATCGTATGCTATACTACTGACAATTTGTAAAGAAATACTCACCACCCACTAGCGAATTGAAAGGAGCTGAATCACTTGAACTACATTTTACCTAATGTTAACGTATTTGTTCAGGGCAGATTTGTCAAATCCAACGTATTTGTTATGGATGGTCTCATTTCCGAAATTTCTACAACAAAGCCTTCCTCCTCTTGTGAGAATATTCTCTCTGATCTGGAAGGTTGTTTTGTATTTCCCGGTTTTATTGATGTTCACGTACATCTAAGAGAACCGGGCTTTTTTTATAAAGAGACCATTGAAACAGGCACAAAGGCAGCAGCCCACGGTGGTTATACCACAGTATGCGCTATGCCAAACCTGAATCCCACACCGGATTCTAGGGAAAACCTAGCACCCCAATTGGAAATTATCAAAAAAAATGCTTGCATTCATGTCCACCCCTACGGTACAATCACTGTCGGCGAAAAAGGGCAAGAGTTAGCATATTATGATGAGATCGTACAGGATGTATGTGCCTTTACCGACGATGGTCGAGGTGTACAAAATGACGATATGATGCGGGATGCAATGAAAAAAATCAGTAAATACGGAAAAATCATTGCGGCTCATTGCGAAGACAATACATTGCTTCATGGGGGCTATATTCATGACGGAGAGTATGCTTCCCTTCACGGACACAGAGGCATCTGCTCCGCAAGTGAATGGAAACAAGTCGAACGAGATTTAGCCTTGGTAAAAGAAACCGGCTGTAAATATCACGTTTGCCATATCTCCACAAAGGAAACAGTTGACCTCATCCGCAAGGCAAAAGCCCAAGGGATTGATGTTACTTGCGAAACAGGACCCCACTATTTGGTCATGAACGATATGATGCTTGAAGATGATGGTCGATTTAAAATGAACCCACCCATCCGTAGTGAGGCTGACAGACTAGCCCTAATCGAAGGCATTAAGGACGGTACAATCGATATGATTGCCACCGATCATGCCCCCCACTCTGCCGAAGAAAAATCAAAAGGCTTGGCAGGCAGTATGATGGGTATCGTCGGATTAGAAACCGCTTTCCCCGTCCTGTACACCGAATTGGTGCAGACAGAAATTATCACGTTAGAAAAATTGATTGAACTGCTTCATACCAACCCAAGAAACCGATTTGGTATCGGTACACCTTTAGAAGTTGGACAAAGGGCAGATTTCACCGTATTTGATCTAAGCAAAAGGTACACAATAAACCCAGAAGACTTTCTCTCTATGGGAAAAAGTACGCCTTTTACAGGCAAAACAGTTTCCGGTGCTTGCCAACTAACTTTATGCGGCGGCAAAATTGCTTATCAAAGATAAGTAGCAATTAAAGAAATACCTATGTAAGTTTGATAACCCATTTACTTTTTATATACATTAAGGAGGATATTCAATGCCAAAAAGAACAGATCTTAAAAAAATCCTTATCATCGGTTCCGGCCCCATTGTAATCGGACAGGCTGCTGAATTTGACTATGCAGGTACACAGGCTTGCCTTGCTTTAAAAGAGGAAGGATACGAAGTAGTTTTGGTTAACTCTAACCCCGCTACCATCATGACTGATACCACCATCGCTGATAAGGTTTATATGGAACCTTTGACATTAGAATATATTGCAAAAATTCTGAGATATGAACGTCCCGATGCCATCGTGCCTGGTATCGGTGGACAGACAGGCTTAAACTTAGCAATGCAGTTAGAAAAGAAAGGTATCTTGAAAGAGTGCCAAGTTGAACTTCTAGGTACAAGCTGCGAAAGTATTGAAAGAGCAGAAGATAGAGAATTGTTTAAAGAGCTTTGCCAGGAAATCGGTGAACCTGTTATCCCCTCTATCATCACCTATTCCATAGAAGAAGCAATCGTAGCCGCAAATGAAATTGGCTATCCCGTAGTTTTACGTCCCGCATTCACACTGGGGGGTACAGGCGGTGGCTTTGCAGGAAATGAAGCCGAGTTAAAAACAATCATGAAAAATGCCCTCAAGCTTTCCCCCACCCACCAGGTATTGGTAGAAAAGAGTGTTAAGGGCTACAAAGAAATTGAATTCGAAGTAATGAGAGATAAAACTGACAGAGCAATCACCATCTGTGGCATGGAAAATGTTGACCCTGTCGGTGTTCACACTGGTGACTCCATCGTCGTTGCTCCAATCCTGACTTTAAATGATGATGACTTTACAATGCTGCGAGACAGCGCACTGAAAATCATCCGTGCATTAAAAATCGAAGGCGGCTGTAACGTACAGTTCGCACTGGATCCCAACTCCTCCAAGTACTACTTAATCGAAGTTAACCCTCGTGTATCCCGCTCCTCCGCTTTGGCATCCAAAGCAAGCGGTTACCCTATCGCCAGAGTTACAGCAAAGATTGCAGTAGGTATGACCTTGGAAGAAATTAAGGTTGCTCATGTAAATGCAAACTACGAACCAGCTTTAGACTATATTGTAGCAAAATTCCCTAGATTCGCATTTGATAAATTTGCATCTGCAACCAACACCCTTAGCACACAGATGAAGGCAACCGGCGAAGTTATGGGCATTGGCCGCACCATCGAGGAGTGTATCTTAAAGTCAGTACGCTCTCTGGAAATCGGCGTTTCCCACCTTTATATGCCTAAGTTTAATAACGTTAGCAACGAAGAATTGCTTGCCTATATCGCCGACAGCCCTGATGACAGAATTTATGCTATCGCTCAGTTGATCCGCAACGGTGTATCTCTTGATGAAATTTTCAATGCAACCATGATTACAAAGTACTTCTTAGAGGTAATGAAAAATATCGTCGATTATGAAAAAGTTCTTGCTGAAAATGTTGGAAACGAAGAAATTCTTAAAGTAGCGAAGAAGATGGGCTTCTCCGACAAAATAATTGCAAGCCTATGGAATCAAAAGGAAGTTCAGGTGTTTAACCAGCGTAAAGCCATGAACTTGTTCCCTGTTTACAAAATGATTGAAACAAGCGGTGTTGAGGGCTACATTCCTTACTTCTACTCCACTTACGAAGAAAAGAACGATTCCATCATTAGCAATAAGAAAAAAATCATCGTTCTTGGTTCCGGTCCAATCCGTATCGGTCAGGGTGTAGAGTTTGACTACTCCACGGTTCACGCTGTAACAACCATTAAGGAATTTGGCTACGAATCCATCATCATCAACAACAACCCCGAAACAGTTTCAACTGACTACACAACCAGTGATAAGCTTTACTTTGAGCCTCTCACCGTTGAAGATGTTATGAACATCGTAGAGTTGGAAAAGCCTCTGGGTGTTATTGCCTCCTTAGGTGGTCAGACGGCAATCAACTTAGCACAGCCTTTGATGGAACGTGGAGTTGAAATCATCGGTACCAATGTAGACGCCATCGAAAGAGCAGAAAATAGAGATGCCTTCGAGCATATCTTAAAAGATTTAGACATCCCTCAGCCAAAGGGCCATGCTGTAACCAACATCGAGGATGGTGTGAAGGCAGCCAATGAAATCGGTTACCCCGTTTTGGTTCGCCCAAGCTACGTTTTAGGCGGTCGTGCAATGCAGATTGTTGCCAACGAAAATGCCCTGCGCACCTACCTGAAAACCGCAGTACAGATTAATGAAGACCAACCTGTTTTGGTTGACAAATATATTCAAGGCAAGGAATTGGAAGTTGATGCAGTGTGCGACGGTTTCGACGTTTTCGTGCCAGGCATCATGGAACACGTAGAGCGCACAGGGGTTCACTCTGGCGACTCCATCAGTGTTTACCCTACCTTCAGCGTATCCCAGAAAGCAAAAGGTAAAATTTTGGAATACACAAAGAAATTGGGTCTGGGTATCGGCATCCGCGGCTTATTCAACATCCAGTTCATCGTAGATAGCGAGGATAACGTATTCGTAATCGAAGTAAACCCTAGATCCTCTAGAACCGTGCCTTTCCTTTCCAAGGCAACAGGCTTCTCCCTTGCAGATATTGCAACACTGGTAATCTTGGGTAAAACATTAAAAGAACAGGGCATCTTCGGTATCTACCCCGATGAAAGCCCAAGATGGTATGTAAAGGTCCCTGCTTTCTCCTTCTCCAAGCTCAGAGGTATGGACACTTATCTTTCCCCAGAAATGAAATCCACAGGGGAAGCAATTGGCTATGACAACAAGCTGAACAGAGCATTGTACAAGGCTTTGCAGGCATCCGGCATGAGCATCCTGAACTATGGTACTGTTTTGGCAACCATTACGGATAAAGATAAGGAAGAGGCATTGCCACTTATCCGCCGCTTCTACGAATTAGGCTTCAACATCGAAGCAACAGCAGGTACAGCTGAATTCTTAAAAGAACACGGCATCCGTACTCGTATCAAGAGAAAAGTAAGCGAAGGCAGCGAAGAAATTTTCGACTCCATCCGCTCTGGATATGTAAGCTATGTAATCAACACAAGAGATGTAAACTCTGAAGAAGGCATGAACGATGGTCAGGAAATTCGCCAGTGTGCCGTTGAAAACAACGTAACCATGTTTACTGCCCTTGATACTGTAAGAGTTCTGTTGGATGTTTTGGAAGAAACAACCCTTTGCATCTCCACAATCGACGCCTAAGGAGGACTGCTCTTGAAACAATCCTTATTTTCAATCAGAAAAAATGAACCCCTAACAAGCACCGTGTACCGCATGGTGCTTGAGGGGGAAACCTCTGCCATCACAGGAGCAGGGCAATTCTTAAACATAAAATTGGATGGGATGTTCTTACGTCGCCCTATCTCAATTTGTGACTATGACAGTAACACCATAACCATTCTATATAAAGTAGTAGGAAAAGGCACTGAGGCCATGAGTCAAATGATGCCAACCAAAAAACTTGATATTTTAACAGGCTTAGGCAACGGCTATGATACCAGCAAAAGTGGCGATCGCCCCCTCCTAATCGGTGGTGGTGTGGGTGTTCCTCCCATGTATCGCTTGGCTAAAAACCTCATTGGCGAAGGTAAAAATCCAACCGTTATTTTAGGCTTTAACACAAAGGATGAGGCTTTTTACACTGAAGAATTTAGAAACCTTGGCGCCGAAGTTCTAATTGCTACGGCAGACGGCTCTTTCGGAACAAAAGGATTCGTTACTGATATTGTAAAATCCTTATCTGACTATACTTACTTTTATACTTGTGGTCCCGAACCTATGCTCAAGGCCCTTTCCGACTGCACAACAACCAGCGGACAGCTAAGCTTTGAAGAAAGAATGGGCTGTGGATTTGGTGCTTGCATGGGCTGTTCTTGCAAAACAAAATACGGCAATAAGCGTATCTGTAAAGAGGGCCCTGTTTTGGAAAAGGAGGAAATCATATGGTAAATACAAAAGTAACTTTAAGCGGTATTACCCTTGATAACCCCATAATCCCTGCTAGTGGCACCTTCGGCTACGGCTATGAATTTGCAGAACTTTATGACATTAATATACTAGGTTCCTTCTCCTTCAAAGGAACCACGAAAGACCCTCGCTTTGGTAACCCTACTCCAAGAATTGCGGAATGTACTGGCGGACTTATTAACTCTGTTGGTTTACAAAATCCAGGGGTGGAAAAAGTAATCAGTGAAGAATTACCTCAGATGAGAAACGTATTCCACAAGCCTGTTATTGCAAATATCAGTGGTTTCTCTGTGGAAGAATACGCTTACTGCTGCGAAAAGATTGATAAAGAAGAGCAAGTTGGCATCATCGAGGTTAACGTAAGCTGTCCTAATGTACATCATGGTGGAATGAGCTTTGGCACAAGCCCAGATGCGGCAGCAGAAGTAACCCGCGCCGTAAAATCAGTGACCACAAAACCCGTTTATATTAAACTTAGCCCTAATGTGGCTGATATCGCCTCTATCGCAAAGGCTTGTG
Organism: Clostridiales bacterium UBA4139; assembly: GCA_002380805.1. GTDB lineage: Bacteria > Bacillota > Clostridia > Lachnospirales > Anaerotignaceae > Chakrabartyella. Next base: position 35,512 of record DFWH01000002.1, on the reverse strand, counting down.
AAGATGCAGGTGCCGATGGCATCAGCCTAATCAACACCCTAATGGGAATGCGAATCAACTTAAAAACAGGTAAGCCTGTCATAGCAAACAAAATGGGTGGCTTTTCTGGCAGTGCCATCTTCCCAGTTGCAGTACGTATGGTTTATCAGGTTTATGACGCGGTCAAGATCCCCGTTATCGGTATGGGCGGTGTATCCTCGGCAGAGGATGTGCTTGAAATGATGCTTGCAGGGGCAACGGCGGTTCAGATTGGTGCCGCAAACTTAGTGGACCCTTTTGTTTGCAAAAGTATCATTGAAGAGTTACCCACAGCAATGAAAAAATACGGAATCACAAATTTAAACGATATCATCGGAGGTGCCCACAAATGAGTAAAGACGTAATTATCGCTTGCGATTTTAACAGCAAAGCCGATCTAATGGCTTTCCTGGAAAACTTCAAGGAAGAAAGACCATTCTTGAAAATTGGTATGGAGCTTTTCTATGCAGAAGGCCCTGCCATTGTAAAAGAAATTAAAGCCAGAGGCCATAAAATCTTTTTGGATTTAAAGCTTCATGATATCCCTAACACTGTTAAAAAGGCTATCTCCGTTTTGTCCGATTTGGATGTAGACCTATGCAATGTTCATGCCTCCGGCACCATTGCTATGATGGAAGCTGCACTAGAAGGCTTTACAAAAAAAGATGGAAGCCGCGGCTTACTAATCGCTGTAACACAACTAACTTCCACCAGTGAGGAAAGAATGCAAAACGACCTTTTGATTGACCGCTCTTTGGAAGAAACCGTTATGCATTATGCAAAAAATACAAAGACCGCCGGCCTAGACGGTGTTGTTTGCTCTCCTTGGGAGGCAAACAGAGTAAAAGCAGTGTGTGGGGATGAGTTCCTTACAATTACTCCTGGTGTACGTTTTGCCGATGGTGATGCAGGAGATCAGGTGCGTATTGCTACCCCCCAAAAGGCTAGAGAACTTGGCTCCGATTACATTGTAGTAGGTCGCCCTATTACCCAAGCGGCAGATCCTGTTTCCGCATACAGAAGATGTTTGAAAGAATTTTTAGGAGGTGAAGCGTAATGAAAAATCTCATTGCAAAAGACTTATTATCCATTGGTGCTGTATTCCTGCGTCCAGAAGACCCATTTACATGGGCCAGTGGTATCAAAAGCCCCGTTTACTGTGATAACCGTTTAACCCTTACTTCTCCTGAAGTAAGAAATCATGTTGAAAATGCATTGGCCGAAACTATTCGCAAAGAATATCCCGATTGCGAAGTGCTCATGGGTACTAGCACCGCAGGCATTGCCCATGCAGCAATCACAGCTCATATCTTAGGTTTACCTATGGGCTACGTTCGTTCTGGTGCAAAAGATCATGGCCGTAACAACCAGATTGAAGGTAGATTAGAAAAAGGCCAGAAAGTTGTTGTTGTGGAAGACTTAATTTCCACAGGTGGCAGCGTTATCGAAGTTGTAAGCGTACTTCGTGAGGCAGGTGCAGAGGTGCTTGGCGTAGTTAGCATCTTTACTTATGGCATGAAAAAAGGCTTAGACCGCTTAGCTGAAGCAAATGTAAAAAACATCAGCCTCTCTGACTTTGATGCAGTTGCTGAGGTTGCTGCAAACGAAGGCTATATCAAACAAGAAGATATCAAAAGATTAATCGCATTCCGTAACAATCCTAGCGATGAAAGCTGGAGGAGTGATAAATAATGAGAAGCTTAATTGATATTGTTGATCTTTCCATCGAAGAAATTAACGGTCTGATTGATACTGCAAATGATATTATTGAAAACCCCGTTAAATATAGAGATAAGTGCCGCTATAAAAAGCTTGCGACCCTGTTTTTCGAACCATCCACCCGCACAAGACTTAGCTTTGAGGCGGCAATGATGGAATTGGGTGGCAATGTTTTAGGCTTTTCCGCTGCAAATAACAGTTCTGCCTCCAAAGGAGAGAGCGTTTCCGATACTGTTCGTACAGTAAGCTGCTATGCTGATATTATAGCAATGCGTCACCCCAAGGAAGGCGCACCTATGGTTGCGTCCATGCACGCCTCTGTCCCCATCATTAACGCTGGTGACGGTGGACATAACCACCCCACCCAAACCCTTACCGACCTTTTAACAATCCAAAGAGAAAAAGGTCACTTCGATAACTTAACCGTTGGGCTTTGTGGTGACTTAAAATTTGGCAGAACAGTGCATTCTTTGATTCATGCTTTATCCCGGTATAAAAACATCCATTTCGTTTTAATTTCCCCCGAGGAGTTAAAACTGCCTAGCTACATCATAAATGACGTATTAGATAAAAATGGCATCAAATACACAATTACCACCAGTTTGGAGGATGTTATGCCAACCTTGGACATTCTCTATATGACTCGTGTGCAAAGAGAGCGATTCTTCAACGAAGCAGACTATGTACGCTTGAAAGACAGCTACATTCTGAATCAAGAAAAGCTGACCACCGCAAAGTCAGACCTTTGCATCATGCATCCTCTGCCCCGTGTTAATGAAATCTCCGTAGATGTGGATGATGACCCTCGTGCTTGCTATTTCAAGCAGGTTCTTTATGGCAAGTATATCCGCATGGCCCTAATTTTGAAGCTTTTGGAGGTGGAATAATATGAATATAGATGCAATTCGAAACGGTATTGTAATCGACCATATCAAAGCTGGACAGGGAATGGAGATTTATCACCTTCTAAATTTGGAAGCCTTAGATTGCTCCATCGCTTTGATTAAAAATGCCGGAAGTGGCAAAATTGGAAAAAAGGATATTATTAAGATTGACGCTGACCTGGATTTGGATCTTGATGTTTTGGGTTATATCAATCCGGACATAACAATTAACATCATCAAAGATGGCCAGAGAATCAAAAAATTCCACCCTGAATTGCCTGAAAAATTGACGAACGTAATCCAATGTAAAAATCCTCGCTGTATTACCTCTGTGGAACAAGAAATTAGCCATATCTTTAAGCTGACTGACCGTGAAAACAGAATATATCGTTGTATTTATTGCGAGTCTAAGGCAAAGAGAAAATAAAGATACATCTTTTCATATTAAAAAGCAGGTACCCAGAATAGGTACCTGCTTTTATATATCAATGATTGCCGCAAATAAAACACTTCAAAACCCTATTAATGACTATCTCATTAGAATTTCTTGAGTCTCAAACAATAGCGATTAACGCTTTTTAGAAAGTTTATTTCTAATATTTTCTACTCAAGTCTTTTTCCACATCTAGGGCAGTATTCAAGCTTATCTGGTCTTACCCTGTATCAAATTTTTCATTGCAATAGGGGCACCTATATTGAGTTCCAAAATAAAATGCAATTACTAAAATAATGAATGTACCAATAAATTCATCAAAAATCACTAAATAAGTAACTGACAACATAACAAAGAGAAACTCAAGACTTCTAAATTTTTTCGCACGTTCAAATGTGTTTTTCTCCAAAAACCCATCTTCCTTACCCTCATAATTCAAAAAACATCTTCATCTTAAAGACCTTCTAGAATCTCCAATACTTCAGGAAACTCCGTAAATCCATCTCTTTCTATAAAATGCTTTCCGGAGGATAAAAGAATCAACCTGGCATCTAATTGATCCGCCATGTCTTTCGTTGCCTCCCAAGGCACAATATCATCATCCGTAGCAGAAACTGCAACACGATTGGGAATAAGCACCTTTAACCGTTCCACATCAATGGTATCCTCTACAAACTCACTTAATCCCTTAGTCTGTATCTCCATGGGGTTTTCATAAATAAAGCCAGAAACTAGGATGGCACCCCTTATTTTTATGTTCTTTCGTAAAACGTAGCGCAACACACTAATACAGCCAAGGCTATGACCAATAAAAATAGTATTTTCATCAACCACCTTTGCAACATCATCTATTTTATCTATCCAAGGTAAAAGGTGAGGATCATTTGTATCTGGCATATCAGGAATAGTAATTTCTATGGCCTTTTTATGCAATTCTTCCCTAAGCCAAGGAAACCAATTGGATCTGCTAGATGCCGTAAACCCATGTATCAAATAAATAGAGGAATTGTTCATGTTCAAAGTTCTCCTGTTCTGCTCTTATCCTTGTAAATTACTATTGTATAATTCCACTTCCATATATTTTTACTTTAACACAATTAATGCTTCTTTTCTAGGTTCATACACATACAATCTTTTCTCACGTATTCTTTTTCCATCTCCCCTTGCATAAACTGATAAAAAATTCAAGGGAGCGTTAATATGCAAAATCCCAATGTAAAATACTTAAAAATGCCTAACGGCAATTTTTGTCTGTTTTACCATGAAAACAGTACTTTACTCCTGCGGACATATTCAAATGCAGGTTGGTCAGGCCCACAAATTATAGCAGAACACACGACCTCCACATTCTCTATCTGTAAATTTGGAGAAATTTGCTATATTCTTTATTCTACTATGGAGGGTAATTTGTTTATGGCATCCTCCATGGATTTTGTTAACTGGGACCATAGACCTATGATGGGTGGAGCCCCAAACTCAGGTAAAACAAAATTTTTTATGATCCCCAATGAAGATACATTTCATGTCATCTATCACCTGCCAACAGAATCCACTGGTATAGATTCTTTGGTTTATACTGCCTTTCGAAATGGGCAATGGGAAAAGCCATATCAAATTGATCGATTTATGCCCTTTGGCAAAACCACTTTCCTTGCTCGGCGCCTAAGCAAAGAGCACATCATCCTGTATTACCGAACATCCCGGAACATCTGGAGTGCAAGAGAAATGCTACTTTCTCCATACACCATGGGGAGCCTTACCCCTATGATTCAGTCACCATCAAACTATATAGACATCTCCATCGTAAATGATGCAGAGCGAATTCACGTTTTATACATTGTTCGAGGTATGTTTAGAACTCAAGTTGTCTACCAATATAAGCAAACCACCGCAATAAGCACCCCCCGTGTTTTGTGGGAAGACTCAAATTGTGATAACTGTTTGGCATTTTTAGAAGAAGGTAAATTGGTTTTGATGTGGACAGTGAACGGTCAGCCTTTGCGTTGTACTTCGGAGAACAATGGTGCAACATTCGGTGCCGTAGAACGTTATACTGGTAATTTCCCCGCTCAATGCACCAAAGGGGAGTTTATTGGCGCTGATGAGGCTCAACTAAATGCAACAGAAACTTACGGGGATATGTCAAGAAACTATCACCCCTTCCTCGTTTTAAACAAGTCTTCTGTAAAACCACAACCTCAGCCTCAACCCCAACAACAAACACTTCATTTCCAAAAAGGGGAGCAACCTCAGTCCATACATTTTCAGCCCGAAAAACAGGCTCTTCACTTTAACCAAGAAGTGCAGCCTCAACCTATTCACTTTAGCCAAGAGGTACCACCTCAAAGCAAGGTGGCAAAGGCATATGTTCCTCCCCAGGATATGCAAAAACAGCAGATGGAAGAATTATCCGCCCTTCTCGCCCAACGAAGTGATGAAATTGCATCTGTAAACGCCCGTTGGAAAGCACAAGTATCTCGTATGGAGTCTGAGCTTGCATCTCTCAAAAAAGAAAACGAGCAACTGAGGCAGGCACAAATTTCCCACCAAGCACAATTGCAACAATTGCAAAACCAAGAAAATAAAAAAATTCAGATTGCTGAAAATACATTTCACCAAGCACAGGAATTTGAAGCTGGGGAAGCAACACCAGTGGAAGAAAACCTAAACTCACAAGAATAGCAAAAACGGCATGACAGAAATACTGTTCATGCCGTTTTTTATCATTCATCTATAATCTCTTCTAATATTGCTGAAATTTCCCCAATCAAATCGTCGCAATTCATTCTGCTGGCGGAAAGTCTACAACAATCAATACAATGCCATCGTGCCCGTACCCTACAAAACAAAATCAGACTTTTCTGTTTTGCCTCCTCCGTTGGAAATAAAATGCCTAATACCATAACTGCAGCAACTAATGCGCTGCACATTCCGCCAACACCGAAGCCCGCACTGATTGCATTACAGCTATCCAATATTTCTTGGGAAAGAGGGAAACCGTATTGTTCTGCTGCTGCCCGTAAAACAGCCCTAGAGCAATTTTCTCCTTCAGCGCAAAGAGCCATCGCTCGCTCCTTCATAATTATCATCCCCTTTCTCTCATAATATGAAGAAAAGGGACAATGGTTCAGTTTCTAAGGGATTATTATTTTACGAAATTTGTCTCAAAGAATGGATAAATTATATCAAGGTTTAAAAGAACACTGGATATAAATGCAGCATTAAAAAGTTATGGGATATATTGCTCAGTAATGCTTATTACATATCCATCCTTTGTTTCTACCCAAAATGGAATATTTGCTGCCAAGTCTGGGTAAGACTTCAAATATTCTTCAAATTCTTCTTTATCTTTTGTGGTATAATTCCGATCCTCTCCCAAAGGTTTAAACTGCCTATTCCAATCAATAAACCGATATTCAGTCCCCTCACTTACTTCCATTGCCAAATTATCCTCTCTGGGATTATAAACATAAAAACCATTGGGCATATCCAAGTCTGTCAGTTGTAGTTCGTCTATACGAGAAGCATTATCCGGTGTAATCCATTCCACTGGGTCAAAATGGAATAAATCTGGATAGTTTTCACCAAAGCTTGAAATATAGCCAACATAGGTGCTGATTGGCGTTTCCATAAAATCATCTACGCTTATATTTTCCGAAACCACCATTCCCCCGGTCCTATCAGGCTGCTGCCCTAGCTGAGCCTCAATAAACCACCATGCAACGGCACTTTCCTTGGCCATCCATAGGTTCTGACCTTGCTGATACTCTTCTTGTAAGCCATCATAATACGCCTGCAAGGTGGTATTCACTTGGGGATCATGATAATACACATTTCCATTCCCATCCATCCATCTTTCTACACACCAAATTCCGCTTTTTCCTTGGATTGACGGCTGGGATAACAAAATTTTCCCGGTCTCTCCCGTGGACATTTTAAATTGTGCCATGGCATGGTTGCCTTGGAAAAACCCCTTTGGCAATAGCCTCTCTTCCTCCAAAAGTTGTCTTAAAGCAATTTCTTTGCTAGACTCAAATTCATTTATCCTCCCTGACCAAAGAATACCAAGATACTGGGGCTCCTTTTCCTCATATGAAAAAACGAGAATGGGGCTACCAATACTGGATTCTTCCGTAAGCCATCCATCCACCATATTCATCCCTCCAGCATACACAACTTCATCTGGCTTTTCTGGACGCAACCGATATTCTAATTGCCAAAGCTGAATTGGATAATCCATCAAAGCATCAAAAGCAACAATTGGGCTAAACTTTGTTATTTTCTGCTCCACAATATGAAATCCCTGTGCAGCGTAATTTTCAAATTCCATCACCCTATCATCCACATATGTCTGAGCATAAAATTCCTCTGTTTGCTTTTCTTTACTCCCAACCGGATTAAAAATTAGCCCAATCCCAAGGCAGATACAAAGAATAAGCGGAACCAAAACAACCCAAAATCCCGGTTTTTTTAGAGCCAATATATTTTTAATCCGCCCTTTGGTGCTACCTTCACCAAAAGCCAACGGAGTCGCTCTAATCAATGGCTTCCCTGTTGATAGAGATAAAAGAGATGCCGAATACTCTTTTTTGGCTGCATAACCCAACTTGGCCATCACTGCCTCATCGCACGCCATTTCCATATCCTTTTCACTTAGAAAAAAGGACATCCAGACAAAAGGGTTAAACCAATGAATGGATAATACCGTAAAACTTATAATCTTGATTATATGATCTTTCCGCCGAATATGGACTCGTTCATGCAGAAGAATATATTCCCGCTCACTTTCTCCCAAACCCATAGGCATATAGATTTTAGGCGAAATAACACCCATTACAAAGGGTGTTGAAATTCTGGCATCTACAAAAACATTATCCCTCTCAGGTACAGCAAGCTTAAGCTTTTTTCTTAAACTCCATATAGAATAGGCATTAACGCTTAGCATGACCCCTATTCCTATTAGCCAAATAATGCCCCCTAAAAGAATACCATCCACCCTCGGTGTTTGTTGAAGGATTGTAGGTGACACATAACCCATGATAGCCCCTGCGGTTTGCCCTGCCATTGGCAACGCCGCAGCAATCCCCCCAACAATAGGTGTACTTTTTGTTGGCAATAGGCTTAGGGCACTTTCCATAGAGAATGGACAAATTAATCGAAACAAAACAACGCTCCACAAGGCATAGGAGTAAACCTTTGGTGCCTTTTTTAATAGCAACCTCGCTATAAGGACAAACAATATGACCCAGCTTGCAGTGATACTCATTTTCAGAATCCTCAAAAATAATTCCTGCATCAATCTTCCCCCTCATGATGACTGTCAATCATTTTTTGTATTTCCTCAATTTCATTTCGAGTTAGCTTTTTTCGGCGGGTAAATGCTGCCAGAAACATAGGCAATGATCCACCAAAGGTTTCATTTACAAATTCCTCTCCCTGTGCCGCAAAAAAATCCTCTTTGCTCATAATAATTTTAACTGTTCCACCATCATTTTCAAAAATATTCCTGTCGCACAAACGCTTTAACATTGTATATGTTGTGGTTCGCTTCCATGAAAAAGCCTTACTACACTCTTCTGTTAATGTTCTAGTTGAAACAGGTGCTAACTTCCAAATTAATTCAGCAAATTTCTGCTCCATCTCACCTAATTTAAGTTTTTCTATGATAATCACCTCCTGTCTAATACCAATAGACACTTCTAGTCTAATCCCTTTAGACAAATTTGTCAATTACTTCTATTTTGTGCAACAAAAAAAGCAACCTTAAAAAGATTGCTTTCTCGATTTCACATTAATTATTATCTCATTTGCTCTTCTGCCACACCGTAGCCTTCTGATGTCAATTTAACAGCCATAGGCATATATTTTCCGCCTTCCCATCTAGGGTTCTGGCTTTTAATCCAAGCATAGCATAACAAAACGCCAATAATGCCTAATCCAAAGGATACTAAACTTTCAGGTAAAGGTACCAGCGGACTCACCACAAAGTAACCTAAAAAGATGCCTGCCAAAAACCCGATTAGGGGAATACCATAGCTAATTAAAACAGCATTCATGAATGCATTATCCTGCAATTCAAGCTCAACCCAGTCACCTACTTCAGCATCACAAAGATTTTTTGCATCAATATCCATATCTGTCTCCATGTAGCCAGATAAGCATGCCTTGCATCTGCCACAAGCCTCCTGACGGATGATATGAACCTTTACCATCTTTCCGCTCTCTTCTGTAACCAAACCTCTCATTGACAATACCGCCTTTCTATTCTTACCTCTGACCGAGGCTCACTCCAATCTATACAGCAACTATTATACACGATATATGCCGTAAAAAAAAGTGATTTTTTCACAGAAATCACTGCCAATCTTCAGTTTTTTCTTGTTTCTTATTCATTAACCAAAAGTAAAAGTTCTTAATCAGCGCTCCCAAAGGCACAGCCACCAAAAGTCCCCAGAAACCGAAAAGTCTACCAAATATAGCTAAGGAAAGTAAAACCAACACTGGGTGCATCTCAACCTTTTTTCCAACCACCTTTGGTACAATAAACATACTATCAATTTGCTGTAAAATTAAAATCAAAATGGATGCATACAATGCCCTGATAGGCTCTCCACTTAAGAGCCCTGCCAGTATAGCCAAAATAAATGCCATAACCGCACCGAAATATGGAATCAGGTTCGAAAAACCTGAAATCAACCCCAAAACAACACCATAAGGCAATCTAACCACCGTAAAAGCAATGGAGAATAATACAGCCATAATCCCTGCATCTGTCAGCTGTCCCCCTAAATATCCCATAACTACATTATCAATTTCTCTTGCCACTCTGCGGATTCGCCTTGTGGCCTTTTCACCAAAGAACACAAGAGAGGCATCTTTGCAAAACCCAAGAATTCGCTCCTTCTCCATCAGGAAATAGAATGCCGCTGTAAGCCCAACAACAATATCGATTAAACTACTACCAATCTTGGGAATATAGCCTGTAATGCCCATTACCTTCTCCTGTATCCAAAAGGTTGCACTCTCCGTCCAGGCAGACAAAATACCTTCTACATTTTGCAATATGCCAAGTTCTGCAAGCTTTAGGTTTAGTAAAACCAATAAGTCCCCCATCTTTTGTACAAAAGCGGATAATTGCTCTGCCAGACCTTCTAAATCTGCTGTCCCCAAGCTTTTTGCGGCCCNNTGCGGCCCATCCACCACCAAGAACAAGTATGATAATAACAGCCAAATATGCCCCAGCTGTCCCAACCCTCCTATTTTTAATTTTGCTGCGCTGCAATGCCGTTAAACGAGCCTCATATCGATGTTGAAAGAAGCTGGTTACGGGCTCCAACAAAACTGAAAAGAATATAGCCAATAAAAGGGGTGCAAAAACGGCGAGGGTCCCCCTCGCCGTCTCAATTATGACATTTTTCGCCTCGGAAAGTTTAAAAAGCAACATCCCCAGTACCACCAAAATACCAACTGTAAAAATTACATGAAAGGATATTACCAAATATTTTTTATTCCAAGGCAATCGCATCGCTTCACCATTCCTTTTGAAATTAGTGATCCATTTGTTTTAAAACTTCTTTTAAAAATTCCCAAACTCGAATGGTAGAAGAAATAGATAAGCGCTCATCAGGTGTATGAACATCATACATTTCCGGACCAATAGAAACCATATCTAAATTCGGAATTTTTTCTGAAAAAAGACCACACTCCAATCCTGCATGAATGGCGGAAATGGTAGCCTCTTTTCCATACATTTCACGGTAAGTCTTAGCAAATAGCTTTAGTAAGGATGAATCTGGGTTAAACCTCCACCCTGGGTAATCGTTTACGCATTCGACCCTTGCCCCACAAAGATTCGCCACTGAAACAATCTTTTGGGTTATCAATTCTTTTCTGGTTTCAATGGAACTTCTCACTGCATTATCAAAATAAATATGATCAGGTGTAGTCTTTAAAATTCCAATATTACTGGAGCTTTCAACCAAACCTTGCATTTCCATGCTCATTGTCTGCACCCCATAAGGCAAAAGCAACAAAATAGAAATCAACTTCTCTTTTGTATCATCTGCCAAAACTTTGAAAACCTTTTCTTTTAAAGCTTCCATTGTTATAGTTATAGACGGCTCACTTGATTTATATTCCTCTTGAAAATCTTTTTCTATTTTTGTCAAAAGTTCTCTTACTATTTCCTCATTTTTTTGATCTATCAGAATAATTGACTCAGCCTCACGACAAATTGCATTATCCATATTTCCACCGTCTGCACTAGCCAATGAGTAATTAACCTTTTCGCCTAATTGAAATAATACTCTTCCCATCAAGCGGTTAGCACTGGCTCTTTGTAAGTGAATATCAGCACCGGAGTGACCACCCTTTAACCCACGAATGGCAATTTGATAGCCTTCCTGTCCCTCTGGGCTATCACTACGCTGTGTAGGCAAATACACTCTAACCCTACACCCCCCAGCACAACCAGAGAGCAAAACGCCCTCCTCCTCTGTATCCATATTTAAAAATCGCTTACCTTCAATATCAAAAGTTTCAAAAGTTCTGGCACCGCCCATACCGATTTCTTCCTCTACGGTAAAAATGGCTTCTAAAGGAGGGTGCTGTAATGTATTATCATCCAATAAAGCCAGCATATAAGCAACGGCAATCCCATTATCCGCGCCCAGTGTTGTTCCCTCTGCATGAATGAAGTCATCTTTCACATATATCTGAATAGGGTCAGTTAAAAAATCCAGCTCTGTTCCTGCATTTTTTTCACACACCATATCGATATGCCCTTGAATAATCATGGGGGCAACATTTTCATATCCCTTTGAGCCTGCTTTTTTAATTAGTACATTATAATGCGCGTCCTGCCGGCAATATAACCCTCTTTTCTCGGCAAAAGCAACAATATAATCACTTAAGGCCATTTCATTCTCACTGCCATGGGGAATTTTGCAAATTTCTTCGAAATAATAAAAAACCTTATCCCCACCTAAACCATCTAACTTACTCATTTTTTTGTTCCTCCCTTCGGCACTGTCTTTCCATCATATTCCCACCGGCAAAAGATGTCAATGCCGTTTTACAGGGTTATTATGTGTTAAAAAGGCCAAACCAATGCCAATTACGTTTTTAAAAGTAAAAAATCTATTCGAATAATAGCAAATTTTCCTTTCCCTATATAAAGCCTCACAAAATGTCCTAAACCATCCCCACCAGAATTTCTATGTCAATAATAAATAAGCGTAAATAAAAAACTCCGAAAGAACTTTCGTTCCAACGGAGTCTAAATACAGCGCCCTCGAGCATATGCCGATGTTAGCCGTTCATATGCTCCAATGCGTTATTTGCGGCATTTTGTTCTGCCTCTTTTTTGCTTCTTCCGCTTCCCTTGCCCAAAAGACGACCATCATGGTTCACCTCAGCAACAAAGAGTTTGTTGTGATCCGGTCCCTGCTCATCTATAATTTTATATTGCAGAGGAACTTTACTTATTTTTTGAATCACCTCTTGCAGATGGGTTTTTCCATCTAAGCTTCTAAAGTTATTTTTTGTATGCTCTATCTGCTCTTCCATAAAACGCATAACATATCGATTTGCTGACTCTATGCCACCATCGATACAAACTGCCCCAATAATTGCTTCAAAAGCATCTGCTAATATAGAATCTCTATTTCTTCCGCCTGTGCTTTCCTCACCCTTACCTAATAGAATACAACGGCCTAAGCCCAACTTACGGGATAAGGATGCTAATGATGCTTCACATACCACTGCTGCACGCAGTTTTGTCAACTCCCCCTCTGGCATCTTTGGAAAACAGCGATACATATATTCACTTACAATCATGTCCAAAACTGCATCACCCAAAAATTCCAGTCGTTCGTTATTTTCATGGCTGCCCTTTTTCATTTCGTTGGCATAAGAGCTATGGGTCAAGGCTAAAACCAATAGGCTTTTATCCGAAAAAGAGTACTCTATCTTTCGTTCGAACTCTTCCAGATTTAAATGATTCATATTTAGTTCTCCAATACATTTTTAATATAAGTGATAGCATCACCAATTGTTTTGATTTTTTCTGCTTCATCATTTTCAAATTCCATATCAAATGTTTCTTCTAACGCAGAAATAATCTGAAACAAATCCAAAGAATCCGCACCCAAATCTGCAAAAGCTGTTTCTTGTGTTAAAGTTTCCACCCCTACATTTAACTGCTCTGCAATCACATTCATTACTAATGATTCATCCATACTAAAGACCTCCTAATAATACTTAATTTTCTTTCAATACTATAACCCATTTGTCCCAATTTGTCAGTAGTAAACAGAAAAAATTTATAAAACATTTAAGGTCTTTTTTCGGCAAAAAAATACCCATCAAAATGATGAGCATTTTTCTTGTTTTGATCCTAAAGCAAACTCTTGTATATGGAAAAATACAGATGTCTATAAAGACTATACCAATCCACCTTAAAGTAATGCAACCCACTCATGACGCAATTTCCCTTTTAGCGAAAAACATGCAGCCATAAAAACCAATCTTTAGCAACAAGGTGTATGACATAAAACATAAATATGATAATAGATATTGTTATACTCACACTTTCCAAACTTATTTTGCTATAAATTTTTTTATATTCATTATCACATAATAACACATATCCTATTACGAACGCCAATGTTAACGAACTAAAAATCCTTAAGAACGACTGTACCAGCGGCGTAATATTTGCAACATCGTAGTACTCTAAAAGCCCCTCAATTGTAAACACATTGATTAGATTGAAAATGCTGACAATACCTATCATGACACCCTTGCTAAGTCTTTTCAACCAATTTCACCACCAGTATTGTTCTAATAAATTTCTTTTTCTGATAAAGGGGATACTGCCTCCCTAACAACAGAATAACTATCTATCACTTTTTCATAACTGCTGTCCTTATATACCGCCACATCAATATAATATTTTTAGCCTATAACAGAGCCTTCAAAGTCATAAACATAATATTCAGTTATCTTTTCTCCGATATACGCTTCTGTACCATCTATTGAACCAATAATGTTTGTTGCTATTCCTGCCACAATGATAATATATATATATATTGTCAATAAAATTACATTTTTTTCTAAATCAAAGATATCGACAAAATACTCTATTTATAGTCCATTTTACTTGTTAGTATTCTTTTATATAGTTCTTTGACAGACATAGGCAAACAAAAAAGCCACAAAATCATTGTGACTTATTTGTCAGTAGTAAACAGAAAAAATTTATAAAACATTTAAGGTCTTTTTTCGGCAAAAAAATACCCATCCTAAGGATGGGCATCTTCTTATGTTTCAAAACTTAATTCATTTTTGTTTTTGAGCTATACTCTACCACCAATTCATCAATTCCTTCTATTAGAGTTGCCGAATCAGAAATCTTTTTAAATTCCATTTCATCCTCATTAAATATAAAATGAAATTTTCTATTTTTCAATGATATTTGCTGCTCCATGAAGCCATTACCCGATAAATAGTAAACATTCTCAGACTTTTTTTCGTATTTGCCCTTTATGAAGATATCACCTATCTGGTTGAAGATATAAAAATCATCACTATCTTCTAAAATACTTACTATATATCCATCATAAGCATATGTACCATAAAAGGAGCCTGACAACACAGGTGTCTCAATTATTTTTCTGATCAGAAATACACAAATAACAATAAATAAAATGATTACTATTCGTCGCTTATTATCCATAACAGCCCTCATTATTTCCTCACTTCACTTTAATCAAATAAAAAGATTCCCGAATTGGTTTCACTTCAGAATTTGTACCAACGTATCTCCAGGGCAAGTCTGTTCCTGCTAATCGCTCATAACATTTATAAGCCGTAATTCTAACATCCCTTTTTACTCCAAGCTTATAAAACTTCCCATCGCCAGGTACCTCAATACCTTTCCCACCTACTCCCGAAGTTGCCGTCCCAATATCCAAAGAAACACCAACGACCTCTCCTCCTATAGTCACAGAAAAGCTGGTACTCGCTCCACCATCTTGCCAGATAAGCATCCCTTTGGCACCTTCAAAACTAGTCCCACCTTCCAATTGCCCTCCAGCTGCTCCCAAATCAAAAGTTTTTCTAACCGGTTGTCCTAATTTTACTTTTTTACTCTCCATTTCATGTGCTCTTGGCTGGACTGTGTCAATCTCCATATCTTGTTGTAATAGTTTTCTTGACATACCCTCATTTGCATATGCTGGAAGGCTAATACTTGAAACACAAATTGCACAAATCAAGAGTTTTATCATATTTTTCTTCATGAATTTTCCCCCTTATCATCTCAAATTACTTTTAAATATCATCTGAGAAGACTGCTCAAAGCTTTCAGAAGGCCTTCGTTTAACTTGTCACATCCTCTGCCACAATGATAATATATATATATATATATTGTCAACGAAATTTACATTTTTTAACAAAATAAAGATATCGACAAATTACTCTATTTATAGTCCATTTTACTTGTTAGTATTCTTTTATATAGTTCTTTGACAGACATAGGCAAACAAAAAAGCCACAAAATCATTGTGACTTTTAACATGCAAAATCTATTCACTTACACCATGATATTTTTTACATTCATCTTTCTTTTCTTTTACTATAACCTCCAACTCAGTTGAAACTCATTCTAGCATAATAAAAGTGAATTTATAACTTATCTTTAATTTTGTCAACAATATCTGCTTCCGTAAACAACACACACTGGCGTACGGCATTTTTAATTGCCCTCGCATTAGAGCTACCATGTGCCTTTACTACAAGAGATTTTAACCCAATAAAAGGCGCTCCACCAACCTCATCGGAGTCAAAACGCTTTTTCACATTTTTAAAAGGCGTCTTGAGCATTGCAGCTGCAACCTTATATGCACCCGCAGTAATTTCCTCTTTAATAATGTCAATCATTGTTTTGCTCAACCCTTCGCAAAGCTTTAAAATCGTGTTCCCAACAAAGCCATCGCAAACGGTAACGTCAGACTCACCAAAAGGAATATTTCTTGGTTCAATATTTCCTATAAAGTTAATACCTTCACTAGCCTCCAGCAGTTCATAGGCCTCTTTGGTTAGAGCATTTCCTTTTTCTTTTTCCGCCCCAATGTTTACCAATGCAACTGTGGGCTGCTTTTTACCAAAAATATTTTCAACATAAACAGAGCCCATTTTTGCAAACTGTTCCAGATATTTTGCCTTGCAATCAACATTTGCACCACTGTCTAAAAGGAATGTAAAGCCTGTTTTTGTTGGCAAGCAAGTACCCAGAGCAGGTCGTTCAACCCCTTCAATACGCCCAACAATCAATAATGCTCCCGTCAAAAGAGCCCCTGTACTCCCTGCCGAAACAAAAGCATCTGCCTCCCCATTTTTTACTAAGTTTAACCCTACTACCAACGAGGAGTCTTTCTTTCTTCTGATTGCAGAGGTAGGAACCTCATCCGTTCCGATCACCTCTTCTGCATGAATTACCTGAATGCGCTCTTTTGAATATTCATACTTGGCCAGTTCTGCATTAACAGCATCCTGACGGCCAACAAGCTTAATATCCACATTCAATTCCTTCACTGCATCCACAGCACCCTTAACAATTTCAATAGGTGCCAAGTCGCCGCCCATAGCATCCAATGCTACAATTACTTTTTTATCCATGAAATCACCTGATTCCTTTCTTCTCCCTGACGTTCTATAAAATAAAGCTTTTATGTTAAAAACTATTCCTATTCTGCTTTATAAAAATTTATAAACAACTTCTTTCGGCAGGTGCCTATCTATTTAGCACACTCATACTTATACCCGTTGTACATAGATTGCTCATTATCACAATCTCATTTGTAGCTTTCCTAGCTAATAAGCAAGAAAAGAATAGCTAGCAAAAGAAAGATTTACCCAGATTGCTTAATCATTTTATAAATTATTTTTATTTTACCCACATTGGAAGAAATTTTCAATAACTTTGTATCCAATTCACCATTTAAAAAACTCATCCTCTTAAATACATAACCTCAAATAAGGATAAAAGATAAAATTTTCATTAAAAATCAGCGCATAAGAAGAAAAGACAGCATATATGCTGTCTTTTCGGGTTTGACATTAGTCAACTTTGATGATTGTTTTCTTGTTATATGCACCACAAGCCTTGCAAACCTGATGAGGAGTCATCAGTTCGCCGCACTTGCTGCATTTTACCAAGCTAGGAGTTGCGATTTTCCAACTCTGTGCTTTTCTCTTATCTCTTTTAGATTTAGACACTCGTCCCTTGGGTACAGCCATTTCTACACCTCCTCGTCAACATTGAAAAGAGCCCTTAAACTTTCAAACCTCGGATCTATATAGGATGTATCACATTCGCATTCACCCTCGTTTAAGTCCTTACCACAAGCAGAGCAAAGGCCCCTGCATTCTTCATGGCAAAGAATTTTCATTGGTGTGGCGCTGATAATACCCCTTTTGACAAAGTCCGTGAGATCAATTTGATCTCCCGAAAAAGTTTCTGTCTCTTCGTTTCCTCTGCCTGTATGAGCAAAACGTTCCTTGATCTCGAAGCAAAGCTCTTTTCTGACAGGTGCAAGACAACGGTCACACCTAAGGTTGACCTCTGTATTGCCCTTTGCTTCAAAAACGAAAATTTCATCTTCGTTTTTAAGAGTTCCCTCTATCTTTACAGGCTGCAAAAATTCCACAACATCGGGATAATCCGATGTATCATTGATTTGCTCTGTCAGCATAACAGGCATTGATGCACCGTTTTTGCCAAACAATTGAGCCATTCCAAGTAACATTCAAATCACCCCATAGTCGTACCTAAAATATTATACTGAAAGGGCTCTTATTTGTCAAGAAGTTCCTTAGTATCTCTTGCAATTACCAATTCTTCGTTTGTAGGAATAACCAATACTCTTACTCTGGAATCAGAAGCAGAGATTTCCATTGCTTTCCCTCTTAAAGAATTATTGTAAGAATCAATGTGAACACCCAGATAGCCCAAGTAATCACAAATCAATCTTCTTGTAGAGCCAGAGTTTTCACCCAAACCAGCTGTAAACACGATACAGTCAACGCCGTTCATTGCTGCTGCATATGCACCGATTCTTTTTGCTACTTTATAAGCAAATACATCTAATGCTGCCTCTGCTCTTGTATTGCCGTGTTCGCTTGCATCTTCAATATCACGGAAGTCGCTAGATACACCAGAGATACCCAAAACGCCGGATTTTTTGTTTAAGATATTATCCATTTCCTGAGGTGTTAATTTTTCTTTTTCCATCAAGAATGTGATAACCGCTGCATCAACGTCACCTGCTCTTGTACCCATTACAAGACCTTCCAAAGGTGTGAAGCCCATTGTAGTATCAATGGATTTACCGTTTCTTACTGCACAGATGGAACCACCGTTGCCCAAGTGGCAAGTGATTGTTTTTGTCTGATCGTAAGGTCTTTCCAACATTCTTGCAGCTTCTTCAGATACATATCTATGGCTTGTACCATGGAAACCGTATCTTCTGATTTTGTATTTTTCATAGTACTCGTAAGGAATTGCATACAAATATGCTCTTTCAGGCATTGTCTGATGGAAAGCTGTATCAAATACACCAACCTGAGGTACACCTGGCATAAGTTTTTCGCAAGCTGCAATACCGATTAAGTTTGCAGGATTGTGCAAAGGTGCCAATTCACTACATTTTTCCAAAGCTTCTTTAACAGCATCATCAATGATTACAGAACCAGCGAAGTATTCACCACCATGTACTACACGGTGACCAACTGCATTGATTTCTTTCATGCTCTTAACAACGCCATGTTCAGGGTTAGTCAAAGCTTCCATAACCTTTTTAACAGCTACATCGTGATCTTCCAAATAGTCTTCAAAAACAACATCATCCTTACCAGCAGGCTGATGTTTCAATCTGGAACCTTCGATACCGATTCTTTCACAAAGACCTTTTGCCAATACATCTTCATTTTCCATGTCGAAAAGCTGGTATTTCAAAGAGGAACTACCGCAGTTCAATACAAGAATTTTCATTGTTTTCTCTCCTTCGTAATGTACCTATTTCTATACTAATTTATACTTGGTATTTATACCGCCTTCAAAGGTTGAAGGCGGTTAAGAAACAAATGGTGTTATTACTTGCCCATTACATGAGCCTGAACAGCTGTCATAGCTACTACTGCAACGATATCGTTTGCGGAGCAACCTCTGGACAAATCGTTTACAGGTTTTGCAATACCCTGCAATACAGGACCGAAAGCTTCTGCTTTGCCAAATCTCTGTACCAATTTGTAACCAATATTACCAGCGTCGATGTCAGGGAATACCAAGCAGTTTGCCTTACCAGCAACAGGGCTTGTAGGTGCCTTCAATTCGCCAACTTCTTTTACGATTGCAGCATCCAACTGGATTTCGCCGTCCAATTTGATTTCAGGATATTTTTCCTTTGCAATTTTAACAGCGTCAACTACTTTTGTAACGTCAGCATGTTTTGCAGAGCCCATTGTAGAGTGGCTCAACATAGCAACTCTTGCTTCTTTGCCAACAAATGCAGCATAAGATTTTGCAGAATCACCAGCGATGCAAGCCAATTCAGCAGGTGTGGGGTTCTGGTTCAATGCACAGTCAGCGAATAATAAGATACCATCATCGCCATACTCAGGTGTCTGAGTTACCATGATAAAGAAAGAGGATACTAATTCTGTACCAGGTGCAGTTTTCAAAATCTGCAATGCTGGACGCAGTGTGTCCGCTGTGGAGTGGATAGCACCGGAAACCATACCGTCCGCAACGCCCATCTTAACCAACATAACACCAACAAACATGGAGTCATCCAAAAGAAGTTTTTTCGCTTCTTCCAATGTCATGCCTTTGCTCTTTCTTGCTTCTGCAAGACCAGCAACCATTTCGTCCATTCTATCATAGCTTTCAGGATCAACAAAAATTGCTTTGGAAACATCAAAGCTACCAGCTGCTTCCATGATTTTGTCTTTATTACCGATTAATACGATTTCAGCTAATCCATCTTTTAAGCATTCTGCCGCTGCTTCCAAGTTTCTTTTTTCATAAGATTCAGGTAAAACGATTACTTTCTTATTGGCTTTCGCCTTTTCTTTCATTAATGCCAAAAAGTCCACAGTAAAAAACCTCCTAGTTGATTGTAGAATTTTCTTTTGTTACCCACATCTCTATTATTATAAACAAAATGTCCCACCGGTACAAGGGAAAAGACATAAAAAAATGGCTGAAATTTACTCTTTTTTTCAGCCATCTGCCCACTTATTGCTAGAAAATATCAGTTTTAAACCCTAATAATGAAAAGTATGATTCCTTTATGCAATTACTGGAAATTCCATAAAAAATGTTGTTCCCATATACTCTCGACTCTCAATTCTAATGCTTCCTCCCAAGGAAGATACTGTTGCATTAACCACATCCAGCCCTACCCCTCTGCCCGAAAACATGGTTGCACTGCTTTTTGTTGTAAAACCTGGCCGAAGTAAAAAAGCAAAAATTTCATTATCTTCATACTCCTCTTCCGGCTTTTTCAAAAGACCGCGGGTTCTTGCCATGTGCAAAATGCTGTGTTTGTCTAGCCCCCGTCCATCATCACGAAAGATCACATAAACCCTTTGTCCAGCCTTTTGTATCTCCACAGAAATCTCTCCAACAGGTGTTTTTCCCATCTTCTCTCGCATAGCTGTATTTTCTAACCCATGGTCCATGCTGTTTTTCATCATTTGCAGCACAGCCATGGAAATCTTCTCATAAATATCTCGGGGCACTTCTGTTTCCGCCCCCGATATTTTCACCATAAATTCTTTTTCTAACTCTCTTCCCATGATATTGGTTAATCGCTCCATCTGGGGGATAAGGGTGCTAAAATTTGTATAGGGTATTTTTTGTTTTCCCTTACGTGTATAGGCTATCTGATAACTAGGTCCCTCTGGTTCATTTTCACTATCAACATGAGCTAAAAAGTTCTTAATTCTTCGGACAACTGCCCACCCAAAGTCAGTAACTTCATCATCTGTTTCCATGCGGCGCAATTCTCTTTTTAAAAATCCAGAAACCATTCGTAAAAGCTGCAAAATTGCTTTTAAATCCTTTTGCGCTGGCCTTTCTTCCTCACGTAAATAAGAGAACAAGTCCTCCGCACTATGGGCAGTTTCTGAAATAGAGGGATATCCCATCATCGACGCAGAGCCCTTAATGCTATGCATCGTCCGAAATAAACCATCTACTTCCTCCCTTGACACAGAAAATTCTTCTTCTTTCGCCTTTTCCTCTATGAAGTTGTCGATTTTATCAATGTTTTTCCAAGTTTCTTCCAAAAAAATATCTTGCAAGAAATCAGGATTATCCACAAACTTCTCCACGTTATCAGCCTCTAATCATTAACTATTATATAAAAGTATATCCTTTTTTCGGAAATTTTTCCAGATAAATTTTTAACGATTTTATAATATTTCTTTTGTTTTTTTTCGTTACATCACATATAACCCCATGAAACGAAAATTTGTAGGATTATTTTAGCTTATTTTACTTATATCGCAAGATTCATATTGTTAACTTAATGACTTAAGATAAAAAACTTATTAAACACATATTTTCCCCTAAATATTTCCCTTTGCCACTTTTGTGGTATAATATAATTTATTTAGGAAAGATTTTGAAACATTGGCTCTTATATTTGCCATCAGTCAATGGCAATAAACCCAAAAATAGGACTAGCAAAACAGAAGATTTTTCCTCCCAAATTTTATAGCTAAGTTGTAGCAACACACAATACTCGAAAATCTAAACTGACATTTCTATTTTCAAAAAGTATTACTTTTATTTTATATTTGAATTATCTTATTTTGGAAAAGGAGTTGGAAACATGAAAACCCTTGGCATCATAACAGAATATAATCCTTTTCATCTTGGACATCAATATATGATAGAAGAGGCCAAGAAAAAAAGTTGTGCAGACCGCGTTGTAGTCGTGATGAGCGGAAGTTTCGTTCAAAGAGGCGAGCCCGCCTTTTTTGATAAGTGGACACGAGCAAAAGCAGCCTTATTAAATGGCGTTGATATGGTCTTAGAGTTACCAGTTCTGTTTGCTACTGCAAACGCAGAAACTTTTGCTTCAGCAGCCGTTCGCATTTTAGAGGAGACCGGCATTGTTGATGTTCTCTGTTTTGGGTCTGAAAGTGGCAATCTTTCTAACCTGCAAGAGGCAGCTAAGCTTATGACCGATGAAACCGAGGAGTTTCGTTCCCTCTTAAAATCCCACTTAGATCAAGGACTGTCTTACCCCACTGCCAGGTCAAAGGCATTGGAAACCATTTCAAACATCAATAGCAAAATTTTGAGCGAACCAAACGATATTTTAGCTTTGGAATATTTAAAAGCACTTGATCGGTATAAATCCAATATGACACCTATGACAATACGTCGGGAAGGTAGCGGCTACCACAACATCTCTTTAGAAAATAAATTTGCTTCAGCCTCTGCTATTAGAAAAGGTATTTTAGAGGATCAAGTTGCGGAATCATTCGCTCAGGTTCCCGATAATTGCTACGAGTTATATGGAAAAACCCTTTCCGTCGGAACCGCACCTGTTCTTTGGAAAAACTATGCTGATCCATTAAATTATAAGCTTAGAACCGTTTCGGCCGAATATCTTCAAGAGATTTTTGAAGTGACTGAAGGCCTTGAAAACCGCATTCTTCGCTCCATTGACGATTGCTATGAAATTGATGATATTATTGATTTTATCAAATCCAAAAGATATACGCGAACAAAAATACAGCGAATACTACTCCATATTTTATTAGAAATCAAAGGGGCTGAGGTGTCTTATTTCATGAAGAAACTTCATATGCCCTATATCCGAGTTTTAGGATTTCGTAAAGAAACCGCCGATATCTTGGGTGACCTAACAATGAATGCCAAGTGTCCTGTATTAACTAATTTAAAAAAAGCGCAAGATATCTTAGATGAAGATGGATTGCACCTATTGGCCTTGGAAAAAACCGCTACCGATCTCTATGCAATGACAGCGCCAAATCCAATTTATCGAAACACAAATCAAGATTTTACAGTCCCTATGGTTATCTTTTAGTGGCTCATAAAAAACGGAAAAAAGATTCGAAGGCACCTTATTTTAAACAAAGTGAAAATCTTCATTTTCATAGAACAACCTTATCAGGCATAAGTTATAACAATACATAATGGAAGAAGCTTTTCAACATGAAAAAAAATTCCTTTGTTATAATTTGTGCCTGTTTTTTAGTCTTTGCCTTATTACGCTATCCTCAAGCCATGCTTGCTGCTGGGGCTAAAAGCGTTACTCTTTGGTTCAATCAAGTTTTACCTTCGTTGTTTCCATTCATGGTTGCCTGCAGCCTATTGCTACGCATGGGTGCCGCAGAAATGGTGGGAGAATGGCTACGGCCTTTGATGAAACCACTATTTGGACTGCCTGGAATTGCAGCATTTCCATTTTTTTTGGGCATTTTTTCGGGTTACCCAATGGGGGCAAAAATTACTGCCTCCTTATATGAAGAAAAAAAAATCTCCATCTCCCAGGCTGAACATATATTATCTTTTTGCAACAATCCTGGGCCGTTGTTCCTAGTAGGCACTGTGGGTGCTGCTTTTTTTCATGCACCATTTTGGGGTTATCTATTTTTACTGTGTTGCTTTTTAGGTGCACTAGCAACGGGAATTTTGTTTCGTTTTTTGTACCCCCAAAGGGCTGATACGAATTTTAGTTCTTACCAGAAAACAACACCCCCACCCATTACGGAATGCCTGCCCAAAACCATTGCTGACTCCATAGATACAATCACTCAAATTGGTGGCTATATCATCATTTTTGGCGTAGCAGTAGAAGCTTTTAAACAAACAGGTATCTTTGACCTATTGGGCCATATGCTCTCTTTTTTACCATTTTCCAATGAATATCTTTGTGGTCTTTGTGGCGGCGTACTAGAAATGACCAATGGTACCTTTTTATTAAGCACTGCTCCAGATGACCTTTTTATTAGGCTTACCGCCTCCTGTATGTTGGTTGCCTTTGGCGGACTTTCTATCCTTTGCCAAACCTTCGGGATTCTAAGAAATGTTCCTATAAAAAAAAGCCGCTATGTTGCGGCTAAACTTAGTAATAGCTTATTTAGTGGGATTTTTTTCTTTGCTTTCGTTCCTTTTCTTGAAAAATACGCACAAAAAACAGTCCCTACCCTTGCTGTGATGGCAGAAACTGCATTTTCTTTTCCTAGTTTGTACGTAAATTGTAGCCTTTTGTTTTTTGTTTTTGCTCTATGCTTCGCTCTTTTTCAAAGAAGATAACGATTATTTGCCTAAGCGCAACTCTTGAATATTTTCAGCCAAAACATTCAGCGTTTGGGCAAAATAATCATCGGTCTTGATGCTTTCACTATAAACAACAGCCTTTAATTCTTTTAACTTGCCTTCTGCATCAGCCAACACACCTTCAGCATACTCCATAGCGCCTAAACGCATTTCTTTTGAAGTTTTCTTTGCAGAGTCAATGATCGCAGCCGCCTGCTCATACGCCTTTTTGGTTACTTCGTTATCATCAATCAAACGAACCATGCGGTCTTCCGCATTTTTCATTAGTTCATCAGCTTCTCTTTGTGCATCAATCAAAATTTTGTTTCTTTCTTCGATAACCCATTTTGATTGTTTTAATTCATTGGGAAGCTTCATACGAATTTCACTGATAATATCGTAAATTTCCTCTTTGTCCACAGACACCTTGTTGCTAAAAGGTACAGCCCTGCTACTATCTAATATTTCTTCTAATTCGTCTAATAACTGCAAAACAGAATCCATAAGCACTCCCTCACTTCTTGTATTTTTCTATAATAAAAGGTTTGATTTCCTGAGGAACCATAAAATCAATATTTCCACCAAAAACCGCAACTTCTTTTACATTTGTAGAACTTAAGCTTAGATGCTCCTCATCAGCCGCCAGGAAAACTGTTTCCATTTCCTTCCCTAACTTCCGATTAATCAGATACATCTGATATTCAACTGCAAAATCCATGGTATTACGTAGTCCCCTCACTGCAGCTGTTGCACCAATTTCCTTTGCAAAATCGGCCAAAAGCCCACTAAAAGAGGCAACTTCTACATTTTCCATATCAGCCAGAACAAGTTCTAAGTGCTTTTTTCTTTCAGCGACAGTAAATAATGAACATTTATTGGGATTCTCCAAAACCGCTACCACCAATGTGTCAAACAGTTTCGCCGCTCTCTCAATAATATCTAAATGTCCCAGTGTGATAGGGTCAAAACTTCCCGCATAAATTGCTTTTTTCATATATCTTCTTCCTCCAGGCACAGAAACGTCATTACGGTGGTTCTGTACTCTTTCTCACGCAAAACCCGAAGTCCTGGGATAGATGCCAGTGGAATTTGCGCCGAGCGTTCAACAATAATATAGCCGTCTTTATTTAATAACCCACCCTGAGCTATTTTTAACAACGCGGGTTCAGTTAATCCTGCTTCATATGGCGGATCCAAAAAAATAATATCAAACTTAACTTCTTCTTTAGCAAGCTGATCCAAGGCCTTGGGTACTTCTAAACCGATTACTCTCGACTGCTTGTCCAGCTTGGTATGCATAAGATTTTCCTGAATCACCTGTTGGCACTGGGGGTTATGATCCACAAAAACTGCTTGTGTTGCACCACGGCTTAAGGCCTCAATACCAATTGCCCCACTCCCAGAGAATAAATCTAAAAAATTACTTTCCGGTAAATTAAATGCAATGATATTAAATAAAGTTTCCTTTATTCTGTCTGTGGTAGGCCTAGTGGATAAACCTTCAATTGTTTGTAGCTTTCGCCCTTTTGCTGCCCCTGCGATCACTCTCATATCCGCATCACCTATTGCTTTCTAATTCGTTACATACATCATTACTATAACAAAAATTTGTATAAAATACAATATAAAACTCTTTCATATCTCTAAAGATTTGCCCTCCAAAAATTGGTCAAACTTAGCTTTTAGCCCTTGGTGTGCCTCTTGGGTTAGGAATGGATCCATCTTTAATAGCTTGTCTGCCGCCTTTTGTGCCTCAATCAAAACAGGCATATCTTGATAAATATTGGCAATCTTCAACTCCGGTAACCCATGCTGACGCGTTCCAAAAAATTCACCTGGTCCTCGTAATTTCAAATCCATTTCTGAAATGACAAAACCATCCTCCGAATCTACCAAAGCCTTTAGCCTTTGCTTCGCAATCTTTGTTTTTGCATCGCTGACCAACACACAATAAGATTTCTCACTACCACGCCCCACTCGTCCCCTTAACTGATGCAATTGCGCCAAACCAAAACGTTCAGCATTTTCAATCAGCATAATGACAGCATTGGGTACGTTTATCCCGACTTCAATTACGGTCGTTGACACAAGCACATGAATTGCCCCATTTGCAAAGGCATCCATAATTTCTTGTTTTTCCTTTGGTTTCATTTTCCCATGAACGCACTGAACATTGCAACCATGCAGTTTATGCTGTAACTCTTCGGTATAATTCAATACTGATTGCACCTCTAGCTTCTCATTTTCCTCAATCATCGGGCAAATTACATAGGCTTGTCTGCCCTCATGAACTTGTTTCTCAATAAAGTTATAAATTCTTTCGTGATAATTACTTGTTACCGCCATTGTATCTATCTTCTGTCTGCCTGGTGGCAATTCGTCAATGATAGAAACATCCAAATCACCATATAAAATCAGTGCCAAGGTTCTAGGTATTGGGGTTGCGGTCATGACTAATGTATGGGGATCTTCTCCTTTTTGATTCAACGCTCCCCTTTGGCGCACACCAAAGCGGTGTTGTTCATCGGTAATGGCTAGGCCTAGCTTATGATACTCCACCCCTTTTTGTATCACTGCGTGGGTACCGATAACCATGTTGGCTTGTCCCAATGCCACCTTTTGTAAGTTTGTCCTCTTCTCCTTTGCTGACTGACCACCTGTCAATAGCACTGTTTCAAGGCCTAGAGAACCAAAAATTGCAGAAAACGAATGGTAGTGCTGTTGTGCCAACACTTCTGTTGGTGCCATTAATACAGATTGATACCCATTTTGAATCACCCAATAGGAAGCGGCCATTGCAACCGCCGTCTTTCCGCTACCTACATCTCCTTGCACAAGGCGATTCATTTGCTTACCGGTAGACATATCTTTTTCCAGTTCCCATAAAACCTTTTGTTGAGCGCCGGTTAGCTGGAATGGTAAATGTTTTTGAAAATCCTTAAGGGTCTTTTTTTTCTTCATGACAATGCCTTTATCCCCGTGTTCCAGATAGGATTTTAGTGAAAAAAGAGCACCCTGCAAAATAAAAAATTCTTCAAAAACCAGCCTTCGCCTTGCCTCATAGAAGCTTTCTTCTGTATTGGGAAAATGTATTTGTTCAATGGAAAAATTTCGCTCAGCAAGGTGGTTTTCTTTCCGTAACCAAAGCGGCATATCCTCACTCAAGCCACCGCTTAGTTGGCTCAAGGCATCTTCCATCAACCCTCTTAGCATCTTTTGCGAAAGCCCTTCAACACTAGGGTAAACTGGCACAATCCTTCCCCCTGCAAAGTGATCTCCGATCCGCTCCCACTCGGACACAGCAAATTCCTTTTTTCCATATTTGTTTTGCAGTTTACCTGTAAACAAATATGACTCTCCAACTTTTAGGGCAGTCTTCATATAAGGCTGATTGTACCAGATAAGTCCAATCTCACCACTATCATCACCTACTCTAAGGCGGGTAAAAGTAAACCTTCCATGCCTGATTGTTTCACCACTAGCCTTGCAACGGGCAATGAAAGTACTTTCTATATCCATTTCTAACTGACAAATCTTCGTCAACCTACTTCTGTCTTTATATTCTCTGGGATAATGAGTCAAAAGGTCTTCTAAAGTGAAAATGCCAAGCTTATTCATTTTTTTTTCTCTCTGCTCCCCAACACCTTTAAGGATGGAAACTGGGTCATTCCACTCCATGTTCTCACCTCTTTCCCTAAATCCTAACTTAATTTGTATGAATTTTCGCTATATCATTTTATTATAGTATTTTTATGGTCTGTGTTAAAGCCTATTTTAACAGCTTTTTATCCAAATTTCACCATATTCCGGAAAAATCAGCAACAAAAAAACCGCAGAGCTGTTCTGCCCTACGGTCATATTTGTTTTTATTCTACGGAAATGATGTAGAAATACAAAGGCTGATCCCCACTTTGGATTTCAACTTCACAATCGGGGTAGTTCTCTTCAATAAAATCTGCAATTTCTTGTGCATCATCTTCAGTCACATCGGAACCATAATAAATGCTAACCATTTCATTATCTTCTGTAATAGTTTGTTTCAGCACTTCCTTTGTACCCTCTGCAACTTCCTTTGCAACAACAACAATTTCATCGTTTAGCATACATAGAATATCACCTTCAGTAATTTCTTTGTCACCAAAACAAGTATCTCTTACTGCATAAGTAACAGAAACTGTGGAAACTGCCTTAATCGCTTCTTTCATCTCCTCAGCCATTTCATCAGCCTCAAGCCCTTCTGCATTACAGAACATTGCACTGATGCCTTCAGGAACAGATCTAGTTGGAACCACAAATAAATTTTTGTCGTCGCAAAGATCTACTGCCTGTTCAGCAGCTAAGATGATATTTTTATTGTTTGGTAAAATAATAATATTGTCTGCATTAATCTGCTCAACCGCATTCAAAATATCTTCTGTGCTAGGGTTCATGGTTTGCCCACCCTCGATAATTTCATCAACACCTAGGTTTCTGAAAATATCGGATAGCCCCTTACCTGCAGAAATAGAAACAAAACCGATATCCTTTTTAGGAGCATCTTCTTTTTTCTCTTCAACCGCAACCTTTTCAAATGCCTGCACAGGAGTAAGAGCCGCCGCATTAAAATCAATACGATTTGTATGCTGTTCCCTCATATTATCAATCTTTAATCCACTAAGGCTACCAATTGCCAATGCCTTTTCAATTGCCAAGCCGGGATGGTCTGTATGCACATGAATTTTAATAATTTCTTCATCGCTAACACAAACAATGGAATCACCAATGGTCCCAAGGTATGATTTTAACTTCTGAACTGTTGCATCATCAGGATAATTCACGTTGATGAAAAACTCTGTACAATAGCCAAAAGTGATATCTTCATTCTCAATAGATGCCAAAGCAGCAAAGTCTGTGGGCTCTGATTTCGTTGGCTCAGCCACAGAAATAGGTCCTTCGTCATGAATATGCTTCAAAGCACCTTCCAAAACATATAGTAACCCACGTCCACCCGCATCAACAACACCGGCCTGCTTTAGCACAGGAAGCATTTCGGGGGTTTTTGCCAAAACTTCATGACCATATTCAATAACACCTTTTAGGAAAATTTCGATATCATCTGTTTCTAAGGACAACTTAGCACCCGCTTCTGCGCAAGCTCTGGCAACAGTCAAAATAGTTCCCTCTTTGGGTTTCATAACTGCTTTATAAGCAGTTTGAACGCCCTTATCCATAGCCACAGCCAAGTCAACTACACCTGCTTCTTCTAAGCCTTCCAATCCTTTAGAAAAACCACGAAACAGCTGAGATGTAATAACGCCAGAATTGCCTCTCGCACCCCTAAGCGCACCACCAGCTGCCAACTTAGATATTTCATCCACTCTTAAAGAACTGCTTTTTTCAGACTCTCTTGCAGCTGCTAAAACAGTAAGAGACATATTTGTGCCTGTATCCCCATCGGGAACAGGAAACACATTCATTGCATCTACCAACTGCTTATTTGCAGTTAATTCATTTGCTCCGGCAATAATCATTCTGCTTAACCGAAGGCCATTCAACTTCAAAATACTCACCGATAGTTCCTCCTCATACTCAATTGTCGACTCTGACACCGTCAACAAAGATATTCACATCTTCTACCTCAAGCCCTGCATATTCTTCCACAGAATATTTCACAGTACTAATGATATTGTCTGCGATCGCAGAAATATTGGTGCCGTATTCTACAATAATATGCAAATCCAAACTTACTTTGTTTTGATCCACTTGCATCTTAATTCCCTTTGTTAAACTTTCCAACTTCAAAAGTTGCACCAAGCCATCTTTCATATTCTTGGCTGCCATACCTACAATGCCATAACATTCAATTGCGGCGTATCCTGCAATTCTTGCAATTACCTCACGATCAATGCTAATTACACCATACTCATTTTCTAATTTTGCTGCCATATCAACCAGCCTCCTATCTTAATCCTAATAAAGTTAGGATATTTATTATCGATTGCATAGTTAGTTGTATTATACCACCCTTTCCACGTTTTTTAAAGAAATTTTTGTGAAAACACTCTTTTCTAACAATAAATTTCTGGTAAAAAAAAACGAAAAAGCTTGTTTTTTTCCTTATTTCTACTTATTTAATGCAAATTTAATACAAAGCCCCCTCCTTATGAAAGGAGAGGGGCTTCTTGGAAGGGGTATATATAATTATGTAGAAAAATGAGATTATCTTTTTCGTAAAATACTATTGAATGAGGCTTGGCAACCACAGTGTAATTTCAGGTATAAATGTCACCACCATCAAAACTATAATTGATATTAATAGCATCGGTAACATTGATCTTAAAGTTTTAACAAAGCTTGCCCTTGCTATCTGATTTGTCATCAATAGGCAGATACCCACAGGGGGAGTAACCAACCCAATACATAAGTTGAAGCTCATGATAATACCAAACTGTAAAGGATCAATACCAAATGCTGATAACAGAGGCAACAAGATGGGAGTCATCATAATAATCGCCGCATTTGCCTCCATCAGCATACCAATTACAAAGAATAGTACATTTAACAACAACAGTATTACAAGCTTGCTTGAAGTAATGGAGCTAAATACCTCCAAAACTTGCTGGGGCAAACCAGAAGTAGTTACAACATAACTTGAAGCTTTAGAAAGACCAACTAGCATCAAGATTGTAGCTGTACCAATTGCGCCCTCAACAAAAACAGTAAACATATCTTTAAACTTCATGTCTTTGTAGATGAAAAGGCTTACTGCCAAGGCATATACAACTGCAACGGCTGCGGACTCTGTCGGTGTAAAAATACCTCCAAAAATTCCACCAAGGATAATTACTGGCATTAATAATGCCCAAATACCATCTTTAAACGTCAATGCAATCTCTTTTGGTTTCTTCTTTTCATGTGCAGGCAAGTCATGCTTTTTACCATAAAACAAAGCATATAGGATTAGTCCACCTGCCATTAAAACACCGGGAATTACTGAACCCATAAAGAGCTTCGAAACAGAGAGATCTGTAATACTCGCATATACAATTAAGGTAATTGAGGGGGGGATAATTGGCCCTAAAATAGAGGCAATACCTGTAATTGCTGCTGCAAAATGGGGAGGATACCCTTCTTCTTTCATCGCCGGGATTGTTGTACCACCAACTGCTGATGCAGTGGCAACACCTGAGCCAGAAATTGCACCGAATAGAGCAGAAGCCAAAACAGTAACCACTGCCAAGGAACCCTTAATCCAACCAATTAAAGCGTTTGAAACATCAATCAGTTTCCCCGTAATACTACGTGACATAATATTACCTGCAAGCATAAAGAATGGAATAGCCAGTAAGGAGCTCGAGTTCATACCTGCAAACAATTTCTGAGGCAAAACAATGAGTGGCATATCAGCTACATTCAAGGCAACAAGGGTGCCAATCCCCAATGCCAAATAGATAGGGATACCTAAGAAGGACAGCCCAAGTAATGAAAGAATAACAATCAATCCAGCATTCATCAGCCGCACACCTCCTCTTTACCCAATTCATGAATTTGAGAAACATTCTTTAAAATTACTTCCATCGAGGTCATAATCATAAGCACTGCACCAATAGGCATGCAAGCATATGGTATGGACATAGAAATTTTTAATCCAGCAGAGATGTTTGTTGCCGCTGTTTGGCACAGTGTCAAAGAATAGGTAAACAAAAATCCTAAAAACACAATACCCACTAAAGTTGCCCCAATTGTAAACATGCACTTTATCTTTGGCTTAAATAGATTTAACAAAAAGTCAACCTGTAAATGGCTGTTTTTTCTGGTTGCAATTGCTGCAGCAATCATTACATCATAGATAAATAAGTATCTAGCCAATTCCTCACTCCATGAATTTGCGGAGGAAAAACAATATCTTAAAACTACTTGGTATACCATAACAATTATCATGATTGCAACAGTAACAGCCAAAAACAATTTTTCTACTGTTTCCAGCTTATCCAGAAACTTCGAGTAAGCCTTTATCAATTTAATCACCTCATTTTTCTTCTTGTAGCTTATTCCCCTGCATCCATAGCTTTGATTCTATCTGTCCAATCCTTCAAATCAGGGAAATTCTTATCTGCAAAACCATCAAAGTGCGCTTTAAATGCATCAAGATCAACATCAATTACTGCGCATCCTTCCTCAACCAGTTTTGCTTCTGCCGCTTCTTCTTTTTCTAACTGCTTCACACTAACTTCTTGACCTGCATATTCAGCTGCTTCTGTTACCGCAGACTGGATGTCCTCGGGCAAGCCATTAAAGTAGTTCGCATCCATAATAAACAAGTTACAGCTATAAACATGGTTTGTTTTAATCCAATATTTACATACTTCGTTAAATGCATAGTTCATAGAGTCTGCCATAGGATTTTCCTGCCCAGAAACTGTCCCCTGCTGTAAAGCTGTATAGGTTTCATTCATTGCCATTGGGGTAGGTGCTGCTCCCATCCATTGCCATGTTTTCAAGTACATCTCAAGGTTGGGCGCCCTCAATTTAAATCCTTTAAAGTCATTAACATTATGCATTTCTTTTGTAGAAGTTACAATTCTAGGTCCTCTAAAAGTACCCCCCATCAACTTAAAGCCAGAGGCTTCACCGATGGTATCCTTCATTTCCTGACCCAAATCACTATACCAAACATTCATAAAATGGTCATAGTCGTTGTAAATGTAAGGCATTGCATCAATATTTGCGAGAGGCGTAAAAGTTGCCAATGTACCTACAGATTCACAAATAATGTCTGCGACACCATAGCTTAACCCCTCCAAAACTTCTGAAGTAGAACCAAGGCTTGCACCACCATAAAGCTCAACATTAACTTTACCATCTGTCAATTCTTTTACCTTGTCAGCAAATACTGCCGCTGTGTCATATGCATTATCTCCTGCTGTTGAGTTTAATGCCATTTTCCAATTATATGTATCGCCCTCTGTAGCACCTGCTGCATCTCCACTGCTACTATTACTACCTCCACCGCCGCAGCCCGCCAAACAGCCTGCCGCCACCATCATTGCCATCATACTTGCAAATAAACGCTTCTTCATACACTCTTCCTCCTTGTAATATTAGCTTTTAATGGTCTCAGCCATCCATTGTTACGCCACCGTCAACATCACTTACTTCACCTGTTACAAAGCTTGCTAAATCAGATGCATAAAACAAAATTACATTCGCAATTTCCTTTGGATCAGCACCTCTACCCATGGGGATCGTTGCTAGAATCTTTTCTTTTTTCTCTGCTGACATTCCAGCTGTCATAGGGGTTAATGTTAAGCTTGGGCACACACTGTTGCAAGCAATGCCAAAAGTTGCGCCCTCTCTTGCCACAGCTTTTGTCAAACCAATTACTCCAGCTTTTGATGCAGCATAAGCACTTGTCCCTAATAATCCACCGCCTCTTTTTGCCGCCACAGATGCTACATTTACAATACGACCATACCCATTTTCTTTCATGGAGGGATACAATGTACTAATTGCTGTGTAAACACCTGTCAGGTTGATTGAAACTACCTTATCCCATTCATTCTGGGTAACCTCTTCAAACGGCACTGTGCTAACAATTCCTGCATTGTTTACAAGTCCGTGTATCTGACCAAAGTCTGCTAGAATTTGAGAGAAAACAGTTCGAATTTCTTCAGCATTAGCTAAGTTTACTTTGTAACAAGTAACATTGTTCTTCCCTAATTCTTCCCGTACTTTTTCAGCAGTTTCCATGTTTAAATCGACAATAATTGCATGCCCTCTGCCTTCTACAATGCCCTCAGTAATAGCTTTTCCAATTCCACTTGCACCGCCTGTTACGATTATTTTCTTTCCTGCGAAGTCCATTCCTCGCCCTCCACTTCTAAAACATATTTTTTGAATATATGCTCAACATATTTGAACACATTACTATCAAATTTTGAATTCAATTTTTGATCTTGTCATAAAACTACCACCACGTTGTTCTTCTGTCAATGCAATTTACTTATATTTTTTACTTTTGTCATTTTGCCATTTTTGTTTTTTATTGTTAATATACATATTTATGAAAAGAAACGAATGCCTTTTTTGAACACTTTTACTTTTATTTTGAATTCAATTATCTAACTAATGAATTTATATTAATCTTAAAAATCAATAAAGTGCTTAAATTTATTTTCTTTTTTTGCCGTATGATAACTACGAGTAGAAGATTTATAATGAAATTAGAATTTGAATTGTTGCAGACGATAAAAGAATTGCTATATATAGGATTTTAGATAGTAGTTTGATATAGCGTTTTAGAACTGTATAGTTAAGTTATGTTACATTACGTAATTATACCTAATTACTGCCATTAATACTGTTTTTATGTGCAATAAAAAAGGCTAACCACCGTTAGCCTTTAAAACTTCACTCAAAATAAAAAAGCCTGTAAAATACAGGCTCTTAAACTAGGGTAGCAGGATTCGAACCTGCGGATGACGGAATCAGAATCCGTTGCCTTACCACTTGGCGATACCCCATTAAACTAATTAATTTAGCTTAACTTGAGACCTGGGCTAGCTGGATTCGAACCAGCGAATGCAGGAGTCAAAGTCCTGTGCCTTACCGCTTGGCGATAGCCCACTATACGATAATGCAAAAGCTAAAAAGCGCGAAACGAGATTCGAACTCGCGACCCTCGCCTTGGCAAGGCGATGCTCTACCACTGAGCCATTCGCGCAAATTATGCAGTCGAGGGGACTTGAACCCCTACCCAGAAACCCGGACTAGATCCTTAGTCTAGCGCGTATGCCAATTCCGCCACGACTGCAAAAAATATGAGTCACTCGGGGCTCGAACCCGAGACACCTGGATTAAAAGTCCAGTGCTCTACCAACTGAGCTAGTGACCCACAATAGGGTGGATAATGGGATTCGAACCCACGGCCTCCAGAGCCACAATCTGGCGCGCTAACCAACTGCGCCATATCCACCATAAGGATTACAAATCCATTGATACAAGGCTCGGGGTGACAGGATTTGAACCTGCGACCTCCTGATCCCAAATCAGGCGCGCTAGCCAAGCTACGCTACACCCCGAAAGCTTTAATTGATTCTGGCAACCATCTACTTT